>JBKHDR010000063.1:0-25276 GCA_046541235.1 Cyclobacteriaceae bacterium | reverse complement strand
TTTTTTTGCCTAAGTCCTTCAGTATCACTTATTTTTTAAACTGATTTATGTCATTTTTTTGCTTGACAGCAGTCATTTTCTTGCGGTAAGCTTTGTCCTACTTTTGTTAAAACAAAGCAGCATACTGCTTAACACCACCAAAATACTGAGGAACATGAACCGGAAAAAAATTCTCATATGCCTCAATGGACAGGACGATGCGCATCTGGAATCTTCCTTCATTGATGCTCATATGCCTCATTCACGCAATCTGATCATGAAATTCCAGATGGAAAGTATCATGAATGATGCATACGAAGAGGCTTATGTACAGGCTAACCCCAAACCGGCATTTAATAACCAGAATGGTCATTCTAAAGATTTTAACGGACTGGTAGATGAAAGCCGGGACATCCACGAAGCAGGCAAGGTCCTTCAGACCAGTAAGCGGCAGATGATCATCTCAAGCAGTGTAAAAGAGCTTATCACCGAAAGCAATTATTCTGACCTGCTTATCATCAGGAGCAAAAATTTTTACGCCAGTTGTATGTATTACGGGCAGAAAAAACCCATACATGAAATCCTCAAAAAAACAGGCTGCCCGGTGCTGGTCATACCGGACGAGACGGCCAGGATAGAACAGATGCTGCTCGTTTTTGATGGTTCGCCCCTGGCGTTCTACTCCATCAGGTCACTTAAGACCACCCTGCCTATGCTGTGCAGCAGCATACCCATCACTGTGCTGATAGCCTGCAGTGATGCAACTGAACAGTTTTCATCTTATGAAGAAAAACTACTTATTGAATACCTAAGGCTTCATTTCAAAGACGTAGGGGTGCATAAGGTGTGTGAAGAATCCATTCACACCATTCACTTTGCCGTTGACCCTACGCAGAAGCTGATGATCGTCAGCAATAATCAGGACCAGAAATTACCAGATTTTGTAGCTTATGAGCTGGATGAGCTCAAACAGGCACAGGATTTTCATTTCTTCCAGTTTATTCTGAACAGTTTGCCCCGCTAGCCGACAGGGTATTTTTTGATTGTCAATTCTCCAAAAAACTGACAAAAGTCATGTTTGATTGTGATGCCTGTCATGGCTGAAGCCCGTAATATGCCCTTTTTTAGCATAAAATAAATCCGGAAATTATGGCTGAAGCATTAGTAAGAGAGAAGTGCTACCACTGCGGAGAAGACTGTATAGAAGAAACCATAGATTTTGACGATAAAAGCTTTTGCTGCCAGGGATGCAAAACGGTATATGAAATCCTTAATACCAGTGATCTCTGCCAGTATTACGACCTGGAAAAGAACCCCGGCATACAGCTTAAAAACCCTGCCAGGCAGGAAAAATTTGCCTACCTGGATAATGACGATATCAAAAGCAAACTCTACGATTTCCGGGACGGCAGCCTGAGAAAAGTCACCTTCTACATACCGGCCATCCACTGCAGCTCCTGTATCTGGCTGCTGGAAAATCTCTACAAGCTCAAAGAAGGTATACTCAACTCCAGCGTGCAGTTTCTCAAAAAGCAGGTGAGCATCACCTTTGAGGAAGACAAAATTACGCTTCGGCAGATCGTAGAACTACTGTCGGCAGTAGCTTATGAACCCGAAATTTCGCTGGCTCAAAGCCAGCAGCAGAAAAAGAAAAAAGACCGCAGCCTGGCCATCAAGATCGGCATTGCAGGATTCTGCTTTGGTAATTCTATGCTCCTGAGCCTACCCGAATACCTTGACACGGATTTCTCGCTGGCAAGCGAATACCAGGTGTTTTTTGGCTATATCAACCTGCTGCTTTCTTTGCCTGTCTTCTTTTACGCAGGCTGGGATTACCTGGTGGTAGCCTGGAAAGGGGTTAAACACGGTTTTATCAACATTGAAGTGCCTATCGCTCTGGGCATACTGGCCTTTTTTGGCCGCAGTGCTTATGAGATCATCATGGAGCAGGGCCCCGGCTACATGGACTCCCTCAACGGACTGATCTTTTTTATGCTGATCGGCAAATGGTACCAGAGTAAAACCTATGAGGCGCTTTCTTACGACCGGGATTATGCTTCTTACTTTCCCATTGCAGTAACCAAAGTAAACAAAGGTACCGAAGAAAGTGTGGCCATGAAAGACCTTCAGGTAGGTGATCAGATCATCATCCGTAACCAGGAACTGATACCAGCCGATGCTATACTGCTGAAGGGCGAGGCCAATATAGACTACAGCTTTGTCACCGGGGAATCTATACCTATCAGCAAAAACAGCGGAGATTTGCTCTATGCCGGCGGAAGGCAGGTAGGCAGCACCCTTACCATTGAGATTCAGAAACAAGTGGCCAACAGCTACCTGACCGAGCTCTGGAACCAGGAAGTGTTCAGCAAAAACAAATCTTCTCAGCTCATCTCCATCATCAACCGGGTAAGCAAGTACTTTACCATTGTCATACTGCTGCTCAGTGCTGCTACGGCGCTCTACTGGTACCTGCACGACAGCAGCCTGATTCTTGATACGGTGACTTCGGTACTGATCGTAGCCTGCCCCTGTGCCCTGGCGCTCTCGGTTCCTTTCACTATGGGGCACACCATGCGCCTGTTTGGTAAAAAGGGCCTTTATCTTAAGAACACCGAGGCCATTGAAAAGATGAGTCAGATTACCGACATCGTTTTTGACAAGACAGGCACCATCACTCAGGCAAAACCTCAGCAACTTAAATTGCAGGGGATGGTACTAAGCAAAGAGGAAAAAAGCCTGCTGCGTTCGGTGGTCAGAAACTCTACCCACCCGCTCAGCAAGACCATTTACCAGTCAATGGAAGATGATTTACCGCTGATCCGGACCGATGCTTTTGAGGAAATTCCTGGTAAGGGCATCATCGCCTATGCTGATGGTAATGAGATTAAGGTAGGCTCTGAAAGCTACGTATGCGGCACACAAACTGCTGACAAGCGCACTACCCGCGTCTATGTGAAGATCAACAAAGAAGTAAAAGGTTATTTTGAATTTGAAAACCTGTACCGGGATGGTTTTGAGAGCCTGATGCAGTCGCTGAAAGGTAGATTTGTAAGGCATATGCTTTCAGGAGACAATGACCGGGAAAAAGCCAAATTAGAGGACAAATTTGAAGCCCTGTACTTCAACCAGTCGCCCCTTAACAAGCTGGAGTACCTCAAAAACCTGGAAGATCAGGGCAGGCACACTATGATGATAGGCGATGGGCTTAATGATGCAGGCGCACTTAAGCAAAGCAGCCTGGGAGTGGCGGTAGCAGATAACATTTACCACTTCTCCCCCGCCTGTGATGCCATCCTGGATGCACGTCAGTTCAGCAAACTTGACCGCTACCTGAGTTTCTCCCGCAAGAGCATGAACATTGTCAAGGCGGCGTTTTTGTTCTCTTTCTTCTACAATGTGATCGGGTTGAGCTTCGCCGTAAGTGGCCTGCTGACACCACTGATTGCTGCCATACTGATGCCGGTGAGTTCAGTCAGCGTAGTAGGATTTATCACGCTGGCAGTCAACTGGGCAGGCAAACGACATTTTAGACAGTAGTATTTCTTAGAACGGATTGGCCGGGTTTTTTAAATCCGGCTAATTTTTTTGCTAAAGCCCAGTATTCGTTCTTTCATATCGTCCTTCTGAATGAAGAAAAACCGCTCAAATGGGCATCAGTACCATCAAAAAAGCCCTTTGTGCTGTGGGGCCTGGCAAAGCGCCAAAAAGCTGACATTAATCAGTTTTTTCCCTGATACCCATCATTTCTATCCGCTTGTACATGACTTTTCTTTGTATCAAACCTAAAAATTATGAGTGCCATATTCATCTTAATCGCCATCAGCCTACTCGTCGCCCTCGGATTTCTGGGCGCTTTCCTGTGGGCGAATTATAGCGGGCAGTATGACGACGATTATACGCCCTCAGTACGCATCCTGTTTGAGGAGAACCCTTCTGAAAAAAATCAATCAACTTCTAAGTAATCAGATATGTCTACAGTTGTAACGCAAAAAAAGGATGAAGGCCAGATCGGGCACAGGCTTAAATCAGGCAAGCTGGAAACATTCTACTACGATAATGCCATCGTAAGAATGTTTGCCATAGCTACTGCCATTTGGGGCCTCATTGGTATGTTGGTGGGGCTGTATATAGCCCTTGAGCTGGTTTTTCCACAGCTCAATCTTGGCATTCAGTATGTCACATTTGGCAGGATTCGCCCTCTACACACCAATGCCGTTATTTTCGCTTTTGTAGGAAACGGCACCTTCACCGGGGTGTATTATTCACTCCAGAGGCTCCTCAAAACCCGTATGTACAGCGACCTGCTCAGCCGGATCAACTTCTGGGGCTGGCAGCTGATCATCCTTTCTGCCGTACTTACCCTCCCCTTCGGCTTTACATCCAGTAAGGAATATGCTGAACTGGAGTGGCCGATTGACATCGCCATCACCATCATCTGGGTGGTATTTGGCTGGAACATGTTTGCTACCATCCTGAAGAGAAGAGAAAGACACCTCTATGTAGCTATCTGGTTCTACCTTGCCACTTTCGTGACTGTAGCCGTGCTGCACCTGGTCAACAACTTTGAGCTGCCGGTCAGCTTTATGAAAAGCTACTCCTGGTACGCTGGTGTACAGGATGCCCTGATCCAGTGGTGGTACGGACATAATGCTGTAGCCTTCTTTCTGACTACCCCCGTACTCGGACTGATGTACTACTTTGTACCTAAGGCAGCTAACCGCCCGGTATATTCTTACCGACTGTCCATCATTCACTTCTGGGCGCTGATCTTTATCTACATCTGGGCAGGCCCACACCACCTGCTGTACAACTCCCTGCCTGACTGGGCGCAATCACTGGGCGTGGTATTCTCACTCATGCTGATCGCTCCTTCCTGGGGTGGTATGCTGAACGGTCTGCTGACGCTGCGTGGCGCCTGGGACAAGGTACGCGAAGAGCCTATCCTGAAGTTCTTTGTGGTAGCGATCACCTGTTACGGTATGGCTACTTTTGAAGGCCCTATGCTTTCGCTGAAAAACGTAAATGCCATCGCGCACTTTACCGACTGGATTATTGCGCACGTACACATTGGCGGCCTGGGCTGGAATGGCTTTATGATCTTCGGTATGATGTATTACCTGATTCCCCGCCTGTACCGCACTGAGCTTTATTCCAAGAAGCTGGCCAATGCTCACTTCTGGATCGGTACCCTGGGTATCATCTTTTATGCCCTGCCTCTGTACTGGGCCGGTTTTACCCAAAGCCTGATGTGGAAAGAATTTACCCAGGAAGGTCTGCTGGCTTACCCCAACTTCCTGGAGACTGTGACTCAGATTCGTCCTATGCACATGGCACGCGCCGGAGGTGGTTCGCTCTACATTGTAGGTGTGATCATCATGATCTACAACCTGGCTAAAACCATGATGGGCGGCAACCTGCTCAAAGACGAAGAAGCGCAGGCAGCACCTCTGGAAAAAGACTACCAGGGTCATAAAGGCGAGCACTGGCATAGAAGACTGTTTGAGCGTAAGCCAATAGCCCTGCTATTCTGGAGCCTGATCGCCATCCTGATCGGTGGCCTGGTTGAAATGATCCCTACCTTCCTGGTGAAGTCCAACATCCCCACCATTGCCAGCGTGCAGCCTTACACGCCACTGGAACTGGAAGGCCGCGACCTCTACATCAAAGAAGGCTGTAACAACTGCCACTCTCAGATGGTACGTCCTTTCCGTTCTGAAACTGAAAGATATGGTGAATACGCCAAAGCCGGTGAGTTTGTCTACGACCACCCCTTCCTATGGG
Organism: Cyclobacteriaceae bacterium; assembly: GCA_046541235.1. Taxonomy (GTDB): domain Bacteria; phylum Bacteroidota; class Bacteroidia; order Cytophagales; family Cyclobacteriaceae; genus Catalinimonas. Next base: position 19,513 of record JBKHDR010000063.1, on the reverse strand, counting down.
GCTCCAGACGAACCGGTCCGGATCTGCTCCGCGTGGGTGGCAAGTATCCCGACTCATGGCACTACCACCACATGCTGGATCCTGAGTCTATGTCGCCCGGCTCTATTATGCCTCCTTACCCCTGGATGTTTGAGCAGGACCTGGATGTAAGCGACCTTCCCGACAAGATCAGGGCCATGCAGACCCTGGGTGTGCCTTACCCCGAAGGATACGATGAGCAGGCACTGGCTGATCTGCAGAAGCAGGCCGAAGAGATCGCTGCCAACCTGAAAGCCAGCGGTATAGAGGTCAAAGCGGAAAGAGAAATCATCGCCATGATCGCCTACCTGCAGCGCATAGGAACCGACATCAACGCAGGAAAATAATAAAACTGTTAAAAGTTTCAGGTTAGAGGTTTGAGAACTTTTAACCTGAAACTTTCAACCTCAAACTAAAAGACATGCTAAAATTCATCAAATATCATATGGAGACCATCACCGGGATAGAGATCTACCCGCTGATCTCCTTCACCATATTCTTTCTTTTCTTCCTTGGCCTGCTGTTGTATGTGTTCACTGCTGACAAAAAAAGCATTGCCACTATGGCTAACATGCCCCTGGACCTGGAAAATGAAACCCCGGAGGAAGCAAATCAGCTCCACGCACAAAACTAAATTGTCATGAAAAAACTGCTTCAAACAATAAAACCCGCAATAAAAATCTGGCTGGCGCTGAGCCTGCTTCCCGCAGTAGCCATGGCACAGGAGGCTACCCCTGAAGCCAGCTTCTTAGAGGCCAACGCCCAGGAAATCCTCATCTGGGCACTGATGGGCCTTGAACTCATTATGCTGCTGGTGGTACTCACCATGTTCTTTGTGATCAAAGTCATAGCTGATAGGATGTTAGCTAAACCAGAAGCCGATTCTGTAGAAGTGAATCATGTAGAGGCGGAACAGGAGTCTAAAAGCTTCCTGGATCGTATTCTCACCAAACTCAATGATGCCGTACCGGTAGAGCGGGAAATGGAAGTAGCTACTGACCACGAATATGATGGCATTGTAGAACTTGATAACAACCTGCCCCCCTGGTGGAAGGCTTTGTTCTATATCACCATCGTTTTTGGGGTGGCCTATCTGCTGCATTACCATGTATTCAAAACAGGCGAACTACAGGGAGCTGAGTACGAAACTGAGATGGCCCTTGCCAAAGCTGAGGTGGAAGCTTACCTGGCCAGCAGTGCCAATAATGTAGATGAAACCAATGTCACTTTTGTAGATGCGGAAAGTCGCCTGGCGAATGGTGAAACCATTTTCACTCAGAAATGTGCTCCCTGCCACGGACAGCAGGGTGAAGGTACCGTAGGTCCTAACCTGACCGACGAATACTGGATACACGGTGGCGATGTAAAGGACATTTTCAAAGTCATTAAACATGGCGTACCTGCCAAAGGCATGATTCCCTGGAAGTCACAGCTTTCTCCCGCCGAGATGCAGGACGTAGCCAGCTATATCATCACGCTGGAAGGCACTAACCCTCCCAATGCCAAAGAGCCTCAGGGAGAGAAGTATGAAAGAGAACAAAAGGTTGCGATGAAGTAAGCCCACAAGGCCGGAAGACTGCTTCCGGCCTCTTTTCCCAAACTATTAAGTGTAAGCAAAATGGCCATTTTAGAAAAAACCAACAAAGCTGATGAAGAGGTCTCCTTCCGGGACCGGATCACCACCGTGGATGAAGCCGGAAAAAGAATCTGGATTTATCCCAAGAAACCGCAGGGCAGGTATTTCAATGCCCGCACCCTGGTGAGTATTGGCTTACTAGCCATTCTTTTTGCCGGCCCATTTATAAAAATCAAGGGCGAGCCCCTGCTGATGCTCAATGTCCTTGAGCGTAAATTCGTCATCTTTGGTCAAATCTTCTGGCCCCAGGATTTTCACCTCTTTGTTTTAGGCACATTAGTCCTGGTCGTCTTCATTATTCTGTTTACTGTTGTGTATGGCCGTATCTTCTGCGGCTGGGTCTGCCCTCAGACTATCTTCATGGAAATGGTTTTCAGAAGAATAGAATACTGGATAGAAGGTGACTATACAGCCCAGAAGAAACTGGATAAGCAGGAATGGAATCAGGAAAAGATCCTCAAAAAAGGGAGCAAGCATGTCATCTTTTATGCCATTGCCTTTCTTATTGGCAATACCTTCCTGGCCTATATCATCGGTATTGATGAACTGAAAAAAATCATTACCGACCCACCCTCCGAACATATCGTCGGCCTCACCGCTATGATCCTTTTTTCTACTGCTTTTTACTTCGTATTCGCCAAGTTCAGGGAGCAGGTTTGTACAAACGTTTGCCCCTACGGACGTCTGCAGGGTGTACTGCTGGACCGACAGTCGGTGGTAGTTGCCTATGACTACAAGCGTGGCGAAAAAAGAGCTAAGCTCAGAAAAGGCGAAGACCGAGCCGCCACCGATAAGGGTGACTGCATAGACTGTAAGCAGTGTGTACAGGTATGTCCTACCGGTATAGACATCCGAAACGGTACACAACTGGAATGCGTCAACTGTACTGCCTGTATTGATGCCTGCGATAGCATCATGGACAGGGTGGGCTTTGACCGGGGGCTGATTCGCTATGCCTCAGAAGAGCAGATTGCTGAAGGCAAGAAGTTTCACTTTACCACCCGTAGCATCGCCTATTCAATAGTGCTGTTACTCCTGGTCGGGCTGCTGGCCAGCCTGCTGATCATGCGTACCGATGTGGAAACCAGTATACTTCGTACCCCCGGTATGCTCTACCAGGAGCAGGAAGGCGGCAAAATTTCCAACCTGTACAATATCAAGATCATTAATAAGACCAACAACGATATGCCCATCCACCTGGAACTGCTGGATGAAAGCGAAGGCACTATCAAAATGGTCGGTAATGATGAACTTTTTGTGGAGAAACAAGGTGTGGTAGAGAGCGCCATCTTCATCATCTTTGACAAGGAAGATATTCACGAAATGAAGACTGAAGTGACGCTGGGCGTATATTCAGGAGATAAGCTGGTGGAGAAAGTAGATACTAACTTCCTCGGACCTGATAAGTAAACCACCTGTAAGCGCCTGGATTTGATTTCTATTTCCTAGACCTAATTACAAACACCCAAAATAAGAGAAGCTATGAACTGGGGACATAAAATTGCAATTGTATTTATCGCCTTTGTCGGACTGATGGTATTCATGGTAATCAAGAGCTTTCAGGTCAACGTAGACCTGGTGGCGGAAGATTACTACAAACAGGAAATTGAATTCCAGCAGCAGATAGACAAAACCAACAATGCCAGTGAACTGGCAGAAAGACTTTCCTTTAAACAGGAAAACCAGCAGCTGATCATACAGTTTCCTGCCCTTTTTGAGCAGGGAGTGCATGGAGAGATCAGCTTTTTCAGGCCTTCGGACAAGCGCTTTGATGTAAACACCAAAATCACCTTAGACGAAAACCACCGTCAGAGCATATCCACCACCGATCTGGCCAAAGGCTACTACAAAATAAAGCTAGACTGGAAGAATGGTAGCAAAGCTTACTATCATGAAGAGTCTGTATTTATTCATTAGAAAGTTGTAGTCATGGAATTTTTATTCACAGCATTTGCTATCGGGGCCCTGGGCAGCTTTCACTGTGTCGGGATGTGCGGCCCCATAGCCCTTGCGTTGCCTCTCAACCGCGATTCCAGCACCCGCCGTATTGTGGCAAGTCTGCTCTACAACAGCGGCCGCATCAGTACCTATGCCCTTATCGGTGCTTTTTTTGGCCTGCTAGGGCAGGGCTTTGTGCTGGCTGGCTTCCAGCAGACGATCTCCATTGCACTGGGCGTGCTGGTGATACTGGGCGTAGCCTTACCCGCTGCCTTTGTCCATAAGTTGAGCCCCAATCATGTCATCGCCAAAGGCATCTCTAAAGTGAAGGTACGAATGCAGAAGCTCTTTGCTGTACGCTCCTACCCTTCCATGTATTTTATTGGCAGCCTTAACGGCCTGCTGCCCTGCGGGCTGGTGTACCTGGGCGTGGCAGGGGCCACCGCTACCGGCAGCTCCGGCGACGGTGCCCTGTATATGATGCTCTTCGGACTAGGTACCTGGCCGGTGATGATCATGGTTACTTTTTTTGGCAACTGGATTGGAATAGGCGTCAGAAACAGAATTAAAACCGCCATGCCCGTGTTAGTCATGCTCATGGGTATCTTCTTCATACTGAGAGGTTTGTCACTGGACATTCCTTATTTAAGCCCCGCGATTTCATCCGGTACCGAAGCCGGTATTGAAGTCTGCCACTAATCAAATCTGAGAGAAGCTATGAACCAATCACTGATCAGCAAATACAATGTGCCTGGTCCGCGCTACACCAGCTATCCCACCGTTCCTTACTGGGACGAAACCCCACCTACCGAAGAAAAGTGGAAAGCCAAAGTGAAGGCAAGTTACAAGGGCAACAGGGAAGAGGGCCTCAGCATTTATATCCACCTGCCTTACTGCGAAAGCCTGTGTACTTACTGCGGCTGTAATACCCGCATCACGGTTAACCATGCGGTAGAAGAGCCTTACATCAATACTTTACTCAAAGAATGGCAGATGTACCTGGAGGTACTGGGCGAAGCGCCCCTGATCCGAGAGATCCACCTGGGAGGCGGCACCCCTACTTTCTTCAGCCCTGAGAACCTCAAAAAGCTCATTGGCACCATCGTAGAGAGCGGTAACGTAGGCGCGGATACCGAAATGGGTTTTGAGGCGCATCCTAATAATACCACGGCCGAGCATATGCAGGTGCTATATGATTTAGGATTCAGACGCATCAGCTTCGGCATACAGGATTTTGATATGGAGGTCCAGAAGGTTGTCAACCGTATCCAGCCTTTTGAGAAGGTAAAAGAAGTGAGCGAACTGGCACGCCATATCGGCTACACTTCGGTCAACTTTGACCTGATCTACGGTCTGCCCAAACAGACTGCCGAAACCGTAGCTGATACCATAGAAAAAACGATACTACTCAGGCCGGATCGCATTGCTTTCTATAGCTATGCGCACGTTCCCTGGCTGAAGCCGGCCCAGAAGAAATTTGAACAGTACCTGCCCACCAACGAGGTAAAGCGTCATCTCTATGAACTGGGCAAAGCCCTGCTGGAAGAAAATGCTTACCTGGAAATTGGCATGGACCACTTTGCCCTGAAAAGCGACGGCCTTTACCAGGCCAGTGAAAGCGGCAGGCTGCACCGTAACTTCATGGGCTATAGCACCACTTCTACCAAACTGCTGGTAGGTCTGGGAGCTTCTTCTATCAGCGATACCTGGACCGCTTTTGGCCAAAACATCAAGTCAGTGGAAGCTTATATGGCCAAAGTGAATGAGGGCCATCTGCCCATTTACCGGGGTCACCTGCTCAATAAGGAAGACCTGGTTGTTCGCCAGCATATTCTCAACATCATGTGTCGCTCTTATACCGAATGGCGCAACGATGCCGCTGAAAAGGAAGTGCTGGAAATGGCCAAGAGCCGCCTGCAGGAGCTGGCCGACGACCAGATTGTACAGCTGAACCATGACTCTATCAGCGTGTCGGCTGATGGTAAGCCCTTTATCAGGAACGTATGTATGGCCCTGGATGCCCGTATGTGGCGCAACAAGCCGGAAACTACCCTCTTCAGCAGCACAATATGATGACTGATGAGAAAATTATTCATTGTTCATTATTTTGAAAAACTGACGATAATCATTTTTTGCGGAGCAAATGCTGCTTAGCTTTGAAGTGAAATTAAAATACCAAGCATAAAAATAAGAGAAGCTAATAAATTAAGGTAAGCATGATGAATCAGACAAACATCAAAGAAGAAGCTATAGAAACAAAAACAGGATTTCTGGGAAGACTGCAGGACAAATGGGAACTCAACAGCGTTTACCAGGTCATTATCGTTTTGCTCGTATTTTCACTGACCGGAAGCACCGTCGTTTTTCTGAGAAAGATCCTTTTTGGCCTGATCGGATTTGACGAAACCACTTCTGTCTGGCTAAAAACCATCACCTATATTGCTTTTGTGATGCCCGCCTACCAGTTTCTGCTGCTGGGCTATGGAGCTTTATTCGGGCAGTTCCAGTTTTTCTGGAATAAAGAAAAGAAAATGCTCAAGCGCATCAGCAAAACTTTCAAACGCTCCTGAGCAGGTGCATTTTGATCATATTTGAATAGACTTAAAAATAGTTTTTAGGGAAAGAGTTAGACATTTGACTCAACCTTAATAGCTTCTCATAATTTCCGGATACCCTTCTGTCTTTGGCGGAAGGGTATTTTATTTGGCGGGAAATCATTTGTATGCCTGTCTTGTTTTGATGATAATTGTGCCCATAGCCAAAAAAATATTTTGTCCATGCAGGATCAGATCACCCTTGTATCTCAGCGTCAGTTATTCCTCAGCCACCTGGCACAGACCTCTGCTTTCCCACTCATGCTGGAGATAGAGCGGGCCGAAGGCATCTACATGTACAGCCCTGAGGGAAAAAAGTACATTGACCTGATTTCGGGCATAGGTGTGAGCAATGCCGGTCACCGCCACCCCAGGGTCGTGCAGGCGATCAAAGACCAGCTGGATAAATACATGCACCTGATGGTATACGGCGAGTTTGTGCAATCGCCCCAGGTGCAACTGGCCCAGGCGCTGGCTTCTACCCTGCCCGCTTCCTTATCCTGTTGCTACCTGGTTAATTCCGGTTCTGAGGCAGTAGAGGGTGCGCTCAAACTAGCCAAAAGATTTACAGGTCGGCCCAAGCTGGTCTCTTGCCTGAATGCCTACCACGGCTCCAGCCAGGGTGCGCTTTCGGTATGCGGCAGTGAATCTTTCAAACAGGCTTATCGTCCGCTGCTGCCCGGCGTGCTGCATGTCCGCTTCAATCAGCTGGAGGATTTGCAGCATATTGACGAGCAAACAGCAGCTATTATCATTGAGACGGTACAGGGTGAAGCCGGAGTGAGGGTGGCCGATACAGCTTACTTTTCCGCTTTACGTAAACGCTGCGACGAAACCGGCTGCCTGCTTATTTTGGATGAAATACAGGCGGGCTTCGGGCGTAGCGGTAAGTTCTGGGCGTTTGAACATGATGATTTTGTACCCGATATCCTGGTCACGGCCAAAGGTATGGGCGGCGGTATGCCTATCGGTGCTTTTATCTCATCACCTGAAATCATGTCGGTACTTCAGGAAAATCCTATCCTGGGGCATATCACTACTTTTGGCGGACACCCCATCAGTGCCGTGGCCTCACTGGCTACTTTGCAGGTCATCCGGGAAGAAGGGCACTACCTCAGGGCAGAAGAGAAGGCCCGGATTTTCAGAGACAGGCTACAGCATCCGGCTATCAGAGAAGTAAGAAACAAAGGCCTGATGATGGCAGCTGATTACGGTTCTTTTGAGATACTGAAGCCGGTAATAGATCGTGCCATTGAGCTGGGTGTAGTCACTGACTGGTTTTTGTACTGCGACCATGCGATGCGTATCGCCCCACCCCTCATCATCAGCGAGGATGAAATTCATGAAGCCTGCGATATTATTTTACAGGCGACGGAGGATATTTGCGGCAGAAGCTAAGCCTGCTGATAAATATATATACAGTTAAGTCAGCTTTTTCAACAGTTGGCGCCTTTATTTCTTCATTTCGCACCTATCTCTTTATCCTAAAGCGAATAAAGGTAGTTCTTAAGTGGAAATTTTTTAAACAAATTAACTACAAAGAACTATGAAGACACTATCTCATCAAGCCAGACAGCTAACACGTTTTATGGGGCTGCTGCTGTTCAGCTCACTTTTTCTTTTTGCCTGCGAAGAAGAAGTAGATGACCCGGTTACACCAGAACCTACCCAAAATATCGTAGAGATTGCGGATGCCAACGATGACTTTGAAACACTGGTGGCTGCCCTTGTGGCCGCAGGATTGGATGATGACCTTAGCGGAAATGGTCCTTTTACCGTTTTTGCGCCTACCGACCAGGCTTTTGAAGATTTTCTGGCAGCTAACGACGAGTTTGAGGAACTGAGTGACATCAGCAATGAATCACTGATTGCCCTGCTTCAGTATCATGTGGCAAGTGGTGAAGTCCTATCCACTGAGTTGAGCAACGGTGAGACTATTCCTACACTTCTTAGCGGAGAGAGCCTGACAGTCAGCATCAGCGGCAGTACTGTTTCAATAGGAAATGCCGACGTGGTAGAGGCTGATATCAGGGCAACCAATGGTGTTATTCATGCTATAGACGAGATACTGGTGCCTGAAGGCTTTGTTATTGAGCCCGCTCCCGTGAGTTTGGCCGAGATTGTTGCTAATGACGACAGATTTTCTATACTGGCCGCTGCTCTGGAGGCGAATCCCGAACTCGCCGCTGCCGCTGCCAACGAAAATATTGATCTGACTGTATTTGCTCCTACCGATGATGCTTTTGTAGCCTTGCTTGGTACACTCTCTGAGGCTACCGGTAATACTTATGAAGAACTGGCTGACATTCCTGACTATGTGCTGAGCAACGTTCTGCAATACCACATCCTGGGTACCTCCAAGACTGCTTCTGAACTCACCAGTTCTGAAGAAACCCTGCAGGGAAGCAGCCTAAGTATTGATGCAAGTAATGGGGTAACCATCAACGGTGATGTAAATGTGGTAGAAGGAGGAGCCGATATAGAAGCTAACAATGGCGTTGTGCATATCATTGATGGCGTATTGGTACCTCCATTCATTCTCAACAGCCTTAATACGGTGCTTGAACCTGCCGTTTTTGACGCAGAAGGTCGGTTTACCACTTTACTGGCTGCCGTACAGGAGGCTGATCTGGTAGGCGCACTTACCGCCGAAGACGCTACCTTTACTGTCTTTGCTCCCACCAATGCTGCTTTTGATACTTTGATTGCCAACAGCGATTTTGCTGATGCTGCCGCCCTGCTGGCTGCGCCAAACCTGGCAGATATCCTGCTCTACCATGTGCTGGGCACAGAGGTACTATCTTCAGCCATAACTGCCGGAGCTTCTTCAGCACCAGCCCTTTATGACAATGACGAAGATGGTACGGGTGAAGAAATCTACATCAGCAACAATGAAGAAGACGGTATTTTCCTTAATGGCTATGCTCAGGTTATCATTCCTGACCTGGAAGAAGGAAATGGTGTGGTGCACGTGATTGATGCGGTACTGCTGCCACCTACCCAGTCCATTGCCGAGATTGTAGTTGCTGCGGCCTCTGCCGAATCTGAACCACAGTTTACCCTTCTGCTGGCTGCCCTACAGAATGCTGACGAAACTGGCGGATCACTGGTGGATTTGCTGAGCAGTGAAGATGAAACCTATACTGTCTTTGCTCCTACCGACCAGGCCTTTATTGATGCTGGTTTTGAGGATGTGGCTGCCATAGAAGCCGCTGATCCGGCTACGCTGAGAACCATCCTGCTGTACCATGTGATACAGGGAGCGGTATTCTCAACCGACCTGAGCAGCGGAGCGGTGCCCACAGCCGAAGGCAGTGAGATTACCATCAATGTGGCTGATCCTGTCACCATCACTGACCTGAATACTGATAATGAAGATGCTACAGTAGTAGATGTCAATATTCTGGCGACCAATGGTGTCATTCATGTGATTGATGAGGTTTTACTGCCTTAATTAGATACATTTATCACCGGCATTCATGCAGGATGCCGGTGATATTATTCCTTACAGCATGTTCGGTCATCCTTACCGGTATTTGTTCATACTGTTACTGGCCATCTACTCCTTTCTCAATATCCTCTTTACCGGAGGCGATAAGCTATTTACTTTTCAGATCAACCGCTATTATCTTTTTGTCATCATTTTCCTGATGGTAGTATTGGTCTGGGAAAGCAACCGGCTCCTCTTTCGCTGGCTCATCAGAAAAACCAGTCTTTTCAGTGGCAGGATCAACCTGCTTGTCTTATTTTTTGCGCTCAGCATTATCAATGTACTTCTCATTTCATCAGCCACCGCTTACCTGGTGCCCAGTTGGCTCGGTATTAGTAGCTCCGGGGGCAGCCTGCAGTTTCGCCTGAGCCTGGCATTCGTATTCAGGATCAATCTCTTTCTGCATACCATTCATGCGATAATGTATTATGATACGCAGCTGAAAAACACCCTGCTGGAAGCCGAAAAGCTCAAAACGATCAGTGCCGAATCGCAGTTTGAAGCCCTGCGCAAGCAGCTCAAGCCTCACTTTCTATTCAATTCTTTCAATGTACTTTCCGGACTTGTACACCAGGACCCTCATACAGCCTCCAGATTTATACAGCAGCTTTCCAAAGTTTACCGCTACCTGCTCTACCACCAGTATGAAAAGCTGGTCAGCCTGGATACCGAACTCGACTTCCTCAGAGCCTATATTTTTCTACTGCAGATCAGGCTGGGCGATGCTCTGCAGGTACTTATTCAGGTAGAAGAACAGGAATTGGAAAAATATTTTATCCCGCCTGCTTCAACTCAACTTATGCTGGAAAACGCAGTAAAACATAATACCGTATCTAAAAAGAAAGTACTTACCGTAAACATTTTCATTGAAAATCAATTTCTCCTGGTACGAAACAACCTTCAGCGAAAACAAGGCGAGAAATCTTCTCCCGGATTGGGTCTACATAATGTCCGAACCCGTTATCGCCTGCTCACCCAGCGTGAAATTTCTGTAGAAGAGGATTCGTCATTTTTCACCGTCCGTTTACCACTTATTGCAGCGCCTGAATATGAAAGTACTAATCGTTGAAGATGAGCCTATTGCCAGTGAAATGCTCGCCAGGCAGATCAGAAACTGCCAGCAGGAGGCCGAAATTGAGCATATTTTTGATTCGGTAGAAGACACCGTAGCTTATTTCAAAGAAGGTGGAAAGGTTGACCTGGCTTTTTTTGACATACAACTCTCCGACGGCAACAGCTTTGAAGTTTTCAGGCAGGTAGATATCAGCAATCCCATCATTTTTACCACGGCTTACGACCAGTATACCCTGCAGGCGTTCAAAGTCAATAGTATAGACTACCTGCTCAAACCTATTGATACTGCCGAACTTGCCCGGGCCTTCAGGCAGTACGAAAAATTTTACCAGTCCAGGAACGTACATGTGCAGACGATGGATAAATTTCTTCGCCTTTTGTCTCCCGAGTACAAGCAGCGCTTCCTGCTCAGGATTGGCGATCAGTACATCAGCAAGCCTAGTGACGAGATTGCCTTCTTTTATGCGGAGGGTAAAATCACATTTGCCTGCCTGAAAAATGGCGGTAAAAAATACATTTTAGATTACCCTCTGGAAAAACTGGAAGCAGAACTGCTAGATCCCCGAAAGTTTTTCCGCATCAACCGAAAGTTTATCGTCCATATTGATGCCATTACCGAGATCAGGACCTATGTCAACGGCCGCCTGAAAGTCTATGCCCAGCCGCTTTGCCAGCTTGATATGATTGTCAGCCGGGAGAGAGTAAGCGATTTTAAAGATTGGTTAAATCAGTAGAATCTCCTAAATTGGCCTGTCCATTACCTGACCAGCCAATGTTAAAGATCTACAGCACCCTATTTTTTTGTGCAGCCATTTTCCTATCTGCATCACCCACGCACGCACAAACTACTGCGGCGGCAGACTCCCTCAAAAGAGAAATCCTGAAGCTTCAACTGGACCTGCAGCATACGCAGACCAACCTGGGCCAGTACAGCAAAGGCTTCAAGAGAGGCATACTTACCTCCGTCATCGGCTACTCTATTGTGATAGCAGGAGGTGTCATGCTGGGTACAGACAATCTCAACGAATGGGGTCAGCCGCTGATCCTGGCAGGAGGTATGGTGGGTGTCACCGGAGCTGTCTTTCTCTACAACTCGCATCGCTACATTGAACGAGCCGCTGAGCCACCTCCCCTGCCAGATAAGTAAACTGTATGGAACCCGCTCTTTCCCTCAAAACCACCCTTATCTTTGATTTTGATGGCACCATTGCCGACAGTCTGCACCGCCTGCTGGAGATCAGCAACAGCTTTGCTGAAGAATACGGCTACCTGCAGGTGAGTAAAGAAGACATTCCCCGTTTCCGTGAAAAAACAGCCATGGAGGCATTCCGGGAGCTGAAAGTGCCCCTATTGAAAGTACCCCTTATCGTGCGACGCGTCAGAAAGGCTTTTAGGCAGGAGGCCCACCTCGCCTGCCCTTACAGCGATATGCAGGCCGTACTTCCTGGCCTTAGCCGCCGCTACCGCCTGGGCATTCTTACTTCCAACAGTGCCCTCAATGTAAGGAGCTTCCTGCGGCAGCATCAGCTGGAATATTTTGACTTCATCTACACGTCTGGCAGGCTGCTGGGCAAAAGCCGGGTACTGCACCGTATCATGAAAGAGAAAAACCTGCTGGCAAACGAAATTATGTTTGTGGGCGATGAAATCAGGGATGTGGAAGCAGCAAGAAAAGCAGGTATTGAGGTAATAGCCGTAAGCTGGGGAGCTAACACAAAAAAAGCCCTGTTGTCAGCAGGGCCCACTTATCTTATTCAGAATGCAGCTGAGTTGAACCAGCTACTCCTCTAGATTTCCGGTTTCTCTTCCGGGTGTTTTTCCAGGTATTCTTTAACGATAGCCGGTGGCTCCTCTCCTTCGGCAACAAAGATCAAGGCATCACCATTCAGGCAGTAACGCAGGCCGGTAGGCTTGGGGCCATCCGGAAAAACGTGACCCAGATGAGAGCCACTGCTGCTGTCAAGTACCTCTATGCGGGTCATGCCATAGGCATTATCCTCTTTCAAGACAACTGCTTCCTCGCGAATGGGCTTATAAAAACTAGGCCATCCGGTGCCCGATTCAAACTTGGTGTCGGTACGAAAAAGGGGTTGACCGGTGGCGGCAGAATAGAAGACACCAGGCTCTTTAATTTTATTCAGAGGACTGGAGTTTTGAGGCTCGGTACCTGCTTCACGCAGAATTTCGTATTCTTCTTCGCTGAGCCGCTGCTTCCACTCTTCTTTTGAAAACTGGTATTCGTATTCACCTGGCATTTCATCTTCCCAGATGCCGATGTACTGATCATCTTTTGCCTGTCCGTTCTGGTTTTGAGCCATACTGGACTGGGAATTAGAAGTGCAGGCGGCAATACTAATTATAAGCGCTGCTATGATAAAGTTGAATGATTTCTTCATGATTTTAAAACCCGTTTTGTGGTAGAATAGTTTACGTAATCTTCCACAGAATCGGATTCAGGAACCGTCTTTTTCTTTCTTTTTGAAAAGCTCATCCACCCCTATTTTTTCCCAGAAAGTCTGATCTTCTTTATCTCGATTTTTCCGTCGTTTTTCTCTTTCACGCCTGCGCTTACGCTTTTCGCGGGCACGCTGCCGCTGCTTCTTTTTATCTTTTCCGAAAACATAGCGCACCGATACGGCCGTGTTGAAATCAAACCAGTCCTCGTGCAGGATATGGTAGGCAGGTTTCACGTCAGCGGAGATGATAAGCGGTAGAAATGGGAACTTCAGTTCAAGCCCTACCATGGCATCTATGCCCAGTACCAGGCCAAAATCCTGCAGTCCGCCCATATGTGCACCACCGCCCACGTAAGCGTTAAGACCTCTTCCTAAAATCGGGTAATGTTTCAGCAGGAGTACAGTTCCGATCAGCTCGCGGTCATTACCTGTCAGGAGTCCCTCTGCGGAAACAGTCCGGAAAATTCGCTGCTTGACTGTCAAACCGTATTGGTTATTTCCAAAGCGGATACCGGCGGCTGTGCTGTACTTCTGAGCCAGGGCTGGCAAGCTCAGCAGGCAGAAAAATATGATAATTGCTACACCTTTATTCATAAACGTAATGCTTAAACGCAGAAGCCTTACACTTATTCTACAAGCTATGCCTGGGCATTGGCTGCTTTTAAGTGTTTGCTTAAATTGCTGGCACAACCTCTACAAAAGTAATACCCATGCAATATGTTCGTCAAGCAGAAGGCACTCAGCCATATTGAGCCCCGGCAGATCATCAGAGAAGGTAAAATCTGGTTTACCAACGCCAGGAGAAAGAAAACTGTTTGTGCTTTTTCATCAGCACCCCCGGCCTTACCATGATCATACCTGGTCCAGTCACGTAATTATCAAAATTGAAAATATGGATTCTCAAAAACTATAGCTATGAGACCAGATGGTGTAACAATCAGCGATTTGATGAACCAGCAGGCGCAGCAGGGCAGGGTGTGCTGGATCAGCATCAGGCCCGAAAGAAGAAAGCCTCCGCTTGTACTGGCAGAGATTTATGCCGATGCTTCTTCAGGACTTGAAAATGACCACTACAGCAAAGAGGACGGCAAAAGACAAGTCACCCTGATCAATGAGGAACATATCAAAGCCATTGCTTCCTTTCTTGGCAAAGAAAACCTGGACCCAGGCCTGCTGCGCCGTAATATCGTCGTGAAAGGTATCAACCTTCTGTCATTGAAAAACAAAAATTTCAGCATAGGTGAGGCAGTATTTGAAACCAGCGGAGAATGCCACCCCTGCTCTCGTATGGAAGAAAATCTGGGCGCAGGTGGCTACAATGCTGTCCGCGGCCATGGTGGCATCACGGCACGTATAGTCAGGAGCGGACTTATCAAGTTAGGAGACCAGGTAAGTATGCTGTAAAATAGCCTAAGCCAGAACCACATGCCATTTCTAAGCTTTTTATACAAGACGCGATCATCTGTTTTAACTAATTAAATCTAGCCCATGAACATACTTTTTATAGGAGCACACCCTGACGACTGTGAAGTTTTTGGCGGAGGCACTGCCGCCCTTTTTGTTGCCGCCGGACATCGCGTCAAGTTTATTTCAACCACCAATGGAGACGCTGGTCATCATATACTTACTGATGGTGCGCTGGTGGACCGGCGTAGTAAAGAAAGTATAGCGGCAGCATCAGCGCTAGGTGTTGACTATGAGATTTTTGATAACCACGATGGCATGCTGGAGCCTGATCTCAAAAACCGCCTGCTCATCATCAAAAGAATCAGGGAGTGGCAGGCTGATATTGTCATCACGCACCGGCCCAACGACTACCACCCCGACCACCGCTACACCAGTCAGCTGGTGCAGGATGCTGCTTATATGGTGATGGTTCCTAACCTGGTCAGGGAGACCCCACCGCTACGCAAAAATCCACTTTTCCTTTACTTTCAGGATCATTTCACTAAGCCTTATCCCTTCCAGCCTGATATCGTCGTAGGAATAGACGAAGTACTTGAGCAGAAAATCAGCGCCTTGCATGCACACGGCTCGCAGTTTTATGAATGGCTGCCCTGGATTGAGGGCTTTATCGAGCAGGTACCTCAGGAAGAGGCTGAACGGCGAGAGTGGCTCCGTAAAACCTGGCTACACATAGCAAACAAAAAGACCAGAAAAGCCCTGCAAGCCTGCTACGGTGAAAAAAAAGGAAAAAAATTCAGGTATGCCGAAGCTTTTGAAATCTGCGAATACGGCTATCAGCCAAATGCAGATGAGATCAGAGACTATTTTCCATTTTTAAGGCGATAAAAGGCTTACCGAAAGCTAAATTTGTACTATAATTTCTACTATAGATTTCAGCCTTTGTATGGTGTATTTTTACTAGATGCCAAGGATTAAATCTTTTATTTTCAAGATTTAATATGAAATATGAAACAAATGGAGCATCAGCTTATTCTATTATAAAGCCTCCATTTGTAAGCTAAGATTTTATTTTCACAAAAAGGTATATACCAAAAATTGACATGTTTTTTTACTAATTCAAACTTTTTTATCTCTGCTATGGAAACAATAGAGCTTTATTCATTCGAGAACATGGAAAATCTTTTCCAGTACACCTCAGCACAATTTGATGTGGTCAGACATATTCTTACCCTCGGATTTGGTTGTCAGGCTGCCGGATTAGTGTATTTTTTAACAACGGCAAGTGATCAAACACCGCGTTACCGCTTTACTTCCTGGTTGTCTGCCGTAGTTATGATATCAGCTGCACTGATTCTTTACAACCAGTCGCAATCTTGGACGGAAGCCTTTGTATGGAACGGCGCCACCTGGGAACTGGGCGATAAGACCTTTTCCAATGGTTACCGCTACGTCAACTGGTCGATTGATGTACCTATGTTGCTAACGCAGTTGTTGATCGTACTAGGCTTTTCAGGCGCAGCTTTCCGCAAAAACTTTACTGGATTCGTAGTGGCTGGTCTGTTAATGATCTGGACAGGTTACATTGGACAGTTCTATGAGGTGGTTGATATTCCCCGCCTGCTGATCTGGGGTGCAGTGAGCACTGTATTTATGATATACATCTGCTACATTGTAGGTATCAGTATTTTCAGAAACATCAAACATCAGCCAAAGGAAGTACACGGCCGCTTCAGGGCAATCTTCTGGGTACTGATTCTTTCCTGGACGCTTTACCCTCTGGCCTACCTGGTACCTTGGTTCTGGGATACTGCCTGGGGTATGGTAGGACGTCAGGTGATGTTTACCACTGCTGATATCGTATCTAAAGTAATATATGGTGTAATTTTAGGTCAGATAGCTACTATAAAGAGTGCTAAGGAAGGCTATGAACCTGCCATGCGCACACTAGGCTACACCAAAGAGGATCTTCACAGAACCAAGAAAGACGGCGTTTACGTCTGATTTTAAAAAGCACAAAGAAAAAGCGGAAGCATAGGCTGCTCCCGCTTTTTTTATGTTTCATCATTCTCTTTTTTTTCAGAATGATTAACTGTTTCAATCAGGCGACCGCTCCTGTTATAATATTTCCAGACACCACTTTTCTCATCATTCACATACTCACCGGTAGATTCTATGTTGCCATTTTCATAATAATAAGTCCAGGTACCTACCTGCTGGCCATCTTCCATCATCCCTTTGCCGGATACTTTACCCTCCATAAAATAGTAAATCCACTCACCATTGGGCTTACCGTACTTGTATTCACCCTTGCTCTGCAACTCACCAGTTCGGTAGTAGGTCAGGCGGGTACCCTCTCCATCTGAAAAAGAGCCGGCATCCAGGGTATCTGCCGTAATGCTGAAGTAAGGACCAATCTCCATGAGCCTGCCCATCTTCCAGTTTTCTTCCTGTATCAGTTGGCCGTTCACATAAAAAAGTCCCCATAAACCATCTTCCTGGCCCATCACGAAATTACCGATAGATTGCAGTTGACCCTCCGGATGATACTTAAACCACTGACCGTCTTCAAGACCCAGTTTGTAAGAACCTTCCGCAATCAGTATCCCAGCATCATTAAAGTACTTCCAGATACCTGATTTGACATCGTTGAGATATTTGCCAGCAGAATAAACCTGCCCGTTTTCATAATAAGTCTTCCAGATACCGATTTGTACATCGGCCCGGTACTGGCCTTCCACACTTACTTTGCCGTTGTAGTGATATTCAGTGTAGGTGCTATCGCGAAGGCCATTATCAAAATAAGTAACAGACTTGAGCTGACCATTGGGATAGTAAACTTTAAGTTCACCTTCCAGTTCGCCCTCTTCATAATTGCCTACTGCCAGCAGGCTGCCATATTCGTTGAAGAACATCCACCTGCCGCTTCGTTCACCATCAGCAAATTCGCCCCTTTGCGCAAGCTGCCCGTTATCACGGAAAAAAGTCCAGCGGCCGGTGCGCTTACCATCCTCCAGTTTGCCACGGCCCCTTAAGTTTTCAAAAGAAGTAAGATCATCCTGCGCCCATGCGCTGAGAGACAGGACCATCATGATAATACTAAGATATATTTTCATACAGGTAGTCATGTGAAGATTCTTATGCACCAAAACCTACAGTTAGCCTCAGGGCTGTATTTTCAGGGCTTTAAGTGCCTGTTCAAAAAAATTAATGGCAAATTCCGGCAAATGGTTCCAGTCCTTCAGCGGCATAAAAGTGGCCAGTTTGATATGAGACTGTCTGTCCAGAATTTGCTTCCACTTGGCATCGGAGAGATCCTGCAGAAGCGTATAATTTTCTTGTGAAAAATGATGCTGCCAAGGGTCATCTTCCATAGTGTAAAGATATACCTGCCGTGCGTCAAATTGTTTTTTACTCTTAATAAGAGCAGGCAGGTAACTTGCCCGAGCCAGGCCGGAGAGGTGCAGCGTTACGCTAAAAGGATGCCCCCACCAGAACATGGTACGCAGCGCAAAAATGCTCTGCTGCTCAAACTGACGGGGATAATCCAGTATCAGATAAGGCAGAAGCCGGTAGTTTTCACCTTTGGCGATCTTTCCGGCCCTGAATTTAACCTCCTCAGGAAATGTAACATCATTCGTTCGGATGTATTCATTTAAGCCACGTTCGGTACTTCGGAGCAGACGATTCACTTTTTTGTTCACCTCATGGCGGGTGAGCAGGAAGTCCGTGTCGTGTACGTAACGGGATTCTTTTTCAGTAAGTGAAGGGTCTTGCGCCACAGGCTTTAGCTTTGAGGGCTGTCTATTCGCTGAATGATCTTGATCACGATTTCATGGCGGTCGCCATCACTATCCTCTACATAAATGTTGAGCTGAGGATTATCAGTGGTCGTATTGGATTTGATTTCTACAATTTTATTATTGCTGAGATGCTCTTCTATGGGACCTTTGAGGCTCTCTATGGCCTTGGCCATTTCTACTTCCAGTGGACTGGGGTTGTAATATTTAGTTTCCATACATTTTTTTGGGTTTCTGATGTTTTAATACGTACTCTCTTTCAAAAGGGTCAATTTAATGAAGCCGGGCTGATAAAAGAAATAGGTAAAGTTTAAAAAGAACAGGTTGACCTAAATTTGATAAAATCTTCAATAGCAGGAAATGGCTCTGATTTCTTTCATCTTCATTTCCGGTTTGACTTCTTCAGCTTCAGCAAACAAATTTAGCCTGCCTTTTCAATAAGTGACGGCTCATCTATACTAACATTATTTACCTTTTTGGAGACGGGATAAGCTTCCAGCTTCTGGCTCTCAGTTGGCTTGAGCAATTCCAGCAGCCCTTCCCAATCTTCTGTATCACACAGCCAGAAACTCCAGGCTTCTTCGGGCAGGATGACAGGCATGCGGTCGTGGATATGGGAGAGGCTTGGTGGCGCCTCGGTGGTAATGATGCAGAAGTCGCCATGTCGCTCACCCTGCGCATCGGTATGCACATCCCAGAGACCGGCAAAAAAGAAGGCTTCTTTTTCTTTGAGCCTGATAAAAAAGGGAGTCTTGCCTTTTTCTTCTGCCTTCCACTCGAAGTAGCCCCCGGCGGGTACCAGGCAGCGCCGCTGCTGAAATGCCTGTCGAAAGGTAGCTTTGCTGCTGACCGTCTCGGCCCGGGCGTTGATCAGCCGCTTGGGTTTGTCTGCCTCTGCCCAGAAGGGCACGATGCCCCACTGCAGCAGAGAAAAACGTCCCGGACGCCGATTGACCAAAACGGGCAAAACCTGCGTTGGCGCTGCATTGTAGCGAGGAGAGAAATCTTGGGGGACCTGCAGGTCCATCCCTTGGGCAATGCTTTGAATTTCGTTAGCGATGCTATACCTGCCGCACATGTTAGTTCAGAGTTTATCAGTTTTG
>JBKHDR010000062.1:0-25739 GCA_046541235.1 Cyclobacteriaceae bacterium | reverse complement strand
GGCGTTTATTTACAAAACCTGATCCCTGCACTTTCTGAGGCATTTCAGCTTACCCTCATTGGGAATAAGGAGGAACTAAAGCACTACGCTGCAGAAGTCATTCATACGGAAATTCCTATTTACTCAATTGCTGAAATGATCAGCTTTCCCCGGTTGATTCCTGACTGTGATGTATTCTGGTCACCTCATTATAATGTGCCGCTCTTACCCATCAAAGCCAGAAAGCGTCTTGTTACCATTCATGATGTCTATCACCTGGCTTATTTCCATACCCTTTCTCTCAAGCAGAAGCTTTATGCCAAAGTGATGATGCAAGCCGCTGTGAAAGGGAGTGACCACATTATTACCGTATCAGCTTTTTCAAGAGATGAGATCGTAAAATACACTGGAATAAGTTCTGATAAAATTACGGTAATTCACAATGGCATTGATCATGCCTTATTCAGATCGATACTTGATGTGGATTTATTACAAAAGGTAAGGCAGAAATACCAACTACCAGATAAATTCCTGCTGTTTGTGGGTAATGTAAAGCCACACAAAAACCTGCTTGCGCTTATGAATGCTTTTGATCAGATCAGGGATCAGATTCCCGATCATTCCCTGCTGATCGTGGGGAAAAAGGAGGGGTTTATTACCGGAGATACTTCCATTTATAAGCGCATCAGACAGAATTCGGAACTGGAGAGCCGGATCAGCTTTACAGGCTTTATTGATAATGAAGATCTGCCAGTCGTTTACAGTATGTCTGATCTTTTCGTATTTCCTTCTCTTTATGAAGGCTTTGGGTTCCCACCCTTGGAAGCAATGGCATGTGGTTGCCCGGTGCTTGTCTCAGACAGGGCCAGTATGCCGGAGGCCTGCGGAGATGCCGCCGCTTACGTCAATCCGGAAGATACGGAAGCTATGGGCAACGCTATACTTAATATGTTGACTATGAATGAGGTAGAAAAAGAAAACAGGGTAAAAAAAGGCATCAAAAGGGCCGACTGCTTCACTTGGGAACAATCCTTGCAAAAGCATATTGAATTGATCAGAAATCTTTAGATTTTTGTAGCCATACACCCACGCACATGCTCAAACCCAAAGTTGCCATCGTTCATGAATGGTTCGTTGACCATTCCGGTTCTGAAAAAGTGCTGGAACAGATACTGCAGGTATTTCCGGAGGCCGATCTGTTTGCTGTAGTGGAGTTTTTGCCTGATCATCTCAAACACTATATCCAACATAAGCCGGTTAAGACTACCTTTATCCAAAAACTGCCTTTTGCCCGGACCAAATACCGGAATTACCTACCGCTGATGCCCCTGGCCATTGAGCAACTGGATGTATCCGGCTATGATGTGGTTGTTTCCAACAGCCATGCGGTGTCTAAGGGGGTGATTACCCACAACAACCAGTTGCACCTCTGCTATTGCCACTCTCCTATGCGCTATGCCTGGGATCTATACCATCAGTACCTCCGCGAAGCCGGACTTACCCGGGGTATAAAAGGTTTTTTCGCTAAAATGATCCTGCATTACCTCCGCATGTGGGACCTGAGCACAGTCAATCGTATTGATCATTTCATTGCCAATTCAGCCTACATCGCGGCCCGTATAAAAAAGGTTTACCAACGTGAGGCAGCAGTCATTTATCCCCCGGTAGATGTGGATCAGTTTTCCCTGTACACGCAGAAGGAAGATTTTTTTGTAACAGCTTCTCGCTTTGTACCCTACAAAAAGATAGACCTGATCGTAAAGGCTTTTACACAAATGCCCGAACAGCAACTCTACGTGATCGGAGAGGGACCTGACCTTAAGAAGGTACAGCAAATTGCCGCAGGACATAATAATATCCATCTGCTGGGCTTTCAGCCTCATGATAAGCTGCAGCATTATATGCAGCGCGCCAAAGCCTTTGTATTTGCTGCCGACGAAGATTTTGGCATCATCCCGGTAGAGGCCCAGGCCTGCGGCACACCCGTAATCGCCTACCGAAGGGGAGGTTCGCTTGAGACAGTTCGTGAAGGACTGAGCGGTGTTTTCTTTGACAGACAGGAAGCATCAGCTATCAAATCGGCAGTTGAACAGTTCCTGACTAGTGCCAGCCAGTTTGATCCCCATAGTATTCGCCACCATGCTGAGCAGTTTTCTATCAGCCGGTTTCGCGATGAATTGCGTCACTTTGTTTTTGAAAAAATGAATGCCCCTACTATTCATGAAGATATTACACTTTAGGCTTATCAGCCTGCTCCTTTTTTTCAGCGTATCATTTTCAGGGCAGGCTCAGGAAGATTCCGTTACAAAAGATTCCGTTACAGTTGATATATCTCTGAATCAGACGCTTAGCAGCCAAAACTACCTTCCTCATTACCTGGCAGCTAATCGTTTTGGTGTGCTTGATTTTGCCGATGATGATGTAAGCTGGCTCAACATCCGTTCTGAAGGAAGATACTCTTTGCTGGACAAGCTTGAGTTGATCGGCGGCCTACAGGCCATTGGCAAAGCAGGTATAGACGAAGGAAAAGCTTATGATGCCTTCCTACAGCAGGCTTACGCAGGTATCAGGTTTCACTTCCTGCAATTTACCGCAGGCCGTATGGAAAGAACCCTGGGTACTACTGCCGGTGAACTTTCCAGCGGCTCGCTAGCCCTGAGTCAGAATGCCCGTCCTATGCCCATGCTGCTAATCTCCGTCCCTGAATATACCGATGTACCATTTACTAAAGGTTATCTTCAATTTAAAGGTACGTATGCCCATGGTTGGTTTGGTGAGGAAAGGTTTATGACAAATGCCCTTTTACATGAAAAGTCTTTTTACCTGAGAGGAGGAGGTAAAAAAGCAAAAATATATGCAGGACTTGTACATTTGGTAGTATGGGGAGGCGAACATCCTACTTTTGGCGAAGCACCTGCAAGCTTTGATGATTATCTAAGAGTAATTAGTAGCTCGGCAGGTGTCAACCTGAATGCGGATGGTGGTAACCCGATTTATGGCGAGCAAAAGAATGTACTGGGTGATAATCTTGGTATATTTGATTTTGGAGCAGAAAGCTCTTTAGGGTTTGCTGACCTTTTGCTCTATTACCAAATTCCCTATGCCGACTGGTCGGGTACGCGTTTTTGGAGAAACAAAGATCAGTTGGCAGGCATCTCCCTAAAAAATAAAACTGACTTCCAATATATATCTGGTTTCGCTTATGAATACCTAAATACAAAATTTCAGAGTGGCCCCGGCTTCACTGACCCTCAGGGTAATGATCCTAATGATAATTTTGGCTATGATTACGGGGGAAGAGATAATTATTACAACAACTATCTGTACAGGTCCGGGTGGACCTACCAAGATAGGATACTAGGTACGCCTTTATTCTTTACCAAAGCTAGAATGCAATATTATGTACCAGGCTTTGAGGATCCTGATATCAACAGATTTGATTTCAACATTGTGAACAACCGTATTATAGCGCATCATTTTGGTATCAAAGGTAGAATAAGTCCCCAAATTGAGTATGGTTTTTTAGCTACATTCTCCAAAAATTATGGTACCTATGGCGGTTTAAATGGAGGAATAGGCAGATGGGAAAGTATTACAAACCCTGATTTGGAATATGCTTTTAAGCCACCTTTACGTCAGAATTACTTCCTTCTTGAGGTTACTACACCCCTCCTCCAAAGAAAACTGGAACTTCATACCTCAATTGCAGTAGACAGAGGTGAACTCACTAACAACTTTGGTATTATGGCAGGTTTGAGATGGAAGCAGGGCTGGTACCTGAAAGGAAAAAAAGACCCTTCAAGATAAGTCCTCTACGTAAATATCCAATTTTGACTCGATCGTGCTACTTCAACGCTGATTTTTTTTGTGTAAACATTACATGTGCTCGTCACGGAGAGCATATACATTTGTTGACAGTTTTTTTTACACAATCTTTGTCCGCCAGCTGAAAAGCTTACAACGAAATTACTCAATCCGGTGTCTTCTGCTTTGTACGTAAAAAACAGCTCATCACCATGTATCTGGCATGATAAGTGTTCAGTGAGATGAAGTTAATTTAGCCAGAAAGCACTGAAAAAGTTAAGGATTAACCATGAACCACCGCTTTTCACAGAACATCAAAGTCATACACATCGCCGTAGATTTCCTGCTGCTCAATGTTTCATTTTTGGCTTCTTACCTGCTTGTATTTGATGAGGTTCATTCTTTCTTTGAATCTCCTTACTCAGGGCTTCTGTTTTTTGTAAATGTATCCTGGTTGTTGGCAATATTGGTAATTAAGCCCTACCATATCACTAGAGTATCTTCTACTATTCCTAAAGTCTTAAGCAAACACTACACTTCCATCATTTTGCATGCCCTGGTAGTGGCAGTCTTCCTGATGGCTTTCAAAGCTTATTACTACTCAAGAGAACATCTTTTCATATCATATATTCTGCTCTTCTTTTTTGCATCACTCTGGAAAGCAGTTTTTACTTATACGCTCCGCCAGTATCGCTTACAGGGTTATAACAACCGTAGAGTTGTGATTGTGGGCTATGGTGATGTGGCCGAAGACCTGAAAGCTTTCTTTGTTCGCCACCGTGAATATGGCTATAAATTCATGGGTCATTTTGATAACAACCGTAAGCAAAATGGAATACTTGGTAATATTGATGACTTAAGGGATTTTGTACTTAAAAATCAGGTAGATGAAATTTACTGCTGCACCCCTCATCTTGAGCATGATGTGGTTCAGCAGATCATTAACTTCGGTGAGCGCTTCAAGAGAAAAATAAAGGTAATCAACGATTACCGTGGTTATGCTATGAAGGGCGTTACCTTCGAGCGCTATGATAATATCCCCGTATTCAATATTACCAGTTCTCAGGTAGATGATGTAAAGGCCGCAATTTTTAAAAGATCTTTTGATATCTTCTTTTCTTTGCTTGTTATTCTGTTAGGTTCCCCTGTATTTGTACTTACCGCACTGGCTACATTTATCTCTTCAAGAGGTCCTGTGATTTTTGCTCAGGAGCGTATCGGTAAAGGAGGCAAACCCTTCATGATTTACAAGTTTAGAAGCATGTATGTAAATGCAGAATGCCAGGGGCCTTCACTGGCATGCAATGGGGATCCTCGTATTACTCCCTGGGGAAGGGTCATGCGCAAATCCCGTCTTGATGAAATCCCTCAGTTCTTCAATGTTTTAAAGGGAGATATGTCTATTGTCGGCCCCCGGCCTGAAAGACAATTCTTCATTGATCAGATTATATCTGTGGCTCCTCATTACCGCTATCTGCACTACGTGAAGCCCGGTATCACCTCTATTGGGCAGATTAAGTTTGGCTATGCCGAAAACATTGATGAAATGGTACAGAGACTACGCTTTGATATCCTTTACCTTAAAAATGTATCTTTCTCTCTGGATCTGAAAATCATTTTAATGACCATCATGGTAATATTCAGGGCAGAAGGAAAATAGTCATATCAGTATCCCCGCTACCAGTCCTCCAAGGATAATAAGAGGTGCTGGGATACGGGTGAATTGCAGCAGTACAAAAGTACCTACTACAACAAATACATTGAGCCAATCCATCGCGATTGGCTCCATCAGTAAAAAGGCTGCCGCGATTACCATACCTGAACTTGCGGCGGTAATCCCTTCCAGAGAAGCTTTGATCACTCGGTACTTTTTCAGTTGATCCCAGAAGCGGATCATAAAGAAAATCAGCAGCGTACCCGGCAGAAATACGCCTAAGGATGCAGCCACGGCTCCCAGTATTTCTCCTCCTATGCCATGCTCCCGCATCGCCAGCGAGCCGATGTAGGCGCTGAAAGAAAAAGTAGGCCCCGGAACAGCCTGTACGATAGCAAAGCCTGACAGAAACTCCTCCGACGTCAGGTATTTTTTGAAATCAACAAATTCGGTGTACAGAAGTGGAATAAGTACTTGCCCGCCACCAAAAATCAGGCTGCCATTCCGGTAAAAATTTTCAAACAGGCGGACAGGAGTGAGTTTGGTAACACCCGCAGTAATTGCAGCAAAAATTAGTATTCCTATCCACAGTAGAAGATTTCCCCATTTTATGTACATTTTATCTTTCTGCTCTCGTGAGTGTCTTTTCCATTTAACAGAAGTGGTAAAGCCCGCCAGAAAAAGCAGTAGTGGATAGATGAAGGGTTTTCTGATAAAGTATGAAATGAAAGCCGCCAGCAGCATGATGACAAAACCTGTCTTGGTATTAACTACCTTACGGCTGATGGTATAGGCAGCATAGGTGACGAATCCTACCGCCATAGGTTGAATAAAACGGGTAAATGCCAGCGATAGCTCTTTCTCCTGGAAATTTGATAGCGTAATGGCAATCAGTGTCATTAAACTGACCGCAGGCATGACCCACACGAGCAGGGTCAGAAGGGCAAGCCTGACACCACCGATCTTATAACCGATAGCTGTAATGGTCTGTGTAGAAGTGGGGCCTGGTAAAATCTGGCAAAGGGCATAAAGCTCCATCAAATCGCCTTCTGAAAGGTAGCGCCGCTTTTCTACCAACGCCCGGAGAAAAAGCGTCATGTGCGCCTGCGGCCCTCCGAAGGCACTGATGGTGATCAGCAACACATCTTTCAGGAAGATGAGATAGCGTACTCTGCGAATCAAAATGACGGGGCTTTATGCCACGATGATCAATTACTTCTTCAATCCAATCTCCGCCAGGCGCTCATCTAAGAACTCTCCGGCAGTCATATCGCTGTATCCCTTAGGATATGTCTCGCTTACACAACTCTCCAGGCAAGTCAGATCCATCTCCGAGCGGGGGTGCAGGAAGAAAGGAATAGAGTAGCGCGAAGTCTTCATCTTCTCTCTGGGAGGATTTACCACCCGATGAATGGTAGATTTCAGTTTGTCATTGGTAAGGCGGGCCAGCATATCGCCCACATTGACCACAATCTGCTCTGGCAGGGCAGTTACCGGAAACCACTTGCCGTCGCGCCGTTTGATCTCCAGGCCTTCGGCACTGGCGCCCATCAGCAGGGTGATCAGGTTGATATCGCCATGCTCAGCCGCTCTTACGGCATCAGCAGGGATGGCTTCAGGATTTTCAATAGGAAAATAATGAATAGCCCGCAGAATGCTGTTACCATTGTGTACTTTATCCTCAAAGTAGTTCTCTGGTAATTCCAGGTAGAGGGCTACCGCTTTCAGGATCTCTCTGCCAGCAGCTTCCAGTGTCTTATAGGTAGTGCCGGCGTATTTTTCAAAAGCGGGCGTCTCCTCTGGCCATATGTTATCCGGGTACCTTTCTTTCACAGGGTCATTGTCTTCTACCATTTGCCCGATCTGGTAAAACTCCTTAAGATCTGCCGTAGTACGGCCTTTGGCATGTTCTTTTCCCTTGCCGGTATAGCCCCGCTGCCCATGCAACTCGGGCTTTTCGTATTTTTGCTTCACCTCGGTGGGCTGAGAAAAGAACTCTTTTACAGAATCGTATAAATTGTGACGCAGTTCGTCGGATAGACCATGATTTCTGATCGCCACAAAGCCCACGTTGTTAAAAGCTTCTCCCAGTTCATTCACAAACTTTGCTCTTTGTTCCTTATTACCGCTAGTGAAGTCAGCCAGGTTTAGAGAGGGAATATTTTCAAAGGATGCATTAGCCATAATAATAGGGTTTAATTAATTTCGCCAATAATTCAGCAAAATTTGAAATAAATTGCAACTCATCAAACTAAAACAAACTGTGCTATGAAAAATTTATTTTTAACTATTTTTTCTTCATTTTTTCTTCTTTCAGTAATTTCCTGTGACTCCCCAGGCACAGAGGAAGGTGAGGCTACCGATACGACCGATATGTCTACCGAGGCGGATACTGCTTCTGAAGTGACTTTATCTCCTGCGCCTCCTGCTACAGAATACCCGGATGCCATACTTGAAATGAATGCGCCTGCCGAAGGTGCCACTGTACAGGGTAACAATGTCACCTTTGAGTATGAGGTCACCAACTACGAACTGGGTGTACAGACGCCCGATGCGGATCAGAAGCCTCTGGCTAATTCCGATCAGGGACAGCACATCCATCTGATCCTAAACAATAACCCTTACTATGCGATCTATGAGCCTACTCATAGCTTGGAACTGGAAGATGGTCATTATGTAGCCCTTTCCTTCCTTTCACGCTCCTACCATCAGAGCGTGAAGCACCCTGAAGCTTATAAAGTCTCTCAATTTACTATAGGCGATGCCGAGGCAGAACAAGTAGATCTTTCTCAGCCTATGCTGTTCTACAGCCGCCCCAAAGGTACCTATACCGGAGAGCAAACACAGTCTCTACTCTTTGACTTTTACCTGGTCAATACTGAAATCGGCCCTGATGGCAATAAAGTAAGGGTGACTGTGAACGGCGAACAGGAATTTATGGTAGACCAGTGGGAGCCTTATATCCTGGAAGGTTTGCCGATGGGTGAGAACACCGTGAAAATTGAACTGGTAGACAGCCAGGGCAATCTGGTAGACAGCCCCTTCAACAGCGAAGAAAGAACCTTTACACTGGAAGAAGCCCCGAGCCAGCCTGCTTCTTAAGCAAACAAAAGCTTTTACCTTCAAAGCGGAGCTAGTCTTAGTCTCCGCTTTTTTTATTCCATCATCTCACGCAGTACAGAGGTAGATTTAAGGTCACCAAAGTTATCAATATGCAGCTGATAAAACTTTACCAGGTCGTCTAGAAGGAGGCGCCGGAGGCTATTACTGCTTCTGACCTGCTCGGTAAAAGGTTTATCAATGAGTTGGCTGAGTATGCTTTGTTCTTCTTCTGATACCTGTGATTTACCAATAAACTCATAAACCTGCTCAAATACCTCTTCTGCCGACTGGGGTGCAAAACCCAGGTAGCGGCTCAACTTGATCATAAACTGCAGATGAAAATTTTCATAGGCCTGGGGCAAATGATCGAAAACCAGCAGGGCATTATATAAGAACTCAAACAGCTCTGCATTGCCTTCTTCTTCCTTCAGGCTCTTATTAAGCACCTCAGTAATGAACATGGCAATACCCGACTTTCTGAAATCATAAGGGATGCTCTGGTAGGGCTCGAGGCACTTGATGTCAGAAATACGGTTGAGACCGGGAGAATTTTTGTAGTACACAACCAGATCGAGTAGAGTCAGGGGTTGAAAAAATGAAATTTTGGCTTTACTCTTCTTCCCTCCCCCTCGGACGCTGTTAACAATATAAGACTGCAGCCCAAAAGCCTCAGTGTAAATGCGGGTGACGATGGAAGTCTCCCGGTATTTTATGAAATTAAGTACAATGCCCCTGCTCTTGTGTAACATATTAATTGATAACCGCCAGCTTACCTACAAATGTTTGGCTGCCATCTGCCGAGGCACTGAAAACCAGGTAAACACCTGTAGCTACCCGGCTGCCATTGTAGTCGCTGATGTCCCACACAGCAGTACCTCCCTCTGCTCTTAGTTCTCTTACCAGTGTACCGGAAATCGTAGTGATTTTTACAATAGCATCATTCACCAGGCCGCTCATCCCTACCAGCCCCTCATAAGCTGGGGGAACGGGATTGGGGAAAATTTTAACTTCTGTATGTGTCTCCTGCCCGGTAGTAGCTGTGCCTCGGTAAGATACCAGCCCCCTGGAGGTAAGAAAAAAGACTTCACTGCTGCTACCCTCAATGCTGATATCCAGGATGGTATCTGAAGGCAGCGGGCTGTTTGCCGTAGTAAAACGGCTAACCAGTTCTTCTCCATCCGGACCGAAGAGCCATAAACCATTGCGAGTCCCTACCCATTTCCGGTTTCCTCCATCTACTGCCAGGGCTGTTATGTAGTCACCGAACAGGAGGAACTGGTTCTCGAAGATAGGCTTCACAGCCGCAGGGTTCTCAAAGATACTTGCCGGTGATGGAATGTAGGAGATACCTTCGTTTCCTCCTATCCAGATTCGCCCCTCTTTATCATTGACTACTTCTGTAAAAATGTCGCCTGACAAAGAACCAGAAGGAATCAGGTTTTGGAGTAAGGCTGTTTCGGAAGTTTCAGCGTCAAAAATCTGCAGGCTTCTTCCTGTCTGTCCACCCACCCCTGCCTGTCCACTCAGCAGCCAGAGCCTGCCATCATCAGCCACTGTGATATCCAGCGGAAAATTGCCAGCGGCTCCAGAGGGGCCAAAAGCATTCCATGTACTGGCAGTGGCATCGTAGAGGTGTAGCGAATTACTGCTTCCGTAGCTGCTGATCCACAGTTGTGCAGCACCCACACTTTCTACTGCAGAAATCATATCATTACCCAAGCTGTTTTCGGTATCATCGGTCCGAACCAGGCCGAAAGACGACATGCCATCCCAGCGCAGTAGCCCTGCACCAGCCGTCGCAAAGTAATAATTATCTTCAGCTTCAAGCCAGGCCACATCCAGCAGCGGAGATAGCGTCTGCACTTCCAGACCGGAGCTGATATCTTCTTCTTCGTAATTGATCCACTGCCCTGCCCGGAAAATTGAAAAAGCAGCTCTGCCTTCGGCCAGGGCCAGGATGGTATCATTCTGATAGTACAGGCCATAAAGAGCATCGCTTACCGGCCCATTGGGAGCAAGTGCCTCGGCCTCCTGTTCCCTTATTCTCAGTAAGCCTTCCTGAGCATCAGCAATCCAAAGTGTACTTCTGTTATCAAAAACTGCTTCCCGAGGTTGAGGGGAAGGTAAAAGGATTTGCAGCGCTCCTTCATTCTCCAGCGCAAAAAGGCTGTCTCCTGCCAGGGCAGCAATGCCTGCCGGGTAAGCATTCAGGCTCCTAAAGGGCTGAGTGGTTAGAACAGGTGTCAATTGCCAGCTTCCATCCTGATAGACATAAACCGCCTGCTCATCTACCGCGGCATAAACGCCGGAGGTTTTTTGTGCCAGGTGAGAAACCCTTTGAGAAGGAATACCTTCAGCCGGTCCAAACCTGCGCCAGCTGGCAAAATCCTGCCGATTGACCGAAGGAGCAAGAGCATTGGCGATGACACCTTCAGGGGTAGCCAGAAAAAGGCTGTCATCAAAGACGGTCATGTCGTAGACCGGAAGGTTCTCTCCGGTACTGCTCAGTCGGGTATAAGACTCCAGGATGCGAAGCGAAAAATCACCTTCCCCCTCCAGCAAAAGCACCCGTACCCCTTCGGATGTTGCCAGAAAGATACGCTGATCAAGGATGAGAATTTCAAAAATGCTTTCGCCTGCTCCTTCATCCCTGAGCAGGGTAAAAGCAGCCAGCCTGTTACCAGAAAGGGCATCTACGGCACCGCTGCGATAGGCGATCAGCAGCAAATCCCTGCTTTCATCATAAGCCAGGGCAGCGACTCCTGCATCTGAGAGTCCGTCCAGGCGGGAAAGGACGTTTAGCGACTGATCTTCCTGATCATAAAAAAAAAGCCCGTTTTGAGCTGCGGCGTAAACCCTGTTGCCGGCTACAGCAAGCTTTTGTACTGACTGATAAGAGAAGTGGGTCCGCCACGTTCCAATAGGTAAGGAGACCTGAGCCAGCAGCGCACCCTTTGCTCCCAGCATGCACAGGCCAAAGAGCGTGTACTTAGCTAAGCTTTGGCAGAGTTTCTTTTTCATGTAGGCTGTCCGGGATCTTCAGCCACCCGGCTAGCTTTCTTCTTTTCCATCCCTTTATTGAAAAAGTAGCGGCTGCGGGCTTCGTACTCATCCTGCGCACCCAGCTTCATTTTTTCTCTGGCATCAGAGAGGCGGAAGGAAAAAGAAGCGGG
This sequence comes from Cyclobacteriaceae bacterium, assembly GCA_046541235.1. Taxonomy (GTDB): domain Bacteria; phylum Bacteroidota; class Bacteroidia; order Cytophagales; family Cyclobacteriaceae; genus Catalinimonas. Next base: position 14,027 of record JBKHDR010000062.1, on the reverse strand, counting down.
CGCACCCGATACGGTACAGATGGCGTGTACTTTGGTCACGTACTCCGCCGTAGCCATCAGGAAGGGCATAGGCCCAAAGGGCTTGCCTTCAAAGTCCATATCCAGGCCGGCTACGATCACCCTTTTCCCTTTATTGGCCAGTTCGTTGCATACCTCCACAATTTTATCATCAAAAAACTGGGCTTCGTCTATACCGACTACTTTACATTCGCCGACTAGTTTTAGTATCTCTTCTGCTTTTTCTACTACGGTAGATGCAATGCTATTCTGGTTATGAGAAACTACCTGCTCGGCATGATATCTGTTCTCTACCTTGGGTTTAAATATCTCTACATGCTGCCTGGCGATGATAGCCCGGTTCAGGCGCCTGATCAGTTCTTCCGTTTTGCCGGAAAACATGCAGCCGCAAATTACTTCTATCCATCCGGCCTGCATATCATCATAGGGCAAGCCTCCTACCTGGGGTTCAACAAACATGCGTTTTGAGGTATTAAAACTGAAGAGAATGATTAATTTGCTGTGCTTTTAGAGATGGCACATAGGATAAGCCAGTAGTTGAAGCGCAGCATTCGTACAAAAGAAATAAATATCCTTATGGAGAGCAAATTAAATCAGGAGGCAATCAGGCAGTACAGCCAGGCCTTTGCCGACAAAGTAAGCAGCAGGGCGTATCAGCATAAAAACAAACTCAATGGGCAGGATGTGCTTTCGCTCACTCCGGTGAAGCAGGTCAACCTGCTGCTCATCAGGGAGCTTTTTCTTCAGTGGAAGACGGAAGTAGCTCGTCTCAAAAGTCCCTATTTTGATTATACCTCTGAAGAAGTAAAGCAGGCACTACAGGGATTTATGGACGTTCTTTCTCAGCATATATCAGTAGACGAGTCACATATAAAGCCCCTGCTGCAGAAGGCAGTAAGTGATACCCTGGTGCTGATCCTGGCTCCCTACGACTTTTTTTTCCTGATGCTGACCCACAGCCAGAAAGATTACTGGAAGATAGAGGAACTGGAAGACCTGCTGCGCTATACCCGGATTAACCGCAGCTTGCTGGAATCGCTGATCAGGCGCTGCCGCGAGGAAGGCGATCCGCAGATCAGTAGCAGCCGTATTTCGCACCTTTTCAACGAGGTTTTCCATAGCCTGCAGGAACCACCTGAAGATACTGAGCCTTACATCAGCCTTTTTGATGGCGTGATGCCCCTACGTAGTGAAGAACTATTTACCCGCACTTTTGAGCCAGTGCGTAAAATCACGCCCGAGCCGGTAGTCACTGTACCCGCCAAGACAGCCCTTGAGCTGGCAAAAGAGGCTGAAGCGGAGCGCCGCCGCACGCTCAATGATTACCTGACCAAGCAGGTGAAAAAAAATACCCTGGCAGACATCCACCAGCAGAAAAAAATAGAGAAGCTTTCGGCGCATATTAATATGAACCAGAAGTTTATGTTCATCAAAGAGCTGTTTAAAAATGACCAGGAGGCCTTCTGGCAGAGCATAGACCGGCTTGACCAGCAAAACTCTTATGCCGAAGCAGTCAGTGTGGTCAGGAATGAACTGGCGCCTCGCTACCACTGGAAGATGGACTCTGAAGAAGTGGTGGAATTTATGGAGCTGATCTCCAAAAGATTTTAATTTTACGCTTGCAGCCTTTTACGACTGACTCAGACAAGCTGTGATAAAATAAAGCATCCTCAATGAAGGATGCTTTTCACATTTCAAAGTAAACAGAATTTTTAGGGCTTATTAACAAGCAGAGGTTGCCCCCGACAAGCCGCATGATGCCAGGTTAATGCCCAGGAAATTCAATATAACTTTTGCCTGAGGGCTTAAAAGTAAGATAGGCTTACTGCACCCGGTTCAGTATCTGCATACGGTGTGCATCCAGCTTGACCATGATAAAGAGCAGGATGGTAAAGGCCCAGAGCGATGAGCCGCCGTAGCTAAAGAAAGGCAGCGGGATACCGATGACCGGAAAGAGCCCGATGGTCATCCCTATATTGACGCCGAAATGGAAGAACAGAATGCCTATCACGCTATAGCCATACACCCGGGCAAAGGTAGATTTTTGTCGCTCTGCTATGGATGATAACTTCACCAGCAGGAGCACAAAGAGCACGATTAGCAAAATACTCCCAACCCAGCCATGTTCCTCACCTATGGTGCAGAAGATAAAGTCGGTGCTTTGCTCAGGCACAAAGTCAAACTTCGTTTGAGTCCCTTCCAGAAATCCTTTCCCCCAGAGTCCGCCAGACCCAATGGCAATTTTGGATTGGGTTACGTTCCAGCCATAGCCGAGGGGATCAGCATCCGGATTGATCAGGGCTTTTACCCGGTTTTGCTGGTGAGGTTTCATAACATCCGTCACGATGAAATCTACGCTGAGGATGACACCGGCAACCGCTGCTGCTGAGGCGGCAATAATCATGATACGCTTCGTCTTGCGTGAGTTGATGCCAATAAGAATAAAAGCCGTAACCACTACTGCAATCATCAGGTATAGCTTAGGCACAAAAAGCGTCAGCATAAAGAGTACGCCCATAGCGATGCCAAGCCCCAGTAGCAAAGGCGAAAATCCTTCACGGTAAAAAGCCAGCAGGAAAGCACTGAATACCATGGCCGTACCCGTATCACCCTGTAGCATGATGAGCATGGCAGGAGCGGCAATGATGCCGAACAGTATGAGTTGTGAACGTAATTTATCAAAGGTACGGCTGTCGGAGCTGATAAATTTGGCCACTGCCAGGGCCGTAGTGAATTTGGCGAACTCTGAAGGTTGTAGCCTGAAGCTACCTATGGCAAACCAGGATTTTGAACCTGCTACCTCTGTACCAAAGAGGAGTACAAAAGTCAGCAGCAGGAGCATTCCTCCGTAAATAAAATAGGCGAATGAGTCGTAAAAGCGGAAGTCGGTCAGCATGATCACAAAGACGAGCAGGGTAGCCGTACCTATCCAGATCAGCTGCTTACCGGAATTGAGATCCAGGTCAAAAATACTCAGGTCGGGGTTCTGCGCATCATATACCACGGCAAAGATATTAAGCCAGCCCATGATGACGAGCAGGAAATACAGGAGAATGATTCCCCAGTCAATACGGTTTACAAAGTTGGTTTGCTCTCTCACTTTAGTATATAAAGTCTCCTTTCAAAATATAATCTTCCATATGAGGGCGATCAGTACAGCCCTTCAGGTATTTTTCAATCATCAGACCGGAGACACCGGCTGCTGCCCGCGCACCCTGCCCGGCATTTTCTACATAGACTGCAATGGCTATCTGGGGGTCATCCTTAGGCGCAAAGGCTATGAACACCGAGTGGTCTTCTCCCTGGCTGTTTTGTACGGTACCAGTCTTACCGCAAACTTCAATATCCTTCAGCTTAGCCCGGTAGGAACCTGTTCCTCTTTCTACTACATCGTACATAGCCTCTACTACTACATCAAAATGCTGAGGATCTACAGTGGTATAATTCTTTTTTCTATACTCTTCCAGCGGTTGCCCGTCTTCTCCTATCGCTTTGATCAGGTGGGGCGTTATATAATAACCCCGATTGGCGATGATTGCCGCCAGGTTAGCCATTTGCAGGGGCACAACCTGTAGTTCTCCCTGTCCTATAGAGTTAGAATAGATGGTAGAGAATTTCCAGCGGTCATCTCCATAAATTTTGTCGTAAAGTTCGGGGCCGGGTACATAGCCGCCACTCTCATTAGGCAGGTCAATACCCAGCGGTTTGCCCAGGCCAAAGCTCATCACATGCTCCTTCCACTTTCTCAGGCCAATCTCAGTGTCTACGAAAGTATTATCGGAGGCACCCTGGTTCAGGATGCGCTTGTAGGTATTCCAGAAGTAGGGGTTACAGGATACCTCTATGGCACCTCTCAGATCTTCATGGGAGTGTGGCCCATGACAGGCAATGATACTACGGTCGCAGTAAAAACGGGTTTGGGGGGTAATCACGCCTTCCTGCATTCCTATTAAAGCCTGTATGGTCTTAAAGATAGAACCGGGAGGAAAAGCGCCCATCAGCGGACGGTTGTAGAGGGGTTTAGACGTGTCGGAAAGTAACATGGCAAAGTTCTTACTATACTCTCTGCCCGAGAGCATGTTAGGGTCATAAGAAGGTGCCGTTACAAAAGTCAGTATTTCACCTGTCTTAGGCTCAATAGCCACTATGCTGCCTCTTTTGCCAAACATCAGGGTTTCGGCATATTCCTGTAAATCTATATCTACGGTTGACTGCAAGTTTTCTCCCGGGATAGACAAGGTGTCGTGTGCACCACCCATAAATGAGCCTTTATCGACGCCTCGCACGTTTACCATCTTATACTTAACACCCCGCTTGCCGCGCAATTGCTTTTCGTACATTGATTCTATCCCGCTGATACCGATATAATCTCCCTGCCGGTAATAGTTAACAGAATCTCTATCAAGTTGAAACTTGCTGATTTCGCCAATATAACCCATGGCATTGGCCAGGCTGCGATGGGTATAAGCCCGGTTTGTCCTGGCCTGTATTCGGAAGCCGGGATAATTGATCAGGTAATCCTGTACGGTAGCAAAGGTGCGATTAGAAATCTGCTTAATAAAAATGGAAGGCTTAACGTAAGAATACTTCTTCGCCTTATCCATTTTCTCAATAAATTCTTCCTTGGAAATATTGAACAGCTTGCAAAAAGCCAGGGTATCAGTCAGTTCCACTTCTTTGGGAACTACTTCCAGGTCATAAACAGGGGCGTTGAATACGATCAGTTTACCATTACGGTCATAGACCAGGCCGCGAAATGGATAACGGGTTACCTTCTCAACAATATTACTTTCTGCCTTAAGCTTATACCCTACATCAAGCACCTGTATAGCAAATAGCTTAACAATGAAGATAAAGGCGATCAAGACTATCGTGAGCCTGATGATGTATTTTCTGTTACTGTTTTTCACGTATGAACTACAGTTTTAAGGTTTGAAAGTTTCTGTTATCATATAAGCCTCTGCCCGTTTTGTCACAGTACTGATTTTCTTGGGGCATGAATGATGTACTGAATAACTGTAATAAGTACAAAGCTAAAGAGGGTGCTGGCGAGTACTTTGATCAGTGTGTAGTAGAACAGCTCAAAACCTCCGATTTCCACAAAGAAGATGATCGTATGATGTACCAGGATCAGGGGCAGGGCATAGGTGGTAAACCAGCGAAGCCCCATAGAACGCGGACTCGGCGTCATGCCAATTTCATAACCACCTCTTGGTGTAAGTACATCTATCCAGTAGCGCCTTGCATACATAATAAACACACAGGCGGCAGCATGAATTCCAAAAGTATTATAAAACATATCAATCAGCAGACCGGCACCAAAACCCAGCAGCATGCAGGTGATGGTGGCCAGTTCCAGGGGAAGCAGGAGCAGAAAAGCGACGTAGATAAAAGAAAAAGCTACATCGAAGAGGACAAGGTTCCTTACAATGAATACCTGCAGCAGCACATACACAATAAAATTGAGAACCTGGGGCAGCACAAACCTATTCATTGGCCACAACAATTTGTTTGAGTGAATCCTGCTCACTGCGCAGCAGGTTTTTCACCACGTATACATAAGAAAGCCTGTAAAAATCATTAGACAGGCTAATATCAATGTCATAAAAAGCAGCATCTTCTTCAGGCCTTACTTCCGCTACCGTGCCTATCATGGTGTTGGGCGGATAAATGCCACTGTATCCGGAAGTCACAATGGTATCTCCGTTGATAATATTGATGTGTACAGGGATGTTGTTAAGATGGGCAATACGGGGATTAACACCTTCCCACTGCAGTGAACCCAGGGTATTAGACCTTTTGACCAGAGCGGATACATACATATCGGTATGCAGCACCGAAGAAATTACCGCAAAGTGATCAGATACGTCTTTTACCTTCCCCACTACTCCATCAGGACCTATCACCCCCATATCAGGGCTAATTCCATCAAGCCGACCCTTGTTGATGGTAATGTAGTTTTTGGCCCGGTTCACCGTATTATCTACTACTTTGGCGGGAATAAATGCGTACTGTTTAAGCCGGAGGCTGTCACTGCGGGTTCTGATCTGGGGCAGCATAAACACCGAATCCTGCGCCAGGGCATCCAGGGCAGCAGAATCTTTACTGGCCGGAAAAGGTGCCAGGGATTCATCTCTCGTCAGCATTTCGTGCAGGCGAGAATTTTCGGCGGCCAGGCGCTGGTTTACTTCCTTGAGCGAGAAATACTCAGAGACTGTATTGTTTACATTCATCACCGAGGCCACAAAGCGGTTAGACGAATTAAGAACCGCAGCCTGGTGATAAGAATTATTGTTTACAATAAAGAAGATACTGAGTAGCTCTAGCAGCACAAATAAAATGGAGGCTCTGTAGCTATACAGGAAAGAAAAGAGACTATACATCTAATGCTTTAGGTCATCAATACTGATTTGAACTGATCAAACTTTTTGAGTGCAACGCCGGTACCCCTTACTACTGCGCGTAATGGATCATCGGCAACGTGTACCGGAAGCTTGGTTTTGAGGGCCAGGCGTTTGTCCAGTCCTCTGAGCAGGGCGCCTCCGCCAGTAAGATGAATACCATTGTCATAAATATCGGCAGACAGTTCGGGCGGAGAAATTTCCAGGGCCTTTAGTACGGCTTCCTCAATTTTCGAGATAGATTTATCCAGTGCAAAAGCAATTTCAGAATAAGAAACCTTTATCACTTTAGGAATGCCGGTCATCAGGTCGCGTCCTCTGATTTCATAATCATCTGGCTCATCATCGAGTTCAGTTAAAGCAGAACCCACCTCTACTTTTACCTTTTCGGCAGAGCGCTCACCAATCAGCAGGTTGTGCTGGCGGCGCATATAATCCAGAATGTCTTTGTTGAAAGTATCACCGGCAGTGCGAATGGACTGGTCGCAAACTATGCCTGAAAGGGCAATGACAGCAATCTCAGTGGTACCTCCTCCGATATCTACCACCATAGAACCTACCGGCTGGTCAATGTCTATCCCGATACCGATGGCTGCCGCAATGGGCTCATGGATCATATATACCTCTTTGGCCCCGGCATGCTCGGCAGAGTCACGTACCGCTCTTTTTTCTACTTCGGTGATGCCCGAAGGAATACAAATGATCATACGGTGGGAAGACGGAAAGTAACGGTTGCCCATCTCAATCATCTTAATCATCCCCCTGATCATGTGTTCGGCGGCATGGAAGTCAGCAATGACCCCGTCTTTGAGCGGACGTATGGTCTTGATATTCTCATGGGTCTTTTCATGCATCTGCATTGCCTGCCTTCCGATCGCCAGCACCTTATTGGTAGTGCGGTCTATGGCAATAATAGAAGGCTCATCAACTACTATCTTCTCCTTATTGATGATCAGTGTATTAGCCGTTCCCAGATCTATAGCTATATCACTGGAGAAAAAGTCGAACAATCCCATTTTTTGTATATTCTTGTGGTTTGAATTGAACTATTGAAAAGCATTAGAAATTATGCAAATTTGTTCAGAGTAGAGGGTTTTTGAAAGCTTTATTTTAGATACTCTGCTGTCAGGTAAGATATTTTTCTTTTCTTCAGTAAAGTCTTTGCCCCTCATCTTCACTATTAAAATGTATTCCTTTTTGACAAAAACAAATTGGAATTATTATATAAACAGTCGCATTTTGTTTTCTAACTGCTGAATTGTCCGCCAAGTTACTGATTCTTTAGTCAATTACTTACTGACATCCGAAAGTTGAGGCTGATCAGGTACTTCTATTCCTGAATCTTTGTTCTTTTCCAGGCTGTTAAGTACACTGATACTGTCCACCACAGACGAATAAATTTTATTCATCTCTTCCATATTGGCCAGGTAATACTCATAACTTTTCTTATAAGCCGCTTCATCAATATCATGCTTCTCGTAAAGGAACTTTTCATAATTACGGAAGGCCATTTCCAGCGAATCTCTGTTCCTGATATCACTATAGGTAAGTTTGGCCTCAGCAAGGTGTAAGTCTACCAGAAAAGAAACCATTTTGGGTTTGCTCAGCAGCTCAGCAGGTTTTTCTACCGTCTCCGTCTCCTTCTCCGTCTTATCCTGACAGCCAATCAGCAACAGGTATGCCATAAAAATAGATAATACCGATACAGCTTTTTTTATTTTAAGATTACTAAAAATCATAGTCAGATCGCCTGGTTTTGCTTCGTTAACACAAATATGAAGCAAAAAGGCTCATTTCTATCATGAAATAAGTTTTTGTGCGTTATCCGTAGGTCTTAGCCCGGAAACTAAATCTATTGCTATGCTTGCAGCTGTCAGAAATGCGACCCTTCATATGGGAACTTCCGCCATGAGGCAGGTCATGGAGGCTATTCATTCAGCCACCCGGGAGGTCTGTGTGCTTTCTCCTTACCTGAATGGGGAACAGCTTGAGCTACTGATGCAATTGCATGAAAAAGGGATTAAACTGATGCTGGTAACCACCGTTTGCCAGGGTTCTATCGGTAATGTAGAAGGCTACGATTTCCGCAAAGAACTGATCAGGCAGGTAAAACGTCACGACCCGGAAGCCAGAGAAAAAAAAGAATCCCTGCAGGGCTTGCTGAGCTTTCTGTGGTTTGCCCTTCTGACTTTTGCAGGAGTAGGTATCTGGACTTACTTTTATTACCACCTGTATGCGCAGCTGGTCATGCTGCTGCTCTTTGTGCTCACGGCCATTTTTATCTATGCCACCATAGGCGAAATAAGGCGCACCAAAGAATACCATTACAGCTACCGTACACTTTTTCCTATCAAGGTTTTCATCGCTCCTGACAACCGTCAGATTCGAAACTCAAGCAAGTATTTTCTCCATGCCAAAGCTTTCATAATTGACGATGAAACCGCTTACCTCGGCTCGGCTGACTTTACTTCTTCAGGCCTGAGCAGCAACTATGAGTCAATCATCAAACTCACGGATCGTGAGGCCATAAGCGAACTGAAAGCAGAATTGCAGCGGCTTTACCGCACCAGTTCGGAAGATATGGACTTTGTGAACATAGAAGAATGGGGAAGGATGATCTATGAAGAGCCGCGTCGCTAGATGACATTAAGTACCTGCTCTTTGATCTTTTCCAGTTCTTCCTTCATGCTTACCACGCAGCGTTGTATACCTGCATCATTGGCTTTGGAGCCGATGGTGTTGATCTCACGACCTATTTCCTGAGAAATAAAGCCCAGCTTCTTGCCTGGTGCATCCTGGTTCAAAACTTCAGTAAAATAGTTGAGATGGTTGCTCAGGCGTACAATTTCTTCGTTGATATCCAGCTTCTCGATGTAGTAAATCAGCTCCTGCTCAAAGCGGTTCTGATCTATCTTATCCTTAGCAATACTTTCTTCCACCTGGGTTTTCAGCTTTTCGCGCATGTGCTCATCCCGCTGAGGTATCAGCGACTTCACCTGCTCCAGTTGCTCCCCAATACTGCTGATGCTATTCGTAAAGTCTTTCCTAAGGGCCTCACCTTCCTGTATCCTGAATTGCTCACAGCTGGCAATAGCCTCTTCAATCACTTTACGAAGTTCCAGCCACGTATTTTCATCAGCATTTTCCTGCATATTAGGCTGTAAAACATCAGGAGACTGTACGGCCAGGCGAAAAAGTTCATTTCCCTGATCTCCCAGTTCCTGCGCAATTTGCTGGTAAGTGCGGTAGTAAGCCATAAGCAGCTCACTGTTTACCGGAGGCTTACCACTTAGTTCGCCCTTTTCCTTAAAGTCAATAAGGACCGAAATTTTTCCCCTCTGCATCCGCTCTGAGATCATCTGGCGGATTTCTATTTCCCGGTCGCCAAAGACACGGGGAAGCCTCAGGTTGGTATCAATGTATTTGGAGTTAAGCGCTTTGATCTCGACACCTACTTCAAACTGGGCATTTTCAAACTGGGCTTTGCCATAGCCGGTCATGGATTTGATCATAAAAAAAGGGAATGATGGGCGAAGCACATGCTTCAGTTGCTGTATTTAAACTAGATGGTTTTTTTCAGGTAAACACCATTAAGATAACCTGCGTACTTAACCGAAAATATAAAAAGCTATCTGCTGAAATTTTTCTGCAATAAAAACCTTTATCGGGTAAAAGCATACACCCCATCCCGGATAAATCGCTGGTAGAGCTGTTCGGCTTCTTTTAGGGTATCTTCCAGTTGGTTATTAACCAGGCTTACATCAAATTCTTTCTCGTAGGTAAGTTCATAAGCTGCTTTGGCAATGCGTTGCCTGAAGCTGTCTTCCGATTCAGTCTTGCGTTCCATCAGGCGGTTTCGCAGTACCTCCAGGTCGGGCACCCTCACAAATACTGCCAGGGCTCTGTTCCCGAAATACTTTTTGAGGCTGGCTCCTCCTCTTACATCTACATCAAATATCACATGCTTACCCTGGGACCAGATTCGCTCTATTTCAGACTTAAGCGTGCCATAGTATTTTCCTTCATACACTTCTTCCCATTCTACAAAAGCATCCTCGCTGATCTTTTGGCGGAATTCATCAGGGCTCATAAAATAATAATCCCGACCGTCAATTTCCTGAGGTCTTTGAGGTCGGGTACATGCTGAAACAGAAAAACTCAGGCTCGGGAAGGTGTTCAGCAGATGCCGGACGATGGTAGTTTTGCCCGAACCGGAGGGGGCAGAGAAAATAAAGGCTTTGCCTTTTTGCATTTAAGAGGCTTGTTTTATTTGGTTGCGTATTGTGTCCAGCAGCTCTTCCGGGGCTGGCATAGTACCTAGTTTCTGGCGAATGGCTTCCCTGAAAGCATATTCTTTTTCGTAGCAGTCAAGTACCTCCGGCCAGTTACTGGCGTACTTATGGAAAAATTCCGTATCCTCTGTAGTGGCCGTACGATCAAGCACCAGGGGTAACAGATCCATACAACGTTTGTACTGCGGACTTTCTTTAGATAGGGTTTCCATATGTAGTTGTTTTAAAAATTTTGTGTCAGTTAAAAAAATAAGTTAGTAGCCCATAGAGTCAGCATAGGATTTCAACTTATCCTTCAGCAAATTTCTGGCCCGGTGCAAACGCGAGCGTACAGTACCTATGGGAATATCTAAAATTTTCGCCATTTCCTCGTAAGTAAAGCCCTCAAGGTCACAGAGAATGATTACGGTCCTGAAATCTACCGCCAGAGAGTTGAGTGCATTGGAAACTTCATCTCCGATCATATCCTGCACTGCCTCTATTCGCAGGTCAGTAGTGATGCTTTCATCAACGCCTTCGGAGTTGTAGTAAGTTTCCACCTCCTGGTAATCAACCTTGGAGGGCTGCTTACTCTTCTTGCGGAAGTCGTTAATAAAGCTGTTTTTTAAAATCCGGAACAACCATGCTTTGGCGTTAGTTCCGCGCTGGAATGAATCAATGAAGCGAAAAGCCTTCAGGTAGGTTTCCTGCACCAGGTCTTTGGCATCGTCTTCGTCGTAGGTAAGACGGTAGGCAAAGTTGTACATAGAATCTATCTGAGGTAAAAATTCGTGATCGAAAATTTCTACCTTTTCCTTCTCACTGTATTTGGGGCGCCTTTCCTCAGTAGCCTCTTCCATCCCGAGCTGCTCCTGCTGTTCAGTAGCATCAGAAGATTGTGGTTCCTGTGATTGAGCGTTTTTATTTTCTTTATTATAATCAGCCATCATGACAAAATTTATTCTCTTAAAATTACATACTGCTAATGCAACGACAATAAGTCGAATGTATTTAGCCGTAGATTTATTAAACTTTTAACAATCGATAAAGTTATGCTAAATCTTAATATCTTCGTGCCAATTTTGAAGATTTAGCCGATTTGGGAACACACTTCTGGATTGGTTTTCACAAAGGTACTCATTTATTATGTTACAAAGGATTCAATCACTTTTTCTTCTTATTGTTGCCATCTGCATGGGTCTGGTACTGGTATTTGATATATGGCAGGAAACTGATCTGGAAGGCGGTAGGCAGGTTGTGCTTAACGCTTACCAACTGAGCCTCTACGAGGGTATGGATGGTGGTCAGTTACAGGTCAGCCAGGAAGAAGGCACCTGGGTCATTGCTATTTTTGCGGTGTTAGCGGTCGTTACCGCCTTTTACGAAATTTTCCGCTACGATAACCGCCTGACACAAATCAAACTAGGTGCTCTCAACAGCCTGTTTATGGGGGCGGTTCTGGGGTTTTCTGTTTATTACAGCTTTGAGGGTGAGGTGATCATCAATGATGCTACCCGGGGTGGCTATGACATCGGCTTTATCCTGCCCTGTATTGCTCTGATATTGAATGTACTGGCCAATCGCTTCATTCGCCGGGATGAAAAGCTGGTGCGCTCGGTAGACAGGCTTAGGTAAGCAACCTCAGAAAAATATCAGAGGGACAGGAAACTTTGGGTTTACTTACTACCAAAGCAGCGATCTAATTATCCGGAACCTTTCATTCTTCAGGCTCATTTCAATTATTTTTTAATTACCATGCTTCCTCTTTAACTTTACATCTGTACAAATGAACCAGGAAGCATGCACAGACTACTACATCCTACTGAAGTCCTTGATCAGTCATCCATAGATAAAATTCGCTCAGAAGCACCGCAGGCAGTTGAAAAAAAGCAGCTGACGGAGGAGCAACTGGCACTGATTTATGAGCGCCAATGGCTGCGGCTGTTTATTCCTCGCCGATACAAAGGGATGGAAATGCCCCTGCCAGCAGCCCTGGAACTCCTGGAAGCGCTGGCTTATGCCGATGGCAGCCTGGGCTGGACGGTCAACCTGGGCGCAGGAGCTAATCTCTTTGCTGCCTACATCCGTCCTTCCCTGAGTGAGCAGCTCTTTACTGATCCCAAAGCCTGTATTGCGGGCAGCGGAGCCATGGGGGGTACCGCTCGCCCTGAAGGTGAGGGCTACCGGGTACACGGCCAGTGGAAGTACGGCAGCGGTTCGGCTCATGCGACGGCATTTACAGCTAACTGTAAGCTGCCCCACAACGGAAAAGCCAGTGATCTGCCCGGTTTTCATTCTTTTGTCTTTTTTCCTGAGGAAGTGAAAGTCAAAAACACCTGGGATGCCTACGGTTTGCAGGCCACTTCCAGCCATGACTTTGAGGTAAAAGAACAATGGCTATCCGAAGAACGTACCTTCAGCCTGCTGAAACCCTCTCCTTACGAGGAGGGACCTCTCTATCGTTTTCCTTTCATGCAGTTTGGAGAACTCACCACCTGCCTGCAGCTTACCGGCATGGCCCTGCATTTTCTGGATGAAGTGAGAAAATTACTGCTGTCGAAGAAAAGTATGACGGGCGAAAGTCTGAAAGACAATCTTAAGGTACAGGATACCCTGGCTCAGGCCGAAGCATCACTGGAATCTGCCCGGGCCTGGCTCTACATGCTGGTGCATGAGGCCTGGCAGCAGTGCGAAGCGGGCAATACCCCTTCTGGTGAGGTGCTGCGCAGGATCAGCTTATCGGTTAAGCATGCCGCGCAGGCGGCCCGTGTGTCAGCCGAAAGTGTCTATCCGCTCGCAGGCATGACGGTGCTGCGCTCCGATTCCGTACTTAACCGCTGCTGGCGCGACCTGCACACGGCCAGCCAGCATGTGCTGCTCTCTCCGCTGGACTTTGCGGGGTAGATGAAACGTGTTTAGACGGCTATGACTTCCAGGTTTTTTATTCTGAAGAAGTGTTTCTCATTTCTGGTCGGTACGGGAAGATTTTAAACCATAGCAGTAGCTGCGATTAAGAAATTTCTGAAATCAATCAACTGATTTTTCTTTCTAAGTTCCTGGTAAAGAAGGGTACCTCATTCTGCTACTTTCTTAGAAAAAGGCAGCAGGGGAATATCTGCTGTCAGGGTTTTTACATCTTCCCATTTATCCGAATTATGGTCTGCTGATGAAATAAAAAGTAATGAATTAGAGAAGCTGACAGTCATTTTTCGGAATTTATGGATGAACAAGTGCAAGGAACAATGACAAAGACTTCCAAATAGCATGCACCACGCAGTAACTATACCAGCCCCAGGCAATTGGTTTTTACCGGATTTAAACACCATTTTCTAATCAA
>JBKHDR010000061.1:0-25905 GCA_046541235.1 Cyclobacteriaceae bacterium | reverse complement strand
TACGGTGTATATAAAAGAGATAGATACATACGCATATAAAAACAAAGATGATGGCAGATAAATCCAACCATATAGACGTATGACCTGTAAAAGGAAGCGTGTCATAAGTCATGAAAAGGCCATAGAAAATGGCTGAGAGGGCAATAATTTGAAGAGCAAAGTCCTTACGATGGATGGAGAGAAACCATGCTACAGCTATCAATACACTGATAAAATTAACTGAGAAAGAATAGAGGAAGGACTGCAAAACACCATAATGAGGAAATTCTATTTCAGGTGGTACCAAAGCCCAGATTTTTCCTATAAAAGGCAGTAACAAGACTATAATCAGGGAAATAAGCTTTCTGCTATCTCTAAAAGTGAATTGTATGCCCTTGGTGGTTAATCCTGAAACGAAGTTCTGGTAAGATGATTTGTACATACTGCTTAATCAATCAGCGAACTTTAAATTAATCATAGAACATACAGATACACAAATGTAGCCAAAAATTACAGAAACTGTGATGCAAATTGGCTAAATGATTAGACATAAATATGTATTAATATGAAGGTTTTTAGTTATTATATTACAACAAGCTTATCATAACATGAAAAGATTTTATTTAAAAAACGGTGCAAAACTTACCTATACTAAATTTAGCATGAAAAATCAAATTAACTTCACTTTGCTCTCAGTGATTTACTCATTTGCACTTTATGAGGTAAATATCATTTTTACTTTTTTATAAAATTTAGCATACCATCACAAGAAAATTACCCAGGATTCTTACAAATTCTGGCAAGAAAACACTCCCTTATTATACTAATTTACTGACTACAAGATCAACTTTAGCAATACTCAGTTAATTTCTATCTATAACTTAATGTGAAAACAAAAAAATCGTACTGGCATTGACATATTGCTAAGTCTAAAAAAAGCTTAGAGAAATACAAATCCTTATTTATCAAAAAATAATGATCATGTAATTTTTTTTCTCAAAAAATTCTTAATGAACCAATTTGTCACAGTTATTTGATTCAAAATACCTTAACATCTATTTTTATATTGTTTTAAGGGAAAGAAATATTACGCGTAACACTTTTCAATCCTTTACCCCATTTACCATCATCTAAACTATCTAAACAAATGAGAAAAAAGAGTAGCATTTTTGCAAAGATCATCCTGGCACTGATGATTCCTTGCATGTTTTCACTGACCAGCTGTAGCGAAGATGTAGTTGAACCTTCTTCAAACATGCCTCCCAAGCATTTGATAAGAACTCCACCTCGAAAAGCGTAGTTCTTTTGTTAAATTTCTTAAAGCCCGCTTTTTGCGGGCTTTTTTTATCCCCATCCCCTTTTATAACAACAAGATTAATTCAAAAAAAATAGGCATGCCCTGAGGCAAGCCTATTCATAAGTGCATAAAAATATTCTACTAATTACTCTTGCCCGGTATCCTGCTGCACTCCTTCTTCCGGGTAAAGTACTACCTTTACGTACTGATCAAAATTAAAGTACTTTTTGGCGGCTTCCTGCAGATCAGCGGCAGAAAGAGCATCCACTGATTTGTTGTAGTCAAGGATGGTAGTTGGCTCCTGTCCTACAAAATAAGCCTGCTCCAGGGCGCGTAACCAAAAGGAATTCTCCTTCAGGTTAGTCTCCATCTGACGTAGCTGGGCTTCTTTCACCTTTTTAAGATCTTCCGGAGTGGGTCCGTTTTGTTTCAATTTTTCAATCTCATCAAAAACAGCCTCACTGAGGTCTTCCACATTTTCAGGTGCACAGGGGAAGTTGACCGTGATAGAGTAATGTTCGTAAGGTATCCTCACGGCATTAGCTCGTGCACTGATGCCGTATACGCCACTTTTCTTCTCCCGTATCTCTTCTATGAGTTTGATATTGAGTGCCTCTACCAGAGAGTTCATCTCATAAGCTTCTTTCCTGCTGAAATCAAATTCTCCATGAAAAGTAATGTTCACCATACTTTTGGGATCATTTCCTTTCATCACTTTTTCAGTGACTACACCGGAAGGAGGGCGAATACCTTCATCTTTCCATTTTTCTTCACGCTCCGTGTCGGGAAGACTACCCAGATACCTGGCCAGCAGAGGCGTAATTTCCTGTACATCAAAGTTACCTACCAGGAAAAAGGTAAAATCGCTGGCATCCTGAAAGCGGTCTGCATAAGCCGTGGTCACTTCATCAAAAGTAACCCCTTCCCAGTCTGCCGTACTAGGAAAACCACCTGCCCGGGGATGATCCTGCGACATGATGCGCATCAGTTGATCCTGGTAATAGTACTGGGGATTAGACAGCAGGTTGGCATAGATTGCTTTATTCTTACTGATGTATGACTGGAAAGACTCCTGATCCATACGGGGTGCGGTAAAATAGAGATGCGCCAGCTGAAGCATCGTCTCCAAATCCTTTTTGGTGCTTTCTCCACTGAAACCTTCTTTATGCTGAGCAATAAAAGGACTGGCGGTGGCGCTTTTATCAGCAAGGTATTTTTCCAGCTGCGTCAGAGTAAAATCTTTGACCCCACTCTGCTGCACTACACCATCCGCGTTGGCAGCTGAGAAGTAGGTATCATCATTTAGTACAGAGTAGCCCCCCGGGCTATGAGCCAGCATCAGGATTTCATCATCCTTAAAGTCAGTAGGCTTAAGTACCACCTTCAGGCCGTTGTCAAATGTAAGCTCTGTGACGCCGATTTCTTCTACTTCCTTGCTGGAAGTCACTGTTGCAGCTGAAGGCACATTTTCTATCAGTGTAGCAGGCACTTCTTCATCCTGGTAAGCAGTCACCTCACTCTCAGCAGCCTGGTCTAGTATCTCTCTTACCTCTGTCTCGGTAGGTACAGAAACTCCTTCCTTCTCGGGAGCCATCACTACTACCACGCGATTGTTTTCCTTGATCCATTGCTCAGCAAGGCTGTTGATCTGTTCCAGGCTTATTCCCGGCAGTACTTCCTGGGCAAATTTATATTCAAAAGCGACACCTGGCGCAGGCTCATTCTCAAAGAAGTTGCGAACGTACTCATTGGCAAAACGAGCCGATTCTGTTTTATCTCTTTCTTTGTACGAGGTTTCGTAGCTGGTAAGCATGCGGGTTTTATAGCGGTCAAGTTCTGTCTGGGTAAAGCCAAAACGCCTGATCTTCTCACTTTCCTCCAGCAACACTTTAAGGGCTCTTTCCAACCCATTTTCAGGAGCGACGGCGTTTAGCTGAAATGCCTCAGCACTTCGCACTAAATTTCCATAATAAGAAGCCGCATACATAAAGGGAGGGTCAGCCTGCTGGGTAAGTTCGCTCAGGCGCTGGTTGAGCATACCTGTAAATAGCTGATGTACGAACACTTCACGAAAATTTTTTACTGAATTGGGCTTATCTGCCACTCCTTCCTGCTTGTAAATGAGTTGCAGCTGGTTGTAGGTAGCTTCCTTGTCAGTTACGACAACAACGCTGGTGCCTTCCTGCACTGGCACATCATAAATACTTCGTTCACGGGCTTTAGGTGGAGCTTTGAGATCACCAAAACGGCTTTTGATTTCCTTCTCCATTTGCCTGGGATCAATATCTCCTACAGCTACCACAGCCATCAGGTCAGGCCTGTACCATTCTTCATAAAAACGCTTAAGTGTCTGATAGTCAAAATTTTCCAAAATATCTTTGGTGCCTATGGGCAGGCGGCTGGCATAGCGGGATTCAGCCAGCACTACAGGGAGGTACTTATCTTGCATCCGGCGCTGCGCTCCCTGTCCAATTCGCCATTCTTCAATTACTACGCCTCTTTCCTTGTCAATTTCTTCCTCATCAAAGCTCAGTCCTGAGGCCCAGTCTTCCAGGATTTGTAATGACTGCTCAAGAATGGTATCGGTAGTTGGTACTTTGAGGATGTAGACGGTTTCGTCAAAACTGGTGTAAGCATTCAAATGCGCACCAAATTTAACCCCGGCCATCTGCAGCACGTTGACCAGCTCGTTTTTTTCAAAATTCTCAGTACCGTTAAAAGCCATATGCTCAGTAAAATGTGCCAGGCCCAGCTGGTCATCATCTTCCATCAGCGAACCTGCATTTACGGCGAGTCTTAGCTCCACCCGTTCTTCAGGTTTGGCATTTCTGCGGATGTAGTAGGTAAGACCATTCTCTAATTTGCCCTTGATGATGGATTCATCCAGGGGGATTTCTGCATTGTCTTCCTTAGGTATGCTGATGCTTTCAAGTCCCTTATCATCCTGAGCTAAGGTGTTTATCGGAAGTAAAGTACTCAGCAACAGGCTAAAGGTCAGTAGGGTGGTAAGGGTATTATGCTTCATATAGAATTGATTTAGAGAAAAAACACAATCAAAAATTACATCTGTTTAAAGATCAGTACTAAAATTGCCTGATTGAATGGAAGCAGGCTGTGTTGAAAGATTTGTGGCATAGCATATTTATTAAAGGGTTTACAATCGCCTCATTCTTAAGCTAGCTAACGAGGAATCATGCACATGCGTACAAATTTTTACAATTATTTGAAATTTTCATACATAAGTGGCTAAATAAACCAGCTTTTTGACAGATAACTAATTCTTTAAGCGTGATGATTAAGCCCTTTTGCCTTCTTTTGCTTTGCGCAATATCGTTTTCTTGCTCTGCTTTGCCGCAGGCAGATTTTCAGACTACCGCTATAGGCAGGCTTTTATCCTGAATTTGAACACTTCAGACCAGACATACAGAGAAAGTAAGCCTGAGCTTAAAGCAGAAAACTGACTTTTCCACAGGCTGATGAAATAACAGAACCCGTAAAACTCAGACCACACTTTGAGTTCATGAACCCAGAAGAGAGCATGGAAGAAACTGCCTGGATCTTAGATGATGTACAGATACAGCAACAGTAAGCCTAGCTCTATTTACGTCCTGAGGGCTTGTATTCAAAACAATCCTCTTTGGTGATAGCTGTGAAGTAATCCGCTTCATCCAGCAGAATTTCGGCGGTAGATTTTTCTACTGCCGCTATCTCTACCCTTACACCCTCAGATTTGAGATGCCTTACCAGTTCTATGTAATCTGCATCTCCCGAAAGGATGATGATGGTAACTACTTTATGAGCCAGTTGGGTGGCTTTGATACTCAGCGGAATGTCCGCTCCTTTGTAGCAGGGTACCACCGACCCGTAATAGTTTTTGTGCAGTCGTTCCGCCAGTTTGCTGGAAATGCTGTTGCCCTCTAAAATAAGTCAGCCGGTTAAGCCCTCTGCCATTGAGCAGTTTGGGAATGAGGGTGTCAAAATTGATCATGTTATCGGTACTGCCCAGCATATGGTGAATACTGATTTCAATATTGTTACCATCAATAAGAATGGCTACTGACTGGTGTATACTTACGTTGGATACGTTTGCCATCAAAAAAATATCAAAAAATGAAGGAGAGGAAACCTCTCCTGATTGTAATTCAGATTTTCTGAGTTTTTCCTCCCTCGCGAACAGACTTGTAGATAGCCTCCACTACTTTGATATCGCGCAACCCTTCTTCGCCACTTACCCGCAGTGCTTGCTTGTTCATGATGCTGTTGGCTACCTCGTCCATTTGTGTTGCCTGCTGGTTGACCTGAGGAAAGCTGATGGGCCCGTTTTTACTATTACCTTTTACGCCCTGGTAAGCAGAAAAAGGATCCAGGCCAAACCAGCCTTTATCGGCAGTCACCTGCAGGTAATTCATAGACATGCCAAAGCTGGTATGCAGGTTGGCCAGGGCACCACTGGGAAATTGCAGCTGAAAGGTCGTGGTTTCGTCCACTTCAGTGAAAAGCTCAGGCCGGGTGGTAAAACTCTGGGCTGATACGCTGATCGGCTCCTCACCGGTAACATAACGGGCAGCCTGTAGGGAATACACGCCCATATCCATCATGGCGCCGCCTCCCATGGCTTTGTTTAGTTTCCAGTGTTCGGCCCTGCCTTCTCGATAGCCTGCACCGGCACTTACCAACTTGACGGGACCAAAAACTTTTTCCTGCCCAAGGCGCATCACTTCCTGCGTATGAGGTTCAAAATGCATGCGATAGCCAATAGAAAGCAGTCGGTTATTTTCGCGGCAGGCTTTGATCATCTGCTCACATTCTCTGACATTTAATGCCATAGGTTTTTCGCAGATTACATGCTTACCGGCTTTGGCGGCCCTAATGGTATATTCAGCATGCATGGAGTTGGGAAGCACCACATATATGATGTCAATCTCATCATTGTCGGCAATGCTGTCAAAGTTTTCGTAATTATATATGTTCTTATTTTTGATCCCATATTTTTCCTGCCAAACCTTCTCCTTGGCAGGCGTACCGGTGACGATGCCTGCCAGATAGCAGTTTTTAGTCTCCTGCAAGGCAGGGGCGAGCACATCGGTGCTGTAATAGCCTAAGCCTACCAGAGCTATCCCTAGTTTATCTTTTTTGACAGAGCTCAGTATTCCTATGTTTTTTTCAAAAAAGCCGGGAGAAATAGTTGAAAGTGCTGCGCCTGCGCTGAGCTGTTTGATAAAAGTGCGTCTTGCTGCGGGCTTGTTGGAAGTAGGTTGCATGCCTGTAAGTGGTTATTTGGTTTAAAGTTACGGGTATATATGATCAGAAGGACAGGATTTACTATAAAGCTTGTCGCGAGGTTTATTTTACAGAATAAATCTCGAGGAAGTAATTCTAAAGACATTTTTTTACGTCATGAGAAGGCGTCAGTCACCACCCAAAATCAGGTTTAGCAAATAGTTGCCAATGCCTCCAGTAAAATCAATGGTCATAAACGGAAAACTTACACCAAAATTTAGTATCAATTCACGAGCTAAACAACTCCATTCTGGTATAATTTAAACCCCTCTTCTTCCTGTCCTTTTCTCAGGCGATTGACCAGCAGATGCGCCTGCCGGGTAGGTTCGGGAAGCCGGTAACCTCCCAGGCAATGCCGGGTGATTTCTTCAGCGCTTTCAAAATCTATCAGGTGGCCTGGAGAAATATAGACAGGTTTGACATTGGTACGGGTTCGCAGCGCAATACCTATTTGACCGTCTTTATCAAACAAACGGGTACAGGCAGGGGCCTCAGCAGGCACCACCTCATGCATGCCAGTGAGTAGCTTTTTGGCACAGCCCAGGCTGGGTTTATCAACCCATAAGCCGAAATGAGAAGCAATTCCCAGCCTACGCGGATGAGCGATTCCGTGCCCGTCAAGCATAATGAGGTCAGGTTTTTCTGGAAGCATTTGCCAGGCTACCAGCAGCGCAGGAATTTCACGGAAAGACAGCAGGCCGGGTATGTAGGGAAAACTGGCCCTGAAGCTAACCAGGGCATGACCGACTTTTGTCATACTAGGATATTCAAGCAGTATGATACCCGCAAAAAACTGATCTGAACCTTTGTTAAACGAGATGTCTGCACCGGCTATGTGGCGAATAGGTTGATCCAAAGGTTTGATATTGATTTGGCAGCGTAGCTGTTGCTGGATTTTTACGGCCTGTGAGGCTGATACGTTCCAGGGATGGAGTTCTGTCATAAAAGGAAAATACGATAAGATCAAAAAATTAGCTAAGCTTATGAACTCTTACATCAGTAAAGAAAAAGCTGTAAAACGATATGAAATCAAACCTGATAATGGCAATTTTGTTAAGTCACTCACGCTCAGCAGAGTTCAAGGGTGCCAAAACATTTGTTTCTCATAGTTTAGGTAGTTTAGTGGTAAAACCTGTTCAGTTGAGCAGGTTTTTACTTTTTATGATCATCTGATCTACAAATAGCAGGATGTTCTGCAGGCTGGTCCTTAGTTCAGGCTCCAGTTCAGCAAACGTTCCAGCTTTTTCCATTCTGTTCTGCAGGCTGTTGAGTTGCATGATAAATTCCTGTTTCCTGAACAACATCAGCAAATTGATCAGTTTGTGGCTTTGCTCCTGGTACTTTTTTACATCCTTATTTTTCAGGGCATCCAGCATAAGTTCGCGGTAGTAGCTAATGTAGTTATGAATGCTTTCCAGCAACGAAATATACTCTTCAGGATTGTTGTTGTGATACTCCTCCAGCAGGGCATACATGTTCAGGTGCTCTTTAGATTTTTCTTTTGATGGGGAATTTACTTTGGGGGGAGTCGCAAATTTTATAATTTTTTCTTTTAAAAGCTTAGGGTTAAGAGGCTTTTCCACAAAATCATTCATGCCATAATCCAGGTACCTGCGTGCCTGCCGGTCAGAGACAGAGGCAGTAATCGCAAGTATAGGCACCTGCTTGAAATAGTCACCTTCCATTTTCCTGATTCTTTCGGCTGTCTCATAACCATCAATCCCCGGCATCATAATATCCATAAGAATCAGGTCAAAGCGGAGTCCCTTTTCCAGTAAGGCCAGAGCTTCAAACCCGGTCTGTGCCAAGGTAAGCTCATGGTTCCAGCGCTTGCACAGGCGCTGCATGAGAAACTGATTAGGATGTACATCTTCCACGTAAAGGAGCCGCAAACCTGAGTGATCTCGGTTGTCATCGTCCTGCTGACTAATGGGAGCAAGCACCTCGCTTTCCTGTAGTGGCAGCAGAATTTCAAAAGTAGTTCCTTGTCCTTTGACACTTGTCAGGGATAATTTGCCATGCTGCAGTTCTATCAGGCGGCGGGTGATGGTAAGGCCCAGGCCGGTACCACCATATTTGCGGCTGGTGGATGAATTGGCCTGTGTAAAAGCTTCAAAAATTCGGCTTTGTTCTTCTTCGCTCATGCCTATGCCGGTATCAGTTATGCTGATACGTATGCCAGTATCAGCCGTTTCAGCCTTTACACTCACTCTGCCATGTTCGGTAAATTTAATGGCATTACCTACCAGGTTATAAATGATCTGGTTGAAGCGGGTAGGATCACCCAGCAGCCACTCGGGCACCTCATCAGCCACCTGTAATTTTAGTGCGAGGCCTTTATCAGCTGCCTGCTGCCCAAACATCAGGCGTGTCTGCTCAAAAAGCTCTCTGATGCTGAAGGGTATCTGCTCCAGGTTTAGCTTTCCTGCCTGTAACTTTGAAAAATCAAGTATGTCATTAATAAGCGTAAGTAAGTGCTTTGAAGAAAACTCAAGAGTACGGATAATATCATGTTGTTCGGGCAGATATTCCTGCTCCCTTAGCAGATGCGACATACCAATGATAGCATTCAGTGGCGTACGTATTTCATGGCTCATCACTGACAGAAACTCATCTTTGGCCTGAAGCGCTACTTCCAGGTCTGATTTGGTAGTCAGCAGTTCCCTTTCAAAGGTTTTACGGTCGGTAATGTCATTGATCAGCAAAAGACAGCAATGCTTACCTTTATAGACAAAATCATGTGAAGTGATCTGAACATAAAGCAGTTCCCCGTTTTTTCTGAGATGCGCCTGGTCTGAAAAGAGATCCTCCACCCATTGGGTATTACCAGCTTCCTTTCCCAGATCGTAAAACCGCAGAGACATGAGTTCATCCCGACTATAGCCATACTTAGACAGGGCAGATTGATTTACGTTGAGTATCCGGCCACCATTACGCTCTACAATAAAGAGGGCATTGGGATTATTCTCAAAAAGATACTTATACTGCTTTTCACTTTCCTGTAGGCTGAGCTGTACTCTCTTGCGTTCTGACACATCCTCTACAATACCAACAAAGCCCATAACCTCATTTGCATTTCCCAGAAGAGGCGAAACGGTAATCAGCAGCCAGGAATGGCCATTGGCAGGGTGAAGGTAACGGCATTCCAGTTTGTAGACCTGTGGACCACTGTTCATCAAGTCAAATAGCTGCTTCCTGTCTTCTTCTAAAATATGGCTGAAAAATCCCTGCTCCAAGGTATCTTCAAAGCTGAGCTGAGCTATTTGCTGTAGGCTACGGTTGGTCCAGGTGCAACCCATTTGCTGGTCTGCCAGGAAAATTCCTACCGGTGCCACCGAGACCAGCGTACGAAATTTCTGTTCACTGTTTTTGAGCTGAAGCTCTGTTTTTACCCTGTTGCTAACATTACGGCCATAGATCGTAGCGCCATGCACTTCCCCTCCTTCCAGCCGAATGGGATGAAGAAAGAATTCCCAGTTACTTTGACCCTCTTTCAGCGAAAAATCATACTGCATACTGAATTTTTCACCAGCGAGTACCCGTTGGATTACCTTCTGCCAGTCATGCACCAAATCCGAGGGAAGAAAATCAACATCAGCAAAGATAGATTTGCCATACCTTTGTGAAAGATCCAGGTTGAGGTATTTTTTGCAGAGCTTCTTTACTGCTTGGTTGTAAGCAGTAAGCCTCATCTCCTTATCTAATGACCAAACCAGACCATCGGTATTTTCAACAAGGGCCCTGAGGCGGGCCCGGCTCTCTTCTATTTCCAGTTCGGCCAGTTTCTTATCGTTGATATCTGTAATCCGTACGTAACGAAAAAGCTTATTATTGATGATGACAGCTTTGGTCCGCTTGAGCCCCCAGAAGACTTTACCGCGCTTGGTAAGGTACTTTATTTCTACGCTGCTATCTAATTTGTCTTCAGTAGTATCCTCAGCCTCCTCAGGCGAAAAACGAAATACTTTACCTGCCATGCCGAGCAGTTCAGCCTTGCTGTCAAGATCAAACATACTTACCGTGCCTTCATTGCAGAATAAGATCGTCTTATCTTTGGGGTGGGTAAGCAATATAGCATCAGGAGAGTCCTCAAACATGCGCTTGTAGATATTCCACTCGTCCCCTTCGTTAGAAGAAGAAACAATTTCCTCTTGTCTTTGCAGCAAAAGCTGGATGAGTTGACCTTTTGAGAGATGGGTAAGTGATTCGTAGGAAAGAGAAAGCTGTTCACTATCCATAATGGACCATGTAAATTTTCAGTAAATTTACCATTTCATTCTTAAGTAAAAAGTGATATAAGAGACTTTTGCATGAAGGGAGATTATTTCTAGAAAACAGTAATATTTTTTTAATCAACTTTATGGGTGTTTATTATCACTTGTGTAAAGTACTAATAAATTTTACTTAGGCAAATTTTAATTTAACTTGCTGATAAACAGAAAGTTATATTCAATAAAAGTTCCTCATCCTCTATTGGTAAACTTTCCTGCAATCATCATTAGACGTTAAAGAAAAGCTTTATTATCTTGTTGAATATCTGTATTATGGATAGCCTCAATTAATTTAATCGTGATTATAGTCTCTTTTCATTACCTATGTATAAATGCCGTAAAGCTCTCATCATTCTACTCCTACTCTCTGCCTGCCAGAAGGAAAATGAAAAACCCCTGGTGCAGCAAACTGAAACTAAGGCAAGCCTTTTCAAATTGCTTCATTCTGATAGCAGTGGCATTGACTTTGAAAACCGGCTTAAGCCCGATGAGCATTTTAACATCCTGGAATACAACTACTTTTACAATGGAGGAGGTGTAGCCATAGGAGATCTTAACCGGGATGGGCTACCTGATATCTTCCTGGGTGGTAATATGGAAAGCAGCCGCCTTTATCTCAATAAAGGAAACCTGAAATTTGAAGACATTACTGAGACGTCGGGTACTACCACCCGGCAGTGGATCAGTGGTGTAAGTATAGTAGACGTTAATGCTGACGGCTGGAATGATATTTACCTTTGTGCGTCGGGAT
Organism: Cyclobacteriaceae bacterium; assembly: GCA_046541235.1. Classification (GTDB taxonomy): domain Bacteria; phylum Bacteroidota; class Bacteroidia; order Cytophagales; family Cyclobacteriaceae; genus Catalinimonas. Next base: position 14,327 of record JBKHDR010000061.1, on the reverse strand, counting down.
TTCCTGAGTCAGAAAAAAGGAAAAACCTCCTTTTTATTAACCAGCAGGCAGGTCCAGATGGTAAGATTACCTTCAAAGAGATGGCAGCAGCCTATGGTTTGGATGATGATGGCTATTCTACACAGGCTGCCTGGCTGGATTATGATCGCGACGGAGACCTGGATATGTATCTGCTCTCCCATTTTCACGACAAAAGCAACCCCAATATCCCCAAGCCCAAAAACCTGAAAGGCAGTCCCGGAAGCATTGACCGGCTTTATGAAAATACAGGTATTGGACCAGACGGTCACCCTTTCTTCAGGAATGTAGGTCAACAGGCCGGTATTACGCATGAGGGCTACGGACTGGGAGTGGCCATAGATGACTTTAACCAAGATGGCTGGCCTGATATTTATGTATCAAACGATTTTATTTACGACGACCTGCTATACATCAACCAGCAGAAAGGTCCTGATGGAAAAGTCACCTTTAAAGAGTCAGCTCATCAGTATTTTAAACACAGCAGCCGCTTTGCCATGGGCACCGATGCGGCTGACATCAACAACGACCTCTGGCCTGATATCTTTACTCTTGACATGCTGCCTGAGGATAACCGGCGTAAGAAACTGATGAATACGGCTATGAACTACGACCGTTATATGCTGGCGCTGGAGCGGGCTTACCTGCCGCAATTTTCCCGCAATACCTTGCAAATCAATCAAGGGCAGTTCAAGGATGAAGTCATTGCCTTCAGCGAAGCTGGCCGGCTGGCAGGTATACACGAAACAGACTGGAGCTGGTCCGCTCTCTGGGCAGACTATGACAATGATAGCTACAAAGACCTGCTGGTGACCAATGGAATTCCTAAAGACATTACCGACAGTGATTTTATTAAATTTAGAGATACCAAAGTGTACCAGGGAGATTTTGATTATGATCTGCTGAAAAAGGAGCTTCTTGAAAAAGTAGATTCGCTTCCGGGGGTTGATAAATCCAATTTTATCTTCAGAAACCGGAAAGACCTGAATTTCAGCGACATGACTACTCAATGGGGCCTGCGCCGACCCTCCTATTCCAATGGTGCTGCCTATGCAGACCTGGATCATGACGGCGACCTGGACCTGGTGATCAGTAATATTGACGCTCCGGTTTTCGTTTACCAGAACCAGGCACAACTGCAAAGAAAAGGGCATTTTCTGCAATTCAGGCTACATGGCCCGGCTGCTAACCGGCAGGGGATAGGCACAAAGCTGATTCTACAGCATAACGGGCAGCAGCAATATTATTATCACTCACCTGCCCGGGGGTTTCAATCCTGGGTAGACGAACGCATTCATGCAGGTTTGGGCAGAGACAGCCTGGTTGAGCAGCTTACCATCATCTGGCCTGACCAGCAACAGCAGGTGCTGAAAAATGTCAGCGCCGATCAGCTGCTCGAGCTCAGGCATGAAGATGCTCAGGAAGCAGCGACTCTTTTCTGGTCTACTCACCATGAGCCGCTATTGAAGGAGGCAGGCACTGCCTATGGCCTCAACCATACCCACCAGGAAAACGATTTTGCCGATTTTAAACTGGAACCTTTGTTACCACATAAACTCTCTCAAAACGGACCGGGACTGGCCGTAGCTGACGTGAATGGTGATGGCTTGGACGACTTCTGGATAGGAGGCGCTCACGGACAGGCAGGTAGCCTGTATATACAAACCGAAAACGGTAAGTTCAGGAAAAGAGAACTAGAAGATAAGAATTTTGAAGATATGGGCGGTCTTTTCTTTGATGCTGACAATGATGGTGATCCAGACTTGTATGTAGTCAGCGGAGGCAATGAATTTAATGCTAACACTGCGGCTTACCAAGACCGGCTATACCTCAATGACGGCCAGGGGAACTTCAGCCGAAACAAAGCTGCTCTTCCCCGACTCTACAGCAGTGGCTCTTGTGTAGCCGCCGCTGACTTTGACCAGGATGGCGACCTGGATCTCTTTGTGGGAGGCCGGCTTACTCCGGCACATTATCCTATGCCTCCTCAATCTTACCTGCTGCAAAATGAGGGCGGCGTCTTCAGAGAAGTGAGTGACTTGCTGGCGCCCGGGCTCAAGCAGGTGGGTATGGTCACTACAGCGTTGTGGACAGACGTAGACAATGACGGACAAACTGACCTGATGCTAGCCGGTGAATGGATGCCGCTTACTGTTTTTAAAAACAAAAATGGGCGGCTGGAAAATGTCACACAACAGGCAGGATTAGCCGACAGCCACGGCTGGTGGAATAGCCTGATAGGCGCAGATTTTGATGCCGATGGCGATATAGATTACGTGGCAGGCAATTTGGGACTAAACACTCCACTGAAGGCCAGTGCCAGCCAGCCGGTAAGTATCACAGCCAACGACTTTGACCGCAATGGCAGCATAGATGCCCTCCTGTCTCACTATCAGCAGGGAGTGGAGGTGCCCTATGTTTCGCTGGACCCATTGGTAAGCCAATTGGTGATGATGCGCAAGCGTTTCCCGAGTTACCGATCCTATGCCGAGGCCGACATGCACCAGGTGCTCACCGACAGTGAGCGGAGGCAGGCTTATAAAGCCAGGGCAGAAGTAATGGCCACCTCCTATCTTGAGAATCTGGGCGATGGCAGGCTAATGATCCGCCCATTACCCTACCAGGCCCAGATGGCTCCCATTTATGGTATGCTCAGCGGTGATTTTAACCAGGATGGCAAAACTGATCTGCTGCTACATGGCAATTCCTATGCAACAGAATTTGTAAGCGGACAGTATGATGCCCTGCGTGGCCTTGTTCTCCTGGGGGATGGCAAAGGTTTTTTCACTGCCCTGAAAGCGGCTGAATCTGGTTTCATTGCTGATTATGATGCTACTGCCCTGAGCCGACTGAGTACCAGACAAGGGAAACAACTGGTGCTGGCCGCGGCCAATAATGATACGCTCAGAGTCTTTGAGGCTAAAGCGTCTACATTACCATTGTCTATTCAACCTGGCGATGCCTATGCTCTGTTGCAGTACAGAGACGGCAGCACGCGCAAAGTTGAATTCTATTACGGAGAATCCTACCTCTCCCAATCGGGCTGGTCACTACCTGCTGATAGTTCCGTGACGAAAATTGTCATTGTAGATTTCAAAGGACAGAGCAGGGAGTATATACCATAAAAAAAACCCGGGCTTTTTCAGACCGGGCTTTCCTAACAAAACACTTGAGCAATTATGTCAGATGACGGATTAAGTTTAAGATCATAAGTGCGAGCTTTGGTAAATCAACATTTAAGAAGAACAAGCTACCAAATCCACTCCTACTTAATATCCATCATTTTGAATCATATTAGGATTGTTATCTATTTCGTTAAGAGGAACAGGAAAGCGTATTGGGTTCTGCTGCAGATAAGGGGCGTCAACCGGTAAATCCGCGTAATCAGGGCGGTTTGCCTGGATAAAATCCATAAACCTGCCCCGGCGGTTGAGGTCGCTGAAGAATGACTGCTCCCAGAAAAGTTCAATCCTTCTTTCATGAAAGATCATATCAAGAATCTCCTCCTGCGTCATATCATAAGAAAGAGGAGAAAGATCTGCTCTTGCCCTCACCTGGTTAATGGCATCTATGGCTTCATTGCTTCTGCCTGCTTCATTAAGCGCCTCTGCATAGTTGAGCAGTACCTCAGCATAGCGAAGTACCGGTACGTTCTGCCCTCCGTATATACTATTGTTAGGATTAGGGCCAAACCACCACTTAGTCAGGATGTAGCCAGTAGATGAAAAACCTGCGTTGATGGTATCAGGCATGGTAAAAGCCACTTCGGGATGAGCATCGCCGGGTCCAAGCACCATACCATCGTAGCGACTGTCAATGATCTCCCCCTCCTCATCAGTTTCAAAAGCACTTACCCACTGGGGCGTTGGCACCCAGTTGGACCAGCCTCCAAAAGGTGCCAGGTCTGTACCGATACCCCTGGGAGCGGAGCGAGCTGCCAGGAAGTGACCATCGCGGTTTTCACCCCAGCCCCCCTGATCGGTATCCCGGTATTGTACCGAAAATACATCCTCTTCGTTGTGTTCATTTTCCTTGCGGAAAGCATCCCGGTAGTTTTCTTCCAGGTCGTGGATGCCAAGAGCCATTAGTTCTTCTGAATATTGGATGGCTTCGTCCCATTCTTCCTGGTAGAGGTGCACCTTGGCCAATAGACCCAGTGCCGAACTTTTTTTGGCCCTGCCCAGGTTGGCATCATCCCACTCCACCGGCAGCCCGGCAATCGCATCGCTCAGGTCACTTTCTACCTGCGCCCATACATCGTCCAGGGGCGCTCTCTTTACGTTAAAATCAGTATCTGCAGTAGGCTCCTGCAGGATCAGCGGCACATCACCATAGGTACGAGCCAGGGAAAAATAAAAGAGTGCACGCAGGAATTTGGCCTGGGCAGTAATTTTTTCCTTTGCCTCATCAGTAGCTTCTACATTATCAATACGTTGAATGACCGTATTAGCCCGGGCAATGCCGGTATAGTGGCGTGCCCAGATGGCACTGAAGCGTTCATTATCTGCATCCCACTCCAGGTCTTCTATGGCCCGGTCGGCAGGCGATTCTTCCATCTGCATATCCCCTACCGGCAGCCATTCCAGCTTGGTAATGTATTCATTCTCAAAGCCTCCGTATTTCTGCAGCATATCATAAGCAGAAGCCAGGGCCGCATTGGCATCGTTTTCTGTTTTGAAGAAACCTGCCTCGGTCACCTGATCCACCGGATCAAGGTTCAGGAAATCATCGCCACAGGAGACAGTCGTGGCTATGATCACCGTAGCTGTAAAAAGTATTCTGACTAGTTTCATCATTGCAAAAGAATTAAGATGAATAATTGTAAGTGTATGTTAGAAAGTTACCTGTAAGCCCAGGCGATAAGTACGGGGCAGCGGGTAGTTGCCCGAATCTATGCCGCTCAGCAGGGGGTTCTGGTTCCGGTCGCCGATTTCAGGGTCAAAGCCGCTGTAATTGGTGATGGTAAACAGATTCTGCGCTCCTACGTAAAAGCGTGCTTTGCCGATCCCGATATTCTGAGCTACTGCCGTAGGCAAAGTATAGCCGATCTGCAGGTTGCGAAGGCGGGTAAATGACCCATCTTCCACATAAAAGCTGGAGGCAAAAGGGAAATTGTTTACTTCCTGGTAAGCCACCCTCGGCACGGTATTGCTGGTGCCGGGGCCTGTCCAGCGGTTAAGCACCTCTCTGACACTATTAGTCACGCCGCTACCGTTGAAGTAGGATACCTGCCAGGTCTGCTGCTTGAGTATATTGAAAATCTCAAGCCCCTCCACACCCTGGAAGAACACGTTCATATCCAGGTTTTTCCAGTTCAGGCTGAAATTGAATCCATAGGTAAAATCAGGAATAGGGCTGCCTATGAAGGTACGGTCATTCACATCCACCACTCCATCAGGACCAGGGGTCACATTGCCCTCGGCATCTACCCCATTGACATCTCTGAAAATAAAGTCGCCTGGCTCCGGGTTTCTGAAGTCAGTCACCTCAGCTACCTGGGCATCATCCTGATAAATACCATCTACAATATAACCAAAGAAGTAACCGGCAGACTGCCCCACCTCAGTACGGGTAATGGTAAAACGATCGCTACCGGTACCTCCCACTATGGGCTGCCCGGAGCCTATAGAAGTCACTTCGTTATTGAGGGCAGCAAAGTTAAAATTCACATTGTAGCCAAAGTCTCCCACATTGTCGCGGTAGCCCAGGGCCAATTCCAGGCCGCTGTTGCGCATCCCGCCAGCATTGACGGTAGGGTTGGTAGGTACACCTGATGAGTTAGGAATAGGCACATTCACCAGCAGGTCATCGGTCTGCTTGATGAAGTAGTCAGCGATCAGGGTAACTCTGCCATCAAAGAAGGCGGCATCTATCCCGAAATCCGTCTGTGTACTGGTTTCCCAGCGCAGGTTGGGGTTGCCCAGACGGTTGAGTGATACACCGGGTACCGGTTCTCCATTTCCTCCACCCAGGGTATACTCCGTATTGGCCGAGAAGGTAGTGAGGTAGTTGAAGTTACCGATACGGTCGCTACCCAGCTGCCCCCAGCTGGCGCGCACTTTCAGATCAGAAATCCAGGGTACATCAAAGAAAGCCTCTTCGGCTACGTTCCAGCCGGCAGAAAAGGATGGGAAGGTACCCCAGCGGTTGGCAGAGCCGAAGCGTGAAGAACCATCATAGCGTATAGAGGCGGAAAAGAGGTACTTTTCGGCAAAATTATAATTCACCCGACCGATGTATGAGGCCAGTGCCCAGCGGGTACCTCCACCACTGGCATCGCGCAGCTCTGAGTTACTCAGTGAGATAGCCCTCAGGTCATTATTAAGAAAACCAGAACCTGAGCCGGTAAGGGCTGAAAATTCGGAGCGCTGTGCCGTCTGCCCGGCTAGTATGCTCAGGTTATGATTCTGCCCAAAGGTTTTATTGTAATTAAGGGTATTTTCAATCAGCCAGCTGATATCCTGCGAGCGACGGTTCCAGGCATCAGCATCAGGATTGTTGGCCACGCCCCTGTCATAGGCCGGGTCCCAGCGATTGCTGTTCCCCAGGATAAGGTCAGCACCCACATTGAGCCGGTAAGAGAGCCCGGGAAGCAGCTGGTATTCACCAAATACAGTGGTCAGGCCGCGTATGGTGTTGAGGTTATTTTCCATCTCGGTAGCCCTGAGCACAGGATTGTCTAGCCCGGTAGAGTAGTACAGGGCAGGACCAGCCACAAAACCATCAGGCGCAATGGTAGGCGGCATAGAAAGGGCCTGGTTGAAGATACCGTTGGCAAAGTTATTGGTAAGAAAAGCCTCCTGTTCAGAGTAAGACAGTGTAGTGCTTGAACCGACCTTGAACCTGTCCGAAACATCATAGTCCAGGTTGGCTCTCAGGGAATAACGCTCAAAGCCTGACTCTATCAGTATACCTTCCTGGTTAAAATAGTTGAGCGTAATGGCTGAACGAAGCTTTTCGCTGCCTCCCTGTATGCTCAGGTTATAATCCTGTAGCAGTCCGGTCTGGAAAATCTGGTCCACCCAGTTGGTACCTTCTCCCAGGCTGGCGGGGTTGGCCCACTCGGGGTTGGGCGTTTCACCGATATTGGTATAGGCTTCATTAGCCACCTCAGCAAATTCGCGGGCGTTCATAAACTCTGGTATGTTCCAGGCCTCCTGAAAGCCAATATCGGTACTAAAGCTCACCTTGGTCTGCCCGGCCTTACCTCTTTTGGTGGTGATGAGCACCACCCCGTTGGCAGCGCGTGAACCATAGATAGCTGCTGCTGAGGCATCTTTCAGGATTTCAATGGATTCAATATCCTTAGGGTTGAGCATGGCCAGGGAGTTGAAGTCATTGGCATTGAAACCTGCTGATCCTACACGGCCATTGTCGTTGAATACCGGGAACCCATCTATTACATAGAGCGGCTCATTGTTTCCAAATGAACCCACCCCACGAATACGTACCGAGACGTTGCCGCCCGGTTCGCCTGAATTCTGGGTGACCACTACACCCGGAGCCTGCCCCTGCAGGGCCTGGTCAAGACTCTGCACAGCGAGCCGGTCTATTTCTTCTCCCTTAACGGAAGAAATGGCCCCAGTCACTTCGCGGCGTTCCTGGGTGCCATAACCCACTACTACTACTTCATTCAGCGCCTCAATGTCAGGCATCAAAAAAGTAACATCAAGAGTAGTCTGCTCACCAATAGATCTCTCCAGGGTCTCATAGCCTACCGATGAAAACACCAGGGTATTGTAGCCGGTAGGTACGCTGATGCGGAAATTGCCTTCAATGTCCGTCACGGTACCGACCGTAGTGCCTTTTACCAGCACATTAACACCCGGCAGTGGTTCATCATTTTCGCCATCCACTACCCTGCCCCTGATGTCGGTATCCATGCGGCTCACCATCTGCTCCATCCTGAGCCTGAGCGGACTGAGCAGGCTGAGATTAACGGCTTCTTTTGTCTTTTCAGGAGAGGCTTTCTGCTCCCCAGAGCGGGCCACCTTGTAGATCAGGTAGGTATTATCGCTGTACTTTCTGTAAAGCAGGTCAAGCGGCTTCAGCAGGTCGTCAAGTACCTTTTCAACATCCTCCTGCTTCGCTTTTTCTTCACTGAAGGGTACCATCTTATCAGCCAGCATACGCTTGTCGTAATCAAAACTGATTTCGTACCTGCTCTCTAATTTATCTAGTATTACCAAAAGTGACTGCATCTCATCCTGGCTATAGTTAGAAGCGGATGAAGGCAGTGCATACAAAGAAGCAAGTTCTTGCGCCTTTACCTCTCCGCTCCACATACCTGACCATAGGATGCTGCAGAGGCTGAGAATTGTGCATAAACGTCTGTTCATAGCTTACATTGTTTAGTTTAAAAATCCTGTGTCTGTTATTTCGGGTTGATGGTGATCTGTTTCTCCTGTTTTTCTATCTGTAGACTATAGAGAAGGGATAGTTTGTCAAGTATAATTTCCGGACGTGTACTGGATACAGAACCCGTATACCGGCTATCCAAAAAGGTAGAGTCACTAATGCTGAATTCCCAGCCGTAGCGATCTCTGAGCATCGTAAGTATTTCATCTACCGGCAGGTTTTCAAACTCCAGCCGCTGCTGTTTCCATGAAGTATAATTGCTGGTATTGACCTGCTTGAGGGTAAGCATCTCGCTTTCATGATGGAGTTCTACCTGCTCGCCGGGTTTCATTTCAATGGCTTGATCGCCAATACCTTTTACCACTACCTTTCCACTGTTAAGGGTCACCTGCGTACGGGTATCCCGGCTATTGACGTTAAATGAAGTACCGATGACTTCTACATCCAGGGCAGGCGTATGCACTATAAATTTTAGCTTCTGCCCTTTGATTTGGCTGTTCTCTATCTGGTCTACATCAAAGTAAGCTTCTCCGTCCAGCCATACCTCGCGGCTTCCGTCTTTTTCCCACTCAGTGTCAAAGCGAAGGCTGGAATTAGCATTAAGACTGACGCTGGAGCCGTCGGGCAGGGTAATCTGCTGCGTCTGGGCAAAATCAGTGGTGTATAGCTGCAGCTCAAGGCTTTGTACATTCCACCAAAGCAAACCACCTATCCCCAGTATGAGCAGGATGCTAGCCGCGACTCTCCAAAAAACAGGAAAGCGGTAAGAAGGCTGTTCAACTGACAGGGCTTCACTCTCAATCACCCGAGTGATTTTTTGCCAGTCGGCTTCCATCATTCCGGGTTTGGGAGAAGGCCATTGCTGCTGCAAGCTCAGGAGTATTTCTCTGGCTTGGTGGATATTTGCTTTTTGATCGGGATGGGCAGCCAGTACACTTTGCCAGTATGAGTCTCCTTGTGTCGTGGAAGCAAACACCCATTGACGGAATCGCTCATCCGTCAGGAAGTCTTCAGTTTTGTAATGGGAGTAATCGTGTGTCACATTTCTACATTTTAGTATGTAGAGGGAATGACGGTTAAAATCTCACAAAAAGAATGGAGAAAAAAATTATTTTTATATTATGATCAACAGATGAGGCTATTTGTTGATCATTTTTCAAAAAATGAGATGATTTATTAAAGCATGAATAAGGAAGGGAAAGTACTCATCAGTAATATTAGCTTGTTTTTTTCAAACTGAAGCCGGAGATGGCGTATAGCAGCGGTATTGTGATTGTATACGGTATTGATATTGAGCTGCATCAGTTCGGCAATCTCCTCACAGCTCAGGTTTTCATAATAGCGAAGAAAGATTACTTCTCGCTGTTTTTTGCTGAGGCGGCTAACTGCCTCTTTGAGTTTATCAAGCAGTTCCAGTTGCTCATCAGAATAGGTACTGGCCAGAAAATCGTAGGTTAAAAGCTCGGAGTGGACTTCTTCTTTTTTTCTTTCTTCTTTTAAAGTGGCCAAAATTTTTCGTCTGAGGATTTTAAATAGGTAAAAGCGAACCTGTTTTACCTGTGCGAGGTTTTGTTTGCTACGCCAGATATCAACGAAAAGATTTTGGATGGCATCTCTTAAGAGATCAGTATCACGACATAACTGCCAGCCATAAGAGTAGAGGTGCGCATAATGCTGACGGTAAATTGCCTCAAAAGCCTGGGGACTTCCTGACTGAAAAGCAGCCCATAGCTTATCGTCCTGCTGTTCAAGCACTAATTCATCAGGAATTTCAGAAATTTGGAGCATCATTGCACAATTTATAAATAATTAACAATTCTTACTTACAATTTAAGAAATTTGTAACGATTGACAAACCAAAAACTGCACTTCCAATTTCACTTACTATTAGACTGAGCGTTGGTTTACATCTCACTTTGCTATAGTCTGGACTAGTCGCTTTTTTGTCTCACTTATCTTCCTTACATGAGTAGAAGTACAGAAGAACTTATTTTAGCCAATCTCCGGGAACACATTTGTATCATTAGGTTTGACACCAGCTTTTACATTGACTACTGCAATGAGAAAGCCGCCGAGTTGCTGGGCTACGAAAGCCCTGATGTCATTGGTAAGCCTGTTGAGACATTTATTCAACTGAAAGATACCCCCCTGGATCAAAATCCTTTTCACCAGGCCCTGATGGGAAGTACTATAAGTACGACCTCTTTTATCAGCGCCCGAAAGCAGCAATACCAGGGCAAACTGCTGCTTTCTCCTTTCAGAAATGATTCTGCTGAGATTAGTGGCGGCCTGATCAGCATTTATGCTCAGCCGGAGCCCGTCAACGCCCAGGAAGCTGCTCCCTATCCATTGGCCGACGACCTGACCACCCTGCTGCTTCATAACAGCCCCATCTATTACTCGGTGTTGGATGAAAATGGCCAAATCATCTTTTTGAATGATTATTATATCAAAATGTGGCCCTATGAGATACAGGACAGTCTGATAGGGCGCAACATTTACGAGCTTGTGCCAAAGCAATATGCCCATATCTATACCGACAATATCAGGAAAGTGGTAAAAAGCGGAAAAGCGCTGATTTCTGAGGAGCCCGGTCTTAGAGCAGATGGTTCTGAAGGGTATTTCCTGGTGCACAAATTTCCAGTTACGGGCCCCTACAGACGTCTGGCTGGCATAGTAGCTACCGATATCACCGAACAGAAGCAGAAAGAAAGCCGTATCAGGCAGCTGAATCAGCAGCTAAATGAAAGCAGGCGGTACTATGAACTGCTGGCAAAAAATATCACCGACCTGGTAACTCTACACGATGAAGAAGGGAAGACTGTGTATACGACCCCTTCCATTCTCAGACTCATAGGTTATGAGCCTCAACAGGTGTTGGGCCAGTCGGTCTTCCTGATGATACACAGTGAAGATGAAGCGAATTTCGCCCTTGAATTTAGAAAAGCCCTTGAAGGACAAACTATCAATTTACAGTATCGCCGCCAAAATGCACAGGGCAGATATATCTGGCTTGAGGTAAGTGCTCGCTCCATCCTGATCAAAGATAAAACCCTCGTACTGGCAGTGAGCCGTGACATCAGCGACAAAAAGGAGGCAGACAAAAAACTGATTGAGAGAGAACAGTACCTCAGTTCGTTGCTGCACTCACAAACCAACTTCCTTATTCGCACTGATGTACATTACCGGTATACCTTTGCCAACGAGCGTTACCTGGTAAAATTTAGCGAAAAAGATAACCTTTCCGGCAGATCTATACTTCCTGGTCTGCACCCCGAAGACAGGAATGCCTTCAAAAATATGGTAGAATCCTGCATCAGCCAGCCAGGCAGCATCTTTCCTCTCAGTTTCAGACGGGAAAGTCCTAATGGTCAGCCTGTATGGTTAGAATGGGAATTTATCGGAATACCCGATGCCAGCGGAACCGTAAGAGAAATTCAGGGGGTGGGAAGTGATATTTCAGACAGGAAAAGGCAGGATTATGCCCTTCTTCGCAAACAGAAAGAGCTATCCTCTATCATTGACTCTCAGACCAACTACCTGATCCGCACTGACATGGAGGGAAATTTTACTTTTGCCAACCCTGCCTTTCTCAGTAAGTTCAGCTACTTTGGTGATCTTATCGGTAAATCATCCATGCTAACTATACACCCCGATGATCATGATAAAACCCTGGCAATGGCTAATGAGTGTATCAGTCATCCCGGAAAAATGGTCTCCATAGAGCTAAGAAAGCCTGCACCAGATGGCAAATTCTCTGTCAACTACTGGGAATTTATAGCCATTACCGACGAGGAAGGTAATCCTACGGAGGTACAGGGTGTAGGCTATGATATCACCGAGCGAAAACAGGCGCGAGATGCCGTTGAGAAAAGTGAAGCTTTTCTAAAAGCCCTGATTGAAAATACCAATGATGCCATCTGGGCGGTTGACGAAAATTTCCGACTGGCCTTTGCCAATGCCAACTTCAGCCTTCTGCTTCGCACCTCCTATGGCATAGAAGCAGAACCGGGCAAAAGTTTTATGGATAAGCTGCCACCAAAAGTCCACGAGATATGGAAAGCTTTTCATACCAAAGCCAGACTGGAAGGCCGCTTTAGGACAGAAATGTCGCAGGAAATAGAAGGTAAGACGCTATACTTTGAAGTATCTATCAACCCCATCTTTGACGAACAGCAGCAGTTTATTGGTCATTCCGTATTTGCCCACGACATCAGCGCAAGGAAACAGATAGAGCATCAGCTGCTGTCGGCCAACCGTTCGGCTGAAGAGGCACTTCGCGCCAGGGATACTTTTCTGTCTATGATTACACACGAGCTGAAGACGCCTCTCAATGCTATCCTGGGTATGTCGCAGCTGATGCAGAATACCCACCTGAGTATGAACCAGCGCAAGTACACCGATAGTCTTTCGTATTCTACCCGCATGCTCAACTCACTGATCAACGACATCCTGGACTATACCAGTCTGCAATCGGGTAAATTCAGCATGGATAATATAGACTTCAACCTGCATAAGATACTGCAGCAGACGGTCAACCTGTACCAGAACAAGGCACTGAAAAACGGGCTGAAACTGGTGTACCTCCAGAAAGATGAATTACCGAATTATGTTAATGGTGATCCCATTCGCCTGGGCCAGATACTCAACAACCTGCTTGACAATGCCTTTAAATTTACCGAAGACGGTAGTATTACCATTGAGGCCATGCCCGCCAAAGTTAATGGAAAACAGGGCCCGGTACGCATACGCATCAGTGATACAGGGATGGGGATTCCCCAGGAAATGCTGGCCGAGGTGTTTGAACCTTTCCGCCAGGGTACTCCTGAGATTAATCAGGTATACGGAGGCAGAGGCCTGGGACTGGCTATCGTCAAGAACCTGGTAGAACATATGGGGGGGCACATCAACCTCAGCAGTAAAGAGGGAGAAGGGACTACTTTTTCTCTTTACCTCCCCTTCCGGCAAAGTACTTCTACCGAAATCCATGAGTTTAAACCGAGAGAAGTACAGCATGACAGCCAACGACTTCAGGGCTATCGCCTGTTGTACATAGAAGATATTAATGTAAACCAGATACTCATGAAGGGCATCTGCGAACAGTGGGGGCTGGAACTGGACGTAGCTTCCAACGGTATGGAGGGCCTTAATATGGTGCAGGAAAATGACTATGATATGATCCTGATGGATATCCTGATGCCCGGCATGAGTGGTTACGAAACCTGCCGTCAGATCAGGCAGCTGGAGCATGAAAAGTACCGAAAAATCCCCATTGTGGCCGTCACTGCCTACCAGGGGCATGAAATGGAAGAAATGCTACAGGAGGCCGGTATGAACGATTATATTAATAAGCCGATTGATTTTCCTGAACTTTCAGGTATACTGCATCACTATCTTACTCATACCAAGCCTGAAGAGAACCGGCAAGAAGGTATCAATATGAATGAAGCTTATTTTGACCGGTTGGAGAAAATGGCTTTTCAGGACAAAGATCGCTACATCAGCTTCCTGGAAAACCTGAGATCTGAATTTGAAAAGAGCAGGAATGAGCTTCAGCAGGCCGTAAAACTAGCCGATAATGAGAAAATTTCCACCATCAGGCATCATACCATTGCTCTGCTTTCCATGTTTTCCAGCAGGCAACAGGCTTTCATTCAGGAGTTGAAATCATTACATGTGGAGAAGGGTAAAGCCTCTCATGCCAGAGAAAAGCTCAGGCACATCTCTGATAATTTTGACCTCATACTACAGAAAATTGAGCAGAAAATAAGTGAGCTGAAAAGCTAAAACTGTCATTTGCCGACAACTGCAGGCTTTGCATAAGGGTTTTTAACGGGAGAAAACAGGTATTGAGACCGTTAGTGAGGAGACTTTTTGAGTAGATAATATTATTTGTGCCTGACAGTAAACCCCTTTTGCTTTTGATAGTTTTTATTGGATTATCAGACCTG
>JBKHDR010000060.1:0-26189 GCA_046541235.1 Cyclobacteriaceae bacterium | reverse complement strand
GTTTACACCCACTCCCTGCCCAAGGATGTTCAGAACAAAGCCAGGGAAGCACCTCGCCCTGCAACTTACTCTGAAGAAGACTTGCGGAAATTTAGAATGCGTATCAGCTATGCCCGGAATACGGATGAGCTTCATAAAGTCCTGGAAGAGGCGATAGAGCGCTGTAAGGGTTTCCCTGCCGCCCTGTTGCCCCAGGTGAAAGCCAAAATTGATAAACGGATAGTGCTGCTGCCCGGAACCGCTGCCCGTATCATTGCTGATACACATTCGGACGCGCTCTACGATATGTACAAAGACCGACTGCCGGATGACTACCAGTCAGACATGATGGCGCGTGGGTATTATCATCAGGATCTTGAGGAAAAACTTTGTCGCAGGGTTTACAACTGGCTGCAGGATAAGGGGCATGCTGGTCTTGCCATCTACTGTTCTGCTATGGCTGACCTCAAAGCACTGGTAGAGAACGGCAGGGCTGATACCCTGGATTTGCTCTCTATCTTGGAAGAAGCCATTCCAGGTTCTGCTTATGATTTTTCAGATGTGAAAAGTTTCATGGATCACGGGGACTTATGGTATATCAGGCAGCAACTGCCCTCCTGGAAATCCCGGGTACATGCAAGGCTGCGCTGATCGTTTTGCATTGGGATGGGGGAAATAAGTACATCATGTAACTCCCCCACCCAAATACATGGTACAACCTTTACCATTTCATCCAGGCTAGCTGGTTTTTCACCAGGATTCCCTGCTGCCGGCAGAGCCTGATGGTAAGCCCGGTACCACCCTGCATGGGTTTACCGAGATCATCATAAAAAATAGCCGCCGAGGCCGGCGCCAGTCCCAGCGACTGATCCCCCAGTACCATCAGTGTGTCACGTAACAGGTAAGGTGCTTTGGCAGTGAGACGGTTTTTCTCACCGGCCAGGTAGCCGGGGATCATTCTTCGGCTGTCAGGATGCAGTTCTTTGGTTTTGTAAACCACCGGGTCATCCTCAGCCAGCTGGGCAGGCTCCAGCGCATAGTAGGAGGATTGACTGTTACGGCTACCTTTCTTGTGACTACTGTAGGGCAGCACGAGCTGCATGCGTTCCGGCGCAGTAGCCAGCACACCTTCAGTGAAAAGGGTATCCGCGCCCCCGGCATTACCACTCCTGAATAAGCAATGTGGTAGATCGGAAGCCAAACGGCTAGCGATCCGGACCAGGCTGGCCTCTTCAGATAAACTTACTTTCCTTTTGCCTACCATCAGGATGATGGGCTGTGCGTTGTTTAATTCATTTACGTACTGCAGAAACTGCCGGTAATCCATGGATTATTGGTTTAGTGAATGAAAATGATAAAACTGGTAAAATGAGTAGGGCGATAAAGACCGGTTTTAAACCCACACCCAGCCTGAGGGCAAAGGCATGAAAAGCAGCCCTGAATACAGACCCGTTTATACCCTATTCCGCACTCAGCAAAAAAGAGTATGTATAAGAATAACTGATGATTTTATTGAACTGAATGCGAATGTAGAATTTTCCTGCCTGTCAAGCAAATGCCTGAATAAACCGGATTCATTGGAAAAATTTTTTAAAAAAATTTAGTGTCCGGTACTGTCTTATTCTCTCTTCCTTTTTGTCGTCTACATAGGTTGGGAATGTCCGTTTTTGTCCTGAAATGCCCGGTTCTGTTGTTTCAGGGCCTATTTAAAAAAAACTCAATAAATTATTAATTTTTTAATATTTCCCTATTTATTGTATTTTTACGATATTCAACCACGTTTCTATGTCAGCTCAACAGCAAATTATTGACTTCGTCTGCAAAGGCCTTCATGCCAAAATCTCAGCAGATCATGGCCGGGGAAATACTCTTGAAATTCCTAAAAAACAGTTTGACCATTTTCCCAACAGAAACGCTTCAGGTTTTCCCGATAAGCCTACCAAAATCCGTAAGCGCAATTACTTCGAGAAAAGGTATAGGAGGCTCATTGAAACTATTATGACAACTTCTGCTGATTCACCAAAGCATCAGTATGCCCAACGGGTGCTGCTGGGCAATGCAGAAGCTTTTGATACACTGGATAGTTTTGATGTATTTGGTTTTGTTGAAACCAATATCCTTTACGAAAATGATATTTACAATAAGCTGGAACGGCTGATAACCGTTTATCACGGCACCATCAGGGAAAGCAGTAAAGCCTCAGAATGCAGTAATAAACCTTCACAGTAGCGGCTCTTTTTTTTAACGGTAGACCCTGTTCACTTTTCCTTCCAGTCACGCAGCCATTTCTTCCAGATGGTCTGGTCAGCAAAAGGGATGTTGAAGTGTTCGCACAGGCTGATGATATCATCTACTCTGCCTTCCCGGGGATTTTTCAGGTCATTGTAAATCAGGACCACATCAGGAGCGTATATGTTGAACTCATACTCACCCATGATCATCAGGGTATAGCGGAGCTTGTTGATCACCTCGGGATCGCCACCGGTATGACCTGTTCTAACATAAGTAGAAATTTCATCTGCATATTCAGGGAAATGTTTTTTAGCGCCATCCACAAAAGGCATCTTCTCCGTCAGGCGGTGCTGATCCAGGGTAAATATACGCCTGTGAGCAGGATTAAGCTCAAGACAGCCTTCAACGGCTCTTAAATTGTAGTCGGGCACCGGAAAGATAAGCCTGTACATAGGATCAACCACATGCATTTCCTCCCTTAAGTTCCAGCCATACGCCTCAAACATAAAATCAAGGAAAAAACGAGCGTCTGCCCGTGTATCATTCCCTGTCTCCACGATACAATACAGAAAGTGACGCGCTACGAACCTGCCGAGTTTTTCCAGGTGAGGTATGTCCTCCGGCAAAAGTTTGTCATGGCTGACAAACAGGATCACTGACTCACGTTCGCGGAGCAGTTTACTCAATCTATCAATGTTCATCAGGTAAGGATTTTTAATTATTGATATAAGTAGATCAGGCCGTAGCAGTCGGCCTGATCGGGTGGGGTAAAATACGCTTTACTTAGCCTGGTAAGTAAAGTTCAGGCTCTTTCCCAGCAGGCTCATGCCTTCCAGTCCAAGAGCAGGCACTGACCTGATGCTGTTTTTATCCAGCAGGAACTCATCCCTGATCTTTGTGAGTATTCGGCCGAGCTGATTTTCACCTACCAGCAGACCTGTGTTTTGATCTCTTACCGCTCCCCAGAATTTGTCTTTGTGAGAATCTTCCACGATGGCCCTGCCTTCAGTCTGGCGAAAAAGGCTGCTGAAAGCAGCGTAGTGCTGCGCTATTTTCAGGCGGACGCACCATTCCATAACCCCTAGCTGATGGTCCAGGAAAAGCTGGTGGGTGTCAGACTTACGATGTGGTTTGGACTTCATCTTGGCAGCCATGGGTGACCTCTGTGCAATGATTTCCTGCTGCACCTCAGGCAGGTGCGGGTAGCGCATCGCCTGGTAAAGGGCTTCTGAAGTGCGAACTTCCACACGGTTGACATTGAGGGGGAATGCAGCCATGTTGGAGAATTCACCCCATTGTTCATTCACTTTTTTAAAGGCACAGACATTTGCCGGATCGTACTGGTTCATATATTAGGAAAATTGTTTATATGTATTTAGAAAGACGATAGTATTTGCTTAGCTGGCAAATTCAGCTTGCTTTCAGGATATAATTAGAATGTGAGGCAGTGAAAGCGCTATAAATATAATTCAATTAATCCTTCTTTTGAAACCGTATTGTCAGATTCATGCCATAAGAGATTTTTTAAAAAAAAGTTGAAAATTTTTTATGTCCGAAAGTGTCCGCATCTATACAGCAAATTGTCAGTTTCATCAGTACAATGCACCGAAAGTGTCCGGTTTCGTCTTAAAGTGTCCGCATAGAATTTTTTTCAAAAAATCTCCCTAAAACAATTTATTTGCACTTTTCTGCTAGTTTATATAATTTTACAGCATCACCAAAACATATTGCATGCTGAAAAAAGAAAAGGTATTAGCTTACCTTCACCAGGTTCTTTGTGTCCGCTCAGGAGTCGACAAAGCAGGAAACAAAGTGTCTGCCATTGATCTGAAAAGTTCATTAGATCTTTTCAGGGGTTTTCCTGATCAGAAAACGGCTGATTTTACAGTCAACGGTCTTGCTGTATCAAAAGCAGGTTTTTACAGGAAGCGGTACCAGAAAATAATCAAAGCCGTACAGGCGGTGCCCGAAAGCCAGGTGGGCATCAACCGGCACAGACTGGCTTTGCAGGTACTGGCTTCTTATGCAGGTGAAGAAAATCTAGTACAGCAGCTGGATTCCCGGCAAAAGTATGAATTGCTGTAAAAGATGTACAGTGTGTATTTAGGAAAGATCAGGAGAGCAGCAGCAGTCCTGCGGTAATCTGTGATGAAAATCCGGGCGTACGGAAGTGGCGTCCGCTCAGCCAGGATTTTTTTTAAAGAGCTGCTTACGTTTGCCATTCAGCCTGGTCTTTATCCGTGAGCATAAGAAATTTAAGGTGAATACAGTAAAAATGTAACTAAAGCATTATTTATTATCACAAAATTAGCAAAAGCAAATGTATATGAGTAAAAAACAGTGTGTTATAACATGCCTGACAGAAATACTGGATGCCCGCCCCCTGTCTTACCAGTCGCTGACCAACGGATTTACTTTATCAGATAAAACTTTCTTTTACTTTCCAATTCCCTTTCCCAGGATACGGGAAGTAAGTCCCCGCAAAGTAAGCATGATGTACTACCGCAGCAGGTACGAGAAGCTAATTATACAAATCAGGGATACCCCCGCTTCATCGCGGAAGCATCACAAGGCCAATCGCCATCTTACGAA
This sequence comes from Cyclobacteriaceae bacterium, assembly GCA_046541235.1. Taxonomy (GTDB): domain Bacteria; phylum Bacteroidota; class Bacteroidia; order Cytophagales; family Cyclobacteriaceae; genus Catalinimonas. Next base: position 21,386 of record JBKHDR010000060.1, on the reverse strand, counting down.
ATTTCAGCTACGTATGAGAACGCTTCAGGAAATGAGTCAGTGCGGGTTTGATGATACGCAGGAAAAGCAGGGCCGACTCAGGCATGAACTGCTGGAGAAAATGCTGGAGATTTATCAGCCCTGGCTCAAAGCTTACTGATCATGTACAGCCATTCAGCTGCTTACAATTCTTCTTACCAAAACTCAATATCATGCCCAGAGTTTTAATCCTGCTCGGTTTTGCCTGCTTCTTACTTCAACAGTTTTGTGCTGCGCAGCAGGCGCAGGACGAAAATGTCCTCTCAGCGGCAGGCTACCTGAAGCAGCATTTCGGGGAAGTTCTCTGCCACGAACAGCAGGCTTTTGCCCTGAGTATAGGCGCGCCGGAGATCATCAGGTACCACTATTTCCGCAACTTTCTTGAAACTGCCAGCCTGGAACTGCTTTATGTAGAGCAGGGCTCAGAAGTCATAGACTTCTCCATCGGACCATTTCAGATGAAACCTTCATTTGTAGAAAAGTTAGAAAAAAAAATATTTTTTCTGGATTTGGCCGGTGATTTATGCCGCCTTGCTGAATATAATAAAGGAAATCCCCGGCAGATCAGGCAGGAAAGGCTCAGAAGGATGCAACAGGCTGCCTATCAGGAAGCTTACCTGCGGGCCTTCAGGGCTTATTGCGAGCAGCATTATGCCGATTACCTCTGTGCTAAGACAACAGAGGAGCAACTAGGCTTCATGGCCACGGTCTATAACCTGGGCTTTGATCAGGAAGTGCACACGGTACTGGCCTATGCGAAAGAAGAAAACTTTCCCTACGGCCGGGATTACTCAGGACCTCAGTATGCCTACGGGCAATTAGCAATTAGTATTTATCAACAGATCAAACAGTAGTTTTAAACAGCGTATGAAACAGATTGTGTTATGTGTTTTTGTGATCATCATGATGGCTGCCTGCCAGCAGCAGCCCCAGTCCCTGCTTCGCCCTCCCTTCGCGGAGGTGAACCTGCCTGTCCACGAAATCTCTTTTGATGCCGCTGATGGCGATACCCTCAGCCTGGCAGACGGCAGTTCTATCATTGTTCCCCCTGATGCCTTCATCCTGCCCGGCGGAGCGCAGGCCAGGGGAGAGGTACGCCTGGTCTACCGGGAAATGCGCAATGCCCGAGATATCCTCATCTCGGGAATTCCGATGAAAACCAGGGCAGATGAAGGCATGCTTACCCTGGAGTCGGCGGTTATGTTTGAACTCAGGGCTTACCAGGATACCCTGGAACTGGAGCTGGACTCACTCAACCGCAAGCGGATCAGCACCCGAATCGCCTCCAACATCAGCGATGAGGATTTTGACATGTACTACCTGGACGAAGCGCGCCGGCAGTGGCAAAGGCTGAGGTCGGTACTTCCGCAGGAAAATGAAAATGCGATGGAAGCCCTGATGCTGGCGCTGCGGGCAGACCGGCATGCGGAGGGCATGGACCTGAGCAACTGCTTTGCCCTCAACTATGTGTATTATATTGATACCTGGGATAGGCCACGCATGAAGAATTTCAATTATTTTTCGCCCAGGACGGCCCCGAGAGGCAAACTGCTGGACCGCCTGATGGAAGAAAAACTCAGGTCTTACAAAACCCACTGGGTCAAAGGTAATCCTTACAAGAGTAAGGCAGAGTGGATGGATGAGATACATCCTGCTGCCCTGATGCTCTGGCAGGCTCCGCAGAATGATATCCCGCACTGGCTCAACAAAATTGATGACAGGATTTATGTCAACGTGGAAGAAATTGATTTTGACTCCATGCCTGACAGTCTGCAGACCATTGTCATGTACGAGGGTACCTACCGGCTGAAGTTCTGGCGCTGGACGCTTGACCCCGGCGCTTCTGCATCCAGGAGGGAGATTCTCCATGTCATGAAGGCAGTACCCAAGTTCCCACTGAGCCTCTTGTTTGAAGACAGCCCCAAAGAGTGGTCGGCAGAATACGAGCGCCTCAGAGAGGAAGCTGAAAAACAGCGGCAGATTTTTGAGTCGCAGGGTAAAGTGATCCGGGCCTTTGAAATTGCCAGAATGGGTGTCTTTAACTACGACAAACCACTGCAACTGGAAGAGCTGATCGTAGATGCCTCCTTTACCCTTGAAGGGGTGGAAGAGCCACCCTTTGCCGATGTCTTCGTGATGGTGGAGGGAGTCAATTCAGTAGTGCGTTATTCACCTGGAGACTGGAACCAGCTCAGCCTGTATCCCGGGGAGAAGATGCTCATCTTCACCGTAGCAGAAGACAACCGTATCTATACGCTGTCACCTGAGCGGCTGGAGTCACTGGATTACCAGCGCCTGAAACTCTACAATGACACGCCCAGGCTGTCATTTGAGATGCAAGCCAGCAGCCATGTGATCAGCAGCGTGGATGACGTGAGTCAGTTCCTGGCAGAGCATACCCATGCCCTGATGGCCCTGGGCAACTGATGAAATAGGACTGGCTGCCCTGCTGGCGGCCGGTTTATTTTACTTCTTTACTTATCCTCTTACTGCTTCATGAAAGAAAACACCTATCCTGTTGTGCTTAAACCAGACATCATCGCCCGGCCAGCTTCCGGTCCTGCGCCTGTTCAACCTACCACCAACGCCAAGCAAATGTCTCTTCGTCTTAAGTACAAAAAATGTCCTTTCTGCGCCGAAAATATCCAGCCCGAAGCCATCAAATGTAAACACTGCCTGGAGATCGTTGACGCCGAACTCAGGGCAGCACGCTCAGCCCAACAGCAACTGCTCAGCCAGCCCCTCCTGCCACAAACACAAATCATTCAGCAGCCACCGACGGTAGAATACCGCGAAAGAAAGTGGGTGCCTGGCGTGGCTGCCTTGCTCAGCCTGGTCTTTCCTGGCCTGGGCCAGATCTACAAGGGCGAGATACTGAAAGGCATCATTTACCCTCTGGCAGTAGGCTTAGGCTACGCCATGCTCCTGCTGCCCGGTTTGCTGCTTCACCTTTACTGCATACACTCCGCATACTCCGGCGACCCTTATGATTAGATTTTTTTGCATTCGGTGGTTATGAATACCCATTAGCCTGGTCTTCAATAGTGAGTAAACTAAATCTTAAAAAAATGCAAAAAATAAATAAGAACATAGAACAGCGTATCTACCGGAAGCTGAGCGAAAACCAGGAATTTGTTGCAGCTGATTACCAGTATTTATTTCAGCGCTGCCTGAGGTCATGCCGCAGTAAGATGGCTGTCTTCGGCTGTAAAAATATATATGCTGAAGACATCGCCCAGGAAGCAGTCTTTGTCCTGCTTAATAAACTGAAGAGTGGCAGCTTTCGCTATGATCCTCAACTGGGCCTCATGCCTTTTCTTCACATGACCATCCAGAATCTGCTGATGCAGGAGAGCCGGAAAGTAGTAATCATGGAAGACGTTTACGATAAAAATGACCTGGCCTGTCTCCTGCCCGAGCAGTTTTATTGCCCGAAGCGCCTGAAAGCCCGCCTGAGAGAGATACTTCCCGAAAAAGGCTACCGGCTGATCATGATGAGTTTTTTCTTTAAAATGAGCAATGAAGAGATCATGCATCACCTGAAGTACAGCAACCTGAATGTGGTGTCAACCAAAAAACACCGCTACCTCAGCATGCTCAGGGAAAAGCTGGCGCCTGCCATGCTGGCTGCGTGAGGACAGGAAATATGTGATGATAATAATTCCTGGTAGAATCTATGTAGCAGATGAACAAACGCTAAAAAACAGTCAGGGTCAATGAGCCCACTACCAGAAGAAATGGCATTTTAAACAATTTTATAGTCATACTGAACTTAACATGATGAAAAAAGAAATAGTCTTTGATAGAAATGTCAAATTTAGGGACGCCAAAGGCGCTACCTGTCGGGTTAATATTAAAATATGTAAAATCCGGACACATAAACTAAATTTAGTGGCTACTCACAGTGAAAAACTTGAGCCGGTGAAGGAATATTTAGTAATGTACATAGTTGGGGATGTCAACGGTAGTGTTGGTCAGGTCGGCCACCTGATTCTTCCTCAGAACCGCCTACAGGAGAAGTTACTACAGCTTTGGGATCGTTACCATATGAATGACATGATCCTGGGTACCCCAGAACAGATGGAGGTAATCCGGACTATTCCTGATTACCGAAGTATAGAAATAGGTGAACTTCGTGAAAAACTCTACATCCGGAAAATGGATATCCTCATGGATACGAAAGGGCATCCCGTACGTTTTGGCGAACATATGCTAGTGCGCTTACTTCCGGATAATATTGTCCGTATAGTCAATAATCTCATGGACGAGATCGTACGTATTGAGCAGGAACAATCAGTGTTACGCCCCAACTTGCAAGTGGTTGACTGGGCAGATATCGAAGACTTTCGTCTGAGTGCTCTGGGTCGCTACCTTAGGCTAAAACCATATGCCACTGTCCAACAAGTTACTTATTTAAAAAATATGCATTACCAGTTCCGTAATCGCCAGTATATTGTTTGCGATTCGGATGAATCCTTTGGGCTAGCTCATAAAGTGGTCATGAAAAGCAGAAAATATGATAAGATTTATCGCAGCAGTAATTCGAACTTGTACCGTGGAGACTGGGCTGAAATACAAGTCATAAAACGAGGAGTAATAAAAATATTAAGTAATACAGGCCAATGCGGTAAGGTGAAAACAGAAGATGGGGAATTATTCATCTTTCCACATGATGTTACTTGATACTGGCTGTTTGCAGCATTATACACTTAAATCTTGCTTTTAAAGAACAACTGAATCGGAAAAGAATGGCTAGAATGATTTTATTCTTATATAAAACTCCAGCGGAATTAGCCTATTAACTAATATGTTATTGCTAAGTGTATCATTTCAGCTGAAGAGACTTTTCCGTCTAAATCATAATCTCTGAAAAAATAAACTAGCAATGACTTACGCTGAATTTACCCGGCAAATCAAAAACATTGGCAAGGAAGCCGTTATCCTGCTGATCGGGAAAAGAAAGGTAGTCCCGGCAGATCAGGAAAGCCTCATCCGAATGGGCGAGCGGCTGGCGCTGGACTTTACTGACTGTATATTTCGCAGCGGAAACGCCCCCGGTTCTGACCAGCTTTTCACGGAAGGGGTGGCCCGGCACGCTGCTGATCGCCTGCAGTTTGTGCTGCCTTACGAGGGCCACCGTAAAGATGAAAGAAATGCCGAGAGTAATTACTATGCCCTGGACCCTGAGCAGATGGCCGAAGAAGACCCTGTGCCCTACACTACCATGCAGCAGCACGAAAAGAGCCGCAGACTGATCCCTCGCTACCTGGCTGGTCATCGCAGCAGGCAGGCTATGAAAGCGCCTTACCTGCTGCGGGATACCCTTATGGTGATTGGTGAAGAAACAATGGGTTTGCGCAAAGCAGACTTTACTCTCTATTACGACGACCTTGACAAACCCATGCAGGGAGGTACCGGCCTGACGGTGAAAATATGCCGCTCAGAAGGTGTTCCTGCGCTGGATCAGCGCTGCTGGCTGAAGTGGCTGTAAATAGCAAAACCCGGTTCGGATTAGCGAAAACCGAACCGGGTAATTGCCAAGGTTTATTTGTGACAAAAAGGGCCTTATCTTCCGCAAATCTCTTTGTAGCCGCAATATTTACAGCCATCATCGGCTTTCCGCTGGTCAAAATGTATACTTTCATGGGTAAAGATTTCAAGTAACATATTCTTCATCTGTTCCCTAAAATCATCCTGTGATGGCTCATCAAATGATCTAAAAGTTAGCTTATCCTTCTGCAGCAGGGCATTAAAGTCCTGCTGGTAAAGCTCCCGGCTGTTGTAGAGGGCTGGCTGCAACTGCTTATCATTCAGTTGCCCATTCTGTGCGTTGGCATATAGCAAACTGTAAAGTAGCACCTGCATGGCGGCTTTATTACGTTTATTGCTTTCCCGGTCAAAGAGGCTTATCCAGTCCGGAAAAGTTCTTCCATCTTTTCCGGTTTTGTAGTCAATGATCCGGATGTTACCCTCTTTTTCATCTATGCGGTCAATTTTACCTTTGATGGTAATTCTTTTACCACCATCCAGGGGAAAGTCATAGCTGTATTCCTCTTCCAGGGAGACGATGCTGAAGGGGGCATATTCTTTATCCACTTCCAGTACCTGCGCTATCATCTTTTCAATGATATCCAGGTAGATACTGTTACGGCCCAGTTGAGGCACCTCTCCTGATTTCTCCCGGTACACTTTTAGTATCCGATCTTTCAAAGGCACTTGCTGCAGCTGATCGTCTATCCACTGTGTGCTTACTTCTTTCTTCAGTGCAGGCTCATAGAACTGCTGCAGCACATCATGCATGATCTTGCCAAAGAAAGCGGCATCCACTTCCTCGGCTACTTCATCGGGTTCTCTGATCTCCAGCAGGTAGCGGAAAGCGAACTGCAGGCGACAATGCAGGTAAGTATTGAGTGCGGAGGGGGAGAGGGTCTTCTCCGCTGCCTGTCCGTTGGAGAGGTAGGCCTGTAGCTTCTGCTGTACTTCCTCTCTTTTGATACTTACTACCTGGGGAGCCGTGGTACGGGCCGCGAGGTTTACTTTTTTTACCTCCAACTCTGGCCAGCGTTCGTGCCGGATCTGCTGCACGAAGCGGCTGGCTTCTGCCTCTTTGCCATCAGCCTGGTAGCTGCTGTAAAAGAGATGCACCTTTTTAGAGCGCATCAGCAGTCGATAAAAGTGATAGGCAAAGATAGCGTCCTGCATATCTACCGTTGGCAGCCCGTAAGCGGAGCGCAGGAAGTAGGGGATGAGACTAGGCTCATCCTGGGCCCCGGGCAGTATGCCTTCGTTGAGGCTGAGAATGTAAACCTCATCAAAATCCAGGGAACGGGTCTCCAGCATACCCATGATCTGCAGGCCCTGTAGCGGCTCACCCACAAAGGGAATTTTAAGCTGCTGCAGCATCTGCCGGATGAGGCGGGCCAGCAAGTCTGAACTCATTTGGGCATCGTAGGCCTCGGCGGTGCTGATGAGCCTTTCCAGTTGGGTACGGGCCCTGCCCAGGTATTCTTCTTCCAGCAGTACCTGTCCTTTGGCCTGTTTCCGACTACGATAGCTGAGATTGATGAAATCCAGCACCTTGAGCAGGTAGCGCCCCAGATCCAGTCCTTCACCGGCAGGGGAAAAGATGAGCCCGGCCAGTTCATTGATGGATAGTTGCTGTTGGCCAATGTACACCCGGTTTTTACTTTCAATGTCAAACAGCAGCGAGCCGATCTGACGAAGATCAGCGCTCCTGACGTAAGGATGCCGCAGGAGGCTGATCACCGGCTGGTGGTGAAAGTAGTCGCCGCTTCTGCTTTGCTGCAGGCTAATGAGTTTTTCCAGCAGGCTATAGACCGGCGTAGTGCGCAGTGAAACGCCCATCGTGACGTTGACGGCTCGGTCCTCAAGTTGTGCAGGCAACTGCTGCAAAAGCGGGAAAAGCTGGGTTTCGTCGGGCAGCACCATGGCCGTGCGGGTAAGCTCCGCATCTGAGGGTAGCTTGTCAGCCAGGCTGGCAGCCAATTGGCGGCAGGCTTCGCTGCCCTGGGCATGCTGCAGGGGCAGTTCGGTCAGGCTAACCGAATCAGCAGTTTTTTGCCGGAGCAGGGAGGGTATTTCTTGAGGAAAAGTTGCTTTAAATACTTCGTCCCTGAGCCACCTGCGCATAAAGTAGCCCGCTTCCTGTTCATCAGAGAGCATATGCTGGTCTACATCCCAGAAAATTTGAGCTTTTCTGGCCTGTAATAGCTTCTTCATCACTAATTCTTCAGCCCTGGTCAGGGCATTGAAGCCGCAGAAAAGTACCTCTTTGCCAGAAAGCTTGTCTGCTAAATTTTCATCTTCGGCTGCCTGCCGGGCAATCATACCGCGATAGGCCATGCCCTCAGATTCTATCTGTGATCTGAACTGCTCATATAAAGCTGGTAGTATGTTCCAGAATTTCAGGAAGTTCTGGCGTCCATCACTATCTTTTTCAAACACTTTCCAGAATTCTTTGATCAATACCTTCTGCTCATCGGTAAAGTAAGCGTCTTGATCAATTTCCTGTAGGTCTTTAATGTTGACCAACAACTTAGGGACATCTACGCACTGGCTGTCTAGACTATTGAAATCCCTGAGGATAATCTCTCCCCAGGGAAAGAACTGGTCAAAGTTCTGCGCTCCGGGCATGAGCTTTTCAAAGATGGGAAAAAGGCGAAAGTTGAGCAGCAGGCTGTCGGCTACTTTAAGGTCGCTGAATTGCTCCAGGAACTGCTCCATGCTCAGGATGCGGGGCATCCACAGCGTTTGCCGAAGCTTTTCGGAGAGCTTTTTCTGCAGGAAAAGTCCTGCCCTACGGTTGGGGAAAACTACCTGAAGGCGGTGGGCTTGTCCTGCATGATTTTCCAGTATATAGTCGGCAATCTGTTCAAGAAAGTCTTGCATAGCTGATGGTTAATATCTTTAGAGTTTTACTTCTTCTACAAAATCCGTTTCGTTCTCCAAATAGAGCAGGTAGCCCTGTACTTCATCATAGCCCAGCTCCTGTAAGAGCCGCATATAATTTTGCACCTGCTTCCGGTGTCTGTCGCTTTTCTTTCCGGTTTTGTAGTCAATGACGATGGCCTGTTTGTCTTTGAGCAGGATGCGGTCAGGGCGGAAGATATTGCCTTCGCTATCCTGAATAGGCTGTTCGTTGAGCACTTCCGGCCAGTCGCGGCTGAACCAGGGAGCGATGCTGGCATCCTGTAAGAGTTGGCTGAGCTTTTTCCTGATCAGTTTGGCATCATCAGCGGCCAGCTCAGCCCGCAACTGCTGTTTTTCCAGCACAGCCTCCAGTTCGTCGGCATATTTTACTTCCTCCAGTACCTGGTGCACCCTATCGCCATAGTCTACCTTTTGTGCGACGGCTTCGTTTTCCAGCAGCAGTAGTGGACGGGCATGACGACGCAGGCGCAGCAGCTGGTTCCAGTTTTCTATAGGTTTATGCACCTCAGAAACCTCGTCTTCATTTTTTATCTTTTTTTGAGAAGCCGGAGTTAGTTGACCAAACTCCCAGTATTCGTAGTCAAATGCAATATCATCCACCTTAGCCTCTTCCTGAGCCTTTAACTGGGCGAACTCCTCTCCATTGAAATAATTATGCATCATCCGGCTTATATTAAAGCTCGTTGCCGTATTGCCCGGCTTTTGGTAAGTAATGATCATAGCCTCTTCGGCACGGGTAAGGGCTACGTAGAGTAGGTTGAGATTATCCAGGTAGGACTGGCTGCTTTCTTTGAGATAATCAGCTTTGAAGGCGGTATTTTCCAGGTCAGAACTAAAGGAAATCGGGATCATCGTATTTCCCAGGGGCTGCAGACTGAGATGTTTGAAGTTTCCTAGAGAATCCTGGGTGCTCGTCCAGAGGATTTGTCCACTTTTCGGCTTAAAGTCCCAGTTGCAGTAGGGAATTATTACGACAGGGTATTGAAGGCCTTTGCTCTTGTGCAGGGTGAGCAGGCGAATGGCATCGGGGGCCTGCTCCCGTTTGAGGCATTTTTTAATACCTTCCTCTTCCCACCACAGCAGGAAACCACCCAGGTCGCCGGCTTCCTCGTGACTGAAATGATGTACCTGGTCGAGGAAGGCGTGGAGATGATGCTGTTCATCTTTGAGTTGACTGAGTTTAAAAACTTGGTACAATTTGCTACATAGTTCGTAAAGGGGCATACTGCCCAGTTCAATGTTTTTAGAGGTAAATGCCTCAGGCAGATGTTCTTTAAGGCTTTTGAAATCTTTCCAGTCAATTTGAGCAAGACGACTATCTTCCATTTTTCGTACTTCCTTCAGGTAAAGATGAGTAGCCGCGGCCAGGGCAGGATGATCTTTGTAGTTGTAAAGGTAGCGTAGTGTGTTTACGATCAGCCTCACCCCTGAGGAAGCCTTCAGCAGCAGGGCATCTTCGCTGAGTACGTCGTACTTTTGGGCACTCAGAAACTCGGCCAGTTCCCGGGCTTCGGCATTGGTGCGGAGCAGCAGTGCGATATCTGATAGGGCATAACCCTGCTGCTTTACTTTTTCCAGGTTTTGCAATAAGAGATGCTGTGCTCTCTTTTTAAAAGAAACCTCATTACTATTTTGCGTAGCCTGTACCAGCACATAACCCAGACGACTATCCTTCCCTTTTTTAACATCCGGAAATGCCTGATGGGCTTCTTCGTATACCTCTTTAACATTACTTATTAACTGCTCAATTTCCGCCTTTTCCTGCTGGGGCAGACCCTCTATATTGTCGGGTTTCAGCGCATCGTACACAATTTCTGCAGCACTTTTGAATAAATCATTGTTGAAGTCAATGATCGCCGGGCAGCTCCGCCAGTTGTGTTCTAGCATGTTTTCCGAAAAGGATGATATATCCTGCTTCACCTGATGTTGCATGAGCTGCATATCGCCTCCACGCCAGCGGTAGATACTCTGCTTGGGATCACCCACGATCAGGCACGGCTGTTCCATGCTGACACTGTTGGTAAGCAATGGTTTAAAGTTGCCCCAGTGCTGCCGACTGGTATCCTGGAATTCATCTATCAGGAAATGCTGGTAGCGGTTGCCGGTCTTTTCGTAAATGAAAGGCACCTCATCATCTGCAATGATGCCATTGAGCAGGCGGGAGATATCGGAGATGAGGAGGAGGTTATTTTCATCCCGATATTTCTGTAGTAGTACGATGAAGTAGTTCAGGATAGCGAAAGTAGCCAGGTGTTTAAAGATAGCGCAGACTTCTAAATAATTCTTATGCTCCTCGTTAAAAAGATTGACAGCATTGTTAAGACAATCATCTAACATTGGGCTTATGCTGTCAATTCTATTTTTTGTTTCCTGAGGTGTTTTTTGAGAGTACCAGTTTAGTTGACCTGTAATTCTTGATAAAACCCTCTTGCCAGGCTCATATTCTTTGGTCTCATAACTTATTTTGTTAAAATGATTGGCTGGTCCTCCATTATTATAAATAAAGTCATCAATAGTTAGTCCTTCCTGATGAATAAAGCTCCATGCTTCCTGACTGATCGCATTCATCTTATCCTCAAAATCTCTTTTCTTGGTAAGCAGCTGATCATGTAACTGTATCACCTGGCTTGGTACATTTAATACCTGATTGTTCTGATTGGCAGGCGGAATAAAGTCCTCTTTAAATATTTCTTTCAGGAGCTTCTCAAGTTCATAGCGAATATCCCAGCTTTTACCATCTTCCATTTTGGAAGAAGACAACCTTACCAGCCAGGCTTTCAGTGCTGCATCGGACTCAGCCTTATCCAGCAATGCATCAATCAGATCCTGGATCACCTTATTGGTATTCAGCTCCACTTTATAATTGGCAGGCAGGCCCTCTTCCCGGGCAAAGTTGCGGATGACTTTCTGAAAGAAGCTGTCATTGGTGCTGACACTGAAGTGACTGTAGTTGTGCAGGATGGCGCTGAGTGCTTTTCTGGCCCTCTGCTCCAGTATTTCCTCTGAAATTTGCAGCTGATTTTTCAAATCCAGCCCCATTCCTTTGTCCAGCTCACCGGAAGCGGCTTTTCCGAGTTCGGAAAGGATGCGCTCCTTCATTTCCCGGGTGGCCTTGTTGGTGAAGGTGACGGCCAGAATTTTTTTAAAGTAAGCGGGATCGTTTACGGACAGTATGAGCTTGAGGTAGTGGAGGGTTAGCGCGTAGGTTTTACCGCTGCCGGCCGAGGCTTTGAGGATGTTGAGGCTCATATTTTTAATGTGCTTGGTTTACTGCTTTATTCCATCATCCCGGCGAAATCACCAGGAAGACGGAAATATTTTTTTAAAGCTTAAATTTCTATGCGGAAAGCTTAAGCTGCACTGATTTCTTGCTTAAAAGAGTACATAGCACGAGAGATATGTAAATCGTGAAAGCTTTCACGCTCTCTTTCATACCATTCTCTACAGGCGGTTTCTGCCTGTTATAACAGATACCCACAGCCCTAGCTGTGGCATTCACTTTAGAATTAAAGAATAAAATCACAGAAATGACACACCCTACTTAAGGTAATTTTAGTGAATGACTCGTCTGATATGGTGTCTAAACAGGCTGAATGCTATGTATATGAAGTTTTCATCTTTTTCACATGGAATATATTTGTGTATAAAAAAAGCCAGAATGTCACCACGACATTCCGGAAAATTGAACAGCCAGGCCTTTTTCAAAGCTCAGGCCCTTCACTGGCGATCAGTTCCACCATCTGCACGATGGAGCTTAGCTTACGCCGGGCAGAGAGCAGTTCTTTTCTGAGGGCTTTGTTTTCTACCTCCAGTTGCAGGAGGCTGATACTATGAGCCATGCCCTCCTCCGTGCCTTCTGCACCTTCTTTATCTTGCAGGTCCTGCAGGCTGATCACCCGGTTATCCCGGGCTATCTCAGGCTTTAGCGCGGCCTGCCTGGGATAGAGATCAGATTGTGGTAAAGGAAGCAAGAGTTCGCTCACTCTATTGGAAGGTACTTCAAAAGTCAGCTCCTCGTACAGGCTGCCCACTTTCAGGTATTTGCCTTTGCCAGCCCATACGTGCAGGTGATCCGGCTGAAGCTCCAGCATATCCGCCCACTGCCGGAGCTGCTCGCGGTCCAGCAGGGCAATCTGCCTGCATTTGCTGGTCTGGCAGATCAGCGCCAGGTATACCTGTTCATATTCGCCAAGCCACTGTCGGATACGCAGCAGGTCTTCTTCCTGCCGGTTAAAGGTGAAGAAATGGGCACCATCGCGCTCGCGGCTGGTATTGCTGTGCCGTATCCAGAAGAGGGCCCCGTTGATAAGCCTGACTGATGGGTTACCGCTTTCCTGTACATTGAGCAGGTTGTTGACGCTCAGCCTGTCCAGCAGGGCGCCGTGGATAAATGCGTTTTTGTTGATCATCATTTCTCTCTTTCATTAAGCCCGCTGAATTCTCCAGCCGGGCGCTTTAGCTATATATTCAGTTGTAGGCCGGATGTCACCAGGGCAGGAGAAAAAAAACTGCCGGATTAGCAAAGAAGCCAGCCTGCTATGATTTTGCACAATTCCGGGAGAAGTCTGATGATGAAAAAAAATGTGGTAAGAGCTGTCAGTGCGCTTCAAAAATATCGTAGCACCCCGGCTTACTATAATTTTGCCAGATTCTGTAGGAACATGCAGGGAATCTTAAAAAATTTTGTCAGGGGACCCCAGGTGATTTCGTAAACCACATTAGGAAAGCCTTCGGCTGTTTGCTTACAAAAAAAGCGATTCAGAAGTACTTGCGAATAAGTTCTAAAAATATAAAAATTCCATTATGATGAAAAAGAGCAATGTCTCCCTCTCTGCATTTACTCCGGAAACATGTCTGTTAACTCAATCAGCTCTTCCTGTTTTAGAAATACCAGGCAGGCTGTCAGGTTTTTCGTTTTCGTTCGTCTGAATAGTAAGCAGCATACTTAAAAAGCTTTTTTCCAAGCTATTTGAATTTGTCCACAATGAGTGAACAGGTATTCTCTAGCTTTGAAATGTCAAACCTAAAAACACCATCGTCATGTAAGCTTATTCAAAATCAATGACAGTCTGCCTTTAGCCAAGGTACTGCTGCGCTGGCTTCAACAGCCAGCTTCACGGAATTCCTATGTCTTTTTCAAAAAACCAAAACTGTTAAAATTCTATGAGAAACAGAAACCTCTTTACCGAGAAAAGCATCTTCATGCATCTGCAGCGCACCCAGCAAGTCAACGGTAAAGCTGGTCAGTACCTTTTGCAACTGGTCAAACAGGCTGTCAGCATAAAGCTGAACAAGCATAGAAATGCCTGTGAGCACCATGAGGACCTGGTGATGGATACCCTGGAAATCCTGATCGGTAAATGCCAGTCAGGCCGCTTTGTCTTTGATGAGCAAAAGGGCTTTCTGCCATTTGTCTACATCACCATTCATAACCTGATTCAGCAGAAGCTACGCTATGATCAGCGGCTGCAGTCGGATGACTGCCTGCAAAGGTTTGCCCTGCCGGAAGAAGTGAGCTTTCTAAGTGAAGAGGAATTGATAAGCCTGATGGAAAGAGTGCTGCCTCCCGCCGGGGTGAATATCATCAGGCTGGCTATCATTGAGCGTTATAGCAACGAGGAAATTGCCGAGCTGCTTGGCTACAACAATGCGGCTACGGTGGCCAACCTGAAATACCGGCACCTCAGACTACTCAGAGAGCGTCTCAACTACTGCGATATGCTGGCCTGAAAAAAAATGCTGTCCTGCCGGTGATCAGGGCAGCACTCCTGAATAAGAGCTTAGAAAGAGCCTCAGCCCGGCACTTCCTCTGGCTGGGCTCTTTCAGGCAGATACAGAAATCAAACTTATAACCTTTAACCTGTAACCAAAATGCACCCCAAATCCGCAGAATACCACGGCCTGGTTTTCACCCTGCTGTCAGAGAATAACAGCATTTGCCTGGAAAAACTAGAGAAGTCAGGCACCTACCGGCTAAACGGTGTCACTTTCTGGATCAAGCACAGCGCCAATGAAATCAAAAAGAAGCAGACCAGCAGCTTTAGTTTCACTTTTAACGAGGATGACAAGCTCTTCCTGACCAAACTGCTGCTGGAAAAGGCCTACCTGGCCCTGGTCTGTGTGACTGACAAAGGATCAGAAGTGGCCCTGCTGAATAATGATGAACTGGACTTCCTGCATCATGCGCTGGAAGATAGCAGCAGCCTTACTGTTTCTTACCGCAGCGGAGAAAAATTCAGGCTCAATGTCAGGAATGCTGCAGAACGGCTGATTGCAAGAAACCGCCTGACTTCCCTGCTGCTGGAGCCTGCTTTATGCCAGCCGCCTGAAAGGCACAGGGGCTACATCAAAGGCTGCGGCCTTGCCTTCGAGAAGGGCTACGGATTTATTGTCAATGAGCAGGGTGAGGATGTTTTCTTTCATAAATCGGCCCTGCTGCATCGCCATATTGATTTTCTGGAAGGAGGAGAAAAAGTAAGTTATCAGCTAAGCGACAAGGAAGAGGGTAAAGCCTGCGCCATCAACATCCTTTTTGAAGAAGAGACTGAGGGAGAAAAGCAACGCAGAAACAGGGCGCATGAAGAGGTGGTGCAGTCGCTGCGGGAAACGCAGAAAAAGAACTATGAACTGGAAAAGGAACTGCAGAACTTACGCCGGCTCCTGACAAAAAGATTAGCCGATGCAGCCTGAAAATTTATATTTGCCAAACCAACCTTATAACCATATATGAGAATTTTACATACTGCCGACTGGCATCTAGGAAAAAGACTGCACAAATATGATCTGCGCGATGATCATGACAGCTTCTTCAGCTGGATGTGTAATACCATCCGGGAAAAAGAAGTAGACGTACTCCTTGTTTCGGGTGACGTTTTTGACCAGGCCAACCCATCCAACGAGGCCAGGAGTACTTATTATCAACTCCTTTCCAGGCTGATGCAAGTGGGCTGCCAGGTGGTGATTACCGGTGGCAACCATGATTCGCCGTCTGAACTTAACGCACCCCAGGAGATCCTCCGCTACCTGAAGATTCATGTGCTGGGCAAAATGCCGCAAAATCCGGAAGAGGTGCTGATCCCTCTTTTCAGGAAAAACGACGAACAGGCAGCGGCAGTGGTTTCGGCCATTCCCTACCTGAGAGATAGCGAAATCAGGAAAATGGAAGCGGGTGAAAGCCAGCTGGACCGTTATGAGGCGATCCGGAATGGCATCAGGCGTGTTTTTGATCAGGCTGCCGAATTATGCACAGGGAAGTACCAGCGCCTGCCTGCCCTGGCCATGGGGCACCTCTATGCCCAGGGGGTGCAGGCTTCAGAAAGTGAAAGAGAGATACAGATAGGCAACCTGGCTGGATTTGACAGTGCCCTGTTTCACAAGCACTTTTCCTACTATGCCCTCGGCCATATCCACCGGCCGCAGCGGGTAGGTAAAGAAGGCAACATCTACTATTCCGGCTCTCCTGTGTCCCTCTCCTTCAGCGAGAGAGACCATCAGAAAAGAGTGATACTGCTTAACCTCAACGGTAGTACCGAGATAGAGAGCCTCCCTATCCCTGGCCAGAGAAAACTGCTCAAGGTCAGTGGAGACCTGCAAGGCATAGCCAGTAAGCTTGAAAAGCTGGAACTGGAGCAAAGCAGCCTGCATGCCCTGCTGGAGATAGAACTTGTAGAGGAAACGCATGACCCTTCCAAAATTATTGAGCTGGAAAGCCTGCTGGACGGTTTTAATCATCCTCATGCACAGATCGTCAAACACCGGGTCAGGTTTCTGAACAAAGTATCGGGAAGTTCAAAACTCTTCTCTCCTGAACAGGTGCTGGAAGATATTCAACCCATAGAAGTTTTTGAAAAACGACTGGAAAAAGAAGGCCTGCCTGAGCAGAGCCGCGATATGCTCATGGAGGCATTCAGGGAAATACTGGAAGAAATCAACCGAGAAGAAGCATGAAAATACTCAACATACATTTTAAAAATATCAATTCGCTCAAAGGCGAGCATAGCATCCACTTTGACCAGCTTCCCCTGGCCTCAGCCGGTATCTTTGCCATCACCGGCAATACCGGCAGTGGCAAGACTACCCTGCTGGATGTCATCTCCCTGGCTCTCTTCAACAGGGTGCCACGCATAGAGAACAAGGGCATGTCTAAGAATGAGATTGATAAGACAGGCTCCATCCTGACCCAAAACACAGAAGAAGCCTTTGCCTCGGTAACTTACCAATCCCCCAAGGGAACCTTTACCTCCAGGTGGAGCATCAGAAAGGCCAAAACCGGTACCCTGCAGGATTATCATATGGAAGTGGCAGATGAACAAAACATTATCCTGAATGACAAAAAAAGGGAAGTACCCAGTAAAAACGAAGAACTGATCGGTCTTAGCTACGAGCAGTTTATCCGTTCCATGATGCTGGCGCAGGGAGAGTTTACCAAGTTTCTGAAATCCAAAAAGGAAGACAGGGACAGCCTGCTGGAAAAGATCACCGGCACAGAGATCTACCGCCGCTTGGGTAAGCGGGCTTTTGAGAAAAGCCGGGAGCACAAAAATGAGCTGGACCGCCTGCAGCAGCTTATAGATACTTACCGGGAAAATCTTATCCCGGAAGAGGAGCAGCGGCAGAATCAGGATGAATTTGACCACTGCGAAAAAGAAAAGCGAAACCTACAGAATCAGATAGAGCAGCTCAAGGAAGCGCTGCGGCTCAGTGATGAGATCGATAAGCTCAGCCGTGAGAGGCAAAAGCATGAGGAGGAAAAACAGCAGGCAGACCAGCTTTACCAGCAATTTGAGGCGCAGCATGCCGAAAACCTGGACCAACACCGCGCATTGATCCCCCTACAGGAAGGGCTCAGGCAGTGGAACAACCTACAGCAGGAAGTGGACGATAAAAAAGCACACTTGAGCAGGCTGAGCGTTGAAATCGCCGAAGCAGATACTTCTCTGCAGGCAACCCTGCGGCAGTTGTCTGAACTGACCGGTCAGAAGCTAAGCCCCGAAAATGCCCTGAAGGGCCTGGAAAAGTTCAGGGATGAACTCAGCCAGCATTATAACAATCTGGAAAGGCTCTCCGAGCGGCAGCAGCAGGAAAGGCGCAGCGCTGAGCAGACGGCCCGGCAGCTGGGTGAAAAACTACCCGTGCGAATTACGGAGGAAGTCGTGCTGGCTATTTTGACCCAAAGCGAAAACAGGGAAGCCCTGCTGGATGAGTACCGAAATGGCCTGAGCGAAAGTGAGCAGCAGGACCCGCAGGGTGCCCGGCAGCGCTTGCAGGGACAGACCCTTCTGCTGAATGAAATAAGTAACCTGATCAGGCTGCGAAGAGAAAAAGAAAGCGCCCTTCAAAAAAATAAAAGCTCATACCAGGTAAAAGAATCTGAATTCCTGGCCATGCCCGATAGGGTAGAGGAGAAAAAGGATGCCCTCCACCGGGCAGAACAGTCACTGCAGTCGCTGCGCCATGAGAGTGAAAAAGCTGCACTGCTGGCCAAATACGAAGCGGACCGCCGCAAGCTGGTAGAAGGGGAAGCCTGCTTTCTTTGCGGCTCTACTCAGCATCCCTATGTGGATCACTACCAGGCCCCTGCCCGGGATGAGTTGCAGCAGCAGATATCGCGACAGGAAAAGGAGGTCAATACACTAAGGGATGCACATGCCACACTCAGGCAGGAACTGCAGAGCCTGAAAAAAAGCCTGGAGGATCACAGGCAGGAGGCTTCCGACCTTGAGGCCAGCATTGGCAGCATAAGGGGAGAAGAAGCCACCCACTGGCAACAGATAGATCAAGCCTACCGGCAGTACGCTCCTAAAGATGGGCTGGCCCTTATAGAGGCACAGATGAAGAGACTGGATGACTATACCGAGACTTTGGCAGCGCTTCAGCTTTACCAGAATCTTTACCAGGCCTGCCTGTCGCTGCAGCAGCTGGATGTGCAGATCAGAGAGCAGCAGCAGTTGCTCAGCCGTAAATACCAGGGACAGGATTACCAAAAAGACTGCCGCAGCCTGGGAGAACAGTTCCAGGAGCGGGAAAGAAATTACGCCCGTTTGCAGGAGCAACAAAGGCTCATCAGCGGACAGATGAAAACCCAGGAAAAGACCCTGTTGGCTTTGGAAGCCGATGTCCTGTCTCAGCTCAGGTCTTTGGGCTATACCGGGATTAGACAAGCCCTTGACCGACTTATGCCTGCCGCTGAGTACGACCGCCTGCTGCATGAAAAAAATGAGTTAAAACGTACGCACGAGCAACTGGCCGAACGCCTTCGGGGCTGCCAAAAGCAGCTGGAAGAACTCCGGAAGAAAGCACCGGTCCTCAGTAAGGAAGAATTAGAACTTGAAGTGGAGCAAAAGCAGCAGCTGAAAAAGGAAGTGGACAGCAGGCGGGATGAACTGTTTGCCTTGCTGCAGGATCAGCTTAGAATAAAGGAGGACTTAAAGAATACCGAAGACGAGTATGCCGGTAAAAAGAAAGCCTGCGAAAAGTGGGTGCTGCTGGGAAATTACATAGGCGATAGCGTAGGGAAAAAATTCAGCAACTTTGCCCAGCAGTTGACTTTACAGCAACTGGTGGCCCTGGCCAACCGCCGTCTGCAGGGGCTGACCGACCGCTACGAACTGGATCTGCCCCGGCTGGAGGAAGATGCCCCTAAAGAAGACGATACCCTCATTATCATTGACCATGATATGGGAGATATCCGCCGTTCTGTCAGAACGCTAAGTGGGGGAGAGACCTTCCTGGTGAGCCTGGCCCTGGCGCTGGGCCTCTCTGACCTGGCCTCCCGTAATGTGGACATACAAAGTCTCTTTATTGACGAAGGCTTCGGTACACTGGACCCCGAAACCCTGGACCAGACCCTGGATACCCTGGAGAAATTGCAGGCAGAGAGCGAAAAAGTAATCGGGGTGATCTCACATGTGGGTGCGCTGAAAGAAAGGATAGGTACCCGTATAGAAGTACATAAAAACGGGCAGGGCTATAGCCGCCTGAAAGTTGTCACCGGCGAGGCTTGACCATTTAACCATAAATTGTTAACATTAAAAAATTGCGGAAAGCATGCCAACTGGCCCTGCTTTCCGCTTTATCGTTTAAACCAGATACTGCTATGCCCACCAATCGAAAAGCTCTTATCCGATATAAAGTGTATGACCGCTGCCTGAGAAACAGTGGTAGAAAGTATAACCAGCAAGACCTGCTACAGGAAGTGAACAAGACCCTGGAGGAATATGGCCTGGAAGGAATTAAAAGAAGTCAGTTTTACAAGGATATTGCTTACATGAAATTTTCCGAATGGCATGCTCCCATTGACAGTTACAAAGAAGGAAGGGTGGTGTATTACTTCTACAAAGACCGGAGCTACTCCATCAACAACCAGCCCCTGAATGAAGAGGAAGTGGAGAGACTGAAGTCGGCCCTGCTGGTACTGTCCCGCTTCAAGGGGGTGCCGCAGTTAGAAGGTTTTGGCGAGATACTCTCTGCCCTGGATAAGCAGATGGGCAAACAGGGCGAAACCCGGGAAGTGATCTCCCTGGATAGCAACCTGGACTACGCAGGGCTTGATCACATTGATACGCTTTTCCATGCTATTATCCACAAAAAGGTACTGAAAATCAGCTATCAGCCCTTCACCGAAGACCAGCCTACGGAACTGCTCTTTCATCCCTCTCACCTGAGGCAATACAACCAACGCTGGTTTGTGCTGGGCTTTAACCCTGAAAAGGAAAATCCGGCCTGGAACCTGGCCCTGGATCGTATCCAAAACATAGAGGAGACTGATTTGCCTTATGTTGCCTCTGCCATTGACTGGGAAGAACATTTTGAAGACATTATCGGCGTCACGCGCCTGCCGGGTGATCCGCAGGAGATCCGCCTGCGTTTCACCGCAGAGCAGGCCCCTTTTGTGAAAACCAAACCCCTGCACCATACGCAGCACCATTATCCGAGGGAGGATGGTTCCCTGGAAGTCACTATACAGGTAGTGCCTAATTTTGAACTTGAGAAGGTGCTGCTGGCCTTTGGCGAGAAAGTAGAAGTGCTGGCTCCCCTCAGCCTGCGCGAAAGGCTTTTTGAGCGTATCCGGAAGAATTATGAGCAGTACCTGGGGAAAATGACAGTCGGGTAGTGAGGGTGGTTTGATGGGTTGATGAATTAGTGGGTTGATTTGTTGATTTGTGGATGGGTTGATTTGTTGATGCCTGCCAGCAGGCAGGGGTTGATTCGTTTGGGAATTTCAGTAAGACCGAACCTTCCCCTGGGAAATTAATTACCTTCCGTGTAAATAAAAAAGAGACCGGCGGCAATGCCGTCGGCCTCTCCTGTCTTAGATGTTTAACTATACCAATCTTTTAAGATGTATTTTCAGAGCAATGCCGCGAGCAGGTTACCTCTGCCGATCGTTCGCCCCAACCTATCTTTGGTGATATTCATATCCTTGTCGTAGGTGCCTAATATCTGGCCACGGCTGTCCCTGATATATAGGCGACCGTTCTGCTCCCGGATAGTTCCGACTATTTTTCCTCGCTTGTCTTTTAAATACTCTGTCATAGACTTTAGTAGTTTAGATACTTAATTCAAATCCTGATGCCTTTATTGTAAGGACACGACAAAGGTAGAGGCAATGTGTACAGTGATTGTAGACATATGAAACTTTGACAGCTTGATAAACTGATCTCTGCCACTCATTCATGGATTTAGCTGTTAAAGCCATCAGATTTGCTTCAAAGCCAGCGCATCCCGGCAGCCTATTGTTGGTTGGAGTACGCAATAATTTACCCCATTACTATCAAACAAATCAGGCCATAATCCTTCTTTTAATGGAGTATGGGGTCGGTGATTTACGAAAATAGAATCTACAGACTGGCATACGCGGGTCTTAATCCTTCTTTTAATGGAGTATGGGTTCGGTGAAAATTCAGCTTTAAATAGAT
>JBKHDR010000059.1:0-26714 GCA_046541235.1 Cyclobacteriaceae bacterium | reverse complement strand
GCCCGGGAGAATCCGGCTAAGAGTTTGAGAAGTGAATAAAAATAATCTTCATAATTTAGGTTGTCTGAAAACCGGTATGCATATCGTACCGGTTTTTTTATAGCCGAAAATCAAAGGTCTGCAGCCATTCCCAGGGACCATTCTGATAAGCCCAGAGTTTCAGGCCGGTTCCATAGGCGGTAAAAGGCTCAAAATCTACTGACAGTTTTCTGTGCAAAGCCCGGGCTTTGGCAGGGTCCACTTTGTTTTGCACCGTAATATGCGGCCAGAGCTTTTGCTGATCCTGGGGGGTGAGCCACTCCTGCCACCGCCTGCTTAGCTGCCTGTGCAACTTCATCAGCTCTTCATTTTCCAGTTTGTAAGCCACACCTCTCCCGATCATCTTTACCTCAGTTACCGACAGAGGCAAGGTGTCATTCGCCGCGGCTACTTCATACAAATGTGTTTTGATGGCTTCACTTTCTTCTCCGGGCAGATGATGAAAAAGAGTGAGGTGCGCCTGTAGGTAATTGCGTTCGGCCGGAAAATGCTGTTCCCTTAGCCTGTTAAAGAAGGTTTGTGCATTTTCATCCAGGGCCAGCGTCAGGACAAGAGGGGGTGTTTCTTTATGCATGATTGAACAATGAGTATAATATGTTGCCGATTGATGCCTAAGCCAGTCATGATCAGGTCTGGTTCTGAAATAACCCTGCTCCTGAGCTTTCGTTAATGCTGCCATACCTTATGGATAAAATTTTTATAAAAAACATGGTGTGCAGTCGCTGCATACAGGTAGTAGAAAATATCCTGGAGCAACAGGATCTGGCATTCAGGTCGGTTTATTTAGGGGAAGCAGAATTACTTGCTCCTCCTTCAGAAGAGCAACTGCTTTCACTGAAGCATGCTTTGGAAAATGAGGGATTCCAGCTCCTGGACAATGAGCGGGCTCAACTGATTGAGAAGGTAAAAAACATCATCATTCAGCTCATCCACCGGCAGGAAAAAGTAGTGCTTCCGGTAAAACTCTCGGTGCTGCTGGAAGAAAAAGCAGGAGTTGATTATTCTTATCTGAGCAGCCTTTTCCCTGAAACAGAAGGTATTACTATAGAAAAGTACCTCATTGCCCAGCGGATTGAGCGGGCTAAGGAGCTGCTGGCCTATGACGAACTCAGCCTGAGCCAGATTGCTGACAAGCTGGGCTACAGCAGTCCGGCACATTTCTCTGCACAGTTCAAGCAGGTAACCGGCATGCCCCCTTCAAAATTCAAGAAGATCGCCTCCGAACTGCGCAAACCACTGGATCAATTGTGAAAAATGAAGAGAGAGTAATGATTTGGTGGAAAACAGATGCGAACTCAAAACGCTTTCAACCTTGAACGTAAAATTCCAAACGCTTTGAAATTTTAATTTTAACTACCAACTAACATGCCCCTGCAAGACCCCTTAATTCTCAACATCAAAGGTATGGTCTGCGACCGCTGCATCCGAGTGCTCAGGCAGGAATTTGAGCAGATGGGTTTGCCGGTAGAGGAGATAAAGCTGGGTACAGTCAGGCTATCAGGTACTTCCAGGCTGGAATCCATGATGCCCATTCAGCAGGCGGTGGAGAAAAATGGCTTTGAGCTGCTGGGTGACAAGAAGCAGCAACTCATAGAGCAGATTCAGGCGGCAGTAAAGCAATTTTTCCAGGACGAAATGCCTTTTCATCAGGAGCAGAAAATAGCTGCTTACCTCAGCGAGCAGTTAAAGATGCATTACGATAGTCTCAGCACTTTTTTTTCATCTCAGTCAGGCATCACACTGGAACATTATGCACAGGAAAAGCGGCTGGAAAAAGTGAAGGAGCTGCTGGTTTATACTGAATTATCGCTTACTGAAATTGCCGCTCGCAGTGGCTTTAGTAGTGTCAATCATTTGTCTAATCACTTCAAATCACAGACTGGTTTGCCCCCTTCTCATTTCCGGAAAATACAATCCGATAAGGAAAAGGTCAGGAAGGAATAATCCCGGCCCTTCTTGTTTATCACTCATGTGTGTAAGTTTTTCAGTGAGGCTACTTGATTTTGTACAGAAGGCATGATATTTGATTTATTTTACACAAGTACGGTTAAAATCCAAGATGAGGCTGATAATCAGGTGTTTAGCTTTAGGTTTTGATCTTGGTCGGAAGAAATAATTGCTTGCGGTATCTTTGATTCATTTAAAAAATCTTAAAATAATCAAATGTAATATACTGCCTGCCGATTAGCCTGAAGTTTAATTGAGCACCTGATGATCTGTAACGAAACTAAAAAACTCAGGCAGCACGAGTTTTCCTAGCTTATGTTTCGTTTCCAAAAGTTCTGCCGCTTTTCTCATTGTTCACTCAAAAGATGAATGCCATGAAAACTTCACTTCACTATAAATATCTTTTACTTCTTGCCTTTTTTACCCTGAGTTCTGTAGTATCCCAGAGAGTAGAAGCCCAGCCAGGTGTCAGTGTCTCCTTTGAGACTTTTTACCATGAACTGAGTCCTTACGGTCAATGGATTGATGACAGGAACCTGGGATTTGTCTGGCTTCCGGACGTGGGTCGTGATTTTCACCCTTACATGACCAATGGCTACTGGGTCATGACTGAATACGGCAACACCTGGGTATCCAACTACGACTGGGGCTGGGCACCTTTCCACTACGGAAGGTGGCGGTTTGATGATTATTACGGCTGGATGTGGGTGCCCGGTACAGAATGGGGACCCGCCTGGGTAGCCTGGCGTAACGGAGGCGGCTACTACGGATGGGCACCTCTGGGGCCGGGGGTCAATATCAATATCTCGGTAAATATCGGGAGGTACATTCCCAACTCTTACTGGACATTTGTACAACACCGGCATTTCATGCGCCCCAATGTGTTTCGCTACTGCGCACCTCGCCCGCATATAACCCGGATCATCAACCAGACGACTATCATCAATAACACATACGTTTACAATGACAGGCACACCTACTACACCGGGCCGCAGGTTCATGATATTGAGCGATATACGCGTCAAAGGGTAAGAGTGCACCGGGTAAACCATGTGGACCAGCGCGGAAGATCCGGTGTCCGCAACGGAACTGTCAGCGTGTACCAGCCTGCAAGAAGTAACCGGGATGTAAATGTCTCCCGCTCACGGGGCAGGACAAATTACAGCGGTAGCCGCGCTAATGTAAGCAGAGGCAGGAGTAGTGCTTCACCTTACAACAGGGAAAGCTACAATGATGCCCGCCAAAGCAGGGGCAGAAGCTATGGACAAAATACGGAAACGGTCAGGAACTATCGCTCAGAAAGAAAGGCCGTGGAAGGCAATCGCAATAACAGGTCTTACGGAAACAGCCGGGAATCAAGTTACCGTAGAGAAAGCAGTCGGGGAAACCAAGAATCATATTCTCCCGGCCAGCGGAGCAGTAGAGGCGCTTCTCCACAGAGATACGGTAATACCCATGAGAATACGAACAGCAGGAGTCGGCATCATAGTACTGTAGAAAGGTCATCCACTTCCCGCTCCTCAGCACAATTTGGCAGGTCAGGACGTAGTAGCAGTAGTTATCAGCGGGGAGGTGACAATCAGCGCATTGAACGAAGCAGAAACATAGGAAGGTCTTCCGGCAGTCGCTCCTCAGCAACCAACGGACGAAGCAGTCGGAACAATAGTTCTTACCAGCATGAAAGCCGCTCCACGGCTTCTCCTGCCAGGTCAGGCTCCACAAAAGGTAGTGAAAATGAAAGCCGGGGACGTAGTAGTCGTAGTACCAGAGGCGGCGGTAATTAACGGCAGATAATTTTATCAATTCAAGCCAGCCCGAAATCTTTCGGGCTGGTTTTTTTTTAAGGGTGACTTTTAGTTTTTCGTAACAAACTCATCCAGGTTCATAACAGCATTGGCTACCACAGCTAAAGCAGCCAACTGCTGGCTCTGCTCTTCTTCACCAGCCATTTTGATACTTTCTTCGGGATGGGTCTGGTAATAATTCATAGATTCCTGGTAAAGCTGCAGCAGAGTTTCAAGTTTTGGAGTGCTGATTTCCCTGGCCACTGCCAGCTGATAACCCCTGGTCAGCTGTGCTTCGGGCTTATTACCGCCTTCTTCCATCATGCGTTTGGCTAGTGCCCTGGCAGCTTCTATGTAAACGGGATCGTTGAGCGTCACCAGAGCCTGCAGAGGTGTATTTGTCCTGATACGGCGGGTAACACAAAATTCCCGGCTGGGGCTGTCAAAGGCGATCATGGAGGGGTAGGGGCTGGTACGCCGCCAGTAGGTATAGATGCCCCGGCGGTAGCGGTCTTCGCCTTCGCTGGTTTCCCACTTCATGCCGCTGTAAACCACCTGCCAGATGCCTTCCGGCTGGGATGGCATCACGCTGCGGCCATACATCTTGTTGCTGAGCAGTCCGCTGACGGCCAGGGCCTGGTCACGTATCTGTTCGGCTGAAAGTCGTACCCGCGGGCCACGAGCCAGCCACTGGTTAGCCGGATCAATCTCCTGTAACTCTGGTGTTACCTTAGATGACTGCCGGTAGGTAGCCGACATGACGATCTCTTTGAGCAGGCGCTTGATGCTCCAGGCGTATTCGTGCATAAACTGCATGGCCAGCCAGTCCAGCAGCTCAGGATGGGTAGGCTTAGCCCCCTGTGTACCAAAATCTTCTACCGTTTCTACGATACCTTTCCCAAACAGCTGCGCCCAGAAACGGTTAACCGCTACCCGGGCAGTAAGCGGGTTTTCAGGGCTCACCAGCCACTGCGCCATGCCCAGGCGATTTTTGGGCGCGCCTTCCGGCAAGGCAGGCCAGGCCTGCGGTACATCAGGTTCCACTTCCTCACCGGGTACCAGCCAGTTTCCTCTTACAAAAACATGCGTCTTGCGGCGATAGTCCTGCGGCCGTTCTATCATTACCGGTGTTTTTTCAACCTCAGGAGTATTGAGGAGTTGGATAAAATTCTGCTTCACTTCAGCATACTGCGGCTCTTCCTTGCCGGGGAGTGTTTCGTGAAACAGCACCCATTCTATGGTGCAGAGCCGCCCCTTGTTACCGGGTTCTTTAAACACCATGTAAATGTCGTGCATACCAGAGGTAGGTTTAAGAGGAACCGCAGTGCGGTAAAAGCTCCATCCTTTCTCGGGCGTTGCCTGCACCCGCCAGCTAGCCAGCAGATCCCCGTTCGGGCCGTCCTTTCTGAATTCCACCACCCCTTTGCCAGAGGCTTTCTTGGCGCGGTAACTGACTAAAATTTCATCCTTACCATCCAGCCTAAAGTCAGGAATCTTGGCATAGCCGCCGTGGTCCACTTCCAGGTATTTACCGTCGGCCAGGGCGCCCTCAGTAACTTCCTGGTAATTTTTGGGATGCACCTTAGGCTCGGTGAATTTGACCATCTTCACCAATTGCTTGCCCTTTTCCAGTTTTTCGTCATTAGACTCGGTATGCCGGATGACCCAGTTTTTCAGCTCTTCCAGTTTTTGCCGGTCTTCTTCCTGTTTGAACTCTTTCAGATTAGGTGATTCACTGGGTACATCGGCATCGGCTGTATTGTTGAGGAAAGCATAAAATTTATAGTACTCCTCGTGCCTTATAGGGTCATAAGGATGGCTGTGGCACTGCACACAGGCCATGGTAGTGGCCTGCCATACGTCCCAGGTGGTGTTGACCCGGTCAATGACGGAGGCTACACGAAACTCTTCATCATCGGTACCGCCTTCGTCATTGTTCATGGTATTGCGGTGAAAAGCCGTAGCAATGATCTGTTCGTCGTCAGGATCGGGCAGCAGGTCGCCGGCCAGTTGTTCCACTGTAAATTGGTCAAAAGGCATGTCTTCATTAAAAGCTTTGATGAGCCAGTCGCGGTACTTCCAGATGTTGCGGGGACCGTCTTTTTCATAGCCTTTGGAGTCAGCATAGCGGGCCAGGTCCATCCAGAGGGCAGTCCAGCGTTCGCCGTAGCGGGGAGAGGCAAGGAGCCGGTCCACTACTTTCTCATAAGCCTGCTCGCTGGAATCAGCCATGAAAGCTTCCAGTTCTTCCGCTGCAGGAGGTAAGCCGGTCAGGTCTAGCGTCACACGGCGGAGTAGAGTGGCTTTGTCGGCCCGGGCAGAAGGCGTGAGCTGCTTTTCCTGCAACTTGTCCAGCACAAAGCGGTCAATGTCATTGGCGGCCCAGTCAGAGGTGATTTTGGGTGGATCTACCGGCTCAGGCTTTACGAAGGCCCAGTGGTCTTCCCAGTAAGCGCCCTGTTCTATCCAGCGGGTAAGTATATCAATCTCTTCCTGGGCCAGGGGCTCACCCTCGGGTGGCATACGTACTTCGGGATCGCTGTGATTGATGCGGTGAATCATCTCGCTGGCCTCCACGTCACCGGGTACAATGGCCCGCTTGCCAGACTCATTAGGGCTCAGGGCATCGGTGCGAAATAGCAGGCTGAACTCGCCCGAACGCTTCACCCCTCCATGACAGGTGATGCATTTTTTGTTGAGGATGGGGCGTACTTCGGCATTAAAATCCACTTTTTCATGAAAAATGAATCCTCGCTCCCACACCAGGTAAGACATGCCGACCAGAGTAAACAGCATTAAAATAGAAAAATATCGGAGAGGTCGGCCTCCTCGGAAAAAGTCAGCCATATTTATAATTTTTAGGTTGATGAGGCCCTGCAAAGCAGATCGTTTGACCTGAATTGCCTCTTAAAATACTTAAAAAATTGCTGTAGTGCATTTTATGAGCTGAAAAAATCTAAAGACAGCCTTGCCTGACACCTTAGCGCAAAAAAAGAATCGTCAATTGAAAATTATTGACCAATGCCAACTATATAAAGCTATACAGTCTGACGGATAAAAGTTAATTTTCGGCTTTGTTTCTATAAAGCTCGCTAATCCTTTGTTTAGCGCGATAATACCAGACTGTATGCTGACGTATATTCTTTTTATACTGGGATTTGTATTATTAATCAAGGGAGCCGACTGGCTGGTGGGAGGTGCCTCCTCCATAGCCAAAAAGTACCGGGTACCGGATATTGTGATTGGGCTTACCATTGTTTCTTTTGGTACCTCCATGCCCGAACTGATTGTCAATATCCTGGCTAGTTTGAATGGGAATGCTGAGATTGCCGTGGGTAATGTATTTGGGAGCAATATCGCCAACATCCTGCTGATCCTGGGTGTGGCGGCGCTGATCTTTCCGCTGCCACTGCAAAGAGGTACGGTGATGTCAGAGATACCTTTCTCCCTGATGGCTGCGCTGCTGGTAGGTTTCCTGGCCAATGCCTCCCTCTTTGATGCCCCCAAGCAGGGACTGATTGTCAGCCGGATTGACGGTGGCATACTGCTGTTCTTTTTCCTGCTCTTTATGCTTTATGTTTTTAAGGTGAGCCGTGAAGGTGGTGAGGAGGCGGTGGAGAGCTATGAAGAAAAACCTACGAAAAAGGCAATAGGTTTGGTAGTAATCGGGGTGATTGCGCTTTTCCTGGGCGGTAAGTGGACGGTAGATGGAGCCGTTGAAATTGCTGGCCTGCTGGGCATGAGTGAAAGCTTCATCGGGCTTACCGTGGTGGCGATTGGTACCTCCCTGCCCGAACTGGTGACCTCTACGGTAGCGGCCAAAAGGAGGAATACTGATATTGCAGTTGGTAATGCGGTGGGTTCCAATATCTTCAACATCCTATGGATACTGGGCATCAGCGCGGTAGTTCACCCTTTACCTTTCAATGTGCTGAGCAACTTTGACATCCTGATGATCATCTTTGCCAGTACACTTTTGATTCTTTCAGTGAGCCTGGAGAAGAAAAGAGCGGTAGGGCGCATCAGTGGGGT
Organism: Cyclobacteriaceae bacterium; assembly: GCA_046541235.1. Classification (GTDB taxonomy): domain Bacteria; phylum Bacteroidota; class Bacteroidia; order Cytophagales; family Cyclobacteriaceae; genus Catalinimonas. Next base: position 18,912 of record JBKHDR010000059.1, on the reverse strand, counting down.
AGTGTTCCTGCTGTGCTACGTGGCCTACATTGTCTTTTTGCTGCAGCGGGGGTAATATTGATACCTCAACGCGCAAATTGTAAAGAAAAGCCTGCTTTCATTATTTAAAGTGGCAGGTCTTAGAAGTCAAAATTTCTCAACAAAATTAGCAATTTTGTTAACGTTCTTCTTGTTCTTTCCCCAATCAAATATTTGTGTAGCCAACTTACATTGACTGCTGATATTTATTACTTCGTCAGTTATAAAAGTAATGCTAATAATTTCGCCCCATGATAGGAAATTTGCTGAAGCAGAAGCCTCTAGTGAATCAGAGGCTTTATTAATTTTTATATTGCTCCCCAGGTATAATGCATGACCTATAAACCATCAAGTTGCTGAAAAATCACTAAAAGTCTATATTTGACAGAAGTCAGTATCAATTACTTGCCAGCCAAAAATTTTTAAATTAATGCGCTTTTTATCTATACCAAATAACTAATTGTGATCTGTAACAATTAGCTTTTAAATCATCTTTATTATCAAGGTGTTTACATTTTTTACTTATTTTTTTGTCAGCCCACCCCAGGTGGAATAAATTTTTTACGTATGGATCAGCAACTTCTGGAGTTTCTGCCCAATCTAAAATGCCCGCTCACTCATTCAGATCTGCACGTTATGAACAAGGTTTCTCTGGACCTGCTCAATGCGCGTATACGGGAGCGAAAAGTGCATCATGCTGATGGTAGCCCGGTGAAAGAGTCCCTGACCGATGCCCTGGTTTCTGATGAATACCAGCTGGTGTACCCGGTCATTGATGGTAAAATTGCCGCCCTTATGGAAAATCTGGCCATTCTGCCCGAAGACAAAAGTGGTCTGGGAGAAATACTCCGCACACTTGATGAGGAAAAACTGCTGGTACAGGGATTTTACGAAGAATACGGCTGGCACAAAGCCGATGGCAAAAAGTACCACGATACGGTAGACTTTGAAGATCATCGTAAGATCGCTTCCGCTTACTGGAGTCGCTGCCATCTCAGGCTCAACCGTTACCTGCGCTCCGGCAAATATATCCTGGATGTGGCCTCAGGAGCTATTCCTAACGATGAGTATCTGAGTTATTCGCAAAATTACCAGCTCAGGATCTGCATGGATTTCTCGCTGCTGGCTCTAAAAGAAGCTGCCGTAAGACTCCATGGCAAAGGTATCTTTATCATGGGTGACATGACCAACATTCCGATTAAAGATGACTGTATGGATGCTGTCATTTCACTCCACACGGTGTATCACGTGCCCAAAAAGGAACAAACCAAGGCTGTTGAGGAATCACACCGGATTCTTAAGGACAAAGGCGTCGCGGTTATCGTGTATTCATGGCAACGTGCACCGCTGATGCATCATCTTATGGGCGGCTGGAGAAAGCTGATGAAACTGAAGAATAGAAATGCCAAAATCAGAAAAAAGGAAGGTGAGCAGCCAGCCGGCAGCTCCCCCAAGCTGCATACCTATCAGCAAAACTTCAGCTGGTACGATCAGGTGCTCAGGCATAACTACGGAGCGCAGTTAAAAGTATACAGCGCTATCAGCCGTAGTTTTTCGCATACATTTATCAGAAAGAAGTTTTTTGGAAAACAATTGGCCGCTTTTATCTATTGGTTGGAAGACCAACTGCCCGGTATCCTGGGGAAATACGGGCAGTACCCCGTGTTTGTGCTGGAAAAACAGCCTGTAGCGGCCTCTGCCAGCAGGCAGGCATCATCCGTAAAGAAAAACGAGCAAGTCACTTTTTAAACTTTTTTAATGCATGAATAATCTTAAGACCTCTCAGCAATTCTACGAAACAGGTGATTACCTGGAACACAACCAAAGCTGGCATACTGAAGATTCGCCCTGGAAGGCAGGCAACATACTTAAAATCCTGAAGAGAAACCGAATCAAACCCGAAAGCATCTGCGAGGTAGGCTGCGGTGCCGGGGAGATCCTCCGTCAGATGTCGCTGAAACTACCAAAAAAGACAGAGTTTTACGGCTACGAAATTTCTCCTCAGGCCTATGAAATGAGCCAGAGCCGCGAAAATGAGCATACCCATTTTTTCCTGAAAGATTTGCTGGCCGAAGACCCTTCGGTACGTTTTGACCTGGTGATGGCCATAGATGTTTTTGAGCATGTGGAGGATGATTTTGGCTTTGTGCGTAAACTAAAAGAAAGAGGGGGTTACAAGATCTACCACATTCCGTTGGACATCACTGTCAATGGCATATTACAAGACAAATTCATGCACGGCCGCAAGACGGTGGGGCATATCCATTATTACACCAAAGAGACCGCCCTGGCACTTCTGCAGGATACCGGCCATGAGATCATTGACTGGTTCTATACAGCCGACTCGCTGGAACTACCCCGCAAAACCTTCAAAAGCAAAGTGGCCAAGGTGCCCCGAAAGCTACTCTTTGGCCTCAGGCCAGACCTTACAGTGAAATTATTCGGTGGATTTTCAATGATGGTGCTGGCCCGCTAGGCCGGCACAGGCCCCAAGCCTGACTACATGCTCAAGCAAAAACTCATACTGAGCTACTCGTCCAGGATCATTTTCCAGGTGCTGCAGGTAGTGGCCAGCCTGGTAGTGGCACGGGTAGCCGGGCCTACTGTACTGGGTACGGTAGCCTTCGGAACAGCTTACGTATCACTCTGGACCTTTGTATCTGACCTGGGTACCTCTACGGCCCATATCAAGCTGATGTCGGAAGGTAAAGATGCAGATGCCTGCGTGACTACCTTTTCTGTACTCAGACTGTTTACCACCCTGTTTTTCATCGTGGCAGTATTTGGTTTTTATGGTGTTCAGAAATATATATTTGATTACACCTACGAAAGCCCCACCCACGAGAAGGTGATCTTTATCTCGCTGGCGGCCGTTACAGTGAGTCAGCTGCTCTATATTCCAAAGACTACCTTTGCTGCTCGTACGGAGCAGGCCAAGGTAGAAATGCCCAACCTGCTGCAGGGCCTACTCCTGCACCCCAGCCGTATCATTATTGTGCTGCTGGGCTTTGGGGCTATTGCCCTGGCCTTTGCCAGCCTGGTTTCCTTCCTGCTGACCATACCGCTTTATGTCTATTTATTTAAAGGCTATCGCATCAGGTGGTCCGCTTTTGACAAAAAGCTGGCGCGGGAATACATTGCTATCTCATTACCGGTAATACTGATTGGTGCTTCGAGCTCGGTCTTTCAGCAGATAGACAAGGTGTTGCTGCAGTTTTTTGCCAATTCAGAGGCAGTTGGGTATTATACGGCCGGTTTTAAAGTGGGCGGCTTCATACTGCTCATTGGTAAAAGTGTGCGTAACCTCTTTTTTCCGCTTTTTTCTAAGGCGGTGGCTGAGAATAACCAGGGCTACATCAAAGACAAGATTGATAAGTTTGAGCGTTTCAGCTTTCTTTTCATTATGCCAGCCATTATGCTGGTAATTTTCTTCTCAGAACCCTTTATACTGCTTCTGCTGGGTGATGACTATACACCCTCTGTTTTGGTAATGCAGCTGGTTACGGCTGCCATGTTTATCAATGTGGTGAACATGCCCTTTGAGAGCGTGGTAGAAGGAACCGGTAATTTCCGGATATCTGCTATTCTCAAAGTAACGAATCTGCTGCTTTTTGTGGGGCTTATTTTCATTTTCCTGAGCCCGGTCTTTCTGGAAATGGCAGCAGGGGGCGTAGCTGCCGCCATGCTGATCAGTACCGTAGCCCTGGCTGGGATGTACCGCTACTATGCCAGTAAATTCTGCCCAATCCTTAAGCATCATAAAGCCATTCGGTTTATGGTGTTTGGCATCCTGTTCTTTACCGTATTTTACCTGGCATACGAATGGCTTTTCGCAGAAAACTGGTGGTTGCAGGGGCTGTTTGTGCTCATCTTTACCGTGAGCATTTTTACGCTGTTTACCGCTTTCAGGTGGATGGGGAAGAAAGACTGGCAAAACCTGACAAGCCTGATAGACCTAAAATCTATGAAAAATTATATCGTGGATGAAATCAGGGGTAAATAAGAAAGTATTCACAAGAAGATTCTCGATGGGTGACCCGTAGCTTCCTAATTATGCTAAAGCTACGCTTGTATCGGTTTTCTGGATTTTTCTACTTTCTACCCCGAGCTTTAACTTTTTTATTGCCATAAATATTTTTACTTATGAAACCGTACGTTATCAACATCCTAACACATGAACCTGATTACCGCTTCATGGAAGGTAAGCCTCGTCCTAAAGTAAACTGGGATACTCCTGATGGCAACTGGGTAGGCATCTACCGCAACGAAATTCCTGATAAGCTCGGTCGTGAGGTATTAATACATACTGATGAATTTGAGTACGAAGTATGGCAGCTTGATTATCGGGCTGATAAAATGTATAGTCACCGATTTGAAGACGGTCTGGTTCACCGCCTTTTTCCTGCGCATGATGTGGAAAAGTGGCACGGACTTAAAACCATAAAACAGATGGTCTCGCCCGAATTGATTGCCTATTTGCTTGAGTACAGCCGCGATCATGAGGTGGTCATCAACCTCAACGGCAATTTAAATGATTTTGACTTGGAAGTGATTCGCGAATGCAGTCACTTACCCATACTTCAGACCTTCAGGGGAACAATACTGCTTCCCGAAACCCTGATGTTCAAGCCACGAAAAAATCTGTTGGCCAGTTACAGCTACTACCGTAAACATCAGAAGCTGAAGCAACTGATGCAGCACATAGATTATGTGACCTACATGAACAACCTGCATCTGGATGATCTGGAAAAAGTATATCAGGGGCCTAAGTGCAAAATCACTTCCGGCTGTAATTTTGATTTCTGGAGGGACGAGGACAAAAAGACAATTCGCGAAAAGCTGGGTTTGCCGCAGGAAAAGAAAATATTCTTTACCTCCTCCCTGCTCAAACCTATTAAACAAATAGATAAGCTTATTGAGGTATTCAAAGAACTGGATCAGGAGGGGCACGATTTTTTGCTGCTGATCTCCGGGCACGGTACCGATGCCTACGAAAAAGAGTTGCAGGAACTGGCCGAACCCCTGATGAAGAAAAACAAGCTGCGGTTTGTAGGCTATATTGTCAATGAAGAGTTGCGGGATTACTACAATGCCTCCGATATGTTTATCAGCTGTGCCTACTCAGAGGGTGGACCCACTTCCAGTATCAAGGCTATTGCCTGCCGTACTGATGTCTTTACGACGGATACCGGCAATGTATACGAAGTTATGGAGGAGCATGATGCCGGCATCAGGGTAGGTTATAAAGATTATAAGACCTGGAAAAGAGAACTGGATGCTTACCTGAAGGGTAAGCGAGCGGTCTCAGCTTTTGATTATCAGACTGCCCGTGAGTTGTTTAACTGGCAGAACATCGCAGCCCGTTTTTCTGACATTTACCGCCAGCTTCACCAGTCTTATAAAAAGCAGCGGAAAACGGCCTGAAACTAAGTCTAAACTTGGTTCAATGAAGCTCTACCTGCCCTTGCTTCATAAAAAAACACCGACTGATAAGCCAGAAGCCATTGGTCGGTGTTTTCATTTTCATTAAGCAGCAACAAAGCTCACCCAGGTAAACGGTTGCGTTTCAAACCAGGAGGCTGCTAGAAGGTATAATAGGCTGATACCTGTGTTACTGAGTTGGCACCCGAAGCATTTCTGAAAAAGTCGTCACCCAGTGCATCGGCCAGTCCCTGTGTGTACCTTATGCCTACGCCTATGCCGCTGTCAGCAGTATACGTGATACCACCACCCAGGCCTACATCTACAAAATTGGTCTGGTCTGATTCTGTATCAAATCTCTCCAGGTTGTCATTCAGATTTTGAAAACTCTGTTTAGAATTCAGTAATACTCCGATATAAGGCCCTATCTCCAGTAATACATTTTCTGTAAGGGCAAACTCAGCCATGACCGGCAGGGTGAGGTAGTTCAGATCTACGGCATACTCCTCAAATATAGAAAACTGGTCAGCCCTGGCGCCTTTCATACTATAGAGCAGTTCGGCTTTGGCGCTTAGTCTTTGCGTAAGGCGCAACCGGGTGAAGACACCCAGGTGCAGGCGGGTACGCATGTCTGCTCTAAAAAACTGGTCGTCATTAAAGGTACTAAAATTCAGCCCTGCTTTGACACCGAAGTTGAAGTTTCTGTCAAGATAGCTGATGGCCTCGTCTATCGTTTGATCGACCTGTTCCATCTCTTCGGTTTTTCGCAGCGTATCTTCCTGTGCATGCAGAGGTGAGTAAGCTAGCAGCATGGCAAACAAAATGCCTAGTGAAAAAAATCTCATAGTTAAAAAGTTATGGTTAAAAAATTTCTTGATCACCTGTACAACGCAAAAGTGAATAGAAGGTTAATTGGAATATACTTTTTATTAAATAAATATACTTGTTGGACGGTATTAAAGAAATTCTGACTATGATCTACAAAGTGATAAATCATTTTATCAGCTTGATAAGCTGATGAGCCAGCAGGGAGATCTGGGCCAGCCCTGGCATATTTCTGAATATCAATTTTCTCAATGAATATTTTGCAAAGTGCTAATTTTCAGTTATTTAAAAAAAATACTGTTTTGCATTATACTAACTGGCTTCTGTAAATCTTACTTTTAAGAAAGGGAGAATTAGCTGTATTTTTTCTTTAAACCTGGCAACAGCTCCCTTTCGGCTAGCAGTAGCCAGTTATTACTCAGTAATTTAGTACTTAATAACCAATTGTAAATTTTGGAATATATTTTTTGCGCTATTTTTGATTGTACCCTGGCATGACATCACTATCAGCAGTAAATGCCAGGTTAGGAAAGGCAGGGGCAAGCCACTTACTCCGGAGAGCTACCTTCGGGCCTGGCAGTAATGACATTGAAAAATTTGCCCGCCTGACACCCGCTCAGGCAGTAAACGAACTTATGCGCATGCAGCCCGATATGCCGCCTCCTCTGGATCTAAAAACTTCAAGACCCTGGTTGCCCGCAAGAAGCAGCCAGAACAGCCCGGAGAGCAGGCTGCGTTTTCACATGATCCAGAGTTGGCTGCACCACATGTGTAGCTCGCCGCTCAGCCTGAGCGAGCGCATGGTATACTTTTACCATACGCACTTTACCACAATGCACTCGCGTGTCAACTATGGGTCGGGCGTGTACTACCAGAATGTCCTGTTCAGGCATTATGCACTCGGGAACTTCAAAGAACTTGCTTACAAAATATGTTATGAACAAGCCATGCTGATGAACCTGGACGGGCGCTACAACCGCCGCGAAAACCCTAACGAAAATTTTGCAAGAGAATTTCTGGAACTGTATTCCATAGGTAAGGGCGATCAAAAGGGTCCGGGTGATTATACTACTTACACCGAAGACGACATCAAGCAGGCTACGCGCATTCTTTCTGGATTCCAGATAGACGAAAGTTTTAGTGCAGAAAAGGACAGGGAAACCGGCATACCTATGGGCGTGATGCCAGCATATCCTAATGGTGAGCCTACCCTGCATGACTTCGGCAGTAAGACTTTTAGCGAAAAGTTTGGTCGCCGCACCATTACGCCTGAGGGTAGAACCCGTCAGGCAGTACTGGACGAAATCAGGGAGTTCGTAAATATGGTATTTGACCAGGAAGCCACCGCCCGCCACATCTGCCGCAAATTATACCGCTTCTTTGTGTTTTATCGCATTACGCCTGAAGTTGAGCGCAATGTGATAGAACCTCTGGCCCGGACATTCATCAAAAATAATTATGAGGTGCGCCCGGTGCTCAAAGAGTTGCTCTGCAGTAAGCACTTTTATGATGCCGAGGGCAAGGCAGATAAGCTTAGAGTACAGGGTGCCATAATCAAGTCACCGCTGGAAATGCTCACCCAGGCTGTGCGCTACTTTGATGCCTGGCTTCCCGAACCCGGGGATGTGGAAAATTTCTACTTTATCTATAGCCTGCTCTTCAGCCGTATGCAGCAGCAGGGAATGGAGCTTTATGAGCCTCCAGAAGTAGCCGGATATCCTGCCTACCACCAGGCGCCTTACTTCCAGCGCAACTGGATATCATCCAGTACGCTCATGTACCGGCAACAAATCATGGCCAACCTGGTAGAAGGTATTTTTACCAGCAATAAACAGCAGTCGGTGTGCCTGGATGTATTAAAATATGTAGAGAGATCCGGGAAAGTGGCCGATCCGGGGGATGCACGCCTTATTGTAGAGCGGCTTACCGAAGACCTGCTGGCTCGCCCGGTGAGGCAAAATGTATTTGATTATCTGCTACATGAAGTGCTGATGGATAATCTTTCGTTTGAAAACTGGCGCATGGAATGGAAGCTCTATCAGCAGAGTGGCAAAGACTATGCTGTGCGCAAACAACTGGAAAAGCTGCTTATCAGCATTGTGCAACTGCCTGAATACCAGCTCTATTAAACCATCAAACCCTTCAGTAAACAAGTCATGAGAAGAAGAAATTTTCTTAAAAATATAACCAAAGCCAGTCTTGCTCCTCTGCTCCTCAACGGTATACCCGTACAGCAACTGATGGGACAAAGTGCCCTGAAAGAGCTGGCAGCGCAGAGTACCAACGACAGGGTGCTGGTGCTCATTCAGCTGCACGGGGGCAACGATGGCCTCAACACCCTGGTTCCGCTCAACCAGTATGATATTTACCACCGCCTGCGTTCAAATATCGCCTTGCCTCAAAAGGGTAGCCGTTCCGTCATCTCACTGGATAATACACTGCCTGAATCTCAAATGATAGGGCTGCATCCTGACATAAGGGCGCTGAAGGAACTCTACGAGCAGGGAAAAACCGCCATAGTGCAGGGCGTAGGTTACGATAACATGAACGGGTCTCACTTCCGCAGCCGCGATATCTGGTTTATGGGCGGCAACTATGACCAGACCTTCAACTCAGGCTGGACTGGGCGTTATCTCAGTGAGCTTTATCCTGATTATCCTGATAAATATCCAAGCATGGCCATGCCTGACCCGCTGGCGCTGGAACTGGGTTCAAGGGTTTCGCTGGCTTTCCATCGCGAAGATGGCATCCCTACTGCCGTCGCCCTGGAAGATCCCGACCAGTTTTACCGTCTCAGCGAAGGGGGCGGTGCACCAGCCGAAGTGAGCCCCAACGGAAGCTACTATGATGAAGAATTAAGCTACATAGCAGGCATAGAAGATAAGGGAGATGATTACGCCCAGCGCCTGTACAAGGTATTCAGCAAAGGAAAGAATGTCGTTGCTTACCCTGGTAAATACAGTCTGAATGCCCCTTACTACAAGGCTAAAAATCATCTCTCAAGCCAGCTAAAAACCATAGCCCGCCTGATGAGTGGCGGCTGCCAGACGCGCGTTTACCTGGCTCGTCTGGGTGGATTTGATACCCACGCGCTTCAGGTAGAACAGAGCGATAGCAGCATGGGAGAACATGCCGCTCTTTTGCACAACCTTTTTGAAGCCATCAAAGCTTTCCAGAACGACCTGAAAGCCCTGGAACTTGAAGATAAAGTGATGACTGTGACATTCTCAGAATTTGGCCGCAGAGCTACTTCTAATGGAAGTTTAGGAACGGATCATGGTACCACAGCTCCTATGTTTGTCTTTGGTAAGCATGTAAACGCAGGTGTGATAGGCGAAAACCCTGATCTGTCCAATCTGACGCCAGACAACAACCTACGCAAGCAGCACGATTATCGCCAGGTATTTGGTACACTACTGGCCGACTGGATGGGGGCTACCAACTCTGCTATAGAGGCGGCGCGTCTTGAAAGGTTCACCCGTCGTGACCAGATTTTGCCTATCATCAACAAAATTCCGAGTGGTAGCAGTCCGAGTCCTGCACCGGAGCCAAGTCCGGCCCCAGCCCCTGAGCCGGAAAAGGAGCTTCCACATCAGGTAAACAAGCTGTTTCCCAACCCTGCCTACGATGAAATCACCCTGGAATACTATATGGCCAGCAGGGTGCCGCACAGAATCGTGATCTTAAATGCCAATGGCGTAGAGATGGATGTAATTAACCGAAAGGGCTGGGATTATGGGTTTAAGAAAGCTGCCTTCAGGCTGGATCAATATAAATCTGGTAACTACATGTGTGTGCTGGAAATTGGTAGCGACAGGATTGTGAAACATTTCATCAAGAAATAAGATTTAATACATGTTTAGTAGAAGGCTGCCCCGGGAGCTGTCTGCTCTTTTCTACCCTTGATTGGAGCGAGGTTTAGCTTCCGGGCCAGTTCTTTTTTTGGCGAACGTTTTCACTATTTTTTCATCTTTAACCATTTTTTTCTCAATGAGAATCCTCATCATGGTAAGCTCTCTCAATTTCGGCGGAGCTGAGAAACAGGCGGTACTGGATGCCAATATGCTCTCTACCGCGCATGATGTCTATTTGGGCACTTTTGCGGAAGGTCCGCTGAGTGAGCAGCTTGCATCCGGAGTCAAAAAGGTCATCTTCTCCAAAAAAAATTACTTTTCGGCAGCTGCCCGGGTAGCCAGTTTTCTAAAGCAAAAAGACATTCAGCTGGTGCATAACCACCTGTATGCCCCGATGATCATCGCAGCCCTAGCCTCAGTCATGGTGAGGGTGCCTATTTTCTGGCATTTCCATGGCCACCATTTTGAGGTACGCAAAACACCACTCAATATTCTCTCAAGGCTGCCTACGGTGAAGCGAATCATTTTCGTATGCAGTGCCCTGGCGGGCTATTTTGAGAACAGCTTCAGCTTTCCCAGCAAAAAGGTAAGCGTGGTATACAATTCTACCCAGTGCCAGAAGCTGCCGCTCCCCGAAAACGGGCAGAAGAAGCTCCTGATTGGCTTTGTAGGCAGGGTCGTTGGCCTCAAGCGTATACAATACCTGGTAAGGCTGGCAGATTTTCTGAAAAAAAATGGCTTCAGCGATTTTGAAATACAGATCGCCGGCGACGGCCCCGAAAGGAAAAAGCTGGAGCAGATGTCGGAGGAACTAGGCACTACTCAGCATGTCCGCTTCCTGGGATTTCGCTCTGATATAGACAAACTATTCAGCCAGTTTGACCTGTTCATTCTGCCTTCTGAAGAAGAAGCTCTTTCCCTTTCTCTCATTGACGCCGGCAACTGCCAGCTTCCCTGTATTGCCTTTGATGTGGGAGGCAATAAAGAAATCGTGAAGGACGGAGAGACGGGTTTTATTGTACATTCTGAAAAGGAGATGCAGCAGCGAACCCTCCAACTGTGTCAGGATGCCCAGCTACGTCGCCGATTGGGCAGAAAAGCCGAAGAGCATAACCGTATCTTCAGCGAAGAGCAACACCTGGAAAGCCTGCTGGACATTTACCGGCAATATGCCTGAGCTATGCACTAGCATGCTCACATACAAGCTAGTCTTCATAGCCTGATGAAGTATGATCCAAAGAACACTGGCTGTACAGGCTAAGGCCGGATACTGGCGACACATCAATTTTGTATGGTATTTTAACCAAATCTTTTGCTAAGCTATTTTTTAACCGATCACCCTTCTATGCATTCATTCCTGAAATCTAATCTGAGCAAGATTAATTTTGAACTGGGGCGCAACCCCAGAATTGAAAAGGCAGACAACTTCAGAAAATTTGTGCCTCAGCCTTACAAAGCTGTTTTTCATTTATCGGCAGACTTTGAGTTGGCCTGGGCCTGGCGTTATTCCAAAAAGCATCAAGATCCCCTGCAGGAGGCTGTGCAGCGAGCCCGCCGTGCCAGAAAAAATATGCCTGAAATTCTCCGTCTCTGTGACGAATATTGTGTGCCGATAAGCTGGGCCACGGTAGGCCATCTGTTTCTGGAAAGCTGTGATTGTAATGAGCAGCAACAGGCCCATGCGAAACTGACCCGTATACCTCACTTTGAAAACGATTACTGGCGCTATGATCAGGGTGACTGGTTTGATGATGACCCTTGCAGCAGCCTGCAGGAAGCCCCTGAATGGTACTGTCCCGATCTGCTGGACAAAATTCAGGCCTCAGAGGTGCCCCACGAGATTGGATGCCACACCTTTTCGCACATTGACTGCCGCGATGGCATCTGTCCGCCGCAGGTCATGGCCGACGAGTTACAGGAATGCCGCGAGTTGGCCAGGCAGCGAAATATCAGCCTGAAATCATTCATCTTTCCTGCGCATACTGTAGGTAACCTGGATGTGCTGGCCGCTGCCGGTTTTACCAATTATCGCTCTAACCTGGGCAATGTGCTGGGCTTTCCGGTAAAGCATGCCAACGGGCTGTGGGAGATCAAGAGCTCTTACCATCTGGAAAAAAGAAAAGAGTGGTCGGCTGACTACCAGATCTACCGGATTCGTAAAGTGATTGACCGGGCCATCCAAAATAATACGGTATGTCATTTCTGGTTTCACCCTTCTTTTCCCTCCTCCTATCTGCATGAGATTGTACCCTCCGTTTTCGCCTATCTCAATGAGAAGCGGGAAGATATTCTACTGACCACTACGGGTGACTATACCGACTGGCTGAATGGCGAATTAAGCACCGAAGCCCTCTGCGAAGCTGGCATTGGCAGCAGTGAAAAAGTAGGCTGAGTGGATCAAGAAGGTGGGTTTGGGGGAATGGATTTTTAAAGGTAGCGAAGTGGTATACCTGGCATGCATCGTATAAAAAAAGAGCCGTCCTCGCAGCTACAGGCGAAGACGGCTTTTTTTGAGGGTTGACTACTTTATCCCAAAAACGCCTTCAGCATCCAGATACGCTTTTCTGTCACCGTAATCTGGTCGCTGATGAGGGTGAGCGTAGCCTCATCTTCTTCGCCTTCCAGGTTTTTAAGTACCTCTTTCAGGTCTTTGAGCAGCACCTGGCTGTTTTCCAGCGTCAGCTTTACGGCAGTTTCACCATTGCTGACATCTTTGGAGGATTTGATCTGTGCATGTTGAGTATAATCTTCCAGCGTATGCAGGGGCGTAGCGCCCAGAGAGCGGATGCGTTCGGCAATTTCATCTACCGTCTCACTCGCCTCTCGGTACAGTTCCTCAAACTTGTCATGCAACTGGAAGAAGAGCGCTCCTTTGATGTTCCAGTGAAAGCCTCTCAGGTTCAAGTAATACAATTGGTAATTCGCCAGCAACTGGTTAAGCAGCTTAACAAGAGTGTCTGTGTTTGTATTCATCATAATTGTGTTTTTGATAAGTATACGGTTAAATGTATCTCTGGATCACCAATGATGCAAATTTTATCATCGGCCGAGGCTTTTATTGGCACTTGCATTACCCAAATAGAGCCTCAAGCGGCTGAATTTTAAAAAAACGAAAAAAGATTAAAAACAACAGAACTATTCTTCAGACCAATCGTTGTATGTACAATAAAAGTAAAGACAATATATGAAGCTGGAAGAAGTAATTAAGCAGAAAGAGTTCAAGAGTCCTTTGTACAAGGCCATCCTGAATATCAGAGTAACCGAAAGCTGGCTTTCCAATCAGGTGAATCAAACCCTGAAGCCTTTTGGCCTCTCGCAGGAGCAGTATAATGTATTACGCATTCTCAACGGTCAGTATCCTAATCCTTCACCCTTACAGCTTATTTCTGAACGCATGGTGAACCGCATGTCAAATGCTACCCGGCTTGTAGAAAAGCTACGTCAGAATGGATTGGTGACTCGCCAGGAATGCCCGAGTAATCGCCGTAAAGTAGATATCCTCATTACCCAAAAGGGCATTGATCTGCTGCAAGAAATCCGCCCTCAACTGGATGCCACTATGGATAATATGAACAGCCTGGATGCAGCCGAAGCTGAACAGCTCAACTACCTGCTGGATAAATTCAGAGGTTAAAATCTAATCTTATCTCATCATAAATACATATATCTATTAAACAAATAAACTTCTAAAATCATGGAAAACGTAACAGCAAAAAAAACCACCTGGACTGTGGACCCTATGCACTCTGAGATACAGTTCAAAGTAAAGCACCTGGTGATCTCTACCGTAACCGGTAGCTTCGGTCAGTATGATGCCAGCTTTACTTCAGAAAAAGAAGACTTCTCTGATGCGCAGATCAACTTTTCTGCTGATATCAACAGCATCAACACCAACAATGAGCAGCGCGATGCTCACCTGAAATCCGACGATTTCTTCAATGCCGAGCAGTACCCTAAGCTGACCTTTAAATCTAAGGAAATAAGAAAAACCGGCGACGGCACTTACAAACTGATCGGTGACCTGACTATCCGCGACGTGACCAAAACCGTAGAACTGGACGTGGAGTATGGCGGCAGCATGGTAGATCCTTACGGACAGTCTAAAGTAGGTTTTGAAGTAACGGGCAACATCAACCGCAAAGAGTACGGCCTGAAGTGGAATGCCGTAACTGAAGCCGGTGGTGCCGTAGTAAGCGACCAGGTAAAACTTATCGCCAACATACAGTTTGTCAAGCAGGCTTAAGTAGTTACAGGTTAAAAGTTAAAGGTTAGATAGCTGACAGTCTCAGCATCTAACCTTTTCCTTTTTGTACCGCAGATTAACATTTTACGTTCAGCGTTCAATGTCTCCTGCTTCCTGTTTCCTGCTCATTGTTCATTGTTCATTGTTCTCTGATTTGTCCCTTCCCGAAGATCTGCCATTTGTAACTGGTGAGTTCGGGTAACGCCATAGGCCCACGGGCATGCAGTTTCTGCGTACTGATGCCGATCTCGGCACCCATGCCAAACTGTGCCCCATCAGTAAAAGCTGTAGAGGTGTTGGCATAGACCGCCGCCGCATCCACCGACTGCATAAATTCCTCTATTACAGCCATATCCTCTGCTACGATAGCTTCGCTGTGCTGCGAACTGTACTGCGCGATATGTTCCAGTGCCTGCTGCAGATTTTCTACTGTTTTGACAGCCATCTTGTGTGACAAAAACTCTGTACCAAAATGCTCAGCCAGTGCCTGCTGCAGCAAAACTCCTGGGTAGGTACCTTCCAGCGCACAATAGCTGGCTTCGTCAGCAAAAATCTCCACCTGCTTGGTAGCCAGCAACATACAGATATCTGCTAGCTTTTCCAGATGCTTGCGATGAATGATCAGGCAGTCCAGCGCATTGCAGACACTCACCCGCCGGGTTTTGGCATTGAAAATAATATCTTTGGCTTTATTCAGATCGGCACTCGCGTCCACGTAGGTGTGCACAATACCTGCCCCGGTCTCTATCACCGGCACCCGGGCATGCTCCCTCACAAAATTGATAAGGCCCTGGCTGCCCCGTGGGATGATGATATCCACCAGGCCGACTGCTTCCAAGAGTACCTGCGTGGCTTCCCGACTGGCGGGCATCAGGTAAAGCATATGCTCGTCTATCCCATGCTTGCCTAATACTTCGTGGATGACAGAAACAATGGCGATATTGGAATATTCCGCATCGCTGCCACCCTTGAGCACACAGGCATTGCCCGATTTGAGGCAGAGGGCAAACACATCAAAGGTTACATTGGGCCTTGCCTCATAGATCATCCCGATCACGCCCAGGGGCACGCTGGTCTTCTTCAGATGCAGGCCATTCTCCAGCGTTTTTTCTTCCAGTAGCATGCCCAGGGGAGAGGGGAGAGAGGCAACATTTCTGATATCAGTGGCTATGGCCTGTATCCGCTCTTTGGTGAGCTTCAGGCGGTCATATTTAGGGTCATCAGGGTCCATACGATCCAGGTCTTTCTGATTTTCGGCCAGGATAAACTCCGCTTGGCTCACCGCCTTATCAGCGAGTTCATGCAGTACCTCATTGATTTGACGATCATGGAGGCGATAGGCCTTGCGTGAGGCCTCTTTTACCTGTTGTAGTTCCTGAAGTAGGTCAGTCTGTGCAATCATAGGGTTCTGTGTATGCTTGGAAACACTAATTTATTCATTTTCAATAAGAAAAGAAGCCGCTGACAAGACTTGCTGCTCAACAATAGGCGCCTGAGCTGGTTAAGTGACTGAATGACCATTTTTTCATCAAAAGATTTGTGAGTTATGAAACGTGCAGAAAGAGAATACTTTAAACATACATCGGCTGAAGACAAACCCGAGAAAAAGGAAAAACCTGCCGAGGAGAAAGAATCAGTAGAGGAAACCCGCAAAAAGCAGCGCAAGCATGCCGGTCCTGAAGAGCAGTCGCCTACCCGCAAAGGCTACGGCTGATCTTCATCAATCTATTTTTTTAATCTTAAAAGCAAAATCAGGATGACTAAAGGACATAATAAAGGACACGTCAATGAGGTGGATGAAGAAAAGAAAACCTCCAAAGGACAGAACCGCCACCTGACCAATAAGCAGAAAGAACGCGAACAGGAAGGCAGCGGTGAAGGTCGCCGCAGTGATCCCGATCCTTCTGACGGACGAAAAGGCAAGAATAATGTAGGATAAACCTGTAGCCCCGGATAATAGCATTCGGGGTTTATTTTTGCCTGGGTGCGTACTGAAATATAAGCAACCCTCTTCTTCTGCGGTGGTAAAATAGTCACCTGAGTGAATACTCAAACCCCATTCGCAGTAGCCGAAACACCTTCGATCCTATCAGGCCCGGCTTAAGTTCATAGCCAATGCTTTCTCAAAGGATTTTACTGCCACCAGTATATCATTTTCAGTGGTAGCCCAGGAACAGATGCTGACTCTCATCACCTTTCTGCCCAGCCATACAGAGCCGCCCAGCCAGCACTCCCTTAGGTTTTGGATAGTACTCAACACCCGTGCGGTAATTTCGTCATCATCGCAGCGGACAATCACCTGGTTGAATACCACATCATTATCCACATAAAACCCTGGTACTTTGGATATCTCATGGGCAAACTGCTTTGCTCTTTGGTGCAGGGTCAACACCAGTTGATCAATTCCTTCTTTTCCCAGGTATTTCATGCTCGCCCATAACTCAAAGATCCTCGCTCTTCTCGACATTTCGGGCGTATAAAACATGCCGTCTCTCTGTTCGCTTTCTATGATATAACTTCCCGACATATGTAAAGCAGCCGTCATGGCTTCTTTGTCTTCACAGAGCGCAATTCCGCAATCATAGGGGGTATTCAATGTCTTATGGCCGTCTACTGCCCAGGAGTTAGCCTTTTCTATGCCTTTGGTTAAATGTTTGAGCTTATCCACAGCTCCGGCCCATAAGCCAAAGGCGCCATCAATGTGTACCCAGGCATTGGCCTGCCGGGCTTGGGTACAAATGGTATCAAAGTCATCAAAGGCACCACTATTTACATTGCCAGCCTGTAAAATTACGATGGTATTTTCGTCCAGTTCAGGTACCGACGCAGGAATGATTCTTCCCTGCTCGTCCACATCAACCCATTCTATGTTGTCTTGTCCCAGCCCTAAAATCCCGATGGCTTTTAGCACGGTAGAGTGAGCTTGTTTTCCGGTGACGATCCTGATACCCGGTGCATTAAACAAACCCTTCCGGTTGATGTCCCAGTGATTTCTCTGGAGGATTCTGTACCGGGCGGCTGCCAGGCCGCATAAATTTGCCGTAGAAGTGCCGCTAACGAAGCCGGCAGAAGTGTGTGCAGGCAGGTCAAACAACTGGATAAGCCATTTCTCTACTACCGATTCCAGTTTGCTCCCTATCGGGGACAACACATGCATGGCAGGCGCCTGGTCCCAGTAAGTAGCCAGGTTTTTGGCAGCTAAGCCAATAGGCAAAGCGCTTCCGCAGACAAAACCAAAGTATCTTCCCCCTAAGGTGGCGGTGGTAGCCGGGCTGCCATGCCGCTGCAATTGCTCCAATACCTGCTCTGCTTTTGAAGAAACCTGAGGGAGATCTTCATCAAAGGCTGATAAGTTGCTCAGGGCTTCTTCCGAGGGATAAACATGCCGGTCAAAAACATGTTCCAGGTAATCAAAAGAGTATTGCTGCGCCTGTTTGAAGATTTCTTTATCTCTTACTTCCAGGAACATTCTGTTTTGAATATGCTCTTCCATTTTTTTGGCAGTTTAGAGGAACAATTGACCCCGGTATGCTCCAAAGGAGGCTGGCAGATTTACGCTCACCAACCTGCACCAGGGTTAGTTATGCAAAGAAAATAGAAGTAAGCAATACATTGATACGTTTTACCCTATTTTTAGATGACTTAGCCCTCCTGATGGTTGCCATAGCCACGGGTTTAAGCCCTTGGTTATGGGGTTGTCTTTTCAAACCCATATAGTTTCAGGAAATCCTCATACTCCTGTTGAAAAGCTTTCTTCCGATGGTGTCGCTTTTGATTTTTTATGTACTGAAAAACCTTTTCCAAAACTGACTCAGAAACGGAATAGGCGGCATAACCGGTTTGCCAGGCAAATTTCTCGGCAATCAGGTTGTTTTGATTGATAAAATGTGAACTGCTGCCTTTTATTTGCTTAATCACGTCGGCAATGGATTTTTGCGGGCTCAACAAAAACAGACAATGGACATGGTCGGGCATTCCGTTGATGATTCTCACGGGGCAGCCCAGCTCCCGTAATTGTTCCGCCATAAATTGATGCACCTTTTTTTCAATGGGAAAATGAATCAGCGGCACCCGCTCCTTTGTCGACCAAATAGCATGTATCCATATTTTATTGAATGAATGCGGCATATGAAAGAAGTTTTAAACCATTGAAATGGTTTGGATTGCGGATGGCCAATCCCATAGCTCAGGGTTTAAACCCTGGGCTATGGGATTGGCATATGATGATTTTAATCATTTTCCAATATCACGAAAAATCATCAAACCCAAATGGCATGTATCTATATTTTATTGAATGAATGCTGCATACAAATGAGATTCTAAACCATCAAAATGGTTTGTAATCTGCATCATATATTCGCCATAGCCCCGGGTTTAAACCCGGGGCTATTAATGATAACCAAATAACATGGGAAGCCCTGTTTTTGCAGGAAAATGCTCATTTGATCATAGGCTGGTTGGGTTGTGGGCGGTACGGACTGGTCGGTGAGAGACCTCTGATGAAGGTGACGTGAGAGGCGCATTGGTGGTCTGTTGGCTGTTGGAAGTCTA
>JBKHDR010000058.1:0-27948 GCA_046541235.1 Cyclobacteriaceae bacterium | reverse complement strand
GTAAGATGCTGGGGCATACCAGCCTTCGCACCACGCAGGTTTATGCCAAGGTAGTAGAGCAGAAGCTCAGTGAGGATATGAGCAAATTGGAGGAGAGGCTGAAAGGGGCTGAAGGTGAGAAACAGGCTCAAAAAGTATCATCAACCTGATAAGATTACCTGGTTCACCTGCTGTTGCCTGAAGAGCAGAGAATAGAATCTCAACTCAGACGCTGTGCCTATGGTAGCGGTACACTCCATACGATGAGGGTGTTCCATAACAGGGCCTAGAAGTCCCGGCCCAAAGGGCTCTCCCAAATGTTAACAAAGGTGCTGATAAACAGTGAGATAATGAGAATGAACAAGATAATGAAAGTAGAAAACGATGAAGTTAAGAAAGGTTTCGGCTATTTTTTCTAAGTCCCTGATAAGCTACTCAGTCAACTTGGAGAAGAAACAGGTGTGTATTATGGCGTGAGATCGGACAACAGTGAATTGATCTTTACTAGAAAATTTTCAGTAACAAATGCTCATTCGGCTCCCATGAACAATCTAAATTGACGCTACGGGGCATACGGTGGAGGGTGGGCGAGTAACGTACCCTCTCAAAATTTGGTGGTTGATTATGACATGATTGAGAGCCAGCATTTCTGGCCGATAAAACAATCAATCCTGCTTCAGGATATGATCCCAATAATCCATAAGCAAACCGTGACCCGCGTTTTGATGCCCACTATTGTCCATGACGAATCCACCTATCATAGAAACTTATTTGAGATGTGGGTGGCCAGCGATGGAAATACCTGGGGATTTGATTCCCATAAGCAGAGTGCTGGAAATCTCTCTAAACCAGGCATGGCAGATGGTGGCAAATGGTAAGATCAAAGATGCCAAGACGATACTGCTGATGCATTTTCTCAAGCAAAAAACGGTCGGCTCATGAAAGAAAATAAATTAGTGCTTATTGCCAGACCCTATCGCGCGGGTACAGGAGATGACCCGGAAAAAATTGCTCAGAACGTAGCCGCTATGGAAGCCGTGGCCTTCCAGGTTTACCAGCTCGGACATACGCCCATGCTGGGCGAGTGGCTGGCCCTGCCGCTGCTCAGGGAGGCAGGTTCAGCACAGATTGGGGAAAAGATATTTCAATATCTTTTCCACACTTCGGCCATTCGGCTGCTGGCGCATTGTGATATGGTGCTGAGAATCGGAGGAAGTTCTGCCGGAGCGGACGAGATGGTCAGAGTAGGCAGGCAGTATGGCAAAGAAATCATCTTTAGTTTGGATGAGCTTGATGAAATTTTTTCATGTAAATAAATAGCGCGCTGGTTTTATGGTCTTTTACAAATCTTATTTATTTAAAGCGTAGGCAAAAAGCCCTGCCAGAGTTTGTGCTAAATCAATGATTTGATGAAATGAAGTATCTAATACTTATTTTCATTTTGAGTTTAGTTTCAGGCTGTCAAACCGGACAAAATATGGATACCAGACACCAGGAAATGATTGAAAATTATATCAAGGCTTACAATGCCTTTGACATAGAAGGGATGTGCCGGGATATGCATGAGGATGTAGTTTTTCAGAATGTTTCCAATGGAGAAGTTGACCTGGAAACCAAAGGCTTACCGGCATTCCAGGAGCAGGCCCAAAAAGCCAAAGAAATCTTCAGTGCACGCGAGCAAAAAATTACTGAGATTCAGCAGGCTGACGATGCGGCTACCGTAAGCATTGACTATACCGGCGTGCTGGCCGTTGATCTCTCCGAGCAGATGAAAGCCGGTGATACGCTGCGGCTGCAGGGCAAGTCCACTTTCCATTTTCAGGATGATAAGATCATCAGAATTGTAGACGAAAGTTAAGATTTAAGCTCGCTTAGTGAAAGATATAATCAAACAAGTGCTGCACAACTTCTCCGCTGTGTTGACCGAGGAGCATTATCCAAAAGGCTATATGCTACACCGCCAGCAGACAGTTTGTAAGCATATTTATTTTGTAACCCAAGGTGCCATACGGTCTTTCTACCTTAAAGATGGAAAAGACATCACTGCACACTTTGCCATGGATCTGGGAGTGATCTCAGCTGCAGATAGTTTTATCTTCAACCGGCCAAGCCGCTATAACCTGGAGGTGCTGGAGGATTGCAGGGTTTCTTGCATGACCCGTCAGCAGATGGAAAGCTTTCTGGTGCAGCATCCCCGCTACGAGCATACGGCACGGCTCTTTGTGGAAGAACTCTACATGGACCTGGTAGACAGGGTAGAAATGCTGATGTTTTACAGCGCACAGGAGCGTTACGAGGCGCTTATCAGGCAAAATCCCACCATTATTCAGCGCATGAGCCTGGGTCATATTGCCTCTTACCTGGGCATTACACAGGAAACCCTGAGCCGGGTGAGGGCCGCCGCCCGTTGACTTTTTTTGACAAATGTCAAAGCGTTTTTCTGACCAGTAGACCAATTTTACAGCATACACCATCTACTTCACCGATATGGTCAGAAAAATAAGCTATAAAAATCACCAGCTAGAGGTACACGTAGAAGGAGAAGGAAAGCCGGTATTGCTTCTGCATGGCTGGCCTACCAATGCCAAACTGTGGAATGCCCAGCGAGATTTCCTCAAATCTAAGTATCAGGTCATCACCCCTGACTGGCTGGGCTTTGGGCAGTCAGACAAACCCAAAGATCATCAGTACTCCATCTCCAACATGGTAGAAATTCTGAATAATTCTTTTTCAAAGCTGAGGGCGTCGGGAAAAATGAATTGCTACTGGAAGTAGAGAACCTGGAGGTAGAAGTATCAGGTACGGCCAATGTCCGGCTGTATGGTACAACCTTCAGGGAATTTTTGCTGCTTGAAGGTACGGGTACTTTGGATGCATTTGAACTGCAGGCCAGCCAGGCCAGCGTAGAAGTGAATGGCACAGGCTCCGTGTTTTTGAATGTAAGCGACAAAATGATCATAGATGCCAATGGTTTTGGTGCGCAGATCCGCTACCGGGGTAATCCTGAAAAGAAGGTGATCAACAAATCTGGCTGGGTGACGGTAAAGCCTGAGTTAGCCAAGTAAGCTTTTGATTTAATAACTTCATGATTGAACCTGCTACATTTGACTGGACAGTAAGTTAAGCCTCAATCACTTAACTTAGCTGACATGAATAGGGTTAGCGGTCGGCCGCTGCCGTTGTATCTAACAACAGTAGTGGATCTGGGGGATAGAAAGGTAATTGGATGGGCATTGAGCCAAACCATGAAAATCCCTGAGACTGTCATTCCTGCCTGGAATATGGCTATAAAGAACAGGCCCGTAAACTCTGAGTTGATCTTCCATGGCTCCGGCCACCCGGTCAGACAGAGGAGTACAATACGCCTGTCATGAATTTAGAGATATTCTTAGCATAAAGAAACTGGTGAGCCAGAGTATGAGTAGGAGAGCCAATTGCCGCGGTGGCGGACCACTGGGACAATGCATTTGCGGAAAGCTTTTTCAGAACACTAAAAACAGAACTTATACATCAAATGGAAATAAAATCCATAGAGGCTACCAAAATGGAGGTATTTGAATTTATTGAAATCGCTGTACAATAGGCAGAGAATTCATGCCTCTCTTGGCTATATGGCACCAGAACAGTACGGTAGAAAATTAAACCAACTTCAAAAAGCTGCTTAATTTTTTGTCCGGGGGACCCCGTCCAGTTTTTTATTGCAAGTTCAACTAATTGTTACATAATACAAGCAAATAGGGCTTATTTATTGGTAGATACAGGTTATCAGAAAGATTATAGTGATTTCTTAAAAGAACTTGATGTAGAGGAAATTGGAATCAATGAAATTAATTACCTTCTTTTAAGGCATCATCATGATGATCATTCTGGTTTTACAAATGATTTACTAAGCATCTCACAAGAGTTTTATAGTACCCCTCTGTTATCGCAGCTTAGAGGAATTGAAACCACGCTACATCTTCAAGCTAAAACAAGCTTCTTGACCGTAATTTATGCTTATGATAAAGTATTAAAATACGGGCTTAGCTTTCCGGAGTGCTATCTTTCTCCCAGCCGCCGCCCAGGGTGCGGTACAGTTGAATGATGGACAGGAACTGCTCCCTTCTCAGGTTGGTCAGTGCCAGCTGGGATTCCAGCACCCGCCCCTGTGCGGTGATCACTTCCAGATAAGTAGCATAGCCTCCCAGGAAAAGGTCATTGGCAATAGAGACGCCCTGTTCAAGCACCTCTACTTCATTTTCTTTGTACTCCACCATTTCGGCCAGGTTTTCAATTTGTTTCAGGCTGGTATATACCTCGTTGAAGCCACTGATGATTGCCTTCTGGTAATCGTAAAAAGCCAAACGCTGCCCGGCAACTGACTGATCATAGGCAGCACTAATCTGGAAGCGGTTGAATACCGGCGCAGTCAGTCCTGTCATCATACCGGTGGCGACGGATGCAGGGCCATCAAAGAGCAGGGCTGCCCGGAACGCCTGTAGTCCCAGATAGGGCGTCAGCGTGAGGGAAGGAAAAAACTCAGCCCGAGCGGCCAGCACATCTACTTCTGCTGCCAGCAGTTCCATCTCGGCCTGCCGGATGTCAGGACGATAAAGCAATAGATCCGAAGGAATACCTATCTCAAGTACTTCAGGTAGTTGTTGTGCGGCTATGGGCTCTCCCCTGTCAATTTTTCCCGCAAACCGGCCCAGCAGGGTATTAAGCTGATTCTCGGTTTCTATAATCTGTTGCTGTATGCCTTGCTCAAGTGCTTGTGTATTCAACAGTTGCGCGTTAAACTGGTTAACCGCCAGTTCGGTAGCCCGCCCACCAATCTTTTGCAAAGTAATCAACTCGACGGCGGTCTCCTGAAGGCTGATATTTTCGCTGATCACTTCCAGTTCGTTATCCAGGGCGAGTAGTTGGTAGTAGAGACTGGCTACCTCTGCTACCAGCAGGGTTTCTGCCAGTTTCTGCTCCAGCTCGGCAGCCCGAAGCCTGGCCATAGATGCTTTTTTCCGGTTTCTCAACTTATTCCAGATATCCACTTCCCAGCTGCTCTGTAGGCCCACAAAAAAATCAGGTGTCGGATTGGGGATGAGCAGGTCGCCGCTTACATTATCCGATAAGTTGGTATCATAATTACCTACACCATCCATGGTGTAATCCGAAAACTTATCAAACCCTGCCCTCACCGCTGTATTGACCGAAGGATAAAGCTCACCATGCCGCATTTTGACCCCTGCCCGGGCTACTTCGATGCGCTGCATCGCCATCTGTAGGTCTGGGTTATTCTGTAAGGCGGTATCTATCAGATATATAAGAAAGGTATCAGCAAAGAAACTTCTCCTGTCAACTACCGCCATACTGCTACTGTCCGACATTCCCAGGTAAGAGTCCGGCATGCTCATGAACTCCGGCATAGCAGGCGGATCGGCTACTTTACAGGCCTGGGCCAGCAGAAAAATAATGATTAGATTGGCAAATGGCTTAATGAAATTTCGCATTGACTTGTACACGAGCTATTTATGGTTATCAGCTATGCTGCAGCTTAGCAGCTGCCGCTTTCTTACGTCTCATTTGTCTTCTCTTTCTTTTGCCGCTAAAAGCGAACAACACATACAGTCCGGGAATGAGTATCACGCCAAAGAGTGTCCCGGTTACCATGCCCCCGGCAGCGGCTGTACCAATAGAGCGGTTGCCCAGCGCACCGGCGCCAGTAGCGATACAGAGCGGCAGCAGGCCTGCAGTGAAAGCAAAGGAGGTCATCAGCACCGGACGAAGACGGGCCACGGCACCCTGCTTGGCGGCCTGCAGCACCGACAGCCCTTCCTTGCGCCGCTGCACCGCAAACTCTACAATCAGGATAGCGTTTTTACCCAGCAGGCCAATCAGCATCACCAGGGCTACCTGTGCGTAGATGTTATTTTCAAGCCCGAAGAGTTCCAGCGCCAGGAAAGAACCGAAAATACCGGTAGGTAAAGAAAGGATTACCGGTAGCGGCAGCAGGAAGCTTTCGTACTGGGCAGCCAGCAGCAGGTAAACAAAAGTGAGACAAACTAGGAAAATAAAAAGGGTCTGACCACCCGAATCAATCTCCTCCCGGGTTATGCCTGACCAATCGTAGGTGAAGCCCCTCGGCAGTTGTTCTTCAGCAATTCTTTCCACAGCCCGTATCACATCACCACTACTGTAACCAGGCGCTGCATCTCCGTTGATCATGGCTGAGGTAAACATATTGTACCGGGTGAGTTGCTCGGGGCCATAAATTCTTTCCAGGCGTATGAAGTTGGAATAAGGCACCATTTCGTCCCGGTTATTCTTCACATAAAAATTAAGCATGTCCTCCGGACGGGCCCGGAAGTCAGGTGAAGCCTGTAGCATCACTTTATACATCTGCCCGAAGCGGATGAAATTGGAAGTGTAATAGCTACCGATGAGCGTTTGCAGAGTACGCATGGCATTATCAATGGTCACCCCCTTCTGCGCAGCCATCTCCTGGTCTACGTGTATTAAGTACTGCGGGAAGTTAGCGTCAAAGGTGGTAAAAGCCCCGGAAATTTCAGGGGCATCAGCCAGTTCCCTGATAAAACCTTTAGTAATATCAGCGGTATATTGTAAGTCGTCATTACCTGAGCGGTCTTGCAACCGCAGCTCAAATCCACTGGAGTTACCGAAACCCGGTACGGCGGGAGGCGGAAAGAACTCTATAGCGGCATCAGCCACTATCGAAGTGCGCGACTTCAGCTCAGCGATGATATCGTCTACCGAGGCCTCCCGGTCATCCCAGGCTTTGAGGTTGATCATCCCCATACCGTAGGAAGCACCCTCTGACTCAGTGAGCAAGCTATAGCCCGCAAGGGTAGTAACCGACTCAACCTCCTCCAGGTCCTCGGCTATTTCCTGAATTTGATCAAGTACGTATTCGGTACGTTCCACCGTAGCGCCTACTGGGCTGGTTACGCTCACGTAAACCAGTCCCTGGTCTTCTGTGGGAATAAAGCCGGTGGGCAAGATGCTGTTAACCCCCCAGGTAGCCGCAAAGAAAAAGGCAAGGATCAGTACAGTCACCAACCGGCGGCCGGCAATGAGCCCGATGAGCTGGCTGTAGCGACTTGCCAGGTTTTCGTAACCCCGGTTAAAGCCATCAAAGAAGCGGGTCATCAGCGTCCTTTTTCTTTCCTGGTGATGGGTATTTTTGAGCATGATCGCGCAGAGCGCAGGCGTCAGGGTCAGCGCGTTAACCCCGGAAATGACGATAGCGATAGCCAGGGTCAGTGAAAACTGCCGGTAAAATACCCCGACCGGACCGGTCATCAGGGCCACCGGCACGAATACGGCCGACATTACCAGCGTAATAGCGATGATAGCACCACCTATCTCTTTCATAGCTGCAAATGTAGCATGCCGGGCAGACATATCTTCTTCCGCCATCTTGGCATGTACGGCTTCCACAACCACAATGGCATTGTCCACCACGATACCGATGGCCAGCACCAGTGCGAAGAGTGTCAGCAGGTTGATGGAAAAGCCAAAAACCTGCATAAAAAAGAAGGTACCGATCAGGGCTACCGGAACAGCCAGGGCGGGGATCAGTGTGGAACGAAAATCCTGCAGGAAGAGGTAAACAACGATAAATACCAGGATAAAAGCCTCTATCAGTGTCTTGATTACCTCCTCTATAGATGCATCAAGGAAGCGGGATACGTCATAGGCGATGTTGTAGGTCATGCCCGGCGGAAAAGTAGTCTGGGACAACTCCTCCACCTTGGCTTTTACATTGTCTATTACCTCACTGGCGTTAGAGCCCGGCCGCTGCTTGAGCATGATGGAAGCGGCCGGCTGGCCGTTTACTTTAGAAATCATATTGTAGTCAAGCGAGCCAAACTCTACTTCTGCCACATCCTTAAGCTTCAGCATGGAGCCATCAGGATTGGCCCGTATGACGATATTTTCGTACTGCTCCGGCTCAAAAAATTTGCCGGTATAGCGCAGCACATACTGTAGCATCTGAGGTGCTTTGGCCGAACTGATGCCTGACTTCCCGGGGGCCGCTTCTACATTCTGGCTGCGTATAGCTGCCACTACCTCGTCGGGCGACACTTTATAGCTGGCCATACGATCAGGCTTGAGCCAGATCCGCATGGAATAGTCGCGGCTGCCCATGATCTCAGCAAAGCCTACCCCATCAATCCGCTTGAGTTCGGAGAGTACATTGATATCCACAAAGTTATAGACAAACTTCTCATCCACGGCAGTATCCGCGCTCAGGATGTTGAGGTAGAGCAGCATGCTGTTAACCTCCTTCTCAGTAATCACTCCGGCCTTGATCACTTCTTCAGGCAGTTCGTCAATCACTGTTTGCACCCGGTTTTGTACATTGACCTGTGCCAGATCGGGATCGGTGCCCGCCTCAAAGAAAACCGTAATGAGCGTCATTCCGCTGTTGCTGGAGACAGAGGTCATATAAGTCATGCCCGGTACACCATTGATGGCCCTTTCCAGGGGCGTGGCAATCGCATTGGCGCATACTTCCGCATTGGCGCCAGTAAAATTAGCCGTGACGGTAACAGAAGGAGGAACAATATCGGGAAACTGGGTAATAGGTAGCCTGACGAGTGCAAGCAGGCCCAGAAAAGTGATTACAAGTGAAATTACCAGAGACAACACGGGCCTCCTGATAAAGATATCAAACATGCATCTTTTAGGTTAAAGCTTTCAACAATACAGGATGCGCAGATCATGCAGCATCGTTACAATCAGGATGACAGAAAAGGTCAGTAGAAAGTAGCACCCAAATCAGGAGCCCGGGTGACCAGGCTATCCATATGCACCTTGAGGGGCTCAATGGTTATACCATCACGGATATTCTGTACACCTTCATAGACAATGTATTCGCCAGCCTCAAGCCCGCCATCTATCAGGTAGAAGTAAGAAAAACGGGTTTTAAGGTCAAAACTTTTCATCTTCACTTTATTATCCTCACCCACTACATATACAAAGTTTTTATCCTGTATGGAAAATACTGATTTTTGGGGAATGAAGAGGGCATCTTCAACCAGGTTGGTAAGGCGGATTTTACCACTGGCGTTATGCTTTACTATCTTATCAGGATTGGGAAAATGGGCGCGGAAAGCGATGGAACCAGTACCTTCCTCAAACTCACCTTCCATAGTCTGAATTTTTCCTATGTAGGGGTATTTGCTGCCGTCGGCCAGTATCAGTTCTACTTCATCATGGTCTATTTCATCATTACCCAGGCGGGTTTTCATGTACTGCAGGTACTCTTTTTCCGACATGTTGAAGTAGGTATGAAAAGAGCTGTTGTCCGATACCGTGGTGAGCAGCGTGCCTTCAGAAATAAAGCTGCCGACCTTAAGGGGAATACGGTCAACAATGCCATCAAAGGGGGCTTTCATGTACGTATAAGACAGTTCAATCTGGGCATTGGAGAAAGCCGAGCGGGCTTCATCTATCCGGGCGTGGGCTGCATTTAGCTGTGCTTTGGCCACCTCAAGCTCGGTGCTTGAAATGACCTTCTTGTCGGACAACAGTTTGACACGGTCCACTTCCAACTCTTTAGCTTTGGCCTCCGCTATAGCCGTTTCCAGATTGGCTTTGGTTTTGGCCAGGCGGGATTTATATTCTTCGTCATTGATGCTGAAAAGCGGCTGGCCTTTTTTCACACGCTGTCCCTCATCCACATAAATTTTCTCCAGGTAACCTTTAACACGTGCCCTGATTTCCACATTCTGTATCGCCTGTATATCAGCTACATATTCATGATGCAGCATAATGTCTTTGGGCATAAGACTAGTCACGGGCAGCTTTCTGATCGCTGTTTCCTGAAAATTTTCTGCGCTTTCTTCGGATGGCATACAGGCCGAAACCCACAAAAGCGTTAAAAGAACGTATAAGGGAAACTTGATACCCAATGCAACTTTCATCTTAAAATAATGTGATTAATGATAATTTTTTAACAGACAACACCTCAACGTATAAATTAGTCACCAAATTAAATAAAAAACTCGTTTTTTGAAAATTTTTGACCGCTTAGTACAAGGGGCAACAAGAAATTTTCGGCCTATATTCCCTGGCATTGAGCCTTAAATTGATACAATTATTGCATGTTTAGGCCGTAGGGCTATCCATATAAGGTTCTTATGTAACTATTTAGGTCACTTGTAATTTAGTAAGACGAGTTACTTCCGCAGAAAGCTTGTTGAATTTCCTAAAATACTTTTTTTGTTACTGCTTGTCATAAAATACCTCATGAGTTTCTTTATCTATTAACTGTACTTCTCGCAAATAACGCCCCTGCTCACTTAGATCAGGGAAACTGAAGTTCAAAATTCCAATTGTATAGACAGCTTTCAGGTAATAATCCCATTCTCTGCCCTTAGGCGCCTGACTCTGAATTGGAAATGTAGAGTAAAATATGCTCCTATCTTTGAAATACTGCTGCTTTACATTCTGCAACTCAATAATGAATTTTTCTCCTTTCTCATTCTCACAATAAAGATCGAAGATTGCTTTCCGATCTGTTTCCGTATTGCCTAAGTTTTCTGTGTTCAAGTAAATCAAATCATGAATCCGCTCTCTTTCGCCTAGCACCTGATTCAAGAAGTCAACTAGCAGTTCTTTATTAAACTCTGTCCCAAACAGCTTTTTAAAGCCAAAATCTGTGAATGGGTTAATATATTTTTCTCTGCTATCCATACTTCAAAGATAGCTGATTTTAATATCTTTTTTCTTTTTGCATAGGGCCTAAAGGCCACTACAGGCGCTGGCAAGGCCATCGGCCGAAGCATAGCGCTTATGGCTTGTTACTGAACCTGCTACATTTGACTGGACAGTAAGTTAAGCCTCAATCACTTAACTTAGCTGACATGAAAAAAGAAAGAAAACAGCCGCCGGGCCTGGTTAGATTACCGCCGTACCGGCCTTCCCGCCTTGCAGGTGGGGCCTGCATCTGACCAGCCGGTGGTGGCCCTTAGGTACCCTTACGGCAATGACGAACTCAATAATAACACCTCTCATACCGATGCTGCGATTGAAAGGCTGGAAGTGACCCAGTATTCTGGTGCAGTAGGCGCCGACAGTCCCTGGTCAAAGATGTGGGTGCTACAGGGTACGGCCAGGCCCTGGTAAGATTTCTTTATTGTTAACGCAGGTAAATCAACAGATAGAAGTGGGACACCTCGGGTTCCACTTTTATTTCTCTCTTTAGCAAAAGCATCAGACCGTGCTTCATGCATGCTTATGGTCGACATATATAAGCTTAATTCTCTGGTTTCTGACACCAATATTCAATACCTTAACAAACCAAACTACACACCGAAGCAAAGAACCTCATGAACTATCAGAAGCTTTTTCTTTTATTTTGTCTACAGTTATCAACTTTACTTACACTTTCAGCCCAGCCGGGTTCTCCCTTTTTTCCCCCGGATTCTCCCAACTACGATGATGAGTTGGCCCGACGTCTCGGCATGGATACCAGGCTGCTTTTTCCCTCCCCCTATCCCGACCGTATCATTCTAAACCTTACCGAGAACCCCTTAACTTCCCTGGCAGTCAACTGGCGTACGGATACCACTGTCAGCATCGGCAGGGTGGAATTAGCTCTGGCAACCAGTGGCCCCCAGTTTACCGGGAAGGCGCTGGCGATCACTGCTAAGACAGAAAAATTGCGTGTGAAGCCTTCCGGGGACCCTACCGTAACGGCACATTATCATTCTGCAGTGATAAACTCTTTGGAAGCCGGAAAAAAATATGTTTATCGGGTTGGCAGTGACAATTACTGGAGTGAGTGGTTCCAGGTACAGATGCCCTCCCAGGAAGAAAATCTTTCTTTTCTCTATTTTGGTGATGCGCAGAATGATGTCAAATCCATGTGGTCCCGCATAATCAGGGAAGCTTACAAAACATTGCCTGAAATAGATTTCATGTTGCATGCGGGGGACCTCATCAACCGGCATGATCGGGATATAGAATGGGGCGAATGGTTTCATGCCGGTAGCTACATTCATGCTACCGTTCCCAGCGTGATGACCCCCGGTAACCATGAATACCGGGAGGTGGTGCTTTCTCCGCAGTGGCGCCCTCAGTTTAACCTGCCTGCCAATGGGCCGCAGGGTTTGGAAGAAACCTGCTATCAGGTCAACTACCCCAATCTGAAAGTCATCTCGCTGGATGCTGAGCAGATTGACGAGTCGGAAACCTTTCGCGATGCCCAGGTGCAGTGGCTTGACTCCGTCCTTACCCATGATCCCCGCAAGTGGACAGCCATTACCCTGCATTATCCTTTTTACTCCACCAGTCCAAAACGGGATAATCCTGAACTGAGGAAATACTTTAAGCCCATTGTGGATAAACATCAGGTTGATATCGTATTGCAGGGCCACGATCATGCTTACGGGCGCGGAAAAGTAAAAAATGTACCGGTCGGCGGAAAGGCAGTATCTGAAGAATCAGGCACCATGTACGTAGTATCCGTGTCAGGTCCTAAAATGTACGAAGTATCCAGTGATCCCTGGATGGAAAGACGGGCAGCGAATACCCAGCTTTTTCAGATCATCAGTATTGAAGGAGATAAACTCCACTACCAGGCTTTCACGGCTACCGGCGAACTTTATGATGCTTTTACGCTGGAAAAGAGGGCTGGCCGGCCTAACCTGCTGGTCAATCGCGTACCTGACAGTCCGGAAAACCGCTGATACATACGTCTGAAGTATGGCTGTAACCAGCTTTGTATCTGCGAAGAATTTGATCGAATGACTACTCAAAACTACAAAATGTCTTACAACCTATGCACAATCTATCTGCAAGTCTATTTTTAAGCCTGGTTCTGTTACTGGCTTGCCAGGCACAAGCGCCTGAGAAAGCAGAAAATACGCCTGTCTTGCTCAGCAGCATGGATTTACCTGCCAAAGACTTCATTTTTGGTGATGACAAACCGTTTCCCCAGTGCCATGCTTCTAACCTGCTTCGCCTCGAAGATGGCAACTTCCTGGTAGTATGGTTTGGCGGCACGCGTGAAAAGGATGATGACGTAGGTATCTGGTTGTCACGCGGGCGTCCCGGCAAGTGGACTGAACCGGAGGAAGTAGCCAAGCTCAGGGATGCTCCTCACTGGAATCCCGTACTTTTTCAGCCTGAAGAGGGGCCGGTACACCTTTTTTTTAAAGTAGGTAAAGAAATTGACGACTGGGAAACCTGGCTGATGACCTCTGCCGATGGAGGGAAAAGCTGGACCGATGCCCGTGAGCTTGTTCCCGGCGATACCGGCGGCAGAGGCCCCGTACGCAACAAACCCATCGTACTCTCCAACGGCGACTGGCTGGCACCGGCTTCACATGAGGATAAGCGCGTCTGGAATGCCTTTGTAGACCGCAGTACCGACCAGGGAGAAAGCTGGGAAGCCGGTGAATACCTGGAACTTAACAGAAAAGAGGTTCCTGAAGAGGGGATCATTCAGCCGGCCCTGTGGGAATCCGAGCCGGGGAAAGTGCATATGCTGATCCGCAGTTCCGGAGGACAGGTCTGCCGCAGTGACTCAGACGACTATGGTAAAAGCTGGACGCCTGTCTATAACACCGATTTGCCCAACCCTAATACAGGTATAGACGTCTCACAGTTTGCCGATGGCACCCTGGCCCTGGCCTACAACCGCGACGACGAAAACTGGGGGGCACGTGCTCCACTCACCATTGCTTTGTCAGAAGACAATGGCCAAAGCTGGCCTTATGCGCTGGACATAGAAAGCGGGGCGGAAGATGATGAATTCTCCTATCCCTCCATCATCAGTTTTGGCGATACCATAGCCGTGACCTACACCTGGCAGCGACAGAAAATTGCTTTCTGGATGGGTACCCGCGACCAGATTCCAGCCAGTGATCTGGCCTTCAAATCCCGTGATGATTTATGAGTAAATACCATGTTTTCTACCTAAAGCTTCTACTGGTCGGCATGGCTCTGGCTACCGCATGGGCAGTCAGAGGTCAATTTGGCCATGAACAGGGCGCGGCCTGGGCCGGGGCCATTGGGGTACTCACGCTACTCATTCTGACAGGAAAACAAAACTGGTACCACAGAATGCCGGCCATTGTTGCCATCGGGGCAATCGGCTGGGGAGCCGGAGGCATGATGAGCTATGGTCAGGTTGTAGGGTACGCACGGGGACTGGATTTTCTGAACGTAAGCTATGGTTTATTGTGTCTTTTTCTGATCGGTGGTTTGTACGGCTTTCTGGGGGGCGGACTCACCGGTATGAGTCTGGCATCCTCCGACTTGAAAAAGCCTGACTGGGCGATGCTATTGGCGCAGATGGTTGCCGGGGCTTACCTGGTCTGGGGCTTGCTGATCTATCAGCTTGAGTGGCTGATGACGCCTCCACGCTCCGAACTCTGGGCAGCCTGCCTGGGTGCCGCCCTGGCCCTGGGCTGGTATGCCTACCGCAACGGCTTTCATCGTAGCCTGAAAGTAGGCCTCTTCGCGGGGCTGGGGGCTGGTTTCGGCTTTGCCTTCGGCAATTTTCTACAGGTAATGGGCAACAACACCAGTATAGACTTTAACTGGTGGAATGTCATGGAATACTCACTGGGCTTTTTTGGCGGGCTGGGAATGGCTTATGGTGTTTTTACTGAAAAATGGCCCGAAAATCTCAAGCCTGACCCGGCATCCAACATCTTGGGCTGGGTGCTGCTGGTGCTGTTCATCCCCCTTGCCAATCTGATCCAAACCTTCAGTGAAGACAGACTGGTCAATACCGCTGAGCATGCCGGATTGACGGAGATAGCGTCTTTTGTCAGGTTGGAGAAATTACTTAGCTGGGGGAGCTTATTGCTGATAGGAGGGGGGATAAGCCTCATTTTCCGCAAAAAAATCAGCGGAGCCAGGGATTGGTCAGGCAAGCAACTTAGTCTGTTACTGGCATTAGTTGCCGGATGGTATATTCTTTTGAGTAATGTGCTTACTGCCACCTGGATCAATAGCTGGGATACCAAAGAATACCTGTACTGGGTGAATTTACTGATCATTGTGGCCGGAGTAAACTATGCCCTGCGAGAGGAGAGTTACTTTCCCAAAGTCTACAATTACAGGCAACTATGGATGCAACTGAGCCTGACAATATTCCTGGCCTTACTCTTCTTAAGTTTTATTCTGATCAACTCACACAACGGGCTTCCCGGTGTGCAAAGACGTTTCGTATGGCAGTAGGATTTAGTACGTTGGATATCGTAGCCCTTTTACTGTATCTGCTCCTGATGCTTACCCTGGGGGTATATTTTTCCAGAAGGAATAACAGCACCGAAGAGTATTTTGTCGGCAACCGCTCTTTTAAAGGCTGGGTAATCGGCTTATCCATGCTTAGCACCTCTATCAGTTCTATCACTTTTCTGGCCTTTCCGGCAGCAGCCTTTACGCTGGACTGGCGGCAGCTCATGTCCAACCTGATGCTGCCGCTGGCCGCGGTGCTGGCCATTCTGGTATTTATCCCCTTTTTTCGCCGGGGCAGGCTGACTTCTGCCTTCGAGTACCTGGGCGAGCGTTTCGGGCCTGTGGCCCGGTTGTACGGAACGATCAGTTTTCTGGTACTACAAGTCATCCGTATCGGGCAGATCCTTTTCCTGGTAGCCATCCCACTTAATCTGTTTACCGGTATTCCGATCATGATTACCATTATTTTTCTGGGGGTTTTCATCGCCTTTTATACCGTTATCGGTGGGATTGATGCGGTCATCTGGACGGATGTCATACAGGCCGTCGTCCTCTGGCTGGGTGGAGCAATATGCCTCTGGCTGATGCTGGAAAAGCTACCCGGAGGTTTTGAACAGGTGCTGGAAGTAGCTGAAAGCCAGGATAAATTCGGCTTAGGCAGCTTTGAATGGAATGTCAATGAGCGTACCTTCTGGACCGTAGCATTATTGGGAATTTTCCATTTCCTGGGCATGTACACCAGTGACCAGAATGTGGTACAGCGCTATGTAGCCTCCCAAAGCACCAGGGAAGCCCGCAAGGCAACTATCATCTACTCGGTAGTGGCCCTGCCCACCTGGTCACTCTTCTTTTTTATCGGCACCACCCTTTTTGTTTTTTACACCGTGTTTCCCGACACGGCCATTGCCAAACTGGAAGCAGACCAGGTTTTTCCCTACTTTATCCTGAGCCAGTTACCGGCCGGCCTAGCGGGGCTGATCATTGCAGCGGTACTGGCGGCGGGCATGTCTACGCTGGACTCCGGCATCAACGCCATAGCTACGGTGACAGTTGTGGACATTCTTAAACCTTACTGGATGAAAGGCAGGGAAGACAAAGTCTACCTGAGAGCTGCCAGAATGATCGCTATCGGGGTAGCCCTGCTCATGATCCTGGGAGGCATATTTTTCAGCATGATAGAAAAAGAGAGCATCAACGACATTAGCTGGATCGTATCTTCAGTCTTTGGAGGATGCCTGGTAGGGCTGTTCCTCATTGGTTTTTTTACTACCAGGGTGGGTTACCGCGCTGCCCTGCTGGCCCTGCTCGTGGCAGTAACAGCTAACCTATACCTGGGCTTTAGCCTGGCCGGCTGGTTGCCCGAGGCATTGAGTGTGGAGATTCAGGCCTACTGGGTGGGCGTGATGGTCAACCTGCTGTTTATGGTACTGGCTTATGGGCTGAGTTTTGTGATCCGAAACACACAAAATATAACAGGACTTACCGTCTGGACGATGCATAAAAAGAAAAATTTAAAAGTAAGCTGATATGCAGGGAAAGAAGAAGAAATACAGTGGGATCATTCCTCCACTTGCTACCCCCTTGCTTGACCAGAACACTCTGGATACATCCGGAACCAGCCGACTGCTACGGCACGTACTGGACGGAGGCGTGCATGGTCTGTTTATACTGGGAACCACCGGCGAAGCGCCCAGCCTGAGCTACCGGCTTCGGCATCAGCTTTTGGAGCAGGTGATAAGCGAAGTAGCCGGGCAGGTGCCGGTGCTGCTAGGGGTAACCGATTCCAGCCTGGAAGAAGCACAACAATTTGCTCAGGCAGCCCAAAAATCAGGAGCTGATGCCCTGGTGTTGGCATCTCCCTTTTATTACCCGGCCGGGCAGGAGACCCTGGTGAGTTATGTCTACCAGCTGCTGCAAGCAGTAGAAATTCCTCTTTTTCTCTACAACATACCCAGTCACAGTCCGCCTGTTTTTTCGCAGGAAAGTATCAAGCGGCTGCTTGATCATCCGCAGATAGCGGGCTATAAAGACAGCACCGGCAGTATGATTGCCTTTCATCAGATGAAGCAGATTTTTGAGGTGCACCCGGAAAAAGCCTACCTGCTGGGTCCTGAAGAACTGCTGGCCGAGTCGGTATTACTGGGAGGGGATGGTGGGGTCAACGGCGGGGCCAATCTTTTTCCCGCTCTCTATGTCAAGCTTTATGAAGCCGCCACTACCGGGGAGGTAGCGCACTTGAAAGCACTCCATAAGAAAGTCATGCAGGTCAGTCAGCATCTCTACCAGGGAGGAAAAACGGTCATTCAGGGCATCAAATACGGGCTGGCCTTTCAGGGTATTTGCCAGGACAGGGTAGCTTTACCCTTAGCGGCGCTTAGTGAGCCTGAAAAAGAAAGAATGCGGCAATTTCTGGAAAACTTTGAAAATCATTTTTGATATGAGATCCGAGACAAAAATTTATCAACTGAATGATCTGCTGAAAAAACTGGAGGAGGACCGAAGCGCCGGACGTAAGATCGCCTTTACCAATGGCTGCTTTGATATCCTGCACCGGGGCCACGCTACGTATCTGCGCGAAGCCCGCTCAACGGGCGACCTGCTGATCATCGGGCTGAATACAGATGCTTCGGTAAAACGGCTCAAGGGTGAAAGCCGGCCTATCAACCATGAAAACGACCGAGCTTACCTGCTGGAAAGCCTGGAATGCGTGGATTATGTGGTCAAATTTGACGAAGATACCCCTTATGAATTGCTTTCCCGGATTAAGCCGGATATACTGATCAAGGGGGGAGATTATAAGCTGGAGGATGTGGTAGGACGAGAATTTGCTAAAGAGGTGATCCTGATTGACTTTGTAGAGGGCTATTCAACGACCAGGACGATACAGCAGATGAAGGAGGTGTAGGAAGAGGAAAGGAAGTTTTAACTATATCGTGAGAAAATGACCGGTGCTGCTCGAAAAAAGTTTGCTTTTAACTTAATGAATAGAATGATCGCACAACCTAACAAGCTAAAGTAGGGAAGAAGGGAATTTATGAGTTGATCAATGATCCCGGCGTCCATCTTCCAAAACAATCTCAACAATATGCAAAACGAGTTTCAACATATTTTTCAGTCCATCAGCAGGCTCAGGGTAGGCGTGATAGGGGATTTTGCGGTAGATGTTTACTATCCTTTGGAAAAAGATAGCGGTGAGTTATCACTGGAAACGGGGAAAGAAGTACACCGAGCAGGTCAGTGCCGTACCTACCCCGGAGCAGCTGGCAATGTAGTCAAAAACCTGGCAGCCCTGGGTGTGCAGCAGATCAAAGTATTTGGCCTGATGGCTGAAGATATGTGGGGACGCGAACTCCTGCACCTGCTTGGTGAAATTGGCGCTGATACTTCCGGAATGCTCATACAGTCTCAAAACTGGCATAGCTGTGCTTATGTCAAGCCTATGATGGGCCGTGAGGAAGATCACCGCATTGATTTTGGCTCTTACAATGCACCGGCTCACGATAGGCAGCAGTCCGTTCTTCAAAAGCTGGAAGAGGCACTACCTCAGCTGGACCTGCTCATTATCAACCAGCAGTTTGTGCGCCCTCTGCTGGACAAAAAAGCCGTACAGCAACTCAATACCCTGGCTAACCGCTTTCCGCACTGTCGTTTCGTGGCAGACATGAGAAACATCGCGGCTGAACTCAGGGGGATCACCCTCAAAGCCAATGTCCAGGAAGGAGCAAGGATGCTGGAAATACAGGATTTTGACGCACGTGACGATGAGCAGTGTAATCAGATCAGCAGACAACTCAACAAACTATTGCAGGCGCCGGTACTGCTCACCCGTGGCGAAAATGGCATGCTGTATTTTGATGGTCAGGAGCACTTTGCGGTGCCCGGCATCTGGCATGATACTGAAATTGATCCAGTAGGAGCAGGTGACACCGCCCTCAGTGCCTTTGGCAGCGCACTAGCAGCCCGGGCAGAAGTTAACCACAGTCTCAAACTCGCCAACCTGGCAGCTTCGGTCACGGTACGTAAGCTCTACCAGACCGGCAGTGCCAGCCCCGGGGAGATGGCTGCACTGCAGCAGGATTGCACCTATGTTTACCATAATTACCTGGCAGCTTATCCCGCAAAGGCCCGCTTTTATAATGAATCAAGACTTGAAGTGGTAGAAAATTTTAAGAGAGAAACGCCCCTGCGCTTTGTCATGATGGACCACGATGGTACGATATCAGTCTTGCGCGAAGGCTGGGAAGACCTGATGCTAGACCTGATGTTGCGCTGTATCGCCGGTGATTCTCTCACGAGGCTCAGTGAAGCTGATAAGCAGGTTTTGACATCCAAGGTCAACCAGCTTATCAGCCAGACCACCGGTGCGCCGACCATCGTGCAGATGGAAGGGCTGGTGGAGATGGTAAAGCGGGAGGGGTATGTAGAGGAGGAAGCTGTCAGAACTGCGGAAGACTACAAAGCACTGTATCTGGAAGATCTGCACCGCCATGTGGAAAAGAGAATTGAGCGCTTTCGTAAAGGTGAACTTCAGATTGATGATGTGACAGTCAAAGGTGTTATTGGCTTTATTCACCGCATGAAAGAGAAAGGATTAAAATTATACCTGGCCAGTGGCACCGACGAAGAATATGTGGTCAGAGAAGCCGAAGCGCTCGGCTATGCTGATAATTTTCAGGGGGGCATTTATGGAGCCAGGCCGGATGGCGGCAGTGCCAAGCGGAAAGTGCTGCTTCAGCTCACGCTGCAGGAAGGAGTAAAGGCGCGGGAAATCATCGTGATTGGTGATGGGCCTTCGGAAATTCGGGAGGGCAGAAAAGTGGGGGCGCTCTGTGTGGGTGTGGCTTCGGATGAACTGCGCCGCTATGGATTGAACCTCTACAAACGGGAAAGGCTCATCCGTGCCGGATCGCATATCATCATTGAAGATTTTTCACAACTGGATCAACTTGAGCAGCTTCTGCTCAGCCCTGATACTAAGCCGGACCATGTATAGCCATAAACTTAAAAATTACCAATCTATGAAACCTACAGATACCTTAAAAGCAGTCCTGATCGTCCTGTTCTTCGGACATGGACTTTTCACCACGGATAAAGTACACGCCCAAACTTATGCCGAACGTCTGGGGTGGGGGCCGGAAGACCGCCTGCTGATTATGCACGTGGACGACGCCGGTATGTCCTACGATTCCAACCAGGGAGCGATACAGGCGATGGAAAAGGGCATCGCCAACTCGGTAAGCATCATGATGCCCTGCCCCTGGGCGGCCAGCTTTGTCAAATACGTCAAGGAAAATCCTGAAACTGACGCTGGCCTGCACCTTACTCTGACATCAGAATGGAAGCACTACCGCTGGGGACCGCTGAGCGGCCTTCCCAACGTGCCTGGACTGGTAGACGAGGAAGGCGCCATGTGGCATTCGGTAGAGCAGGTGGCCACTCACGCCAGTGCTGACGAGGTAGAGCAGGAGATACGGCAGCAGGTAGAACGGGCACTGCGGATGGGTTTCCGACCTACCCACCTGGATTCGCACATGGGGACGCTCTTCGCTACTGAGGACTTTCTGCAGAGGTACATCAAAGTAGGTGTAGCCTACGATATCCCGGTGATGCTACCAGGCGGACACAATACCCTGCTGAAGCAGGGCTATCGGGAAAAAGGTATAGAACAGCTCAAGCGAGCCGGTAAATACCGGGAAGGCATGGAGGTACCCCTGCCTGATGCAGTCGGCAAAGCTAAAGCAGTGGGGGAAATGGTTTGGAAGGTGGGCCTGCCTGTGCTGGACGATCTGCATACCATCAGTGGCGACTGGGGCGTACCGGAGGGTTTGGAAAAGAACGAGGAAAATATCCGGGAAGCCAAAGTGCAGAAATTCCTCGAAACCTTTGAGCAGATGCAGCCCGGCGTTACTATGATGATCGTACACTGTACCGACCCAACTGAGGTTTTCCCGATGATCTCCGGTTCCGGCCTTTCCAGAAAAGGCGACCTGCTGGCGATGATGGATCCCCGGCTCAAACAGTACCTGCAAGACCATAACATCCAACTGACGACCTGGCGTGAACTTAAGGAAAGACGAGATCGCCTGAGTCAGTAAAAAGTGGCACAATATGAATTTTGACTAATCCACTGCCATTATTTCAATGAGGGCATGGCTGAATGGACCTTTACATCGCCATACTATCTTTTCCCAAAACCCTTACCTCATGAAAGGCGTTTTTTCTCTTCTTTGCTTTTTTTTGGCTTTTACTACTATCATGGCAGAGCCGGATATTCCCTTTGAACAAGCGGTTTCAGTAAAGTACAGCTTATCCGATGAGCTTAAGGGAGCAGACCTCAGAAAAATAGTGGTAGACTTCGACGACCGCCTGCACCTGCTCACCAACCAGGGCATGTACCGTATCATAGATCATCGGGTGGTGAAGGACATCAGCTACCGTCCTCTGGCAAATAGAGCGCCACTGGATATCAGCATACAGGAAGAGAGCGGCTATCTGTACTATCTGTATGACGGGCAGTTTCTGACCAACGAAAATGCCGGATATCATTACGGTAATTTTGCTGTCGCCACTTACGACCGC
The DNA here is from genome assembly GCA_046541235.1 of Cyclobacteriaceae bacterium. Lineage (GTDB taxonomy): Bacteria > Bacteroidota > Bacteroidia > Cytophagales > Cyclobacteriaceae > Catalinimonas. The sequence goes on along the minus strand of JBKHDR010000058.1, from coordinate 6,192 downwards.
CTGGCGGTAAATCATGCCGGTAAAGTGCTGCTTAGTGGCCCAAGCGCCCTGGCAATGCATGCTGATGGAAAGCTTAGTAAACTGTTGGTTCCGAAAGGCAAAATGCTGGATGTGCAGATGCACCGGGGACAATTTTACCTCCTCACCGATGAGGCGGTGATACGCTTGGAAGGCGAAAAACTTCAGAAAATACATGCGACCAATAATGTAAGCAGCATGACCTTCAGGGGGATGAGATCGTATTGGGTACTTCCGATGGTTACTATGGCATTGACTACAGGAGCGGTAAAGAGACGTTTCAGAGGATAAACAAAGTGCCGGTTCCTCAGATCAGCAAAATACTCAGTAACCGTCGCGGTCTCTGGGCTGCTATGCCTCAGGGCGCTTTCATGCGTCAGGCAGACGGAAGTTTCCGCTATTATGCTTCCCTGCGCTGGCTGGATCAGGATGAGGTCAAAGATATAGCTGCCGACAGCAAGGGCAATGTATACCTGCTGACTTCTACCGGATTGAATAACATAACTCATTACTTGTATTGTTCTATGAAATTTTTGACAGCCATATTAAAATCAAACGTTTCTTCAAACATCGGGGAATGTGCAGTCTGCTCGAAAATGACAATTAATTTATCAACTTCAGGAGTGCCAATTCTATCATAGGCATCCTGTGCTAATTCAACAGGAAGAATGCCATCGTGCCTTCCCCAAACTATCAGGGTGGGCAGGGTGATATTTCCCATTTTTTCCGTTGTAATAGAGCTTTGGGATTCCCAAATAGGTGGATTGCCTTTTGTAAACCAAGCCCAGGCTCCGTAAAAGCTAAATGCTTCATTAAGCTTCATCTCGGTATTACCTGCTATTTTATCCATGATCCTTTTTCTGTTTTCAGGCAAAAAATAACCATCTGCCTTATCCACATACTCCACGTGTTTGATAATCCAATTCATTGAATTGCTATTATCCCAATTGCCCAAAGGGTTATCGTCATACCACTTGACTACATTAGCCCAAAAGTTTCTATCCTTTTCTTTAAGGGTAGTATCTTGTGAGCGTTGCTCAGCCCTGGCACGAGTCCATTCGACCGAAAGCTGTTGTCCTAATGCCCAATTATGGCCTCCGTTAACTAAAATCCAGCCTTTTATTTTACTATGTCTTTGTGCGTTATTGCCCAGGTAAGCAGTAGTGAGTACGCCACCCCAACTATGACCGAGCAGGAATATATTTTTGGGATTATATTTGTGCACGATTACTTCAAGTACAGCATCACAATCCAAAGATCCCTCTTCAGCATTTAAATTTTGCTGACCTCCTGCGCCTTTTCCCTGTGAGAAACCCGATGCTCTTTGCTCCCAATATACCACCGCGTAATCTTCTTCCAAATAATCAAAAGCGCCAAAACGGAAGTACTGAGTTCCGGTACTACCCGGGCCTCCGTGAACTATCAGTAAAAAATTCTCGCTATTCAGGTTTCCTTTTACCCATACAGGAAACCTTGCATTATCACGCTTTACATAGAAAAAATCTTCGTGGGGTTCTATCCTAAAATCTTCACCGCAGGATATCAACACGAATGCCAAAACAATATATTTCAGTACGGTTTTCATTCTCTTATGATGTTGTATCGTACTCCAAAATATAATTCCCAATGGAATCGGAATACACTAAAATAAGGTTCGGCAGAAATACCGAAATCAGTAAAAACAGAAAGAGGTAATATGCCTTCCTTTGAAAAAGAATACTCTAAGCCTGAAGCCGCCAATACGTGCAAATTACCATAACCATTGTCTTTAATTTTTTGCACTGAGTCATTTATCTCTTCATACACCTGGGCGGATAAAAATTTGTGCTTGTAGTGCACTGCCAATGTAATTGGTCTGAACGAAAAAGATTCACCTAGTTTATATTTGTACGTTGCTCTTACTCCACCAAGCCAAGCACTATAAAAAGGTTGAAAAGAGAAAAAAGTAATGCCAGGAGAAAGCCAGATTTCTCCTCTTCTATTTTGCATCAAAGGCATATCGGCTGCCATAAAGAAGCCCGGTCTTATTATATTCTCGCCCGCATAAGCCACGGAAATTCCTGCTACTCGAAACCCACTTTGAGACGTGGTATCGTTTTGAGCAATAGCAAAACTATTACCTATTGATATTAGGAAGAGGATAAATAAGCTAAAGAACCTCATCTTCTGATTTTTTGCGTGGAAAATCAATAACTATAGCATAGATCACCAATACCAAAGCTCCCAAAGCAAATTCAATATGCACATTGTTTACTACAAATTGGGTAATGTAAACCGAAGAAGCAAACCACGTTATGGGAATTAGAATGCGGGCAATCACCCATTTGGTGTATTCCTTCATAATTCGCTCGTTTTAAAGTGAATTTTCTCATCTCTGCAAATCAATTGTATGGCATCTCTGCCTGAGTAAGCCGCAGGCGGCATGCCACCACCGGGCGTCACCCAATGTCCACACATATAAAAGTTGCTCAATCCTTTCAAATGAGTAGGTAATTTCAACTTAAAGGCTTCGGGCGTGGGCAACCAACCTTCATAACTACCGTTATGGTTTCCCGTCCAGTTTTTGTAGGTAATAGGTGTAGCGGTATCTGTAAAGTCTACCTTGTTTTTGATGTTGCCAAATTGCGCTTCCAAAGCATCAATCAGTGCATCGCTGATTTTTTGTCTTTCCTTTCGGTAAATTTCTTGCCCTTGCTCATATAACGTTTTCCAACAAGCATAATCGGTATCCACCATGGCGGTTATAAGCGTTTTACCTTGGGGGGCGAGCGTTGGGTCAAAATTGTAAATCTGAAAAGTGATTCTATCGTGGATGTAATTGCCTACACGTAAAGCTTGCTTTAAGGGAATATTTACACCCACAATGGAAGGAGGTACTTCATCAAAAGTCCTGTCGATACCTGCTGAAAAATAGATAAGTGAAGGAAAGGTTTTCAGGGTTTGATAGGCGGTTTGGGTTTTTTCATCCACATATTCTTTTCTTAATAATTCAAAAAGTACCGTGTGCCCGTCTGCTGCCGAAACAATATAATCAGCTTCTACAGTTTTTTTTTGATTGATTTCTAACCCTACGACTTGATGGTTTTTAATCAAAATTTTAGTAACCTTATTTCCAAATTCAATATTACCACCCAGATCAAAAAAGCGTTTTTCCAACTTTTCTATAAACTTACCCGAACCACCCAGGGGATAACCTGCCGTTCCTTTATAAGCGTAAGCCAGTTGCATTAAGAAAAAAGTCATAGACATATCGGCTGCCCAAAAATGCACAAAGGCTTTACGCAAGGTTTCGGATTTGAACTTTTGGGCAAATTCTTTGATGGATAATTGGTTGTATTTACCCATTGCCAACACAAAGGGAAGATTGGAAAGTAGTGCTTTTGTCCAGTCCCAGACATTGAGCAGGTCAAATGCTTTGTCCAAAGGAAATGAATTACTGGCTACTGCTTCAATGGCATTAACAAACTCACTGATGGGTTTTTCGTCCTCAGGCGAGAGATCTAAAAAATGTTTTTTGAGCTTATGTATGTTCGTGTAAAAATGGACTTCCTTTCCATTGAGGTCTTTATATTCAATAAAACTATTGTGGTTGTAAAAGGTATTACTTTCTATCACTCCCAATTGATGCCAAAGGTCGTAAAGGTCGGTTCCGGGTGCCGAACCTACCAACCAATGAATAGAGCCATTGACATAATAAGACTGTCGTTCCCAGGAGGAGCAAACGCCACCCGCTTTCGGCCCCATTTCGTAAATAGTGGCTTCGAAGCCGTTCATTCGGGCAAAAACTCCGGCAGAGAGTCCTGAAATGCCGGCTCCCATGATCGCGATCTTTTTATTCTTACTCATGATCTAGCGTCTTAATATGCTGCTCACTTCATAAGGGATTTTTTACAGGCATTTGAAAGATGCAGCAAATGTTAAGTAAATTTAATAATACGATACCGGCTCCCTGATGGCTGATGACCTGGCTGACGAACAGAGGCTGAAAACACTTTTGGGAGATGAACTTCTCATTACCTTAGACAATGGCCAGGCTTTTATTAACAGTATACGGATTGTTCAGACAGATGTAGAAGCCACAAACGGAATTGTTCATATTGTTGAAGATGTACTGATACCAGGCAATGATGATCAGATTGAGTTAAAATCCATCCCTGAACTCATCACCTCTACTCCTGGGCTTAGTATTCTGCAAAATGCACTTGAACAGACAAATCTTATTTCAGACCTCTCGGCTGACGGGCCTTATACCGTTTTTGCTCCCAGTAATGAAGCTTTTTTTGAGGTATTGAGCCTTTTGGGCATTTCGGATCTTAAAAAGATACCGAATTTCCTACTCAAAAAACTGCTCATGTACCATGTAGTCAGTGGGCTTTATACGGCAGAAAACCTTTCAGAAAACCCGTTTTTACATTCCGTAACAGGTTTTCCGCTGACCATCAGCTATCAGGAGGAGACTTTATTTGTGAACAATGCAGAATATTGAAGAAGCTGATTTGAAGGCTACTAACGGAGTAGTACATATTGTAGGAGATGTCATCCTGCCTGATCTCAATGCTTTGTTGTTTGGCCTGGAAGATTTGCTAAATGCACCGGACGCGGAAAACGTTCGATTAGATGAGGGCAAAGCTGAGCTAGAACCTATACGTATGATCGCCAGTCCAAATCCTGGTGCCTTAGAAGTAAGCATTGTCACTAATGGTAACAAAGATCAGCACTTGGTAGTCAATGTGATGAATTCCCAGGGTCTTAGTACCCGCATGCAAAACTTTGACATCCAGGAAGACCGAGAAGAAATTATCATTGACCTGAGTGCCTTTCCAAGAGGAGTATATATAGTACACGCTCAAATCGGCCAGCTTGAGAAGTATATCAGGGTTGTGAGGTAATTCCGAATCTTTCTTTCATAAGTTTAAAGCCATTTGCTTCTGGTAAATGGTTTTTTATGTTCATTTATATGAAATATTCAAGGAGAGCATAAAAAACCGTGGTGCAGTTTGAAAAAGAAGGTCAGCTTTTTACGGTGATTCCCTGAAATTATTCTACAGACTTAAGATTGATTTACGGTCATTTTTTAGATTCTATTCTCACCCATAAATAGATACCTCCTATTTCCTCTGTTTTACCATAGTTTATCAATAAGTGATATTTAAAGCATACCAGCGCCTGTTCCATCATGCACACCAGGTCCATGTGGTGGTCAGCTTTTCGAATGGACTGCTCAGACAGTATGGTAAGATGATACCCTTCCGGCAGAACCTACAGGGAGAGGCAGAGATTATTACCAAAAACCGCAAGCTGCTGGAGCGGATTTTGACGGGTTGAGAACAGTTTCATAGAAGTGATGTATACTTGAAACTCAGCTCTTCATCTATTCTGTCTCTGTAAAATGATAATGCCTGATCCCCAACGACTTTTAATTGAGAGCTGAGTTATCAGGAAAGGTCAAACTCTTGAATATGCCTTACCGCTTAGTATAACAATCAACTTTGATTTCATTAACCAGTTTTTTTTAACAGCAGCTACTTTGAAATTTCAGGATTTGAGGGGTCTACGTCCTGGACATGAAAAGTTAAATAAAACGAGGGTTTTTATTTACTACCCTTTTGCTTTTGCTAAGTTTCCTTACACAAGAAATCAATCTGATTTTTACGCTTACATCAATCTTCACAATCTGCTACCTTTCTATAGCTAAACAATATGCGTCTACACGTCTATATGGCTTTATAGATGTGACAAATAAGCTTCATCAAATGGAGAAGTATGGAAAAGCTCATTTACATCCGGTATAAGAGTGGGGCTCACAGAGGAGAAGCCCGTATATTTTTAGATACTCCCTACGAAGAAGGAATCATAGAAAAGATCAAAATGATCCCTGGCAGAAAATGGAGCAAAACAAGAAACTGCTGGCATGTACCAGATAACAATGAGAGTATGCGCTACATTAACCGGCTCATAGAGATCTACAGCCAGGAAGATGAGGTAAGGCAGGTGCAAATCAGTACCAAGCCTCTCGCCGGAGAAAGAACAGAAGAAAAGAAGCCTGTACAGCATCAGAAGCTTCCTGCTCTACATACACCAGCTACTTCATCTGAGCAAACAGTAGCTGATAAACCTACAAAAGATCAGGTTCCACTCGTTTCCAAACAGGCAGGCTCTTCCGATAAAGTGTAC
>JBKHDR010000057.1:0-28236 GCA_046541235.1 Cyclobacteriaceae bacterium | reverse complement strand
CCGGTCTTCTTTGAAGAGTATGGGTGAGAAAGGCAATTGTATTGCCGCCATGACAAAGAAGGGTCGTTTTGAAACGTTCATCTCGTCCATCCTCGTCGGAGACATGATTTTAATGATATAAAATTTTGTGCCAGGACATGTTAAACTAAATTTAATAAAGTCTAATAGCCTAAATCCGTGTTAAATTTGATAACCTAAGCAGTACAACCCCTGAGGGGAGTATTTATTATAAAGGTAAGGGAGCCGGGATTCGTTCAGATGCTGTAAAAAGAAGCGCCCAAGGCACACTGCATCACATCTTCAGTTCCGCATACAACTTCTCCATACTTAGGCCGGTGAAGTCATCAATGACATAGTCGGTATCCTCTGCTTCCAGTTCTTCACGGCTGTGGGTGGTGGCTACGCCTACTACTTTCATACCTGCATTTTTGCCGGCTTGTATGCCCAGGATAGCATCTTCAAAGACCACACAGCGCTCGGGAGGCATGTCCAGGGCTTTGGCGGCAGTAAGGTACACCTCAGGGTCAGGCTTACCTTTGGTCACCATGGTGTCATCAATAATGGTAGGAAAAAAGCGCCGCAGACCGGTACGTTCCATCGTAAAGTCCACATTAGGCGTAGGGGCCGAAGTAGCTACGGCGTGGGGGATATTGCGGCTTTCCAGTTCTTCCAAAAACTGCGGCAGTCCCTCTACCGGACGGATGTCAGGCGCATATAAATCGCGATAAACATGTTCTTTCTGTCCGCCCAGTTTCATGATCTCTTCCTTACTCATTTTTCTATCCAGGATCTTGGGCAGTATCTCCCCCATGGTACGTCCGTTTACTTTCTGCTTATATTCTTTTTCCGTCATGGAGATTCCGTGTTTTTCAAAAAACTGCAGCCATGACTTCAAATGATACCGGTGGTTGTCAACGATCACGCCGTCCATATCAAAGATGAGAGCGATATTATTCATAAAAATATTAGTCTTGGGTGTTTAAGTTATTTGTTTTGAGACAGCACAATGTTTGTCAGCCTAGCCTCGCGAATCAGCGTTATACAGGATATAGGACAGCTAGTTCTGATCATCAGTTTTTAATCTGTAATTTTTCAATCCGCAATTTCTGATTTTCAGATCTTTAACCCGTATTGTTTGAGAATTGATTTAGCCACGGAAGATTTATGTACCTCGTCGGGGCCATCATAGATACGTGCGCCTCTTTCGTGGCGGTACCAGTAAGAGAGTACGGTATCATCTGTGACACCCAGTGCCCCATGCACCTGTATGGCCCGGTCCAGCACCTTCATCAGCACATCAGCCACGTAAAATTTGATGGTAGAAATCTCAATCCGGGCGGCTTTGGCACCTTCCTGATCCATTTTCTGCGCGGCATGCAGCACCATATAGCGTGCGGCGTTGATCTCCGCCCGGCTCTCGGCGATCCAGTTCTGCACCGTCTGCTTATGTCCCAGCATGCGCTCGCCTCCCAGGCTGCGGCCGGCTGCTCTCTTGCACATCAGGTCAAAAGCTCTTTCTGAAATACCCAGCCAGCGCATACAGTGGTGGATACGCCCGGGCCCCAGGCGTTCCTGGGCCAGCAGAAAGCCGCTCCCTTCTTTGCCCACCAGGTTGCTCAGTGGCACCCGGCAGTTCTCATAGCGAATCTCTCCGTGCGAATGGTAACCTTCTCCCGCTTCGCCCATAATGGGGATGTTTCTGACGAGTTGAAACCCCGGGTTATCAGTAGGTACGATGATCATGCTGGCTCGTTCGTAGGGAGCAGCCTCGGGGTCGGTGACGGCCATCACCACGGCAAACGCGGCTCCATCGGCAGCCGTGGTAAACCATTTGTGGCCATTGATGACATACTCGTCACCCTCACGTACCGCACTAGTGCCCATGTTGACGGGGTTTGATCCGGCAAAGTCAGGCTCAGTCATAGAGAAGCAGGAGCGGATGCTGCCCTGCATCAGCGGCCTAAGATAGCGCTCCTGGAGTTCCGGGGAGGCATACTTGTGCAGCAATTCAATATTACCAATGTCAGGGGCCTGGCAGTTGAGCGTATAGTGGCCGAAAGGCGTGTGGGCCAGTACTTCGCTCAGTTGGGCAAACTCCATCATGCCCAGGCCCATGCCGCCTTCTTTTTCAGGCAGGTAAGGTGCCCAGAGGCCAAGATTTTTGGCCCTCTGACGCTTTTCTTCCAAAATTTCAGCTGCCTGGTGAAAAGGTATTTTGAGCAGATCGGCTTCTATGGGAAGTAATTCTTCTTCTACAAATCGCTGTACTTTGGGATATATCTCTCTAAGCCGGTCGGTGGCAAATAGGTTTATCATCGGGGTGTTGTTTTGAAAACAGGCCGGAGGCCTTTGAAAATAATAGTCATCCTGTCGGAGCGGAACGACTTTTAGAGTGGCTGGTGGAGGCACCAGCTAGTGGTCACAAATGTAGTTGTAAGCTCCGTTATATCGTATAGCCTCCGTCTGCGGTATAGACGGCTCCGGTGCAGAAAGTGGAGGCTTCGGAAGCCAGGAAGAGGGTGAGTCCTGCAATGTCTTCAGGTTCGGCTACCTGCGGCAGGGCCTGCTTGGCAAGGACCATTTTGAGGATCTTCTCATTGCTGGTAAGAGCTTCGCTGAACTTGGTCTTGACCAGGCCCGGACAAATGGTATTGACGCGGATGTGGTCGCTGCCCCATTCACGGGCCAGTACCTTACTCATAGCAATCATGGCCGATTTGCTGATGCTGTAGAGGCCCAGCCCCTGTCCGGGCGTGATACCTTCTATGCTGCTGATATTGATGACCGAACCGCCACCCCGCTCTTTCATAATGGGATAAGCCAGTTTGGCCAGTTCCAGCGGTCCTTTCACGTTGACATCCATGATCTTGTCAAAAACTGCCGAGTCAGTACTGACTACCGGCCCGAATACCGGGTTGGTAGCCGCATTGTTGACGATGATATCAACGCCGCCAAATGCCTTTTGTGTCTGTCCGAGTAAGGTCTGTACCTGCAGCATATCGCCCATGTGGCAGGCTACGGCCAAGGCATCAATACCTTCCTTCTTGAATTCGGCAGCTACTTCATCTACGGCTTCCTGCTTGCGGCTGGAGACTACCACTTTGGCTCCCTGCTGCCCCAATGCCAGGGCAATGGCTTTTCCGATACCCTTGCTGGCGCCGGTGACGATAGCCACCTTGCCATCCAGTCTGAATCTGTCCTGTATATTCATTTGTTTTGGGTTGTGTTATTTTATACTGTATTTATTAATGCTTAGAAAAGGTATAGAATCAGCCTCTGTAAATGAGTTTAATATGATTATTCATCATTCAACTGTTACCAAACATTGGCTTCCAACTTAAGCATTCTGCTCTATCCTTCATAGAGAAATCTGGAAAAACCGGCTGATAAGAAGAAGCCCCACACCGCGGTACAGTGTGGGGCTTCTGTGGCTACTATGGAAACTAGCTTCTTTGTCAGGCAGCCTTGCGGGCAGCGCTGATCTTGATTTCTTTCTGCCGCACCAGCTTGATTACCCCAAATTTATCGAGCAGGCGGATCACTACGTAGGTAGGATCAATTTCATGCCAGCGGAAACCACCAAAGTTAGCGCGAGAGCCATGCTTGTGATGGTTGTTGTGGTAGCTTTCTCCCATCATCAGGAAGTCTACCGGCAGGAAGTTCTTGGAAGTATCACTTACCTCAAAGTTGACGTAACCGTATTTGTGGGCAAACCAGTTGATGATGGCACCGTGGATAGGCGACAGCAGGTACTGCATCGGTAGGAGCAACCATAGCCACCATACATTGGCAAATTGAATATAAACCAGGGTATAAAGTGTACCCCAGAACAGGCGGGAGTACCAGGAGCGGGCAAATTTGTCAAAGGCATCCCAGCGAGGTACACCCTTTCTAAATTTTTCTTCTACCTCTATAGTGCCGTTGGTGATACCGGAATAAATCGTCTTGGTCTTCCACATCATCTTCCAGATAGTTTCATCATATTTGGGGGAGTGCGGATCATCAGGCGTATCGGCATAGGCATGATGCAGGCGGTGCATGACGCCATAGCCATAGGGGCTGAGATAATTGGAACCCTGGAAAATCCAGGTCAATACAAAGAACACCTTTTCGGTGGACTTAGACATGGTAAAGGCCTTGTGCGCTGCATAACGGTGCAGAAAGAAGGTCTGAAAAAACAGTGATAAGTACCAGTGTGCTACAAAGAAAGCAAGAATAACGTACATATGCGGTGGTTAATAATAATTGAATGAAGTATTCACCTGTCCCAAAAAGGGATCATTCTACTTCAGTAGACAAGTGAGAAAATGAGATGTGACAAAAGGGGGGGGATATTTCTACTTTTTTTGCTGGGTGAACTTATTCACCTCCAGGCTGACCTGGCTGACAAATTCAGAGAGTTGACCAAAGTTACAAGCTTTCTTGAAGCTTTCCAGCAATTGGAGGGGCTGTGCTTCAGTGCTTTTTGCTTTTTTACCTTCCTGTTGTAGCTTTTCCTTGGCACGGAAAAAGAGCTGACGGCAGTTTTCTTTTTTCTTACCAAAAATTTCCTGTAGATCCTCGTATTCAAAGTCAAATACCTCGCGCAGCAGGTAAATGCCTTTTTCCACCGGCTCCAGTTTTTTGTGAACAACCGTCAGGGCTTCAGAAAGTTCGTTTTCAAGATCAAAGCGAGGTAGCTCAAACTCACGGTATTTTTCAAGCAGTTCGCTGCTCTTCAGGTTGCTGAAGTACTCGCTTTTCTTTTTGCGGAAAGAATTGAGATGGTTAATGCAGTTATTGGTCACCGTACGCACCAGGTAAGCCTTGGTGTTGTCAACCTTGGCCTGGTCGATCGTCAGCCATTTGACAAAAGTGTCCTGCACGATGTCTTCCGCATCCTGAAGAGAACCTACCATGCGTAGCGCAATGGCATACAGCAGGGGCTGGTAGAGAGATATGGTTTGAGCCTGACTCATTACAACTGACTAACACTGTAAATTTAATACCAGTTTGCGTAAACTCAATATAATTGAGGTGGTTTCTACCTGATTTTTGTAAATTATATCTGATTATTTAGTCAATTTCATTCAACCAGGCATAATATCCCTTTTCTGTCTGTACAAAATGTAGCGTATCATGCCTGGCCAGCACCCTAACCCTGCCGCTCAGCCAGTCGCCGGGTAGAGCAGGTGCTTCATCATTTTCAGAAAATTGCAGCTTCTGCCCTTTGGTCAGTTTTATCTCTTTAAGGGGATCAGTAAGCGGCTCCACCAGGCTTTGGTGGATGTAAGCCTTCTGCGCATCGGCCAGGGCAATGCGGTACCACTTATCGCTTTTACCTTCAATTTTCAGCCAGGTATGCTGCGGGAAACTGCCTTTTATTTCGGCCTTGAGGTGAGGGCCCTTCCTGATATTGGATAGTGAAGCTTTGGTGCGGGCCAGCAGGCCGAGTTCAGCAGGGTCGGCCGCCAGCAGAGGTCTTGTTGCTATGCGGTACACAAAGGGGAAAGGGTCTACGGCCCCTCTGCCAAATTTATAAATGCCGAAGTGAAGATGAGGAGGCGTGGTACGGGCATTGCCGGTATTACCTACAAAGCCCAGGGTATCCCCCGGCTGCACCCGCTGACCGGGCACCACAGTCTGGCTATCAAGATGGGCGTAATAGAGGTTAAATCCCCTGGATGGGCTGCTCAGCCAAACCACTTTGCCGCCTCTGCCGCTGTTGGTTTTCCGACTCACGATGCCATCGGCTACCGCCAGCACCGGCGTACCGCGGGGCGCGAAAATATCTATACCCTGGTGGCTGCGGCTACCGCCATCGCGAGACGCACCAAAGAAGCTCTGTACCGCTCTGCTGTCTCTGCCGCTTACCGGGAAATCCAGGCTGGGATCAAATCCAATGTCCAGGGTATACGCACCTCCTCTCAGCAGTTCGGGCTGTATCCTAAGTACATGCCAGCCGTTGCTTTCTGCCTCGTAGCCCAGCTGGGGCAGGCTATCAGCGTGATAGATTTTACCCAGGCTGCTGTCAGCATTTACTTGAAATACATCCAGGAAGAAACGGGCTTCTGGTTGGGTAAGAGGCTGTAGCCTGATGTAAATCTGCTGGCCTTCCTTTACATGATAGCGCAGGCTGAGGGCCTGGGGGGCTTCTGGCGAAAAATAGCCAGTTTCCTGGTAGGGAAGTTCAATCAGGAGCGAGTCGTCCAGGCTAAGCTGACCGGCTTTTACCCAGTCCTGCCCCAGGGCGGTCCGGTCCAGTTCGCTCTTTTCCAGCCTTTGCAGGTAATTTTCATAGGGTGATGCCTTTTCAAAAATACGGTCCAGCCGGGTAGTTCGGCTGCAGGCAGCCATCAGCACCACAAGCAGCAGGTATGATGTTATTTTTATGGTTTGCATAGGTCAGAAATTATCATTTCACCTATGCCTAACACCAAGAGCTTAAATATTATTCCTTGATTTACAGATACTTATGGGGAATGCTTCCGCTGCATTTCGAGATCAGGGAGGGAGAGTGGGCAAAAGTATGCACTAGTGCTTCATCTGCAGCAACATAAGCTTCCAGATTTCGGATTGGGTAACCCGCTTATGAAAAAGATGCTCCGGCTGCTCATGGATCTGTTCAAAAAGCTGCCGGGCTGCATGCACCCTGCCGGTCTGTAGGTAGGCCAGTGCCTGGTAGTAATCTGTTTCTTCGGCAAACCGGACTTCATCCGATGATGAGTTCAGCAGTCTCAGCTCTTCAAAAAGCTGAAGCGCACGATCAAAATCCTGCTCCTGCATACTGGAAATAGCTGCCAGAAAGTAATCCCGCGCCGAGGGCGAGTGTAAGCTCTCAAAATGACTGAGGAGCTGGGCATAACGCGCTTCCAGATAGAGGGAGTCGAGGCGGGTAAAGTGACTGTCGGTGCTACGTGCCACTGGCAGGCGGTAGCTGATAAAGTTTTCTTCATACACATCTCCGGTACTGAGGCTGGCCAGCTCAAACAGGCCATAGCCCAGCAAACCTATCAGGAAAACGGCAGCCAGCTTCAACCAGCCAAAAGAGGGCTCCTTCTGCAATATTTTTTCTTTTTCTTCGGAAGAGGAAGCCTGCTGAGCAGTTTTATATTCAGCCTGCAATCTTCTTACCTGCTGCCTCAGGGCTGAGGTGCGTATGGCATCACGGGAAAGCTGAAGGGCTTTCAGTTCCAGGCGGAGGTTTTCGTTTTTCTCCATCTCCTCCTCCAGCGCCAGCCGCTCAGGTTCGCTTAACTGATCACTCAGGTAGAGGTCCAGTTTTTCCAGTTGCTTAAGTTCCGCATCATTTTCCATGGCGTAAAGCTTGTTTAAGTTGATCAAAAATTACCGGCGACTGATGTACCCGTTGGATGAGAGATTTGAGGCATTTATACTTTTTGTTGCGCAGTACCTGCTCATTGTCAAAATCGGTATGTTGCAGCACCTCCTTCATCGGCATTTCTTCGTAGTAAAACAGGGTAAGGATTTGCTGGCACTTTTTACCTAATTCCTCAAAGAGCCGCTCCACTATCTGCTGCCCTTCTTTGTGGGCGAGATATTCAGAAATGTCAGCCTCAAAACTCTCTTTTTCGCTCTCGTAGACCTCATGCCTGCGGTTGGCACTGCCCTTTTTGCGCAGCTCGCTGATCCACATATTGCGGGTCAGGGTGTAGAGGAAGGATTTTACACTGGCCCGGCCCTCGTATTTTTGCTTCCGCACCATTTCCACAAACACAATCAGCACTTCCTGCATCACATCCTCGGCATCAGCCTCAGAGCCGCTGTTTTGCAGCACCAGCGATTCCAGCATGTGGTAGTATTCCCGGTAGATGAAGCGGAGGGCGCGATCGGTATGCTGCCCCGACTGAATATCCGCAATCAGTTCGGCGTCTGTGTAGGTCTGGCTGAGCTGTATCATTTGTAAGTAAGTCGCAACGTTCTCAAAATTTGTAACCAGGCTTAGTAAAAAATTAGGTGAATTTTTTCTACAAGTCTGTGAATATCCGTTAAAGACTGATAAAATTTATCTTTATAAAATTCTATTTATTTTTATGCCCCTGCCCGGTTACATTCTACAGGGCGGAAGCGACTCATAAATAAAGCTTATGGTGAATAAGATCAATAGTGCTATTCTCTTTCTGTTGGTATTCCTGCTGGCTCTTGCTGCCTGTGAGGATGATACCCAGAACCCGGAAACAGATACAGAAACATTGGACTGTAGCCAGTTGCAGTACGAAGATACCATATTTTACCTCAGAGATCAGGCAGCTGATTATATCGTATCGCCTCTTAATACACTTCAAGGTACATTTGGCGCCTCGCCGGAAGGACTTGCCATAGATCCCGCCAGCGGTGACATCAATGTAAGCCAGAGTGAAACAGGGCTGCGTTACGAGGTGTATTTTACGCCTGAAAACAGCACTGATACCTGCCGTACCATCATTACTATTTCAGGTATTGATTATGAAAACCGAGTTTACCGGCTTGACCTGGACGAGACGCAGGCGGTACCCATCTACAACGGAGTAAGAGAGGCGTCCCTTCCCTGTAGTGATGATGATGATGACGACGACGATGACGACGATGATGACGATGATGATGAATGTGAATTTGATGATGATGAAGACGATGATGATGGTGACGGCGATGATGATGAGCCGGAAGACGGGGAGGATGTAAGATCGCAGGGAGTAGAAATCAATACAGCGAATGGCGCTATTGACCTGAGGCAGACGATCCTCAACGGGGCACTTGGCAATGAGCCTGCCAATGGCGTAAACAAAGACTTTACCATCTATTACCGGCTGTACGATGCCAGTGACGGGGCACTCAATTCTATCACGGTGAGGCTCTACTACTACGACGATCTCAGTGCCGTACCACAAGACCTGCTGGATGAAATAGAAGAAAGGCGAAACAGCCTGTCTGTCCTGGGAGCCAGAAAGATGGCTTATCGGAACAAAATAGCCCGCCTCAGCAGAGGAGGCCGTCCGCCCTATATCGTAATCGTAGGCAGGGCCAGTTTATGATTTGAATTTTTGACGTATCTTAGCCGGGCTTGTCTGCTTTAGAAGCCCGGCAAAATGATATCAAAATACTGCAGCTTTCTTGCCCTACTTTGTCTTCTGGCACCGTATTTTCCTTCCTCTGCCCAGGATGAACCAACTGCCCTGCGGGCTTATCGTGAGGCAGATCGTTTGTTTCAGTTAGCCGAGCCTACCGCCGCTACCGATAGCCTGTCGCTGGCGGCCTTCCTGAAGGTGACGGCAGAGCTTCCCCTGAATGAAAAAAATGCACCGCTGGTACTGGACGCTTACAAGAAAGCAGGTATCCTCAGGCAAACCTATGGCGCCCAGCAGGAGGCGGTTAGGCTGTATGTGCAGGCGCTGGAGGTAGGCCAGGTGTATGAACTGGCGCCTCGCCTGCTTTTTGAGCCTTCCCTTTACCTGGGCAATGCCCATTATTTTTTGAATAATATAGATTCTTCTATCCTCTACCTCAAAAAAGCTGAGCAGCTTCTTGAGGGGCCGGAGGAAGAAACGCCCGAAGCCGAAAGGCTGTACAATTCTTTTGGTGCCATTTATTTTGAAGAAGGCAACTACCGGCAGAGTATTAATTACTTTTCTAAAGCCATCGCCCTGGCAGAGGCCAGGAATGCCCTGAGCAGCGACGCGCTGTACAGCTTTAAGAGTAACATCGCCTCTGCCCTGCTGAACCTGCATCAGTATGATTCGGCTGTTGCCATTTACCATGAAATTTTGCCCTTTGCGCCTGACAGAAACGAAGTCTATCTTAACCTGGGTACCACCTACCTGAAGTCGCAGCTGGCTGACAGTGCGCTGCAATATCTACAAAAAGTAAAGACCTCCAACAGGCAGCAGCAACTCATCAGGCATAACAAACTGGGTGAAGCCTACCTGCAGCTCAAGCAGTACGATGAAGCAGAAAAGGAGCTGCAACAGGCGCTGCAACTCGCTGCTACCGATAGTGTGGCTGCTGGGCTGGAGATGTTGCTGGGAGCTACTTATCATAAACTGGGAATTTTGTATAGGCAAAAAAGGGAGCTGGATACAGCCCTGGACTACTTTCAGCAGGCAATCATGCGTTATGTTGCTAATTTTAAGGAGGAAGATATACTGCGCAACCCGCTTCGTTTTGAAGGGAGCTTCATCACCTTTGATCTCTTTGAGGTACTGCTCTCCAAAGCGGAGTGCCTGGAGGCCTATCATCAGCAGACCCGGCATCAGGTTTATGCGCAGGCGGCGGTGGATACCTATGCTTCGGCATTTCGCATGGCCGATTATGTAAGTAAAACCTTTGATAACGAAGACGCCCGCCTTTTCCTGTCAGAAAAAGCCCTGCCGGCCTATCAACAGGCAGTAAGCCTGCTCATTCGTTTGTACAGGCAGGAAGGCAAACAGGCTTTTCTCGAGAAAGCCTTAGCCTGGAGCGAAAAAAGTAAAGCCCGTTCCCTGGCAGTAAGCCTGAAAGAGAGCCGGGTCAAAGCCTACAGTGGCTTGCCTGATTCGCTGCTCAGTCAGGAAAACAGGCTGAGAAGTCACCTATCCCGTCTTTTAATGAAGATCAGCCAGGCCCAACGGCAGGAAGAAACCACCGCCTTGCAGGCTGAAATACGCGACCAGGAAGTGGCGCTTTCACGTCTGCAGGATAGGCTCAACGATTATCCTGAATACTATCGCCAGAAATACAGCTACGACAGCCTGGATATCGGCTTACTGCGTGAGCAGGTTTTGGATAATGAAACCGCGCTACTTTCTTATTTTTTCTCAACCGACGGGCTGAAGCTCTTTGTCCTGAAGAAAAATACCTTGCAGTTGTACGAGCCCGATTGTAAGGGAGAATGTATGAAGACCTTGAAGCAGCTGGAAGCCTCGCTGCATTCCATTGAGGCCGGAGCGGTTTATGGTGGAAAAAGTGCCTCCCGGGAATTATACGCAAGGCTGATCGCCCCGGCGCTGCCTGAGCTTAAAGGCCTCAGCTCGCTCATCATCATCCCTCACCAGCAACTGTACAGGTTGCCTTTTGAAGCCCTGCGCAGCCCGGAGGATAGGTACCTGCTGTACGACTTTGCGCTTAGCTACCAGTTTGCCGCTTCCTTCCTGAGAGGCGGTAGCCAACTGAGTGGTCTTACCGGCAAACTACTGGCGGTGGCTCCCTTCTCAGATAAGGGTGTTCAGACAAACGGACAGACCTTTGGCCGACTGCCCTCTTCTGCACAGGAGGTAGCGCTATGGCAGGGAGAAACACTGGCAGGAGAAGCCGCCACCAAGGCAAATTTCCTGTCTGAAGCTGCTACAGCCTCACTGATACATCTTTCAACCCATGCGGTAGCTGATAGTGAGAACCCTGCTTTGTCTTATATTACATTTTATCCTGAACAGGAGCATGACGGCGGCTTCAAACTTTATGCCCATGAACTGTATGGCATGTCGCTGGCACAAACCCGTCTCACTTTTCTGAGCGCCTGCGAGACCTCCGGGGGTAAGCTCATCAGCAGCGAAGGGATCATGAGCCTGTCGCGTGCCTTTGCCTACGCCGGTTGCCCTAACTTAATTACTTCTTTGTGGAAGGCCGAAGACCATGCTACGGCTTACCTCAGTCAGCGCTTTTATCATCATCTGGAAGAGGGACATGGTTTTGCTGCTTCGCTCAGGCTGGCCAAGCTTGACCTGCTGGAAAACAGGGCCTATGCTCAGTTTCATGCACCTTCTTTCTGGGCGCACCTGGTTTTTATCGGAACGCCCAACCGGGAAAAGGAAAGGCAGGCTTACTGGTGGCTCATTCCGATTGCCGGGCTGCTGCTTGTGCTGGGGCTCATGTACTGGAAGCGTATATGAAAGGTCTGATGCAGGAGCTATCCGGATAGTTTTCTTCTGTCTGCGACCAATTGCCGCAGGCTAGCGTCATTGTTTTCTTCCAGTTCCAGAATGGCGGTAAAGGGATCACCTGCCAGCTGCAGCAGATGAGAAAATGCCGCCTCAGTAGACATTCCGCTTTCCTTCAGGCGAATGATCTCCTGCCTGAAAGCTTCATCAGCCAGCCTGAGCAGACGTTCTTCCTGTATCATGTGGCGGAAGGCATGCTGTCGTTCTACGGATATGTTTTGTCCAAAGATTTCTACCGGAAAATCAGGAGTGCTGAAACGGGCAAAGACAAGCAGGGTGCCGTCTTTGCAATCTGTGGTGAGCGAGAAATCTGGCAGATGGCCATAATACTGGAGAAGCAAAGCAGCAAATGCGTCGGCATTCTCAAACTGGCAGATGACGTCAAGGTCGCTGCCTGCTATGCTGATCTGCAGCGGAAGGGTGCCGCAGAGCGTAGGATGAAAAGGCGCAAGTATGCGCCATGTTTGAAGCTGGTCAAGGCATTGAACAGCTTTTTTCTGGTCGGGTGTACCTCTGCTGAGCGAAGCCGGATCGTAAAAGGCCACGGGCATCAAATAAGAAAAAGGCAGGAGTAACTAGTCCTCGTCTTCTTCTTCATCCTCATAACCCTCTTCCTCATCATCCATTTCGTAGGCATCCTCATAGGCACCTTTGCGGAAGGACTTGCCATCTTCCTCGTCTTCATCAGAGGTTTCAGTGCTTTCCTCATCTTTTACTCCGTCAATAGAGAAATCATCTCTCAGGGTACCTTCTTCATCGTAATCCTCATCATCTTCAATGATCTGGTGGGCTTCAGTGACAGTCATACGAATGAGGTAGTAAATCTCTTCAGTTTCAAACGGCAGGGCAGAAACACGCTTGCCGTCTTTGTTAGTAAAGGAGATCAGGTGGTCAGCAAAACCATTAGGATAAGTCATCTTTACTTTGCTGATCACTTCATCCGGCAGGTTTTCATAATCTTTTACAATCCTTTTCTTTTCCATATTTATCTGGTGGACTTAATTTTTGACTCAGGTTTAAGATTTTGCTAATAAGTTTATCAAAAGAGGTGGTAGCAAAGTACCATTATTAAGATTATTTTTCAAAAGGTCGCCTTGCATTAAATCTTCCGAATTGTAAAACTATATTCTTACTATTGCAACTATCTGCCGATCTTATGCATCATATAGGTAAGAAAACAGCCTCGGCGCTCTATCAGAAGTCTCATCCTGCGGAGATGATTTTCAGGAAGTGTAACTTAATTTCTTCCCGGCTGTCATCTTTATACATGAAAGCTATAGAATGTACTATATAAGATTTTGTTTGATCCTGTTTGGGATTTTATTCTTAAACACTGCCCAGGCCCAGGGGATCAGGGGGAAAGTGCTCACCGCCGAAGGCGAAGCCTTACCTTTTGCAACCATTTACGTCCAGGCACTGGAGACCGGCAGTAGCACCAATGAAGAAGGGTTTTACGAAATCAGCCTGTCCCCCGGCAGCTATGAGCTGGTTTTTCAGCACCTGGGCTATAATTCGGTGGTCAGGCAGGTAGAGATAGGCTCCTCTTACCTTGAACTGGATGTACGCCTGCCCGATCAGGTGATTCAACTCAGGGAGGTGGAGGTCGATGCCCGTGCCGAAGATCCGGCCTATACTATCATCCGTAAGGCCATAGCCAAGAGTAAATACCACCGCCTGCAGGTGCAGAGGTATTCTTCCAAAGTATATATCAAAGGTGCCGGCAGGGTAAAGGACGTGCCCTTTTTTCTGGAAAAACCCCTGGCCAAAGAGGGCCTGGACTCTTCCACCGTCTTTCTGACCGAATCGGTAAGCGAGGTGACTTTTGAGCAGCCGCACACCTTCAAAGAGCGGGTGATTTCTGTGCGTACCATAGGCGAAGAGAACAACACCAGCCCCAATGGCTTCATCCAGGGTAATTTTTATGAACCCGAGGTAGCTACGGCCATTTCGCCACTCTCACCACGGGCTTTTTCATACTACCGCTTTCGTTTTGCCGGGAGCTTTATCGACAGGGGCAGTGAAGTGAATAAGATCAGGGTAGTACCCCGCCGCCGGGGCGATCAGCTGTTTGAAGGCTATATCTACATCATTGATGACCTCTGGAGCATCCACAGCCTGGATATGCATACCTTTATGCAGGGCTTTCGGATTGATGTGCGACAGATCTATGCACCTATTCGCGAAGCTGTATGGATGCCGGTGAGCCACCGGATAGAGGTGAATGGCAAAGTACTGGGTTTTGAGCTGGAGTACAACTACCTGGCTACTGTCAGTGATTATGAGGTAGAACTCAACCCTGACCTGCAGGTAGAACTGGAGGTAGTGGATGAAAAGATTGAAAAAGAACTGGCGGCTGCCCTTGAAAAGGAGGAAAAGCTGCAAGAAATGCCGGCAGGAGAAGTGTTTGAGCAGCAGCAGAAGTTTACCCGCAAAGACCTTAAAAAGGCACTTAAAGCCTATGAAGATGAACTGGAAAAGCAGGAGGAAGCACCCGAAGTGGTGGCCATCACCGAAATGAAGATAGACTCTACGGCTTACAAAAAAGACTCTGCTTACTGGGCCGCTATCCGTCCCGTGCCGCTGAGTGATATGGAGCAGAAAAGCTACCAGAAACTGGACAGCATGGCTGTGGCCGAAAAAAAGGAAAGAGAAGAGAATGAGGCAGCCGAAGCATCGGGCACCTCCAAAGCCCGCAATAACAAAGGCATAGGCAGCCTGTTGTTTGGTACCACTTTTAAGCTTAGTAAAAATACTTCGCTGGAGTATAAGTCGCCCCTGAGCGAACTGAATTTCAACACCGTGGAAGGCTATCATTTCAGCACACCGCTGATACTACGGAGCAAATTTGATAAAAAGATACTGGCGCTCTCCCTCACCCCCCGCTATGCTTTTGCCCGTGAAAAGCTGATCGGCAAGGCCAGGCTGAGCTATCCCCTGCAAAAGAACCGCCTGGCCCTGGAAGGTGGCCGCTTTGTCAGCCAGTTCAACGCTCGTGAGCCCATCCAGCCTATCATCAATACCTCTACGACGCTGTGGTTTGAGCAGAACCTGATGAGGATTTATGAAAAAGACTATCTGCAACTGGACTGGAGCCGGAAATTCAGCGATAAGCTGCAAATGAGTGCCGGGCTGGGCCGGGAGCGTAGAAGGCAGCTGTTCAACAATACCTCACATAGCTGGCGCGACCTGGAAGAGCAAAGCTATGCCCCCAATACGCCTGATAACTTTTTCCTGGAAGATACCTCCTTTCCTGAGCACGATGCCCTGCTGCTGCATCTGCAGGCCGAACTTCGCCCTTTCCTGAAGTACCGGATACGCAACGGCAACAAGAGTATCATCAATGACGATTCACCCGAGTTTCGCCTGGACTACCGCAAAGGCCTTCCCCTGTTTGGCACCGAGGTGAACTTTGACCGGCTGGAAGTGGGAGTAAATCATCAGTGGGAGATAGGCGTGCGCGGCAGGCTGGACTATAACCTCTACGCCGGTGCCTTCCTCAATCGTGAACAGCTCTATTTTATGGATTTCCAGCATTTTATGGGTAACCAGACCATACTACAGATGAGCGACCCGGTAGGCAGCTACCGCCTGCTGGATTATTACCGCTTCAGCAGCAGTCGCCACTATGCCGCCGGGCACCTTTATTACCAGTTTCGTAATTTCCTGCTGACGCAGATTTTTAAGGTACGGATGCTAGGCATCAAAGAAAACCTGCTCTTCAACTACCTGAAGACAGATGGGGGGCCTCATTACACAGAAGTGGGCTATAGTCTGGATAACATTCTCCGATTCCTCAGGCTGGAAGCCGTAGCGAGTTTTGAGGATGGTCAGTACCGGGATTTTGGGATAAGGGTGGGACTTTCTACTACGCTGGAGGATATTTTTGACTAAAAAAAAAGGTTTGCCCTCCCAGACAAACCCTCTACACTACCTAAACTATAAGAAAAAAAAGTTGGAAAAAATTATCTGTCCAATCCTAAAAAATCAAAAAATAAAAGTTTAAAAAATGATTACGCGCTTAGTTTAAAAAATCTATTTACTAATTGGCAAAACCTCTGCCACCCTTCCTAATCTACCTGATTCAGCTTTTTGTTAAAAATGATGTGGAATACTTACCCCATGCTTTGGGGAAGCTGGGGAATCACTTACCAGAATACAGGGGCTAGGGTTGGTATACTCTTACGTAATCTACCTCCATCTGCTGGGGCCAGATATTTTCATCAACTCCCTGTGCGCCGCCCCAGTTACCACCGACAGCAATATTGAGAATAAGATAAAAGGGCTTATCAAAGGGCCATGCAGCTTCTGTGCCCTCATTTCTGAAGCTATGGTAAGGCTGTCCGTCCAGCAGCCACACGATCTCTTCAGGCGACCATTCTATGGCATACACGTGAAAAGTATCGGCAAAATCCTCTACCTGCACCTGCTTGCCTACCTGAGTACCTTTTGTATGGTTGTAGGCTTCGGTATGCACGGTACCATGCACTACGCCCGGGTCAAAGCCCACATGCTCCATGATGTCGATCTCGCCATCGCGGGGCCAGTTAAGCTTTTCTACCTCAGGCAGCATCCAGATAGCCGGCCAGGTGCCTCTTCCTTTGGGTAGTCTGGCGCTTACCTCAATACGTCCGTACTGCCAGGCCTTTTTGCCACGCGTCACCAGCTTAGCCGAAGTATAGGGGTTATCACCATGCTGCTCCTGGCGGGCAGTGATGATGAGTTTACCATCTTTTACCATGGCGTTGTCAGGGTCTTTCATGGTATAATACTGCAGCTCATTATTGCCCCAGCCGTGTCCGCCGGTATCGTACGCCCATCTTTCGGGGTCAGGCATACCTGCCTGGTCAAACTCATCATACCACACCAGGCGCATTTGCTCCTGTGCCCTGAGGGTTAAGCTAAAAATGAGGCAGGTGGCGAAAGTAAACAGCAGCTTCTTCTTCATATCAGGTGAACTTTAAATCCGCAAACTACAAAAATAGCCAGTGATAGAGTACCTTGAGACCGCATAAAATGATTAAATTGGTCAATTCAACAAACCTATGTTCATGAATTATTTACCCAGGCTTCCGTTTTGCCTGTTGCTTTTGGTCCCGCTGACCTGCTATGCCCTTCTTGCCGAGGCACAGACCCAAACTAACCCCTGGAAACTGCTGGCCGATGTGGAAATCAAAGATAAGTTTGATGAGGCGCAGGGTTATGAGATCGCCTACCCGGTATTTGGTGATAAAGCCAAAAACCTGGACGGCAAAATCATCACGCTGGAAGGTTATATGATTCCTTACGAGGTCTATCTCGGACCGAAATACTTTATCCTTTCCTCACTGCCCGTAGCCGCCTGCTTCTTCTGCGGAGGGGCCGGGCCTGAAACCGTGATGGAAGTATTTACCACTCATCCGATCGAACTGACCGATGATACCATCAAAGTGCGCGGCCGCCTGGAACTCAATCCCGACGACCCCGACCGCATGATGTATATTCTTAAAGATGCTGAATTGATTGATTGAGATTTGTTGATTCGATCCCTCGACTAAGCTATAAACGCATTAACAAATAAACCCATAAACCTAATGTTGATTTGAATTCTGAACCGTGAACACTGAACGTTGAACTAGAAATATAGAATTGAAAATAATTACCTAATCCTATGACACATTTACGTTTACTTCTTGCTTCACTGCTTTTCCCGCTGCTTACCCTGGCTCAGTCAGGTAAAGATGCGGAGATGATCAAAAAAATTTATGATGAAAACCTGCTGAGAGGCGAAGCTTATGAAAACCTGCGCTACCTCTGTAAAAACATCGGGGGACGTGTTGCCGGCTCTCCCCAGGGTGCTGCTGCTGTGGAGTGGAGCCGTCAGCTGATGGAAACCTACGGTTTTGACAAGGTGATCCTGCAGGAGGTGATGGTGCCCCATTGGGTAAGAGGAGAGAAAGAAATCGCCCGTATCGTCAATTCCAAAAAGCTGGGCACTCAGGAGGTGAATATCACAGCCTTAGGCAACTCGGTGGGCACCGGGCCTGAGGGTGTGCTGGGGCAGGTGGTAGAGGTGCAGAATTTTGAAGAACTGGCTGCACTCGGACGCGGCAAGGTAGAGGGCAAAATTGTGTTCTTTAACCGCCCTATGGACCAGACGCAGATACAGACGGGAGCAGCCTATGGCATGGCCGGCAACCAGCGCCGCAGTGGCCCCTCTGAAGCCGCTAAACTCGGTGCGGTAGGTGCGATTGTGCGCTCACTGTCCACCGACCTGGACGATTATCCGCATACCGGCAGCACAGTCTATACTTTTAATGTGCCTAAGATACCGGCCATCGCCATCAGCACTTTGGATGCCGAACTGCTGAGCAGCCTGCTCAAGGATGATCCTGAGCTGAGCTTCTATTTTGAAACCCACTGCCAGATGCTGGAAGATGAACTAACCTACAATGTAATCGGCGAAATCACTGGGAGTGAAAAACCCGATGAGTACATCGTAGTTGGTGGACACATTGATTCATGGGACCTGGCCGAAGGAGCGCACGATGATGGGGCGGGTGTAGTGCATTCCATTGAGGTACTGCGTACGCTCAAAGCCATCGGCTACCAACCCAAGCGCAGTATCAGGGCGGTATTGTTTGCCAATGAAGAAAACGGCCTGGCCGGGGCCAAGGTCTATGCTGACATGGCTGAGCAGAATGGAGAAAAACACTATGCCGCCATTGAATCAGATGCGGGAGGCTTTACGCCCCGGGGTTTCAGCCTGGATGTAAGCAATGAAGCATTGGAGCGCATCCAGAGCTGGGCACCTTTGTTTGAAGCTTACGACCTGCACAAATTTGAAAAAGGAGGCGGCGGGGCCGACATCAGCGCCCTTAAGCCTCAAGGAGTAGATCTTATCGGACTGCGCCCGGATTCTCAGCGCTATTTTGACATGCACCATTCGGCCCAGGATGTCTTTGAGATAGTGGATCGTCGTGAATTACTGCTGGGCTCAGCAGCTATGAGCGCTCTGGTCTACCTTATTGACGAAAAAGGGCTTTACCAGGAGCAGCGAGGCAGGTAGTTTTAGATTTTTGAAAAACAGCCTGACAACAAAAAGCAGCTTCACGCGAGGCTGCTTTTTGTGTGTACTACTTATTAGAGGAATCTTTGTATGGCCAGGGCGATCAGAGGGCACCTTGGCCAATCCATGAAGTAATGAGTTTTCAGGTTTTACATGCGATACATCGGTTGTTTTGTCAGGAAGAAATATGGTCAAAAATATCAAGATGTATTCATGTGTGTAAACGATTTTTAAGGATATACGTTGCTAAAAAGTGGCCAAATCATCGGGTCTGATGTATTTTTTAAGCCATAGCAAGCTTGTTAAAATGAGCTTAGATCCAGCTGCACTGCAGCTTGTTTTACATCCTGAGCTTGCCACCTGCCAGAAAGCTGGCATGTCCGCTAAGTGTTACTTTTCCGGCTCTGTAGCGGCAGCTAAATTTTCCGCCTCTCCTGCTCAGTTGCCATGCGCTGAGTTCTTCCTTACCAAGACGGCTGCTCCAGAACGGGGCAAGGGCTGCATGCGAGGAGCCGGTGGCATGGTCTTCCAGTTGCTGCACATGAGGTACCAGCGTACGGCTTACAAAATCAGCCTCATCACCGGGCGCGGTGACGGCATAGCCAAAAATATCCGACTCCCTGAGTTTGGCAAAATCCGGTCGCATACGCCTGAGGTCTGCTTCATTTTCCAGCAGCACTATATTTTTGTTGCTGGTCTGGTAATGTGCCTGAATGTGTACACCCAGTCCCTGCTGAAGTATCTGAGAGATCTCAACTTCTTTTACCACAGGAATCGGATCAAGGTCCATCGTAAAATGGGCAGATCCTTCGGATTTTCCTTCAATACGGCCTCCCTGGTAAAGCAGCCTGATGTTTTCTGAATGATGCTTGTGCAGGAAAGCCATAGCCGCCAGCGATCCGTGTCCGCAAAGGTCTATTTCAGCATCGGGAGCGAACCAGCGGACGTGGTAAGTATCTGCTGCTGAAGTGTTGAGCCAGAGAAAAGTAGTGGCCGGCTGGTTGAAATCTGCAGCAATTTCCTGCATTCGCTGATCGCTGATAGGTTTTTCCAGCATGACTACCGTAGAGATATTGCCCCTGAAGCCCAATTCGGGCGCATCAAATACGGCGATCAGTTCAAAAGGTATCTTCATAGTCAGGTGGTTTAAGATTTATACCAGAAAATCGCTGACAGTTTTTCTGGCTTTCTTCAAATCTAAGAAGCAAGAGGGGGAATTACAGCCCCGGAATAGATTTTTTATACTTTAAATTGAAGAATCAGCATTTCTGCCAAAGCAAAAAAGCCGCTCCGGCATACCCGAAGCGGCTTCATTTGTTGAATAAATAGCTTTTAGAAAGAATACCTCAGCCCCAGCTGAGCACTCCAGCGGGCACTGTAGATGCCCGACTGTACCACGGCATAGGGCTGGCCGGGATCATTGAAAGTATAAGTCGGAATACGAGTTCCTTCCTGGAAGCCCTCAAAATTAAGCAGAGGGAAGGTATTGTTGCCCACAAAATAACGCCTGCCCCAGTCTTTGTTCAGCATATTGGTAAAGTTGAATATATCCAGCGACACCTGCAGCAGGTGCTTCTGCCCACCTGCCAGGATGAAAAAGTCCTGGGTGACTTTGAGGTCAATGATGTGCTCAAAGGGAGTACGGTTCTCGTTTCTTTCCACATAGTCGCCACGACGGCTGCTGAGGTACTCATCAGCTTCTATAAAACTCTCAAGGTCTTCCCACTGCTGCTGGGCCGATCTTACCACATTATCGCTATCATCCAACTGGTCTACCAGTACAATTTCACTCTGGCTGGCTGGCACATAAATCGGGATATTGGGGGTACTGTTGTTAGACTGGTTGGTCAGTGCATCGTTGTCGTTGTAGACATAAGTAAAAGGCTGTCCCGACTGTCCGTTGTAGAAGATAGAGATGCCGGTAGCGAAGTTGCCAAAGTACTCCTTGCGGTAATTCAGGAAAGTAGTAATCCTTGAAGCCGCATCAAAAGCAGAGCGGGTGAGAGGGGGAATGTTCTTACCTTCTGCACTGATGATGTTATCCCAGTTGTTATAGTTGATAAAGCCGGTACCATCCTGTATAGACTCTGCCCGGGTAAAGGAGTAGGCCATACCACCGCTGAAGCCGTAGCTGAAGGCTTTGTTCAGCTGCGCAGTGAAGTTCCATGTATAGCCGTCATTGGTATTGTTGACCAGCGTGATGTTATTATAAGTTGGCGCGATGGGGTCGTCTATGTTATAGACAGGTCGGTTATCAGCACCTTCCAGCCTTTCGGTAGAAGGGCGCAGATTGAGGCTGGTGACATTGTAGTTATTGAGCGTCTTGGTATAAAGAAACTCCATGGTACCGGTAAGCCCCCAGGGGAGTTGCTGGTCTACTGCGGCACTGGCCCTGAGTACCTGAGGGTAGCGAAAGTCATCGGCAAAAAGATCTACATCACCTGAAGGGCTGGTAGGGTTGAACAGGTTGGTGCGCCAGTTATCAGGATTGCCATAGACCGGAATACCTTCCGGAGTGATGAAGCGGGCATTGAAGAACACGCTACTGTTCAGGCCGTTACGGATGTACATACCGCCAGGCCAAACCCAGGGAACGCGGCTGGTAAATATGCCTGCGCCACCTCTAAGCTGGGTTTTCTTGTCACCGTTTACATCATAATTAAAGCCAATACGGGGGCTCAATAGTAATTGTGTATTGGGCGTGTTGCTTGCTCTGGCTCCCTGCAGATCATAGAACTGCTCCAGCAGGGGGACGGTATTTTCATTAAAATCGGTGTTTTCCAGCGGAGGGTTTTCCAGGAAGATAGGAATGTCAGCTCTCAGGCCGATCGTCAGCTTAAAGTCCGGGTTGACCTGCCATTCGTCCTGTGCGTAAAAAGCCATCTGCAGGGCATCAAAGGTAGGGCCCAGGTTCTCGGCATTGTCGCCCAGCCTGATCTCATTTTGTCCTTCCGCCAGCTGCTCATGTCCGAAAAGTACCTGGTCTGCATTTTCTCCGGCCAGGAACTGCTCGTAGCCTCTCAGCCCTCCCGGGTCGTCAAAGTAAAAGTAGCGGGGCGTAGAGAAAATGGAAAAGAGGTTTTGAATGCTGAAGAACTCGTTATGCGTACCAAAGGTGAAGGTATGCTTGCCCTTGTAAAGGTTCAAGTTGTTGGTCAGAGTAAAAACATCCTGGAATACAATGTTGGAGTAGGAGAAATTGTCGGTTCCTACCACAATGTTGGCTGGCCCATCCTGCAGGAAGATACTGGGAAAAGGCTCACCGGCAATGTCACGGTCATCACGCACGCGGGTGTAGCCAAAGATGAGGTTGTTGGACATGCTCTGTCCCAGGTTGCTTTTCAGTTCGGCAGCGAAGGAGTTGGTAGTAGAAGGGAACACATAGCCGTAGTTGGCAAAATTGACCTGTATGTTGCTGGGGCGGGGAAAGATATTGGTAAGCGCTTTTACGTAACTGTGTCGTACGCTCAGCTTATGGTCCTGGTTGATATTATAATCCAGCTTGAGCAGCACTTTTTCCCCATCAGTAGTTTGGGCATTGTTCAGATAGCCTCCGGGATCGTAGCTAAAATTGTTGAGCAGGGTATTTCGTATACTTTCAAAATCAGCAGGCTGAGCAGTGCCGATATAATCTTCCTGCAGGAAAGGACGGGGTTCTTCTCTTCTTTCAATCTCCACATTGGCAAAGAAAAAAAGTTTATTCTTGATGATGGGGCCACCCAGGCGTGCACCATAGGTTTGTACTGTAAAAGGTGCTAATTGAGTTCTCTCAGTATTAGGGTTATCCGTAGGAGTTTTTCCGGTAAGGTTTTCATTTCTGAGAAAATAGTAGCCGGAACCTTCAAATTTGTTGGTACCGCTGCGGGTCACGGCATTGATGCCTCCCCCGGCAAAGCCACCCAGGGTCACATCATAGGGGGCCAGTACCACCTGTATCTGCTCCAGCGCGTCGGGGCTGATAGGCGAGATGCCTGCCTGTCCGCCATTGGTACCGGAGTTGGCCAGGCCGAATACGTCATTGTTCACCGCACCGTCTATGAAGATGGCATTGAAGCGGTTGTTGATACCGGCAAAGGAGATGGCTCCGCTGTTAGTGGCTGCAGAGTTGCCTACCAGGGCCTGAGGCGTAAGGCGAGTGTAATCGTTGAGGCCCCGTTCTACTGTTGGCATATTGGAAATCGTTTCCTCCCCTATGTTGGTCTCGGCACCGGTGCGGTTGCCGTCAAATACCCCACCCGAGAGCACTACTACTTCTTCCAGTTCGGTAGCAGATTCTTTCAGCTCAATTTTGAGATCCAGCGTCTGGCCCAGGTCAAGGTAAATATCTGACTGTAAGGAGGTTTCGTACCCCACAAAATTGGTGGTAACAGTGTAGGGACCACCCACATTGAGATTGTTCAGGGTAAAGCGACCTTCGGTGTTGGTGACCGTGCCGTATTCAAAACCGGTAGGCTCATGCACGGCTACAACAGTAGCACCCGGCAGCGGCTCGCCTGAAGAGGTGACCAGGCCAGTCATACGAGCGGAGGTAGAACCTTGTGCCTGCAAGGGAGACTCCGGCAGCAGCAGGACGAATAGAAGCAGAACGACAGACAGTAGAAATCTTCGCATAGATAAGAAGTTTATGAAATGATTTTTTAGTTGAGTATGAATGTGATCAAAGCTAGGCATTTTGATATATGTCATACAGGAAGAAGTGATCAGAAACGGACTTTGTCAGCTCGTTTACAGTTTTAAAGGGCCTAAATAAAAGCTAATAAAAGAGATAAAAAAGCATGTGATAATTTTTTAGAAAATTAAATATTCATCTCCTCAATATTTCAAAAAATGTCATATTTATACCATTTTTGAGTTGTAATTATAAGAATTTGCCAAAACAAACTAAAGTAAGTTTTTTTCCTGTATTCGCTCTTCTGAGATGCCTTTTCTGATCAGTGTGGGAGATAAAATAAAAACACTAAATTGCCGACTTTTGAAGCCGCTGGCTACCATGTCCACAGAAGAAAGCATGTTCAATTTATCCAAGCACCAGACTACTTTCAGGCAGGAAGTCATTGCCGGGCTGACTACCTTCTCTACCATGGCCTATATCATTTTTGTGAATCCGGCCATACTCTCCGAAACAGGCATGGATTTCCAGAGTGTGATGATCGCCACCTGCCTGGCGGCGGCTACCGGCTCACTGCTTACCGGCCTGCTCTCCAATTATCCCTTCGCCCAGGCGCCCGGCATGGGGCTCAATGCTTTTTTTGTCTATACGGTCGTCTTCCAGTCGGGCTACAGCTGGCAGGGCGGCCTGGCCATTGTCTTCGTTTCGGGGGTAGTGTTCATCCTGCTGACCATAGGAGGACTAAGGGCGGCCATAGCTAATGCTCTGCCCTCCTGCATACTGCATGCCATCCCGGCGGGTATCGGACTGTTTATCACCCTCATCGGCCTCAATAATGCCCAGATCATAGACATCAACCAGGGGCCGATCATTGACATCATTCTTTCTGATAAACTGACTGATCAGGCTGCTTTGATAGATCGTATACAGCAGGCGCCTCCGCAGATTTTGCAGTTTGGCGATCTCAACAGCCCTCCGGTGCTGCTGGCGGTACTGGGCTTTGTACTGATGGCCCTGCTAATGATCAAAGGCGTAGGCGGAGCCATCCTGATCAGTATTGTAGCAGTGGCTGTGGCCAGCCTGCTGCTGGGCATCAGCGAATTGCCAGAGCAATGGTTTTCCTTCAGCCTGGATCTTTCCCCTACCTTCCTGCAGCTGGATTTCAGCGAATTGTTCGGTAATAGCTCGGCTTCCATTTTCAGCCGTATCATGGATATCCTGGTGATCGTGGTGGCCTTTACTATGGTGGATCTTTTTGATACCCTGGGAACCCTCTATGGCACAGCCGAAAAGGGCGGTTTCCTGGATAAAGAAGGCAGACTGCCCCGCATGAACCGAGCCCTGATGGCTGATGCGGTGGCCACCACTTTTGGCTCGCTGCTGGGCACCTCTACCATCACCACTTATATTGAAAGTGGTACCGGCATTGCTGCCGGCGGTCGTACCGGGCTGACGGCCATCGTAGTGGCAGTGCTGTTTCTACTATGCGTGTTTCTTTCACCCCTGGCAGCCCTGATTCCGGCGGCGGCTACCTCTCCGGCCCTGATTATGGTAGGCGTGCTTATGCTGGGTTCGGTCAGGAAGGTAAATTTTGATATGCTGGATGAAGCCGTACCTGCTTTCCTGGTGATTGTCCTCATGCCTTTTACCTACAGCATCGCCAACGGCATAGGCGGAGGACTGGTGGTTTATACCATCATCAAAGCCGTAAAAGGAGATTTCAAAAGCCTGAACCCTATCATTGTGGTCATTTCACTGCTGTTTATCTTCAAGTTCATTTTCACCTGATGAAAAAGTTTTTTTTACAGCACAGCTTGTTTGGCGCCTGCCTGCTGCTTTTATTTCTCAGCCTGTTTTCTTCCTGTGCGAATCGTACGCCTCTTCAGCCCGATGCGCGGTTTTCTTCGGCAGAAGATTACCTGGAGCGGCGACAGGAGTTGCTGCGCACCGACAGCCTGATGGCCTTTGATGCGGATATCCGGCTTAATGCCAAGGAACAATCTGTTAATCAGAAACTCGTCAGGCTGCGGGAAGATATGATAGATAAATACCTGGAAGACGGTTTTTTCCCGCCCACGCATGACTTTCTGCCTTCCAAATCCCATATTGAGCAGACCAGGCTCTACCGCCTTCTTCAAAAAATGCCCAAGGGTGGCATGCTGCACCTGCATGGCTCAGCCGGTGCCGACTTTGAGTGGCTCATTGACAAAGCCATCAGCCTGCCCAACTGCTACGTGTACTGGGAAGAAGATCGGGGCGAGTATATCAAAGGGCAGTTGCGCTTTTTCCGTCCGGAAGCAGCCCCGGAAGGTTTTTATGAAGTAAGTGAACTGGCTGCAAACCAGCCTGATTTTGAAGAAGAGATGTACGAACTGCTGGTGCTTGAAGATGAAATGGCGCAGGACAGTATCTACATCTGGGATGAATTTGATCGTGTTTTTCAGCGCCTGGGCGGGTTTTATTCCTATCAGCCGGTTTTTAAAGAATACAATCGCGTGGTCATAGATACCCTGCTGGCCGACGGGCTGCAGCATGTGGAGTTTAGGGTCATTCCGCGGGCGGGGCTGTATGACCTGGAGCATCCGCCGGCTTACTACAATGCCGATACGGTGCTCACTTACCTGCAGGAACTGGAGCAGGAGGTGCAGCAGGACTTTCCTGCTTTTAGTCTGAAGGTAATCTACACCTTCCTCCGCTTTTTCCCGGAAGAAGTAGTGGCTGAAGAACTGGAGAAAGCCTACTACTACCGCAGTAAATACCCTGAACTGGTCAAAGGCTTTGACCTGGTAGCCGAAGAGGATGATGGCAATACGACCCTTTACTTTCTGGATGCCTGGATGAAAATGGATTCCCTGCAAAAAGTATATGACACAGATATGCCGCTCTACCTGCACGATGGGGAGAGCAACTGGTATACGGTAAAAAATCTCTACGATGCGGTAATGCTGGATAGCCGCCGTATCGGGCATGGCTATAACCTCAACTTCTATCCCGTTCTGCAGCAACTGATTAAACAAAAAGACATCTGCCTGGAGGTCTGTCCGCTCAGCAACCAAATCCTGGGCTATGTGCAGGATTTGCGGGTACATCCGGCCAACTACCTGATCAGAAGAGGCGTGCAGATCACCATCAATTCGGATGACCCGGCCATTTTTGGCTACAACGGTCTGAGCTACGACTACTGGAGCATACTGCTGGCCTGGCAGCTGGACCTGCAGGCAATCAAGAAGCTGGCGATGAACTCCCTGACCTACAGCAGCTTATCTGAAGAAGAGAAAGAAGCCGCCCTGGCCCATTGGCAGCAGGAATGGAATAAGTTTATCAACTATGCGGATGAGGTGTTGGAGTAGGGCGTTTTTTCGTTTAACGTTTTGAGTTCAAAGTATAGGGTTCACAGTTTGTTATTGTCTTTGCCTGGAATAGCTTGCCTTTGGCTTGTCTTTAGTATTATAATAAGTGCTAGAGCGGGCTTGTCTTCATTATGAAACATCAAACAAATAAATCAATGACATCAACTAAGAATTTTCATCCCATCATACCTTGCCTGGCGGTAACCGTGCTGCTTTTCACCCTCGGCTGCCAGTCAGTTTCACAGCCGACGCCTGAAGCAGAACCCAAAATCCCGGTCAAAGTCGTAGTTGTCAGCATGTTTGAACTGGGCGAACTGAGCGGAGACCGCCCGGGTGAGTTCCAGTACTGGGTGGAGCGTTTGCCGCTGGATTCTTCCCTGGCCTTCCCGCAGGGTTACCGTGAGCTGAGGTACAATGCCGAAAAAGATGTGCTCGGTATGGTGACCGGCATTGGCACAGCCAGGGCTGCTGCCTCAGTGATGGCCCTGGGTCTGGATGATCGCTTTGACCTGAGCCAGGCCTACTGGCTGGTAGCCGGTATTGCCGGGGTGGACCCGGAAGATGCCTCCGTCGGCTCGGCGGCCTGGGCCGAGTGGATCATTGACGGTGACCTTTCGCATGAGATAGATGCCCGCGAAATTCCTGAAGGCTGGGAAACGGGCTACACGCCCCTGAGAGCCGCTAGCCCGTATGAGCAGCCCCTGCCCGAAGATCCCGAAGGTGCGGTCTATCACCTCAACCCCCAACTGGTGGAGTGGGCTTACCAGCTGACCAAAGACACCGAACTGATGGATACCGAAGAGGTAGCCGGGCTGAGGGCGCTGTACAAAGGTTATCCCAATGCCCAGAAGCCCCCCTTTGTGCTCAAGGGCGATCAGCTGGCCGCCATGACCTACTGGCACGGCAAGCTCCTCAACGACTGGGCCAACGACTGGACCAATTACTGGACCGAAGGACAGGGCAACTTTGTAACCTCCGCTATGGAAGATACCGGCACCCTGCAGGCACTCTCTTTTCTTGCCCAGGCCGGAAAAGTGGACCTGGACCGGGTGATGGTGCTCCGCACAGCCAGCAACTACACCATGCAGTACGAGGGCATCACTGCGGCGGAAAGCCTGAGCGGCGAAAAGCTGAAGGGCAAAGGCTACACCGCCTTCATCCCTTCGCTGGAAGCGGCTTACCGGGTAGGTAGTAAGGTGGTCAATACCCTGGTGGAAAACTGGGACACCTACGAAGAGCAGTTGCCCGCGGCAGAATAAATTGATCAGGGAGATGACGTTTACTGCATAAAAGCGGCATTTCCCTGCAAAGTTTTTGGGAATGTTGAATGATTGATGAATAATG
>JBKHDR010000056.1:0-28332 GCA_046541235.1 Cyclobacteriaceae bacterium | reverse complement strand
GCAACTTTTAACCAGCAACTCCGCTTTGCCTGCCATTTTTTTACCTTTGCGCCCATGATGCAGAAAAAAATATTTCTAAAGCCACATAAGTCTCAATCCATCGAACGCCGACACCCCTGGATTTTCAGCGGTGCCATCCAGAAAAAGGAAGGTAATCCGCAGGAAGGGGATATCGTAGCTGTCTATGACCAGCGGCAGCGCTTCCTGGGCAGCGGACACTTTCAGGAAGAATCCATCAGCGTTCGTATCCTTACTTTTAAAGAACAGGAAATTGATGCGGCCTTCTGGCAGGAAAAGATACAAAAGGCCTGGGCTTCAAGACGTCTGCTGGGCCTGCCCTCCTCTTCCACCAATGCCTTCCGCCTGGTACATGGAGAAGGTGACGGTCTTTCCGGCCTCATCGTAGACCTCTACGGAAATACTGCTGTAATTCAGACTCACTCACTCGGTATGTACCACGCTCGCCACAAACTGGCTGAAGCCATCATAGCCCTGCCCGATGCTGGTATACAGCAGGTGTATTTGAAAGTGCATAAACAGCTACAAAGTAAATTTCCACAGGCTTCTGACGAATGGCTGCTGGGCAAAAATCCGGGTACGCTGGAGGTAAAAGAATATGATGTGCGCTTCCTGATAGATGTGGTGGAAGGCCAGAAGACGGGCTTCTTCCTGGATCAGCGCGAAAACCGGGCCCTGCTGGGCTCCATGAGCAAGGGTAAAAAAGTCCTCAACACTTTCGCCTACACCGGGGGCTTTTCCCTCTTTGCCCTGCAGGGAGGCGCCCAACTCGTGCATTCGGTAGATGTGTCGGCCCGGGCTATGGAAGTGTGCCAGGAAAACGTACGGCTCAACGGCTACGAAAATAACCAACACCAGGGTTTTACCGAAGATACTTTCCGCTTCCTGGCGCAGACCGAGGAAACCTATGATATCATCGTGCTGGACCCTCCTGCCTTTGCCAAACACCGCAATGCCCGCCACAGCGCGGTTCGCGGCTACCAGAAACTGAATGCCGAAGCCCTCCGGAAACTACCCGCCGGAGGACTGCTTTTTACTTTCAGCTGCTCACAGGTGGTAGATACTACTCTTTTTAACAACACGATAAGGGCAGCGGCTATAGAAGCAGGCCGTGAGACCAAGGTGCTTTACCGCCTCTCCCAGCCTGCCGACCATCCGGTATCCATCTTCCATCCCGAGGGTGAATACCTGAAAGGCCTGGTGCTGGAGGTGAAATAAGGGGATAGTTGTAAGTTTCAGGTTACATGTTTCTTTCTACTTTTAACTTTTTTAACTTTTCAACTCTTTAAGCTTCTTCTTTCACCCAAAAAATCAGCCCATGCCCATCATCCCCTCCTATACCTTTCCCATTGAATACCTGCAGCAGTTTTCCCAGTCTGTCTTTGCGCATTTTGGCGTACCCGAAGCAGATGCCCGTCTGGCCTCCGAAGTGCTGGCTACCAGCGACCTGCGCGGTATAGAATCACATGGTGTCGCTCGCCTGCACACTTATTATGATATGCTCCAGTTGGGGCGCATCAACCCGAAGCCCAACATCAAAATCATTCGTGAAAAAGCCAGTACTGCCTCGGTGGATGGTGACAATGGCCTGGGGCTGGTAGTTGGCCCAAAAGCCAATGAGATCGCTATGGAAAAAGCCGAAAAAGTAGGCTCCGGCTGGGTGAGTGTCAGTAACACCAATCACTTCGGCATCGCCGGTTATTATCCTCTACAGGCCCTGAAAAGAGATATGATCGGCTGGGCCATGACTAATACTACCAAGCTGGTAGTGCCACTCTGGGGCGGTGAACGCATGCTGGGCACCAATCCCATCGCCATTGCCTTCCCTGGATTGGAAGAGCCTGCCGTAGTCATTGACCTGGCTACCAGCGCAGCGGCTTACGGGAAAATAGAAATTGCCAGGAGAGAACAGAAAACCGTTCCTGATGGATGGTGTGTAGATAAAACCGGTGCGCAGACTATGCTTCCTGAAGAAATGATCGGCGGGGGCGCCCTGCTGCCCCTGGGCTCTGACCGGGAACATGGCGGGCATAAAGGTTACTGCCTCTCAGCCATGATAGACATTCTCAGCTGTGTGCTCAGCGGTGCCAACTGGGGGCCGTTTGCCCCTCCTTTTGCCCTGAGGCAGGAGGTACCGGCCCGCAGCGTAGGCAAAGGCATCGGGCATTTCTTTGGAGCCATGCAGATAGATGGCTTTATTGAAGTGGAAGAATTTAAGCGGCAGATGGATGACTGGGTACGCACTTTTCGCAAAACCAAAGCGGCTCCTGGTACACATGGTCCACTGATCCCCGGCGACCCGGAAAGAGAAGCCGAAAAGATAAGGGCCCGGGAAGGCATTCCCTTACTGCAGCCGGTGGTGGATGATCTGCTGGATATTTCCCGCCAGACAGGTATACCTTTTGAAGTACCGGCTTAAGTTAGAATCCGGCCAAAACTGCACCTGCTCCTAAACATCGCCATCACTTTAAGGCTTTAATAAGTAGAATCCATTTTATATTGTCTGTATACTATTTTTTAGCAGACAATGATTTTCACTTTTTTTACCTTAAATAAAATTTGAAATGGCAGATATTAACGTCAAAAAAAAGAAAAATAACAGGTGGCCCATCCTGGTGCTGATTGCGCTGGTATTAGGTTTTGTAGTTATCCAACTCGTACTGCTGGACGACACAGAGGAACAAGCAATTTCCGATGAAATAGACGAGCAAACCGAAACAGTAGATGAGGTGCAGATGCCGGATGAACAGAACCGGGCTTTTGAGTCGGTAGATGAATATGTCGTATTTGTCAGCGAAAACGATCCTGATGACACCGAGCTGTTTGTCGGTGATTACATTTCAAGTGCCATGGACAGACTCACTGAGGCACTTACTGATCTTTCGGAAACCGAAGAGGTAAAACTTCACAGTGCTACCTTAGACCAGTTAAGAGAACATAGAGAAATGATTGCCAATGCCGAAGGGAGAGACAAAGCAGTGCTGGTAAAAAAAGCCTTTAACGTCATTTCTCAAAGCATGCGGTCTATTGACATACAGGACAACAGCAGGCTTCAGGCTGAGATACAGGCTTTGGATGAAATGCCGGATATGATCAATGTGGAAACTGATATTGAGGAACAGGACCAGGCGGTAAGTCAGTTTCTGGAACAGACAGCCATCGTGCTGGAACTGATAGAAAGTCAGGTATAAAGGTAGTGGCTTCCGGACACTTGCTTTGAAAAAGTACCGGCGATAAGATCAGGAGATCTTCAAAAAACGGATTCCTGTTTACCATTTTTTCATTTAAAAAATAAATTTTTATGGCTACTGATAATCTCAGAGACAAACCTTATAATCCATATCTGTACAAGCTCAAGCACCTGCGCGACTACAAAATTGACAAGCATGATCCTGACGTAAGAGGCTGGGATGTGTATGGGCGCAACCGCGAAAAACTAGGCAAGGTAGATGAACTCATCGTAGATACCGAGCGCGAGAAAGTGCGCTACCTGGTAGTAGATGTACAAAATGATATTCGCCAGGAGATCATCTCCCGCAAACCCGTTCGAAGGGAACGCGATGACGTCAGAAACAACATCTACAGCTTTGAGCAGACCGATACTGGGCGTAAGTTTCTCGTTCCGGTAGGCTTGGTTGCACTACAGCCGGATCAAGACAATGTACTGGTAGATTACATTGACAGGGAGCGCCTCAGAAAGCACCCTGTTTTTGAACCTACCTCCGACCGCCCCTCCAGAGAGTATGAGCGTTACCTGGTGGATTTTTATGAACATCCAGAGAAGTACAAAAGCCATATCAGCCGGGAGGATGTGGATACTGAGCATATTCCTTTGCCTCCCAATGCCAAACATGAGCAGAAAGACCGCCCGATGTCGGATATTGACAAAACAGGTGACCCTGCTTTTTATGAGCACCGGCTGTTTGATGATGAGCAGATGTACCGCAGGCGCGGAAGATGACCTGAATAAGATCCGGAAGTTTGAAGCTTCCGGATTTTTTTGTTCTATACAAGAATGTCTCTGACTACCTTTCCATGTACGTCGGTCAGGCGGAAGTTGCGTCCCTGGAACTGGTAAGTTAATTTTTCATGATCCAGCCCCAGCTGATGGAGGATGGTGGCCTGCAGATCGTGGATGTGTACCCGGTCTTTGATGCCGTAGTAGCCTATCTCGTCTGTTTCGCCATAGATCAATCCTTTCTTGATACCACCTCCAGCCATCCACATGGTGAAGGCTTCTGTATGATGGTCTCTGCCCTGGAAAGGAGCATCCTTACCGCCCCGGTTTTCTTTCATGGGCGTACGCCCGAATTCTCCACCCCATACTACCAGGGTTTCATCCAGCAGGCCCCTCTGCTTCAGGTCTTTGATAAGGGCCGTCATGGGCTGGTCAATTTCGCGACAACGCTGTACAAAGCCCTCATGCAAGCCTTCAAAAGCGTTGCTACCGTGTGAATCCCAGTCCCGATGATAAAGTTGTACAAACCGGACACCTCTCTCCACCAGGCGGCGGGCCAGCAGGCAGTTGTTGGCAAATGAAGTCTCACCTGGCTGGGTACCGTACATTTTATGAGTAGCTTCAGATTCTGAATCCATGTCAATAGCCTCCGGAACGGTCATCTGCATACGGTAAGCCATCTCGTACTGGGCTATCCGCGACATGATTTCCGGATCACCCATGGCCTGGTAATGCTGCTCGTTGATCTCGCGTATGGCTTCAATAGCGCCCGAGCGGATCTCCCGATCTACCCCCTTCGGGTCGGTAACATACAGTACGGCATCTCCCTTAGACCTGAACTGTACCCCCTGGTATTCGGAGGGAAGAAAGCCGCTTCCCCAGGCATTTTTACCGGCACTGGGATCAGACTCTCCGGAAACCAGCACCACAAAACCCGGCAGATTCTGATTTTCTGAACCCAAGCCATACATAACCCAGGAACCCATACTCGGACGACCTACCCTGCCGCTCCCGGTATGCATAAAAAGCTGCGCCGGGGCATGGTTAAACTCATCGGTATGCATAGCTTTTAAAAAGCAGACCTCGTCCACAATCTCGCGGAAGTGAGGCAGGCGGTCGGAGACGAAAGCCCCGGAATCACCGTACTGCCGGAAGTCAAACTGAGGTCCCAGCATGCGGGGTACGCCCTGTATAAAAGCAAATCGTTTTCCTTCCAGCAGGGAAGGCGGACAGTCTTTGCCATCAAGTTTCTGCAGCAGGGGCTTATAATCAAAAAGCTCCAGTTGGGAGGGTGCGCCGGCCATATGCAGGAAAATGACATTTTTGGCCCGGGGGGCAAAATGTGAGATACGTCGCAGCGTTTCTTCCTGCGCTATCTTGTCTTTAGAAGAAGAAAGCAAGCCATCACAGCCCATCAGTGAGCCTAATGCCATGGCACCTAGCCCGGTAGAGCAGGTTTTGAGAAAATGCCTGCGGTGCAGGAGGCGCTGGTGTTCTTCCAATGCTTTTCTAAATTCTTCCTGATACTTAGCCATATTATTCTTTGCTTATAAATTCATCCAGGTTAAGAACGACATTAGAAGCCATCACCAATGCTGCATTGGCGGGAGTAGCCTCCAATTGTGTACCTACTACCTGAGCCACTTCTTCTGATTTTGCACGATAAGCGGCTTCCGTTTTCTGATAATATTTTAAAAGGCTCTGCTTTTTATTTTCAGCTGGTAATTTTCCCAGGGCAAGCCGGTAAATCTCTGACAATCTTGCTTCCGCTTCTTGCTGATCCGCTGCCTGGGCGGCCAGGGCCTGGGCTGCCTCAAAATAGACAGGATCATTGAGCGTGGTCAGTGCCTGCAGCGGGGTATTGGTGCGAATACGACGGGATACGCACAATCCGCGGTTAGGGCTGTCAAAAGTGATCATAGAGGGATAAGGGCTGGACCTGCGCCAGTAGGTATAAAGGGCCCTGCGGTAACGGTCTTCACCTTCGCTGACCCTCCACTGCATCACGTGGCGTATGGTGTTCCAGATGCCTTCGGGCTGCTCAGGCATGACCGAGGGACCGTACATTTTATCGCTCAGCAGGCCACTCACGGCCAGGGCCTGGTCCCGTATCTGCTCGGCCGACAGCCGGAAGCGCGGCCCGCGAGCCAGCCATTTGTTTTGAGGATCAGCCTCATAGAGTTCTGGTGTCACCTGGGAAGACTGCCGGTAGGTAGCCGACATCACCATATCTTTGATCAGACTTTTCATACGCCACTGATGTTCATGCATAAAGCGCAGCGCCAGCCAGTCCAGCAGTTCGGGATGAGAAGGTACAGCGCCCTGCGTACCAAAATCTTCCAGCGTACGAACGATGCCATAGCCAAACAGCTGCTCCCATAAACGGTTGACCGTCACCCGGGCTGTCAGCGGATTTTCCTTACTCAGGAGCCAATGCGCCAGCCCCATACGATCGGGCGGATACCCTTCAAACGCATTGAGGCTTTGAGGCACTTCAGGCTGTACAATATCTCCGTGTACGAGCCAGTTACCACGTTCAAAAACAAAAGACTCCCTCTTCCTGTCCTCAGGCATCTCCCGCATGATCGGCATATAAACAGGGGCTAGCTGCCGGAGCGAATCCTGCAGGGCGTGCACTTCAGCAGGCATACCTGGAGCATTACCTTCAAAAGTAAACTGCTTAAGATGAAATTGCCCAGGTTTGGGCAGGCGGAAAAAGAAGAAGATATCCTGAGTACCAGGAGCTGGCTTTATTGCGAAAGAGTAGCCCCTTTCTTTTCTGCTGTCCTGGCCGGAAGGTAGCCTGGCCCTGCCCAGTAAAGGACCGTTCCAACGGCCCTGACGCATTTCTATTATTGCCTCCACATCGCTGCTGTAGGTCACCTGTAGCATATTTCTATCTCTCAGGTCCAGCTGGTTATATCTAAGGTAAGCTGAATCCTGTACCTGGGTCACGATGCCTCTCTCGTAGCGGGGATAGGTATTGTGTTCATCATCAAAATCAATAGCGGCCAGCTCGGGCATCAGGGCATTTCTTTTCCTCTTTACCAGGGAATGCGCCGCTCCAACGGTGTCTTTGCTGAGCGTTTCAAACCAGAGGATCAGGCTATCCAGTTTTTGTTCATCAGCTTCGCTGTAAAAAGGATAAAGTGGTTCGCTGTTATCCAGGTCATTGTCCTGTGAATTATTGAAGAAGGCATACATTTCAAAGTACTCCTCATGCCGGAAAGGATCATAAGGATGGCTGTGACACTGCACACAGGCAAAGGTGGTACCCTGCCATACTTCCATCGTAGTATTGACCCTGTCCAGTACAGCCGCCACCCTGAATTCCTCATTATCGGTTCCTCCCTCATCATTGTTCATGGTATTACGATGAAAAGCAGTAGCCAAAAGTTGATCGTCAGTAGGGTTGGGGAGCAGGTCGCCTGCCAGCTGCTCAATGGTAAACTGGTCAAAAGGCATGTCTTCATTAAAAGCCTTGATTACCCAGTCGCGGTATTTCCAGATATTGCGGTGATGGTCTTTCTGGTATCCTTTAGAATCGGCATAGCGGGCCAGGTCTAGCCACATACTGGCCCATTTCTCACCAAAATGAGGAGACGCCAGCAGGCGATTTACCTGCTTCTCATAAGCAGCAGGAGACTGATCATGGATAAATTTACTGATTTCTTCAGGGGTTGGCGGCAATCCTGTCAGATCCAGGCTCAGACGGCGCAGCAGGGTAGCACGATCCGCTTCGGGGGAGGGGTTGAGACCTTTTTCCTGTAGCTTAGCCAGCACAAAACGATCAATTTCATTACCCGCAGAGGGCTTTTCTTCGGCAGATGAAAAGCCGGCTTCAAAACTTTTGGTTAGTTCAGGTGGGCTTACGGGTTCCGGCTTCACATACGCCCAGTGGACTTCAAATTCAGCCCCTTCATTGATCCAGCGGGTGAGAACGTCCACTTCCTCTTCGCTGAGAGGTTCGCTTTCGGGAGGCATACGCTCTTCAGGATCATCATGAAGAATGCGCCTGATCATCTCACTTTCGGAAGCCTTACCGGGAAGGATGGCAGGATGACCAGACTCAGTAGGAG
This sequence comes from Cyclobacteriaceae bacterium, assembly GCA_046541235.1. Classification (GTDB taxonomy): domain Bacteria; phylum Bacteroidota; class Bacteroidia; order Cytophagales; family Cyclobacteriaceae; genus Catalinimonas. The sequence continues at coordinate 20,277 of JBKHDR010000056.1, read as the reverse complement.
CATGCGCTTCATCTTCAAACAGCAGGCTGAAGCCCCCGTTTTTCTTGACGCCTCCGTGACAGGAGATGCATTTCTTGTTGAGGATCGGCTTGACCTCTGTATTAAAATCTACGCCATCCGTTTTAGAGGCTTCCAGATATAAGTAGGACAGGGAAGCCGTTACAAAAAATAAGGCCAGCAATCCTACTGTCAGCCGCTTTGCTTTCATTTGAATTCTGTTTATAATGAAATATAAAAAAAAGCTGGTAAAAATTCAGGTAGAACTTACTGGAAGAGGTCAAAAAAAAGCTTCTGTTTATTTAGTAAACAGAAGCTTTCAGACGAGAGAGTGTATTAGTTGTTGTATTAGAGCGAAAAAGTAAATCTTAAATAATTCTTAATTTAAACCTTTATGCCTACTAATATAGAAAATTGAATAACAAAAAATAAATATCCTTTAAAAAAATTAAAAATACAGGTATTTACTTAGCTATTCCCTAGGTAATACAAATTATAATTAGCAGCTTGATCACCATCTCAGCTTCTCTCCTTCATCTTTTATAAGGTTTATTTATGCCTGCCCCAAAATCCTGCTCCTGAGTTTTTTTGACTATGCAGCTGATATGCCTCTGATTTCACTATTATCAAAGTAGAATGAGTACTTACAAAGCTATAGATTAGGAAATGTATCCATCTTAGTAAGATTCCAGCGTTTTCAGAAATGCCAGGATTGCTTCCTGCTCTTTGGAGCTGATAGGAATACCCGGCTGGCCCTCTTGTGCCTGAAACAGGGCACTGTCAAGATAAGGCGTCGGCTTTATTCCGGAGCGGTAGTGCTCCAGTACTTCTTCCAGCGTATTAAATCTTCCATCATGCATGTAGGGCGCGGTCAAACTGAGGTTTCTCAGACTGGGTGTTTTATAAGCCCCTATGTCTGCTGAGTCGTAAGTGATGCGGAAGCGGCCTTTGTAGAGGTTTTCTTCTCCTTCCGGATAAAAATTGTCCAGTCCATTGTTGTGATAGGCGAAATCGGTAAAGAAATCTCTTTTTCCGGGCTCAAAACTATGGCAGCTACCGCATTTCTGTTGTACAAGTGCCATACCCTGCAATTCCAATTCAGATAGCGACGCCCCTTCCTGCCTTACAAAACGATCATAACGGCTATCTGCTGAAACCAGGGTGCGCATGTACTGGGCAAGTGCGCGAGCCAGGTAAGCCAGATGGACACTGTCTGTACCAAAAGCTGCTTTGAACATGAGAGGGTAAGTATCATCCGCCTGAAGCCTGGCCGGTAGTGCATTTAGATCCACTCCCATCTCGTCGGCATGGCGCAAAGGACCAAAAACCAGCGACTCCAGGTTTTTGGCACCACCATCCCAGAAATAAGCATCATAAAAAGCCACATTGACAAGGCTGGGAGCATGCCTTTTCAGCGCTTTACCACTTACGCCCAGGGTGCTGAGGGCACTTCCATCCGTAAAAGCCCGCTTGGGCTGATGGCAGCTGGCACAGGAAACTGCGCCATTGGCAGAAAGCTGAGAGTCATAAAAAAGCTTCTCACCCAGCAGAATTCCTTCATGGCTCAAAGGGTTATGTTCAGGTACCGGCATCTCTTTTTGCAGATTGGCTGGCAAGGCCATGCGGTATGCTTCCCGCTCAGCGGACTGACAGGCGGTCATCACTAGCAAAAAAAGAAGGATACGGGCAGCTGACATAGCAGTAAAAGGGGGCCTGGCTTAAACCGAAAGCCCCATGAGAAAAGGTTAAATCACTTTTTGATATCCACCAGGATGGCATCCCATAAACTCAGGCGCGTTTTGAGGGCCTTCTGTGAAATTTTAAAGCAGTCGTTCCACTTCTGCAGATCGTCACCGCAGAGGTTTTCCACCATCTGCAGCGCCAGAGGGCCATGTTCTCCACTGTCTACTTCAATATGTCGCTCCAGGTAGTAGATAAAATCCTCCAGGGAGGCCCCATCCTGCCGGTTGATATCCTTTACGATAGAGGTAAACATATCAGGAATCAGGTCCTCGCGCCCCCAGGTAAATACGGCAGCCACTTCATGTAACTTGCCTCGCTTAATGGTCTTGAAGGTGAAATCCAGGAAATCTCGTACAGCATCAGGAAGTGCCAGTTTTTTAGCAGCCTGCGCAGGCTTTTCTCCCTGCCTGATCAGTCGCAGCAGGGCATCTATGTGCTGAGTATCTGCCCCGGCCTGCTGCATGGCCCGGTGATAAAGTTCAAAGTGGCTGGCAGGCTGGCCATCACGGTCCACATCACTTTCTTCACCCCAAACGATCTCGTTGATCATACGAGCGGTGGCTGTGTCTTTTACGGGCATCCAGGGCAGAGTGGTGCAGGTAAGCTGCTGCTGCAGAAATTTGAGAAGCGACATAAAATCCCAAACAGCATACACATGATGCTCCATGAAGATATGAAGTTGCTCCGTCGTCTTTATGCGGGCGTAGAGAGGATGCTTGACAAGCTGATCCCTGAGAGGAAACAGCCCTTCCTTGATACGTTTTATCTGAAAATTTGCCATAAAATTAAAAATTTGCTTCTTCAATAATTACTGGACTTTATTACGGTTCAAGCAATATGCTCTGGTACAGAATTGATATAAAATCAAAATCATCATCCTTGCCTCTGACGAGGATAGGCTTTTGTACGCCATTCCTTAGTCACAGTGGCGATCCATTCGCCTTTCTCACCTACCCTCTTCACAGAAGAAGACGATGATCAGCTTGCAAAATGAACCGTAATATTTTTTATTCAATAGTCTCAATGGTAAACATATCAGAGGCATAATTGTCTGCTACCTTCTGTGAAAAAGGATCAAACATCACCACGGCATGCTCAGTAAAACTCACCTGGTTTGGCGTCTGAAACATTTGAGCAATATCCACATTGAGATTTATCTCTACTGATTTCCCGGGACTCAAATTGAGTACCTGCTGGGTTCCTTCACTGAGAGCAAAAGTCAGGACGCGATAATTAATATCGCCGCCTATGTGGTAAACCAGTGCCTGGTTATCACCTGATTCCGGGTAGTATAGTCCTTCCAGGGAAACAAATTTATAACCCGTATTCCAGTCCCAGGCCATATCATTGGAAGGGTCCAGATCACCCAGCTTATCGGTGGAGGTATTGCTGGCATTATCCACGCCAATGGCAAATTCTAATTGGTTAAACTCGCCCGAAGGTAGTTCTTCCAGCTCAACTGAAAAGGCACTGCCGTCAGCTGTACTGATCAGGTGGTAGCTGTCATTTTCGGTATATACCTCGCCACTGCGGGTATTTCTGAGCCTGACATTGCTTATGTAATATTGGAATTTCTGGATGCTGTAAACTTCTCCTTCAGCGTTGGTATAGCGGCCGGTATTTAGCGCCAGTGTCTCACTACCTACAAGGTGGTCAAAAGTAAGCGTCAAAGCGATGGGTTCATGGCTCGTTTCTTCTTCACCGCAACTCAGTAGAAAAATCAGAGGGAGAAAAAATATTAACTTTTTCATGATCAGAAGGGGTTTGAGAATTTGTGATTGCTGATAAAGGTACTGTCCGTCAGCGTGTGCAGAAAAGCCAGGATTGCCTCTTTCTCGTCATCTGTCAGGTGCAGCTTCACAGGCTCGCCCTGTACGATAGGCTCATTACTGGCCTGCATTATGAGTGGGGAAAGTGTTTCGGAGCGCACTATATGTTCATTGTAATGATCTAGCACTTCCTCCAGCGTCTGGAAACGCCCATCGTGCATATAAGGAGCAGTAAGAGCTATATTTCTTAGGGAAGGGGCTCTGAATTTACCTTTGTCAAAATCGTTGCCCGTTACAACAGCCAGTCCGTCGGAGAGGCTGGCATCTGGCTCCAGACCGTTGTTATGAAATCCGTTGAAGCCGCCAATGGATGCCCCGGTATGGGGCCCCACATGGCAATCGCCGCAATTACCCCCCCTGATACCCAGTGAAGCTTCCGGATGAGTGTAGAATAGGTTCATCCCTTTAAGTTCAAGCTCGGTAAGTTCGTATTCTTTGCGCCAGTAGCGGTCCAGCTTGGAGTCCTGACTAATCAGCGTGCGCTGAAACTGGGCCAGAGCCTTGAGCAAATTCTCTGAGGTAACGATCTCAGAGCCAAATGCGGCTTTGAACTTTGGGGGATACAGCTCGGTAGCCTGTAGTTTGTCTACTACTTCTTCCAGGCTGCTGCCCATCTCCAGCGGGTTAGTGATGGGGATGACGGCCTGTTCTTCCAGGGATGCCGCTTCACCATCCCAGTGAAGGCGACTTACCCACAGCAGGTTGACCAGCGACATGGTATTGCGATCTACTTCTCCCCCATGAATGCCGCGGGGAAAGCGACGCCCGTCGGTAAAGGCCTTATCCTGCTGGTGGCAGGAGGCACAGGAGACAGAATTATCACCCGATAGTTTTTTATCATAGAAAAGCATTCTGCCCAGTTCTACCCCTTCTTCAGTCAGCGGATTAGCTTCCGACGGTAGCTGCAGGCTGTCCGGGAAGTACCAGGGCAATTCCAGCTGATACGGCGTAGGTGGTTTATCCTCTGTTTCTGCACGGGGCACATCCTCCGAGCAGGACATCAGCCCGGCAGTGACCAGAGCAAGAAGAAAAATATGCAGAAGTGGCTGCCTCATATTACCTGATTTGTTCCAGTGCCTGCTGCGCCTGCTCAATGCTATTCAGCATTTTTTCCCTTACAACGATGATATTTTCTCTTTCAGTACGCAATTCTTCCATTATTTCTTCGTGGCTCATGCCTTCAAACTCAAAATCATTGGAACGCATCCAGTTCATCATGGCATCGTCGGCTTCTTCCAGGTCTTGTACGAGTTGCTGCAGCGAGTCGGTAGGAATGTTTGTTTGAGTCTGTGTTTGCTGCAGGCTGTCTATCTTTTGCCTGAGTGAACGCTTCAGGCGCATGATGTTGTCCATTTTGGGCATCACCTCATCGTGTATGGACATCATCTCCTTAAAGAGTGAATCTTCCTGAGCTTCTTCAGGCGAAAGCGATTCTTCCGTTGCTGAAGCTGAATTTTTGTCAGTAGCAGGCTCTTGGCAGGCTGCCAAGAAAATAAGGAAAGCAGGGAGAAGAAAAAAGTGCTTCATAAAGTAGAGTTTCTTAGGTATAAGAACGAAATGGCACAAAAAAAAGGTTTCATCGCTGAAACCTTTTATGAAGAAATTTTCATGTGTTAATCATGACATCTTCTCCAGCACTTCCATCACCTCGCGCACGTGGCCTTCGGAAGTCTTGAGCAGCTGCATTTCATCATCGTTGAGATCAAGTTCAATGATCTTCTCAATACCATTTTTACCGAGGATGACTGGTGCACCCAGATAGCAGTTGTCGATACCATATTCTCCTTCCAGCTTGACGCAGACAGGGAAAACACGACGCTGATCTCTTACAATAGCCTCTACCATCTGGGCAGCCGCCGAACCGGGAGCATACCAGGCAGAAGTACCCATCAGCTTCACCAGTTCACCGCCACCGGTTTTGGTACGGTTGACAATGGCCTCCAGCTTGTCTTTATCAATCATTTCGGTAACAGGGATACCTCCTACCGTTGTATACCTTGGCAGAGGCACCATGGTATCACCATGACCGCCCATCAGTACGGCCTGTATATCTTTAGGAGATACATTGAGCGCTTCAGCAAGAAAGGCACGGTATCGGGCGGTATCCAGGATACCAGCCATACCCATTACCTTGGTACGGGGGGCTTTAGAGGTCAGGTGTGCCTGATAAGTCATTACATCCAACGGATTAGAGACAACAATCAGGATAGCCTCGGGCGAATGCTTGATCACGTTTTCCGTGACTGTCTTAACGATACCTGCATTGGTCTCGATAAGGTCGTCGCGCGACATACCAGGCTTACGGGGCAAACCGGAAGTGATCACTACTACGTCCGAACCGGCAGTTTTGCTATAGTCGTTGGTTACGCCTATGGTACGGGTATCATAGAGGTTAATAGGTGCTTTCTGCCATACATCCAGGGCTTTACCTTCGGCCAGACCTTCTTTAATGTCGACCAGTATGACTTCATTGGCGATTTCTCGGTAAGCCAGTACATCGGCGCAGGTGGCACCTACGTTTCCGGCTCCTACTACAGTTACTTTCATTGTGTAAAAAATTTTGGTTTGGTACTAGTGCATCAGTGTGCTAGCACAAATTTAAAAAAGAACCGGAAAGAAGATAGGAAATTCTACCGCAATCGGGAGAATAGTTAAAAATAAACTCTTCTGTACCTCGGACAGGAGACCTTGATCATTAACTTAAGAAAATACCTGAGCGGCCGCTGCGGAAAAGATTGATTTTCATAAAAAACCCCGGCATTTTACCAGGGTTCATCTATGATTGTTGAAAGACCGCGGCTTAGACAAATTTAAGGAAGCCTATACCAGGGTCTTATCTTTTTTTCTTGAAGGACTATCAACGGGCAGAGTTACGCCGGGCGGCAGGTCCAGCTCAGGAAAGTCAAATTCAACCGGGAGGCCACCATCGTTGTTAGATTTGTTGGGGCGCTGATCGCTGATAATACGAATAAAGAAGAGCACCAGGCCTAATGTAAGCACCAGGGCCGCTATAATGTAGTCAATCGCCATGATAATAACTGTTTTTGAGGTTACAAAGAATAATAGAGAGCGGGAATCTAGAACAAAGCAGTCGCCGGTACCCCCTGATTTTTTCATTACAAAAACTGAACCTTATTAAAGATTATTGAGGATAAGTTCGTTAATTTTTCCATAATTCATAAGTCTTTCTAATCATTTTTTGCGCTATAAAGGGCAAGAGGTAAAAGTCTTTGTGAATAAAAAAGAAAAACCAGTTGCACCTTCCTTGCACAGGTTTTTTACCTTTGTCAGGAATTTGAAACTCACTCCGTTTTCCTAACGGTGTGAAAGCTATTTTTGTACAAACTACTTAAAAAAAATGGACGTAAAAGGAACAATCATTGAGATCAGCCAGACACAGCAGATCAGCGATAAGTTTCAGAAGAGAGAATTTGTCATTGAGTATGCAGACAACCCTCAGTATCCTGAGTTTGTCAAATTTGAAACCATACAGGATAAGGTAAATATGCTGGATGAATACAAATTGGGCGACGAAGTGGTAGTCTACTTCAACCTGAAGGGGCGAAAATGGACTGACCCTCAGGGACAGGTAAAGTATTTTAATTCATTGCAGGCCTGGAGAATGCAAAAAGCCGAGGCCTCGGGAGCCCAGTCTGCACCGACAGATAACAATCTGGATGACCTGCCGTTTGAAGATGCAGGAGGCGATGAGGAAGACCTGCCCTTCTGATCAACTTGTCAGGGAATTGAGAGCGGTTTTTCTTGTTGAAGCTTGTTTGTATTTATTATAAATAAAAATTAAATTGGCGGCTGTATGCCACAGCTCAACGAAGTATACCGCAGCAAAGGAGGATGTATCTACCAGGATGATGTGAAAAACTGCTTTATCCTAGAATACAGCGGTCAGGCCACTCCTCTCTCAGTACCCTGTTTCTTTTGTTTAAAAAAGACACTGGATCGGGTAGATGTGGTTTCTATGGCTACTAACACCTGCCTTTCATCTGATTTTGAGATTATTTCATCTCCGGGCTGCGACCGCTGCTTTGTTCTTTCTTTGCCGGAGCTGCTGGATATGAAAGACTTATTTGCAGGTGCACGAGTGATGCTGGAACTCAACAGCATTCTGCACGAACGTATCTACACCCCTATTCACAGTTGATTTTTCACTTGCTAACTCGTTTCTTTGCTGTCTCTTTTAATCAGTATCCAAATATTTACGTATACTATATTGTTTCTTATAACAAGACACCCTTAAATCATGAAAGATCTGGTAAGACTTAAAACCTCCCTTTCCGAGGAAATAGAAATCCTGCTCAACGAGCAGATCAAACTGGAAGCCAAGTCATCAGCCACTTACCTGGCCATGGCCTCCTGGTGCGACAGAAACGGCTATGAAAACAGCGCCACCTTTTTCTACAAACAATCTGATGAAGAAAGAGCGCATATGCTGAAGATATTTAAGTATATCAACGACATGGGAGGTACCGCAATTTCTCCTGAAATCAGCGCCTTACCCACTGACTTTACTTCCTTCAGAGGTGTTTTTGAAGATGCCCTGTCCCAGGAAGTCTCCGTGACCCAGTCGCTCAACCGTATTGCTGCCAAATGCCAGAGTGTGCAGGATTATACCACTTTTGGCTTAATGAGTTGGTTCCTCAATGAGCAGGTAGAAGAAGAGTTTATCGCCCGCCGCTGCCTGGAGCTTTTTGAGATCATAGGCGAAGCCGGAGATGGCAAATTCCTGATCGACAAGCATATTGCAGATGTCAAGTACGAGCAGTAAATTTGCTCGCAAATCTATTGAAGGCCCGGCCAGCAAGCCGGGCTTTTTAATTTAAGTTATGTATACCCAACTTTTACAGGAGCTTTGTGAAGTCTTTGCCCCTTCCGGCAACGAAGCGCTGATGAAGGACTACATCCTGCATTATGTAGAAGAGCACCAGCATGGCTGGAAGGTACAGCCTGAAGTGATAGTCGGTGATTTTTTGCAGGACTGTGTGATTCTTCGCTTCGGCAAACCACGCACCGCCATCTTCGCCCATATGGATTCCATAGGCTTTACCGTGCGCTATCAGGACCAATTAGTGACCATCGGCGGACCCGAAGTGAAGGATGGCTACCTGCTGAAAGGTCAGGACAGGCTGGGGCCCATCCGCTGCGAACTGCGGGTGAAAGAAGAAAAAAAGAACAAGAAGAAAAAGCTACATTATCACTTTGGCCGGGGCATTGAGAGTGGCACCAACCTGGTTTTTGACTGCGACTTTAGGGTCAAGAAAAAATACATCACCTCCTGTTATCTAGATAACCGCCTTGGTGTGTACAATATGCTCAGGCTGGCTGAGACTTTGGAAGACGGCCTCATTGTGTTCAGCTGCTGGGAAGAACAGGGTGGCGGAGCAGTGGCTATGTTGCTGGATTATATCATGAAACATCATCCTGTGCAGCAGTGTCTAGTTTCAGACATTACCTGGGTTACTGAAGGCGTAAAACATGGTAAGGGGCCGGTTATCTCCCTGCGGGATCGCAACCTGCCCAGGCGCAACTTTGTAGAAAAAATCATCAGCCTGGCAGAGGCTTCAGGCCTCCCTTTTCAGCTGGAAGTAGAAGGCGAAGGCTCCAGCGATGGGCGGGAGATACAAATGTCACCTTACCCGCTAGATTGGTGTTTTGTGGGTATCGCCATCGCCAAAGCACATACACCCGATGAAAAGGTACACAAAGAGGATATTGGGCCGTACCTTTCTATTTACCAACACCTGATGCAACACCTATAATATGCAGATCGGAGACAAAGAATTTGAGGTACTCCTGACAGAAGAACAGATCGCTTCTGCCGTATCAAAAATGAGTCGCGCTATCAGTAAAGACTACCAAAGTAAAGATGTAGTACTGCTATCGGTGCTCAATGGTGCCTTTATTTTCACCGCAGACCTGATACGTGAAATTGATATCAATGTGGAAGTCACCTTTGTCAAGGTCAGGTCTTACGAGGGCACTGCCAGCAGCGGCAAAGTACGCGAGCTGATTGGGCTGGAAGCAGAACTGAAAGGCAGACATGTACTACTGGTAGAGGATATTGTTGACAGCGGCTATACCATCAATTACCTGCTAGATATGCTCAAGGCCCAGGAACCAGCCAGTATCCACATTGCCACCTTGCTTTTTAAACCAGATGCGCTCAAGGTAACCGTAGATCTCAAATATGTGGGCGTTAATATTCCAAACCGCTTCGTAGTCGGCTACGGGCTCGATTATAACGGCCTGGGCAGGCAATACAGGGAAGTGTACCAGCTCAAAGCGTGAAGCTGGCAGAAGATAAAACACGCTTTTTGAAAAAAATTATTTTTTCCTTACCAACAGGGTTTATATTTGTCCTTATCACTTAATACATTCATTAATGAATAATGGAAAAACCATGCTAAATATCGTATTGTTTGGCCCTCCCGGAGCGGGTAAAGGCACACAGAGCGAGAAGCTGATCGCTCATTACAATCTACTGCATATCTCTACCGGCGACCTTTTCAGAAAACACCTGGGCGAAGGCACCGAACTTGGCAAAAAGGCCAAAGGATATATGGACGAGGGCAAACTGGTACCTGATCAGCTGGTCATAGATATGGTAGACGATAAGCTGAAGGAAGGCAACAATAAAGAAGGGATTATTTTTGATGGTTTCCCCCGTACTATCCCCCAGGCCGAAGCCCTGGATCAATTGCTTGAAAGCAAGAACATGCCTATAGTAGCTACTATCATGCTGGAAGTACCGGATGAAGAGCTCATCAACCGTCTGCTCGAACGTGGCAAGACCTCCGGCCGCAGCGATGATCAGGATCGTTCCAAGATAGAAACGCGCCTGAAGGTCTACAAAGATGAAACTCTGCCAGTAGCTAATCATTACAGGGAGCAGCAAAAGCTGGCCAATGTCAACGGGGTTGGTAGTATAGATGCCATTTTTGACCGTATCTCCTCCAGGATTGAGAACATGAAAAGCTAAACAGCTACCTGCCAAGCTATTTCTGTCAACTTTTGTATCTTTTAACAGCAAAGCAGCACAGGAAGACCCACTGAATGGCAACTTTTGTTTACCTAAAGACGTTCTTGTGTCCTCTTAGTCTTATCATTAACAGCAGATAGATTGGCATCATCCAACTTTATAGATTACGTTAAATTCTGTGCGCGCTCCGGCAAAGGTGGAGCAGGATCAGCTCACCTCCGCCGCGAAAAATTTGTTCCAAAAGGCGGTCCTGATGGAGGAGATGGCGGCCGGGGCGGCCATATCATCCTTAGGGGAAATGCGCAGCACTGGACCCTGCTTCACCTCAAATACCAGAAGCATGTGATCGCCGAAAACGGCGAAAATGGCGCTGGTGGCCGCAAAACCGGCTCCCAGGGTAGTGATGTATATCTGGATGTCCCCCTGGGTACAGTGGCTCGTCACGCTGAAAGTGGTGAAGTGATGGGAGAAATTACTGAAGAAGGGCAGGAACTGGTCATCCTGGAAGGTGGCCGGGGTGGTCTGGGTAACGACCATTTCAAGACGCCTACTTTTCAGACGCCCCGCTTTGCCCAGCCTGGAGAGCCCGGTAAAGAGGAGTGGTTTATACTGGAACTCAAAGTGTTGGCGGACGTCGGTCTCATTGGCTTTCCCAATGCAGGTAAGTCTACCCTGCTTTCGGTAGTCTCGGCGGCCCGTCCTGAAATTGCTGACTATCCTTTTACTACTCTTACGCCCAACCTGGGTGTGGTGTCTTACCGGGAATTTCAGTCGTTTGTCATGGCTGATATTCCGGGTATCATTGAAGGTGCCGCTGAAGGAAAAGGCCTGGGTACTCGTTTTCTGCGGCATATAGAACGTAATCCTATCCTGCTCTTCGTTATCCCCGCCGACAGCCCTGATCTTATGAAGGAATACTACACTTTGCTCAATGAGCTGGAAATGTATAATCCTGAAATGCTCGATAAGAAAAGGATGCTGGCCATTAGCAAAGCAGACCTTTTGGATGAAGAGCTGATGAAGGAAATGGAAACTGAAATCAACATTGACATTCCCTATGTCTTCATCTCGGCCGTCACTGAATATAATTTACAAAAGCTGAAAGACATAATCTGGCAGGCGCTTCATAAGTAATTCACTGCCATCTTGTCACCCATATACTGCTTGGCAAAGTAGTTGACGACCAAATGCGTGAAATTTAAGATATTAATTCGCATTAAAGATGGCGCATAAAGAAACTGAAGAAAACAAACAGCATACCGAAGATACACTAGAAAAAGACCAGCAGGCTCAGCAGCAGAAAGAAGCTGATAAGGGCACAAAAAGTACTGAAAATCCTGACGATAAGGCAGATGTTGATAACTCATCCGCCATAGAAGAGGAACTGGCCACTGCCAGGGATAAGTATCTGCGTCTTTACGCCGAATTTGAGAATTATCGCAGACGTACTTCCCGTGAGAGAGCTGATCTTATCAAAACAGCTAATGAGGAACTGATACTTAACCTTTTGTCTGTGGTAGACGATCTGGACCGCTCGCTGGATATTTTTAAAGACAAGGATGAGGTGGCCCCCATGTACGAAGGCATACAACTGGTCAACCAGAAATTTCACAAAGTGCTCAATCAGAAAGGCCTGAAACCTATGGAAGTGGATAAAGGCGCTGATTTTGACCCTGAATATCATGAAGCCGTGGCTCAGATCCCTGCTCCTGAAGATAAGCTGAAAGGTAAGATTGTGGATGTAGTGGAAAAAGGATACTTCCTGGGCGAAAAAGTACTTCGCTATGCAAAAGTTGTAATCGGACAATAAGCTCCTATGGCAAAAAGAGACTACTACGAAATTCTAGGCGTATCCAGGGACGCTTCTCAGGAAGATATCAAGAAGGCCTATCGCAAGACAGCCATCAAATTTCACCCTGACAAGAATCCGGATAATCCTGAAGCAGAAGAACAGTTTAAGGAGGCAGCCGAGGCCTATGAGGTGCTCCGTGACCCTGATAAACGCGCACGCTATGATCGCTTCGGTCACCAGGGCGTAGGCGGCGGAGCCGGTGGCGGCTTCGGGGGCGGCGGTATGAGCATGGAAGATATCTTCTCCCAGTTCGGAGATATTTTTGGAGGCTCAGCCTTCGAGAGTTTCTTTGGCGGAGCATCCGGCGGGCGTGGACAGCGCCAGCGCAGGGGCTCCAACCTACGTATCAAATTGAAACTCACGCTTCAGGAAGTAGCTCATGGCGTAGAGAAGAAGATCAAAGTAAAGCGATATATCGCCTGCGATGTCTGCGGTGGCAATGGTGCTAAGAACGGTACAGCTGTCAGTACCTGCCCCACCTGTAATGGTAGCGGACAGGTGCGCAAGGTAGTTAATACCATGCTCGGACAAATGGTCTCGGCCAACACCTGCCCCACCTGTGCCGGTGAGGGTAAAACCGTAGACGAAAGATGCGGCAAGTGTCACGGAGAAGGTCGTATCCTCAATGAAGAAGTGATCAATGTTAAGATTCCTGAAGGCGTAAGCGAGGGTATGCAGTTGTCTATGTCGGGCAAAGGCAATGTGCCCAAACGCGGCGGTATTCCTGGCGACCTGCTGATCGTCATTGAGGAAGTAGAAGATGAAGAACTGAAACGTGACGGCACCAACATCATTTACGACCTGCACCTGAGCTTTATGGATGTGACGCTCGGTACCAGTATAGAGGTTCCCACTATAGATGGCAATGTCAAAATCAAAATAGATCCCGGTACCCAGAGCGGTAAGATACTACGCCTGCGAAATAAAGGTATCAAAGATATCAACGGCTACGGTCGGGGTGACCAGCTGATCCATATCAATGTATGGACGCCTAAGCACCTGACCGATAAGGAGAAAAAGACCCTGGAGAGCCTGAGAAATTCGCCTAATTTCAAACCAGACCCTGGTAAGGGTGACAAAAGTTTCTTTGAAAGGATGAAGGAGTTTTTCTAAAGCCAATTCAAATCTCGATTAAGAAGGCAGCGCACTTATGCGTTGCCTTTTTTGTTTTGAAGGGCAAGCAACCTGAATAAGTATCAACTCGTTAGCAGTATCATGAAAGTTATAATAGTATTGATATACTCTACAATACTTACTGCTACCATTGGTTACGCGCAGACAAAGAAGCATTATCATGTATTGCCGGTAGATGAACAGCAGCCGGTCAGACTGGAATTGAACGCTTCTTCTGTTTCCTGCATGATCAACTCAACGCATAATATGCACGCAGTAAGTATCTATGGATTTCCTGAGAATAAGAATTTTGATCCTATAAAGACGAATATAGTTAAACGCAATTACCGACTTGTAGAACTTGATTTTGCCGAAGAGCAGGATAATTTTACTTCCAGCATCTCCGGCAAAGTTTTCAGTAGGCTTAATGATGAAGTAGAAAAACCATGGCATATTTACCTTTCACGTAATATCCCTTTTTCGCTGAACCTCCGCTATGGTATGGGCAATTCTACGGTAGACCTGTCAGGACTGGCCGTGGATGCTTTTAAGATCAATACCGGAAGTGCCGATATCAGGGCGGGCTATTTCGCCGGTGTACCCAACAAAGTTCAGATGGATACCTTCATAGCTAAGGTAGACCTGGGCGTACTGGAGCTTGAGCAGCTCAATCTCTCGCATGCCCGTAATGTTATTGCGGATGTAGGCTTTGGCAAACTGCTAATGCATTATGCCGAAAAATCGGGCTCCAGCAGCCATGTAAAGGCCAGTGTAGGCGCAGGTAGTATGGAAGTAGTGATTGATGACTCAGAAATCCCGGTGATTGTCCATATCAACCAATCTCTTCTCTGCAAGATCAGTATGCTGAAGTATTTTGAAGAGGTCAGGCCTAATGTGTTTGTCAATAAAAGTTACGAAGAGGGTGCTGAAAGCCTGATTACGTTTGACATAGATGTTGCCATGGGCAATGTCACCTTCAGGATAGTAGAATAAATCTTATCAGATGAATCTGTAAAAGGGCTGTAAAAAAACAGCCCTTTTTTTGTAATAAATCATTACGAACTACGACCAAGGTGTTAGCAATTCGGTGAAATGATTTGTCTGACAGCATTTTGCCGATATATTTGTCAGAAGCAAATGATAATCCCATGACTATTATTGAAGCAAGGCATATCTCTAAAAGGTATGCAAAGCATGAAGCCCTGCGAGATGTCAGCCTTAGTATACCCAAACAGGCTATCTTTGGTTTACTGGGTCCGAACGGGGCCGGAAAAACCACACTGATCCGGATCATCAACCAGATCATCAATGCAGACGAAGGTGAGATACTAATCAAGGGTGAAAGACTCAGGCCTCACCATATCGGAGCTATCGGTTACCTGCCTGAAGAAAGAGGACTCTACCCTAAAATGAAAGTGGGTGAACACCTGATGTACCTTGCCCAACTCAAGGGACTCAATGGGCGCGAGTCGGTCAAGCGCATCAATCTTTGGTTTGAGAAACTGGAAATAAGTGGCTGGAGTGAAAAAAAGATAGAAGATCTTTCAAAAGGCATGCAGCAAAAAATCCAGTTTATAGCCACCGTAGTACATGAGCCAGACCTTATCATCCTGGATGAACCTTTTACCGGATTTGACCCGGTCAATGCCAACCTGATCAAAGAAGAAATCCTCAGGCTGAGAGACAGTGGCAAAACCATCATATTTTCTACACACCGGATGGAGTCGGTAGAAGAAATGTGCAGCCACATAGCACTGATCAACAAATCACAGAAAATACTGGATGGCACCAAAGCAGAGATCAAAAACCTGTACCGAAGCAATACCTACCGGATAGTACACCGGGGCAGGTTCAATGGCCTGGATATACACTACGAAATGCTGCATGAGCAGCCGCTGGAAGACCAGCATTATGATTCTATGGTAAAAATAGACCAGGGCGTTTCACCCAACCGCCTGCTGGCCGAACTTATCAAAAATGAGATAGAGATACATTCCTTCCAGGAGAAAATACCCAGCATGAACGAAATTTTTATCCGGGAAGTACAACCCAAATAAATATGAGTAAAGTAGGACTGATCATCAAGCGAGAATACCTGACCAGGGTGCGAAAGAAGTCATTCATCATCATGACCATACTCGGCCCTCTCCTATTCGCTGCTATTGCCGTGGTGCCTGTCTGGCTAGCCTCTATGGAAAGTACCGAACAGAAAATCATATCTGTGGTAGACGAGAGCGGCCTGTTTCGCGAAAGCTACCAGGATAGTAGTTCGCGCAATGACAATATCGTATACAACTACATAGAATCTGCCGTAGATGAAGCCAAGGAGAGGGTGAATACCGGAGAAAACTTTGGGGTACTCTACATTCCTGATATTTCGCTCGAAAACCCGGAAGGTATTTCTTTCTTCTCCGAAAGCAGTCCTAGTATGAGCCTGGTCAGAAGTATGGAGCGAGATCTGCGCAATAAACTGAGAGATCTTAAACTAGCACGCTCCAACATCAGCCAGGAAATGCTGGATGCCCTGGATACCAGGGTGGATGTACAAACTATCAGCCTGACTGAAGAGGGTGAGCAGCAGGGCAATGCCGGCCTGGCATCCGCCATAGGTTATATCGGGGCTTTTCTGATTTATACTTTTATCTTTCTCTATGGGGCACAGGTGATGAGAGGCGTGATGGAAGAGAAATCCAATCGTATCGTAGAAGTCATTATCTCGTCGGTACGTCCGTTTCAACTGATGATGGGCAAGATCGTGGGTGTGGCTTCCGTAGGACTGACACAGTTTCTCCTCTGGGTCTTGCTGACTGTGGGTATTGCCACCGTTTTCCTGAGTAACTTTACACCTGAAGAAATGATGAGCCAGCAAAGTCAGCAAATGGAAGTGCTCATGGAAGAGCAGGGGGCCCAGGCAGAGATGGCTATGGAAATCAGGGAAGCCCTTGCTTCAGTGGATTTACTGGCTTTTGTGCTCACTTTCCTGTTCTACTTCCTGGGAGGCTACCTGCTTTACGGGGCACTTTTTGCCGCAGTAGGCTCCGCTTCTGACTCCAACACTGATTCGCAGCAGTTTATGCTTCCCATATCGGCACCGCTCATCCTGTCTATTGTCACTTTGGGAGCCATTCTCAATGAGCCTAATGGTACACTGGCTTTCTGGCTGTCTATCATTCCTTTCACTTCCCCGGTCACCATGATGATGCGGGTGCCTTTTGGCATTCCTACCTGGGAACTGATTCTTTCTATGGTGCTGCTGGTGGCGGGCTTCATCTTCACTACCTGGCTGGCTGGCCGTATCTACCGGGTGGGCATACTAATGCATGGTACCAAGGTTAACTACAAAGTGCTGGGCAAGTGGCTGCTTTCCCGTAATTGATACTAATTATGCTGCTCATAAGAAACGTGATGCCCCTGGCGTCACGTTTTTTGTTTGTGCAAACACGTTTTTTTGTAAAACAGGATAATATATGACGCTCAGGGAATAATTTTTCCTGCCATTTTCGTTAACTTAACGGACAAGCGGACTACCCTGTGAAGGTGTAAGCAAGCAACACACAAGTCAGGAATGAAAAAAGAGATTTTCACGAAGGAGAAAGTTGACAGTATCTACCAGAAAAAGAATACGCTGAAAATAGTGGTGGTCATCGCTGCTACCATCATTGCGGCCGGTTCCATCTACTATACCAATTCTCTGGTGAGAGAACTCAAAGAAAGAGAAAAAAGCTTTGTTAATCTCTACGCACGCACTATTGAAACCGTAGCCAACCAGGAAGGTGACGATATCCCTTTTCTCTTCCATGAGCTGATCGTTCCCAATAACAATATACCTGTCATCCTGACCAACAGGTTGGGTGAATACAACAGCTCTCGTAACCTGGACGTAGACGATTTGCCGGAAGAAAAGAAAATGGCCGTGATTGAGGAAGAACTGGCCGAGATGCGGGAAGCCAATCCTCCCATTGAACTTGTGCTCAAAGACCCCAACACAGGTATGGTGGTCGATTACCAGTTTGTGTACTACAAAAATTCTTTCCTGCTGACCCAGCTGCAGTATTACCCATACGTGCAGCTTTCTATCATAGCGGTTTTTGTGCTGCTTACCTATACGGTCTTCAGCTACTCTCGCCGGGCCGAGCAGAACCGCGTCTGGATCGGAATGGCCAAAGAAACCGCCCACCAACTGGGTACCCCCCTCTCTTCTCTGATGGCCTGGCAGGAGTATTTCCGCTCCGACCCGGAACGCTATGACCCGGCCATCATCAAAGAAATTGACAAAGACATCAATCGGTTGAAGATGATTACCGAGCGTTTTTCAAGCATCGGCTCGGTACCTACCCTCAGGCAGGAAAACATCAGCTACGTTTTGCAGAGTACGCTCAGTTACCTTGAAAAACGCATCTCTACCAAGGTAAAAATGAGCGTAGAGGCCAGCGAAAACAACATAGAGGCGATGATCAACCGCCCGCTTTTTGAGTGGGTGATAGAAAATATCTGCAAGAACGCCGTAGATGCCATGGGAGGTATTGGCAGTATCACCATCACGGTTTCGCGTGGCGAAAAGAACAAGGCGTTCATTGATATCACAGATACCGGTAAAGGTATTCCCAAGTCCAAGATCAACCAGGTTTTTACGCCCGGCTATACCACTAAGAAAAGAGGATGGGGTCTGGGGCTGTCGCTGGCGCAGCGCATTGTAGAGAATTACCACCAGGGCAAAATTTTCGTCAAACAATCTGAAGTAGATGTAGGCACTACCTTCCGCATCGTGCTTTCTACCGACAAAGTAAGCAGCGACACCTGGGAATCTTCCCGCTCAAGGCCCAGCCTGGCTATCATGGAATAGTATGTCAGCCACCTACGATCTGCACAGACTGCTTTCCACTACGCCGCCTACCGCCCTCCCCTGCACGCCATGATCCTAGCCGACTGTATGGGCGATGCCAGGCACTTCTGCCATGGGCTGGATATCGGCTGCGGCACCGGGCAGTCCAGTCTCGCCCTGGCTGATTTCTGCAAGCAGGTGACCGGCATAGATCCCAGCGAAGAAATGATCCGAAAGGCCATGACTCATCCTGCCATCAGTTATCTCCCCTATGATGGGCGGCAGTTTGCTTTTCCTGCATACACTTTTGATAGTATCACCTTCGCAGGCTCACTCATTTATGCCAAATCTCAGGCACTTCTTGATGAGTTAATCCGTATCAGCCGACCCGGGGTAGTCATACTGGTGTATGATTTTGAGGTACAGCTGCAACCCCTGCTTTCTGCACTGGCCATTCAAGGTAGTCCGGTAGAAAATCATTATGATCATGCGGTAGATTTTTCTGGTCTGTCAACGGATAATCTTCAGCTTGTTTTCAAAAAAGATGGTGTCCTGAGCCTGAGTGCCGGGCACGTACAGGTGGCTCATTTTCTTATGTCACACCCTCATGTCTGCCATGCTCTTACTATAAAAAGGAGACCTGATGACCTCTGGACTCAGCTGCTGAACCGACTTCAAAAAGAGTTTTCCGGTAAAATTTTGCTCAGTGTCAATACCTACCTGACAAAATACGCTCGCCTATAGTAGGCTGATCAGCTGGCTTTTCCGGTCTACCCTAGATATTTATCAGTTCACCCGGCTTGTTTGGGGAAAAAAATAAAAACCAATCCTAATTTTATTCCTGAAGAATACAGTCCGTCAATTGAGTCTCTAATGCGGGAGCAGGAGGCTTGAGAAAATCTTCCTGCCAGGATCAAAGCCATAGAAAGACTTCAGGCTCTCTCATGTAATCTTTTTTTAAATATGCTTAACTTTCTTTTTTAACAGCTGCATTGTTAGAAACAAGATTTAACTCATGATTATTATGAAAAAGAGATTTGTCTCCCTTTTTATCCTGTGTGTTCTATCTTTCGCTGTGCAGGCGCAGGAAGACAGACAGCAGCAGACGCTGTTCGGCGATTTTAACATCTATAGTTCGGGGGGCTACGGCGGCCCTGCTGTCAGGCTATCAGCCATAGAGGGAGATTTTGCCGCTTTCTTCGGGGGCTATGGTGCCTGGTTTATCAACAAAAAATTTTCTATAGGAGGGGGCGGTTTCGGCCTGGTTTCTAATTATCCTGTACCCGAAGCCGACCGTATTGACCCTACCCTGGATATGCATTATGATATAGGCTATGGAGGACTGCTACTTGGATATACACTTAACTCCGATCGCATATTACATATTCACACAGATTTCCTCATCGGTGGTGGTGGTATAGAACAGGATTTTGAAGGTACAGATGATTTTTCGGGTACTGAAAGCAATTTCTTTGTCTTTGAGCCAGGGGCTCACCTGGAAATTAATATTGCCCCCTTTCTCAGGGCTACGGGAGGAATTACCTACCGCCTGGTAAGCGGCTCCGATACGCGCGGCATACAGGATAACGACCTGAGCGGCATGAGCCTTGCGGTAAGCCTTAAATTTGGTTATTTTGATTAATGTCAGAAAAGAGAGCACTACGTCTACGTTTTCTACAGCGGCTATTTATCTCCATTACTGCCCTGAGCCTCATCATTCCCGGTATTTATATGCTGAGGACACTCGTATTAGGTCTACCCTGGTACTAGGCCGAAGAAAATACCCTACTGTATAATATCATATTCACTTTTACGGTATCGGCAGCTATTTTTGCAGCCAACATCTCAACGGTAAGAAGGCTGGATAAGACCATGCCCTGGAGCAATTATGTAGTACGACGTATTCTGTTTGAATTTCTGATCACCT
>JBKHDR010000055.1:0-28506 GCA_046541235.1 Cyclobacteriaceae bacterium | reverse complement strand
CTGGCCTGCGGACCGCAGCAGGAGGTGGGGCAGGTAGAAGAAGATATTCAGCCCGAAGCAGAGCCAAAGGTCACACCTGCTTTGTCCAAAGAGCCGCCACCTCCCATCCAGAGGATGGTCGCTTTTAAGTTTAAGGAGGGAACTTCTGAAGAAGCTATACGGCAGCATATGGATGATTTTGCTTCGCTGAAAGACAGCATTCCCCAGATCCTCTCTTATCGCGCCGGAATGACATTCCCTGCTAGCTATGAAAATACGGCAGATTATGATGTGATGCATTACAGTACATTTGAAAGTGAAGAAGCTATTGAAACATATTTCAGGCATCCGGCACATCAGCGCTTTATTGAGGCAAATAAAGATATCTGGCAAGATGTTGTGGTGCTCAATTCTTCAGTTAACGACTGATCGGCAATAAGAAGATCCTTTTGTCTACAAAGGTGTGTCTCAACTTAAAGTAGCTGAAGGTCCTTTTGTGGCTTAATTTCACCGACCTGAGTGGCCTTACTGAGTAATTCATCCGAAATTTTTGTTGCTTCATCAGTTGGAGCTAATCCCCTAATCATGAATTTTAACATAGACGCAAAGCAGCAGCAAACTTTTGATGCCATCGTTATCGGTTCGGGTATCAGCGGAGGATGGGTTGCCAAAGAACTCTGCGAAAAAGGCCTCAGAACGCTGGTACTGGAAAGAGGCAGACAGGTAGAACATATCAAAGATTATCCCACTGCCATGAAAGAAACCTGGCAGATGCCGTACCGGGGGGCTTTGTCGCCGGATTTTGCCAGAGAAAATCCCGTAGCCAGTAAATGCTACGCACTCAATGACTTTACCGAACACTTTTTTGTCAAAGATAAGGAGCATCCCTATGTGCAGCAGAAACCCTTTGACTGGATCAAAGGATACCAGGTAGGGGGTAAGTCACTGCTCTGGGCAAGGCAGACGCAGCGCTGGAGTCCTTATGATTTTGAGGGACCTGCCCGGGACGGTTTTGCGGTTGACTGGCCCATCCGCTATGAAGACCTGGCCGACTGGTATACTCATGTGGAGCATTTTGCAGGTATCAGTGGCAACAAAGATGGCCTGGATACGCTGCCTGATGGAGATTTTTTGCCTCCTATGGAGCTTAATTGTGTGGAGCAGCATCTGCAGCAAAGCATTCAAAACAATTATACAGACCGGCATATGATCGTGGGGCGCTGTGCCCATCTTACCGAGCCCAGGGAGATCCATCGTCAGCAGGGTCGGGGTTCATGTCAGTACCGGCATTACTGCTATCGGGGTTGCCCCTACGGAGGTTATTTCAGTTCCAATTCTTCCACCTTACCCTGGGCAGCCAAGACTGGTAAACTGACGATGCGGCCTCATTCGGTGGTGCATTCTGTCATTTATGATGAAGAAAAAGAAAAAGCTACAGGTGTAAGGGTGATAGACACACAGACCAAGGAGGAAACTGAATATTACGCCAGTATCATTTTCGTAAACGGCTCCACTGTCAATACCAACCTGCTGTTACTCAACTCAATCTCTTCTCGTTTTCCCAATGGTTTGGGCAACGATAGTGGTACCCTCGGCAAATATGTGGCTTTTCATAATTACCGCGCCCGCGTCAATGCTACCATTGACCAGTTTTCAGATCGCTACTACTACGGAAGAAGACCTAATGCAGGTTATATGCCTCGTTTCAGAAATGTAAAGAAGCAGGAAACCGACTTCCTGAGAGGCTATGCTATTTATATTGATGCCTCACGGAAAGACTGGAGCCGGGAAAACGATTCCTTGGCCTTCGGTGCAGATTTCAAGCAGCAGATGACTGAGCCGGGTGAGTGGTCTATCTTTGTGATGGCTATGGGGGAAACTCTTCCTAAAGAAAGTAACCAGCTTAGTTTACATCCTGAGCTGAAAGATGAATGGGGCATACCGCAGATCGTAACCAGCATTGATTACGATGACAATGATGAAAAAATGATTCTTGATTTTCATCTCCAGGCCTCAGAGATGCTGGATAAAGCTGGTTTCAAAAATATCACTCCCGTTGATACCAAACAGGCGCCTGGGTTGGATATTCACGAAATGGGAGGTTGCCGCATGGGTAAGGATCCTAAAACTTCTATGCTCAACCGCTGGAATCAGATGCACGCTGTCAAAAATGTTTTTGTCACCGACGGTGCCTGCATGACTTCTACATCTACGCAGAACCCTTCACTTACCTACATGGCTATGAGTGCCCGTGCAGCTGACTATGCAGTGCAAGAAATGAAAAGGAGAAACTTATAGAACCTGCAAGTAAAGCTCAGCGAAGCAGAAGTGAAACTTTAAGCTCAGCAATTCTGGCTTTCAGATCTTCATCAAGTAAAGTCTGGTGCAGGGTATGGGCCTGCATAAGTTGATCAACTGTAAGGCCCGAAGCACCTCTCAGGTCTGCCTTATAGAGATTGGCATTCTTGAAATTCGCGCCCTCCACATAGGCACCTCTCAGGTTGGCTTCCATCATAAAGGCATTCTCAAAATTGGTAGCGATCAGGAAAGCATCGCTCAGGTCCGCTTTGATCAGGTAGGCGTTTTCAAAATTGGCACCTGTCGCATAGGCATTATGCAGGCAGGCGTGATTGAGATTGGATTCTGAGAAGTTGGTACGATTCAGGCGGGCTGCTTTCAATTCAGTTTGTACCAGGTTGGCCTGGATCATGTCCGCAGAGTTAAGGTTGGCGCCGTCCAGCCTGACATGACTGAGGTTGGTACGATTGAGGTAGCAGCTGGCCAGATCTATCTGATAAATTTTATGGCGGTTGAGTCGCTTGATATTACCTACCGTACGAAAGGCCGCTTCTTCGGACTTCCAACTGCGAAAATCCTCTATTTCGTCAATATAGGTACGGATAGACGCTTTTCGCTGACCACGGTTGTTCAGCCAATAGATAAGGATACCGATAATAGCGATATCAAATAGCATCCCGTGCGCCTCGGCCAGCACCTCTCTCCAGAAATTGCTGAAATCATTCAGGTAATAGTCGTAGCTTAAAGAAAGCACCAGTACGGTCAAAAATAGCAGTACGAGCAGAGAAATGACCAGCGGCCGCTCAGCAAAGGAGCGCAGGCGTGCGAAGATGGATTCGTAGCTGCCTTTAAATTTCATGAGATTGCATCTGCTGAATAAGACTGCAAGGTAACAGCCTGCCTGATCAATTCAGTGCTGAATTAAGCAGAAACCTCACATGTGAATCCTAAAGGTCAATAGAGTCCTTTAATTTTATTGACGAGTACCTGGTTGATCTTTTCGTAAGATTCGTGGGTCCAGCCGCCCACATGAGGGGTAATAATCACGTTCTCCATCTGCACCAGCCGCTCAAACCAATGCTTCTGTTCTTCGGTAAGGGTAGCTAGCTTTTCATTTTCCAGTACATCCAGGGCAGCACCCAGCAGTTTGCCATTTTCCAAATAGCTAACCAGCGTTTTGAGGCTGATATTCTTACCCCGCGCAGTGTTGAGCAGGAAAATATTCTTGCTAAAGCGGTTCAGGTAATCCTCATTGAGCATGAAGCGGGTCTCTTCCGTAAGTGGGACATGCAGGCTTAGTACATCTGTTGTTTCAAAAATTTCCTCCATATCTGCTTGCCTTGCGTAGGAATCGGTGTAGTGATGCCGGTATTTGTCATATGCCAGCACTTCTACGCCAAAACCCTGCAACCTGCGGGCAAAAGCCTGTCCCATATAGCCATAGCCAATGATACCGATGGTCTTCCCCATCAGTTCGGTTCCCCGGTTGGCTTCACGCTTCCAGATACCGCTGCGAATTTCCCGGTCGGCTGTATGAATTTTGTTGAACAGAGCAAGCAGCAGAGCTATGGCATGTTCGGCCAGTGCATCTCTGTTTCCTTCAGGCGCATTGACCACACGGATATTTCTTTCTTCAAGTGCTTTCAGGTTTAACTGATCGAGGCCAGCCCCGGCACGGGCAATCCAGCGGAGTTGACTGGCCCTGCCAATCATTTCCTGGTCTACCTCGGTCTTACTTCTAACGATCAATCCTTCATAGTGGTGAATGATCTCCAGTACTTCATTTCGTATGATATCAGGTCGGTAATCTACCCGCCAGCCCACTTTCTCCAGCAGGGGGATGATGCTTGGATGCATGTCATCAATGATCAGGCAGCTTTTCATAGCTCAGCGTTTATCGTTTAACTTTTAAGGTTTTGCGTTTGACATTATTTAGGTCTGCGCTCGTTTCTTCGTTCAAAGTTTGGCATTTAGCACTCTTTGATTTTTAGTCTGCAATTCCCTATAAAATATTCACCTCCGGAGAAATATCAATCCCGAAACGATCCCATACTGATTGTTTTATTTTCAAGGCAAGTTCCCATACCTCATTTCCCCGGGCATCGCCATGATTGACCAGTACCAGCGCCTGCTTATCATGTACGCCTGTACCTCCAAAGCGTTTGCCTTTCCAGCCACACTGCTCTATCAGCCAGCCCGCCGGTACTTTTACCATTTCATCACCCTGCTCATAGCCGGGTACTTTTTCAAATTCCTGCTGCAGAGACTCATATTTTGACCTGGGAACCACCGGATTTTTAAAAAAGCTCCCAGCGTTACCGATCACCCTGGGGTCTGGTAATTTGCTCTGACGGATAGCGATCACCGCTTCGCTTACTTCTGCAATAGCCGGTTGGGCCTGGTAATCAGCTTTACTGCGCATTTCGGCAAGAGTCTCTTGTATGGTACCGTAAGTGGTATTGATGACTGGCTTTTTGCTGAGCTTCAGCGTAACGGAGGTGATGATATATTTTCCCTTCAGCTCATTTTTAAAGATACTTTCGCGATACCCAAACTGGCATTCTTCGTGGGAGAAAGTTCTCAGTTCCCCGGTCTGCAGATGGACAGCCTGCAGTTGCTCAAATACATCCTTGATCTCTACGCCATAGGCGCCAATGTTTTGCATAGGCGCCGCACCTATGGTACCAGGAATGAGTGAAAGGTTTTCTATACCTCCCAGCCCCAACCGAATGCAGTGCAGCACAAACTGATGCCAGTTTTCACCGGCACCGGCTCTTACCCAGGCATGGTCATCATTTTCCTTTACGGTTCTTATACCTTTGATACTAATTTTAATAACCAGCCCATCAAAGTTTTTGGTAAGCAGTACGTTGCTTCCGCCGCCCAGGATGAAGATCTCCTGCTGCTGGTAAATTTTCTGCTGTATAAGTTCCTGCAGTTCTTCCACATTTGTCACATTGGCAAAGTACCTGGTGCTGGCTTCTATGCCAAATGTGTTGTAAGCTTTGAGAGAAACGTTTTCCTGAATTATCATGTGGCAAAGCTATAAGCTAAATCTTGTTTTTATCAAATGTTTACATCAAGTTTAACGCCCAAAAATACGTATCATTGGATGGTGTAAGTTATGGCAAGTGAATCAAAGCCTATGCAGACTTTTGAAGAATACCTGAGCAAAAAAAAGATAGATAGCGTTCAATTCAGAGAGGCAGAGCCGGAGCGCTGGCAGGCGTGGAAGGTAACTTTTGAGCAAATGCACCCTGACAATTTCACGCAGCAGAAGCTTTTCCTGATCAATGAGACGCGCCGAAAGTACAGGCTTAAAGAAGAAGAAAATGCAGTGACTGATGCAAAGCCTAAAACCGGGATCAAACCTAAGATCAGGCTGGCGCCCAAACCAAAAAAGCGGGAGTAGCTATTCTTGTGTGCTCATGCTCTGATCGGCCTTCTTGCGGCTTTTGCCTTTGCCCTTCTCCTTTTCTTTCTCTTTCTTTTCCACAAATGCTTTTTCTTCGGCTTTGGCCTGGTCAAGCACAAATTCCTCTTCGGCAGTTTCTTCGTAGAGGTATTCGTTGATTTTCTTTCTGAGTTCTTTGGCCGACAAGTTGTGGAAAATTTCCCCGTTTCTGACAGCCGACATTTGCCCGGTTTCTTCAGAAACAACAAGCACCATGGTATCAGTGATTTCTGTCATGCCGATAGCGGCTCGGTGCCTGAGCCCAAACTCGGCGGGCAGATTGTCTCGTTCGGTGACAGGCAGTATGCAGCGGGCGGCTTTGATACGGTTTTCATGAATAAGCACAGCACCATCATGCAGGGGGCTATATTTGTTAAATATGGCTAGCAATAGTCTTTTGGATACGATAGCATCAATCTCATCACCCGATTCGGCATAAAATTTAAGCGGGGAGTTTTTAGAAAATACGATCAGTGCTCCGGTATTGGAGCCACTCAGGCTTTTGGAAGCATCAATGATAGGCGTAATATTGATTCTACCGTCTTCGTCATCTCTTTTCCAGAAGGCTTTGAAAAAGTTTTCCCTGTTAAAGGCTGTGGTTTTTCCGACAAGCAGTAAGAATTTACGAATCTCAGGCTGGAAGAGTATGATCACCGCCAGCACGCCTACGCCCATAAACTGACCGAGTATGGCACTGAGCAGTTCCATTTCGGCAGCCTTAACTACCAGGAAGATCAGGTAAAGGGTTAAAAAGCCAAAAAATATACTCAGGGCTACACTTCCCTTCATCAGCTTATAGACCTGGTACAGCAATACGCTGACCAGCGAGATATCTATGATATCTACCCAGCTAATGTCGAGAAACCCTATGGAAAAAAGATAGATCAAGTATACGTGTATTTATATAGTTTAATGGTTTGTATTGCTTCTTTTACATCATGAACTCTTAAAATGCCTGCTCCGTTCATCAAAGCCATCGTATTAAGTACGCTGGTTCCGTTAAGCGCTTCTTCTACCGGAATATCCAGCCTGCGGTAGATCATTGACTTTCTGGAAAGCCCTGCCAGTATCGGCACCTCAAGGAGCTGGAGATCAGCCATTCGACTTAACAGCATAAAATTCTGATCTATCGTTTTGGCAAAACCAAAACCCGGATCAACAATGATGTCTTTTACGCCTTTCTCCCTTAAAACAGCTATTCTTTTCTGAAAATAATCAATCAGATCAAGCATCAGGTCGTCATAGTCGGTGAGCTGCTTCATGGTTTGAGGAGTGCCTCTCATATGCATCAGCACATAGGGAAGCTGAAGTTCTGCCACCGTATCAAACATCTGCTCGTCTAACTGCCCGCCCGAAATGTCGTTGATCATGCAGGCTCCGGCAGCCACGGCCTCTCTGGCTACTTCTGACCGGAAAGTGTCTACGGATATGTACGCTTCCGGAAATGATTTAGATACCAGATCAATACTATTGACGACTCGTTTTTTTTCTTCTTCTGTGCTGATGTGTTCAGCCCCTGGTCTTGAAGAATATCCACCTATGTCAAGGATCGTAGCCCCCTCAGTCAGCATTTTTTCGGCCTGACGCAAAAGCCTGCTATCGTTTTGTATATAGCGTCCGCCATCGTAGAAAGAGTCAGGCGTAACATTCAGGATGCCCATGACGATTGGATGACTGAGATCTACCAAATTTCCCTTAATTTTGAGTGTTATTTTAAGGGGAAATAATTTACTTTTTGATTTGGGATCAATTTTCGTACCCAAGTGATATTTGTATAGCATTTAATTTTGAAAAATCAAACCGAACACGAATATAATCAAGTGATAAAGGCCTGCAAAAGCTTATTTGAAAAGAAAACCTGAGACTTTGGTAAAGCCTGGCGTATCCTCAGATTGCCTTCCCTGACTGATCAGGTTTTTATCAAATCAAAGCGGATACAACCCATTCAAAAGAATGGCTAGCATCAGGTGAAAGATAATTTTTCTAAAGAATTTGTCGGTCTAATATCAATGATTGTATCATTACACAAATGCATTTAAAATTACACAAGTATACTGTATTTGCGATGAACTTTCAGGAACTTGAACCCCTTTATGATGGTATTGTAATTGACCCTTAGTTTGCTGCTGCAAAAGAGCCATCACAGTGTCGGAGCCTGGCAGGTAATGCTGGTGAGCAGCATCAAAGGCTTTATCCTGAAGAAACAGCTGCGCCTTAAGCAGGTTGAAGACGATCAGGGTAAGTTACTGGTATCATAGGGAGTCAGAGCTAACATCAGGACATGACAGACCTTGGGGTCTTTTGCCTGATTAAACCAGGTTTTGTACCATCTAATTTATTTAATTAACTGCTGAATGCTATGAATGTTATTGCGCAGATAGCTCGCTTTTTGGTAGGTGGGCTTTTCATCTTTTCCGGTCTCATTAAAATCAACGACCCGGTAGGTACGGCCATCAAACTGGAAGAATATTTTGAAGTATTCGCTGTAGATTTTGCACCAGTTTTTGCCTCTCTTGTTCCTGCTTCCCTCTTCTTTTCGGTTTTGCTAAGTGTACTGGAAGTGGTGCTGGGTGTGGCTGTGCTGATCAGCTACCGCATGCGCCTTACCTCCTGGCTGTTGATGGGTATCATCGTTTTCTTTACGTTTCTTACATTCTATTCAGCTTATTTTAATAAAGTAACTGATTGTGGGTGTTTTGGCGATGCCATTAAGCTCACTCCCTGGCAGTCATTTTATAAAGACATCATACTGCTGGTGCTCATAGGGATCATCTTTATGTATCGTGATAAATACCAGAGCCTGCTGAAGGGAAATGCAGCCGATCTTAGCATAGCAGCAGTTACGGCCATCAACATCTTTGGAGCAATCTTCGCCATACAGCACCTGCCTTACTTTGACTTTAGGGCTTATAAAGTAGGCTCTAACATTCCTGCGCTTATGCAGCCTTCAGAACCCCTTAAGTATAAGTACATCATGCACAAGGAAGGGAAGGAAGAGGAGTTTCTGGAGTATCCTGCTGAAGGAGGTTACGAATTCAAAGAGATGGTGTTGCTTAACCCTGAGGCGCAGCCTAAGATTACCGATTATAGTGTCTGGAACAACGAAGGCGACTTTACCGAACAGAGCTTTGAAGGTAACAGGCTGATGGTTGTTATGTATGATGCACAGAAGGCAGATACAGATGCACTTCCTGAGATCAAAAGCTTAATGGAAGATCTGCCTGCTGATGTTTCGCCCGTCATACTTACTGCTTCAGGTGAAACTATTTTTGAAGCATTCAGGCATGAGCATCAGTTGGCTATTCCCTATTACTTTGCTGATGCCACCTTGCTCAAGACCATCATCAGGGCCAATCCCGGAATTGTGCTTCTGAAAAACGGCGTGGTCGCTGGTAAGTGGCATTTCAATGATGTGCCTGATGCCGGTCAGATCAAGGAAATTCTGAATAAGCGTGTGGCTATGAAATAAATCATGCAGAGGCTATGAAAGTATTTCTCGTTGGTATGCCAGGCTCAGGAAAGTCTACTTTGGGTAGGCAGCTGGGAAGGCTGTTAGACCATACTTTCATTGACTTAGACCATGAGATTGAACATACCATGCGTATGCCTGTCAGCGAAATTTTCAGACGAAATGGGGAGACTTATTTTCGTGAACTTGAAAGAGATACACTTGATCGCATCATGCATGAGCATGAAAACTTTGTGCTTGCGACCGGTGGGGGAACGCCCTGTTTTTACGATAATATGAAAGCAATGAATGAAGCAGGTATCACTGTTTACCTGGACATTCCTACCAGCCATATCATAGGACGTATGTCTGCCAAAGGAATGGCTGATCGCCCCCTTTTTCAGCAAATGGACCCGAATAATCTGGTGAGAGACTTTGATCTGAAGTTCAGCTACCGCATTCCCTTCTACAGGCAGGCAAAAATAGAAATAGCAGGCGAGCATATCACTGCCGAACGTATTGCCCACCTGCTATCGCTTAAGACTAAAAATTGAAGCCTACCGTAAGTACCGTATTCATGATATTATTGTCTGACTGAGGCAGCGGAGCCGGGAAGTTGGCCGCACCCAGGTAAGGGAAAAAATCTGTGCCATAGCGCGTATTCACCAGGGCCAGATCGGCAAAGAAGGTGGGTGTATTTACGCCAATACCACCTGTCAGTACCATCCTGTCCCTGTTAATTTCATCACCCACATATTGGGTAGGATCAGCGTACATAGCATAACCCAGCCTGAAGCGCAGGATCTGATACCTCAACTCAGCTCCTAATCTGTAGTTAAAGACCGATTCCATAATCTGATCAATGTCATCATTGACATCGTTGGTAGGAAAATCAGGTGAGTTGAATCGGTTGTTAGCATAGTTGACGTACTCCACATCGGCCGTCAGAAAACCATATTTACTTATAAAGTAAGTAACTCCGCCACTTATTCGTGAAGGTGTAGAAAGGGTGTACTCGGCGATATTACGGTTCCCTTCTATGGTTTGATCAACGAAAAAAGGATCAGTATCATTGCTTTCCTGTATGCCCGAAACAGAAGATGTCAGGTCAAAAAAGTACTCCTCCGTAATGCTGTAAAAGGTAGGTGTTTTGTAAGAAAGACCGAGCGTAAGCTCATCAATAGGTCGATAAATGACACCCAGGTTGGCATTGATGCCGCCACCGTTTAAGAGGAGAGTTTCTTCAAGAATGACATCATCTACAAAATTGATGGATAACTGCTCATCTACCGGGAAAAATGGAGAGCCTTCTTCTACATCCTGTATGTAATCCTGCGTATATAATGGTACTTCTTGAAAACGATTATTTCTCTCATAGCTGAAAGTTTTGAATCCAATACTCAGCCCAAAGTATACTTTGTCTTTATAATTTCCTCCATAGGAGAAGTTCCATTCTGACTGTCTTCCTGATTCTTCTATGTCAATAAGCTGCTCAGCCGTAGTGCCTTCAGGTATGGAAGCAACATACCGATCCCGGTCATTGGGATAGGCGTTAATCAGGAAGTTTTCGTAAGCTGCGTCGATATAGTCAGGGAAGAAGCCATCCTGGGCGTTGGCCAATAGTTCATCAGCATTTACACCGTTAGCCTGCAGGGCAAATTCATCCAGGATAGAAAAGGGATTCTCTGCGGGCCCAAAGTTATAGTCTCTGTTGTAAGAATTGGTTCTGTTGAAAGTGATGGCAAAAGAGCCTCCTCGGTAATCTGAAGGTACAATGTCATCACTGGTATTGTTAATGATGATACCGAAATTGGCAACCCCAAAATTAGTATTGTAGGCCTCGGTATTGTTTCCCAGAAAATTACCATCGGTGGTGACATATTCAAATGATGGAGTAAGTACAACCGAAGATCTGTTATAAAATCCCAGGCCAGCGGGATTTAGGTAAGCTGAGCTTACATCCCCTCCCAGGGATACGCCAGCTCCCCCTATGCCCAGAAATCGGGCCGTTCCGGTAGGCCCGTTCCTGCTGATGATCAATGCATCCTGCGCTACCTGTGCCTGTAGCTGAGTAGCCATCAGCAGGCCGAAGATTAATAATAAGATATATGGGTTATTTAATGATCTCATAGATAGTATAAGATAGTATGGACAAAAAAATAGTGTAGTAAGATAACGCTCTCACTACACTACATGTTATTTAACCTTTTATAGGAAACCTTCAGCTATTTATTAGTAGCCTCCGCCTCCGCGAGAGCTGCGACCCCCACTTCTGCTACCTGAGGAGCTTCCTCTGCCGTAGCTTCCGCTGCTTCTTGAACCGCCATAACTTCCTCTGTTATAGCTGGGTGAAGAACTGCGACTGCGCGACCCGCTGTTGTAGCTCGGCGAAGTGCTCCCGTAGCTTCTGGATCCTCTGTTGTAACTCGGACTTGAGTAACTTCTTGAAGGACTGGTGCTACGGGCACGGTTGTAGTTTCCAAACCTGCTGCTTCGTCTGTTAGCTTCGGCAGGTGAGTAACTTCTGCTGCCACGTGTGGCCGGTGTGGAGCTACGCATGATGCGGCTTGTCTCAGCAGATCTTGCGTTGGCACGTGAACGGCTGTAGTATTCGTTTTGAGTAGCCGTAAAATCACGGTTTGAAGTACCTCTTGCATTACGTACTGTGCTGCTGCCCCGGGTTACCGCATTTCTGCTACCTGTAGTGGTACTACGGCCTCTGGTAGCAAAAGAATCTCCATTGTTAACGCTTCTGCTGATACGCTGATTGCTTCTGCCACGGGTAATGTTTCGGCGCGCCACTCCCATGTTTTCATTGTTGATAATCACTACTGAAGGCCTGTTCCATAGACCTCCTCCATAAAAGCCATTCCTGAAACCCATAGCATAGGCATTGCCAAATCCCCAGGGTGATCCAAAACCTCCACCCCAGAAAGGATCTCCCCAACGGTTCCAGCGGTTGAAACCCCAGGGATTTCCGAATCCCCAGCCAAATCCTACAGATAGGCCGAAATTCAATCCGGGACGAGCAAAAGCAGTGGGGCCCCAGAAGGGATCGAAAAAGGGATCCATCATGAAAGGATCGTGGAAGAAAGGATTAGCGCCCCAGCCCGCAAAGGCAGGGTTACCAAAAGTGCCGAATCTACCCATAGGGCCGTAGAAGTTATTCACGATTCGGGGCTCATCTACACCATCAAAGGTATTACGGTCGGTTTCTTCTACATAATACTCCTGATCTTGTGCAGGCGCATTATCTACACTTGACTGTACGTTGTTGCTATTGCTGTACTTAGCAACATATTCAGGGTTAACATTTTTGGAGGAATAGCTTTGCTGGTCAAACACATAAGAACCCTGCTCGTAATCGGCACGCTGGGGCTCATTGAGTTTGACAAACTCTACGGTGTTTCTGTCACTGGCCGTAAAGTATAAGTCGTCGTACTCCCCGTTGGAAGCGAGCTGTCCTGTTGAAGCACATGAACTCAACAAGCCTGCTGCCGCCAGTCCGGAAACAAGAGATGCCACATAAGTTTTCATAGATTTCCTCCTATTTGATTCTAAATCTCTATTATTGTATACGGTAAATTAATAAAATAGATATGTAATAAATATCTTTGTCCGTAATAATTGCATATATATAACAAAAAAATTACAAATATAGTACCAATAAAAAGAAATTTATGAGTAAAGGATTGCCTAAGAGAAGCGAAGATTATTCTGCCTGGTACAACGAACTGGTCAAAAAAGCGGATCTGGCTGAAACTTCTGATGTGCGTGGTTGTATGGTGATCAAGCCTTATGGTTATGCCATATGGGAAAAAATGCAGGCACAACTGGATCGTATGTTCAAAGCTACCGGGCATACCAATGCTTATTTTCCGCTTTTTATTCCCAAATCCTACCTGAGTAGAGAAGCCGATCATGTAGAAGGATTTGCTAAAGAATGTGCGGTGGTAACGCATCACAGGCTCAAAAATGCAGAAGATGGCAGTGGTGTAATAGTGGACCCTGAAGCCAAACTGGAAGAAGAACTGATCGTCAGGCCTACTTCCGAAACGGTGATCTGGAGCTCTTACCGCAACTGGATACAGTCTTACCGCGATCTGCCTTTGCTCATCAACCAGTGGGCTAATGTGGTGAGATGGGAGCTCAGAACGCGTCTTTTCCTGAGGACTGCCGAGTTTCTCTGGCAGGAGGGACATACGGCACATGCTACCCAGGCTGAAGCAGTGGAAGAAACGGTCAGGATGATGAATGTCTATGCTGAATTTGCCGAGGCTCATATGGCTTTGCCTGTCATTAAAGGCATAAAAACCGAAAGTGAGCGATTTGCCGGTGCCCTGGATACCTACTGCATAGAAGCGCTGATGCAGGATGGTAAGGCGCTTCAGGCGGGGACCTCTCATTTTCTCGGACAGAATTTTGCCCAAGCTTTTGACGTAAAATATGCTACCAAAGAAGGTAGTTTAGAATACGTTTGGGGTACTTCCTGGGGGGTCAGTACCCGCCTGATGGGTGCCCTGATCATGGCCCACTCCGACGATAACGGACTGGTGCTACCACCTAAGCTGGCTCCGATACAGCTTGTGATCGTGCCTATTTTCAGGAAAGATGAAGAGTTACAGGCTATCTCCGAGAAAGTAAAGAGTATCAAAACCCAGCTGGAAGCGCTTGGTATTTCTGTAAAGTACGATGATCGTGACACTCATAAGCCCGGATGGAAATTTGCCGAGTATGAGCTCAAAGGAGTGCCTCTCCGGCTGGCCATGGGACCACGTGACCTGGAAAATGGAACCGTAGAAATCGCCAGGAGGGATACGCTTGAAAAGCAGACCCACGCAGTTGATGACAGCCTGCCTCAGAAGATTAAGCAGCTGCTGGATGAAATGCAGCAAAATATCTACAACAAAGCCCTCAGTTTCAGAGAGGAAAGAACATACAAGGTCGATTCCTATGAAGAAATGAAGCAGATCCTTGACGAAAAGGGAGGTTTTGTCGCTGCTCATTGGGATGGCACGGCTGAAACTGAAGCCAAAATAAAAGAAGAGACCAAAGCAACCATTCGTTGTATTCCGCTAAACCCTGAGAAAGAAGAAGGAAAATGTATTTATAGCGGAAAGCCTTCTGATAAAAGAGTATTGTTTGCCAAAGCTTATTAATCTTGTATCTTAAAGGCCCGGCTTACGAGGTCGGGCCTTTGCCCTTTAATTTTCTGATTCCATGTGGCTGGCGATTATCATCTTACTCATAGTGGGTATCCTTTTGCTGCTCACCGAATTTATCTTCATACCAGGGGCTACTGTATTTGGTGTAGCCGGTCTGCTGCTAACAGGAGCAGGCGTAGTGTTGGCTTTCATCAACTTTGGCAGTGGAACAGGATTCAGTGTGCTGGGGGTGGCTTTTCTCTGTCTTACAATTCTACTGATTGTAAGTTTGCGCTCCGGCACCTGGGAAAAGCTTTCTCTCAAGAGCTCTAGTACCAGCCGGGTAAATGACGAGGTGAAAAACAACCTCTGGAAAGGAGACAAGGGTATTACTCTTTCTGCGCTTCGTCCCAGTGGTAAAGCTGAATTTAAAGATGTGGTGGTTGAGGTGAGCACTATGGGCCACTACACCCCGGCAGGCACTGAAGTTCGTATCGTCAATATTGTTGATCAGAAAATATACGTAGAACCCATTAATTCGTAAGCATCACACTAATAAAAACAAAGCAGATTTATGGATGGACTATCACTCGTTTTGATCATCATAGCCGCGATTGTGGCTTTTTTTACGTTTCTCTATTTTATTCCGCTCAACCTCTGGATTACCGCCCGTTTTTCGGGTGTAAAGGTAGGATTGCTAGAGCTGGTCTTCATGCGCATCCGAAAAGTACCTCCCCGCATCGTGGTGGATTCACTTATTACTGCTACTAAGGCGGGCTTGGATGTAACCTCCTCTGACTTGGAAACACATTACCTGGCCGGAGGTAATGTGCCTTCTGTAATTAAAGCCCTCATCTCGGCAGATAAAGCCAATATCCGCCTTAGTTTCAAACAGGCTACGGCAATTGATTTGGCTGGAAGAGATGTGTTTGAAGCTGTACAAATATCAGTAAACCCTAAGGTAATCAATACTCCTGAGGTGGCTGCGGTGGCAGCAGACGGTATTCAACTCATGGCCAAAGCCAGGGTGACCGTGAGAGCTAATATCGCCCAATTGGTGGGTGGTGCAGGTGAAGATACCATCCTGGCCAGGGTAGGAGAGGGTATTGTAACTTCCATCGGTTCAGCACGCAAACATACCGATGTGCTGGAGAATCCGGATAATATCTCCAAACTGGTACTGCAGCGTGGTCTGGATGCAGGTACGGCTTTTGAAATACTGTCTATTGACATAGCTGATGTCAATGTGGGTGATAACATAGGTGCTAAACTACAGATAGACCAGGCTAATGCCGATCTTAAGGTGGCAGAGGCCAAGGCAGAAGAACGCAGGGCCATGGCGGTGGCTAATGAGCAGGAAATGCGTGCTAAGTCGCAGGAGGCTCGCGCCAAAGTAATTGAGGCCGAAGCAGAAGTACCCAAGGCACTGGCAGAAGCTTTTCGTTCAGGTAGCCTTGGCGTGATGGACTATTACCGCATGCGTAACATACAGGCCGATACGGATATGAGAAATGCCATCTCGGGCGAAGATGATACCAGCAGGGGAAAGAAAGATGATGAGGATTAATCAATGTTTAATAGAAAGTAGTTCGATAAAATGACACATAAAAACAAAACCGACACCTGTTAGAGATGTCGGCTTTGTTTTTTCATATGCTACTAGTACAAAGGTCGGCTTCTACTTGACCGAAGCAATCTCCAATGTCTTCCAGCCCTGCTTCTTCAGTACAAGGTATACATTATTATAAGGATCGTACCTTATATCGTCGTAGCTAAGGGGAATAGTGCTACGTCCGCTGGTGGTCAACAGTCCAAAACGGCCGTTTCTGCTGATGATGACATAACCATTGCCCAGATCTTCTAAAGAATCGTACTTAGGATATATGAGGGTCATACCCTTTTCGTTGACTAGCCCCGTATGCTTTAATTTCGGCTGTCCGTTCTCGTATTTCTCAACAATAAAACGATCTTCTTTTGCCGGACGTATGTTGTCATATTCAAGTTGTACTACCGTTTCACCTTTTTTGTTGACCATCCCGTATTTTCCGTCCTTTTTTACTACAGCCAGGCCTTTGGAAAAAGGGTAGACCTTGTCAAAATGAGGTTGTACTGCCAGCACTTCAGAGCGGTTAATATAGCCCCAGCGACCCATCAGCTTAATGGCAGCCATATCACTCTTAAAATGTGTAATAGAATCGTAGCGGTTAGCTATCCTGAGGCGGCCCAAAGTATCAACAAAACCAAATTTATCATTAATTTTTACTCCCAGGTAATGCTCACTCATAGGGTGCAACTCTTGGAAATTATTGTCGAGGTTAACCAGTATTTTGCCCTCCCGGCTCATGATACCTATATGGCCTTCTTTGAGGAAAGTATAAACAGTACCTTCCTGCAGCCCGGAAATGGAATCGTATTTGGTATCAAGTAGTCGCTGCCCGCTGTAGCTGATCAGGCCTACTTTGCCTTGCTCATTGGTCTCCCACACACTGTTGCCATTGTTTTTTAAAGAACAATGACCAACAAAAATTTCTCGGCCGAAGCTGTTGACCAATCCATAGCGGGCAGGCTCATATCGTCGGGCTTCGGTACTGAAAATATACAGATCATCATGAATACGCTCCAGCCTTAAGCTGGCTCCTTTGTACTTAAAAGGTTTGATCATCCAGTTGCCCAGGCCATCAATAATTCCCTGCCCATCAATGAAATGTACACTGGCCCGTCCCTGGCTGAAAGGGCTGACACTCAGGTATTGACAAGGGATAGCTTCTTCGCCTTTCTGGTTGATATAGCCCCAGTAGTTTTTTCTTTTGACAGGGAAAAGCCCCTCACTGCTGGGCTTCATGTCCTGGTAGGCGTAGCTGCTGAGTTTTTCACCCTTATTATTAAACAGTGACCAGCTGGCATTTTCTTCTCCTATCATGCGAGCTGCCAGGATGAAATTGCCATCCACCCGGATAGAGTCGTAGGCAATATCAAGAATGAGTTGATTATTATCGGTCTTTGCCCCACTCATCACGCCCAATTTCCCGTCTTTGCAGATGATGGGAAAACCGTTCTCCATGCGTTTTACCCGCGTATTTTCTGACAATAGATAGTGACCATCCTGGTCAATGAAGGTAGAGATATGGCCCACTTTTACCTGGTAAAGGTTGATGCCGACAGGTTGCATATCCTCATAGGTATAGGTCATGAGCTTTTTGTACTCTCCACTCATAGCATACCATTGGTTGAAGGGCAGTACACTGATCTGACCGTCTTCTCCAATTTTCACGCGCTGGTAATCAGCAGGTACGAGAACAGTACCATCTTCATGTATGACACCCTGTTTACCGTTCTCAAAGACAATAGCCAGGTGGTTTTTATTAAAGGTGCTGACGCTATCATAAATGAATTCGGTAAGGAACTTTCCACGGTCTGAAGCTAGTGCCAGTTTGTGCTGCTGATTATAGATCGCATAGGCCCTGGCGGAAAGGGGGAAGATTTTATTATAGGAAAAACCCACCACAGCCTGACCTTTATCGTCAATAATGCCAAAAGAGATATTCTGACCATTAGCCACAGAAGCAATTAACTGTTTGTGGTTAGGCACAAGGGAAGCATAACGAAAACTTAGCTCTTCCTTTCCTTTGTAGTTGATCAGCCCATACACCCGTTTACGGCTGTTTTCCTTGCTGCGGGAAGCTAAGATCAGTTTATCATGAAAGGGAAGGAGCGAATGGTAAACCGGGGAGGTGACTTTCTGGTTTTTTACGTCAATCAGGCCCCAGTAACCCTTCTCCCGGTAGCCAATAACTTTATGATAAACCTCAGGGTTGGCACCTGACCAGCCCAGGTCCTCATAAGAAATAGGGATGATGGTATTGCCATCTTCATCAAAAAGCCCCTTGAGGTTGTTTTTTTCAACAATGGTAAAGTGGTTTTCATCATTGTTGGCAGAAGCTGGCGACTGGAAGTAAGCAAGTAAAACAAAGAGGAGAGCGGTGGCTGTTTTTTTGAACATAAATTTCACCTTGTGATCTTATCTTATATGTAGATGTAGTCAATTTAATTGCGAATGATACAAATTTTTCTCCAATTCTTAAAACATCATGATCAATATCTATATAAGCTCAGCCAGGCTACTGCTTACCATGTACTTCCTCGGAGTGAATTTCTTTTTATCACTCACTTTGGTACTGACTTAGCAACTCATCTACCTTTTTTTTCTGGTTGACTGCATACTCACGCTGCCGGTGTAAGCTGTTTTTCATTTCATCTGAAATACGCTCATGACGGAGAGTATCATCATACTGCTCAATAGTTTTTTCTTCAGCCCTGCGACAAGCTTTCAGCAGAGCAGATTCATTTCTGTGTGTGATGATAGAAGCAAAATCCATCCAGAACCGGTCGGAATCTGACTTGAAGCTGGTTTTTTCTTTGGGTTTTTCTCCCAGATATTCAATTTCAGCTTTCAATTTTTCGGCAAAATGCTCGTGTTCATTAGCTGCATCTTCGAAAAATAGGGTGAGTGGTTTGTTATGTACGTTTTTTGAGGCATTTTTATAAGCTTCTCTAGCATTGGCAGTAGTATTAAGAAGCTGGTTGAGTGAATGAGCCAGATCGTTATTTTCTTTTGACATGTTATCAGTTTTTAGGTTATAAATCCGATTAAGTATTGTTTTTCATCTTTTATAACTTCAGCGGAAGCTTTTTGTGAGAAAATTTCATGATCTCTGTCGTTACCATCTGTGTCACAGGGCATAAGCAGATAAAAAAATGCTCCTTTTATCAGGAATAAGCACTTCTTAACCCCTACTGATTTTTAATGAAAACTTACAAGAAGATCATGGCAGCTGATTTGCATAAGCTGCTTCGGATCTAAAAAACAGATCTGAGAAAACAGCCAAACCTTAACTTTATGTACAAGGATATAAGTTGCTTATAATCAGTTTTATACGAATAGTTACAACTCAAATTCTTTATATTTTATTTTTAAATCTGACAGGAAGGAACACAGATTGTTAATTTTTAACTTTTTAAATCATTAATTGTATAAAAGTAATTTAACTTTAGGATAATAACGCCTAATATTACATCACTTTGTGAGCTATACTTTATTCTGACTTAGCTTAATGCCGTTTCTACTTTTTAATATTACGTTGTAAAATTTAGTCATTTCTTAAAAGCCTTATACACGCTAAATTGCCAGCGCGTATTTATCACAAATTGAGAGGATTACGCTTTTTCATATTCGGTTTTGTTTCTAGCGCTAGGATGAAAACTCACATGTTAAGAAGAGCAGCATACATACTCCTGGTATTCATCATGACCCTGATGGGGCACCTGGATGTATACGGACAGGATAATAAAGAACTGGCCCGTCAACTGGTTGAAATTGGTGATGAGATCTACTTTGAGCAGAAGGCGCCTGAAGTAGCCAAAGAAACCTATGTACAGGCTGCCCAAGCTGACCCTGATAATATTAAGGCCAACTATATGGCAGGTCGTACCATTACCGAAACAATCAACAAAGGCGAGGCTACACCTTATTTCCTTCGTGTTTATGAACTGGATGCTGACTATAGGTTTGATATCCTGTACTCTATCGGCAGGGCTTATCAGTATGGACTGGAGTTTGAAAAGGCTATAGAATTTTATGCCCGTTATCTGCAGAAACTGGATCAGGACACAGAATACCGGGGAGATGACAAGGTACCTGCCAACCAAGTAAAGCGGCGTATTTATGAATGTGAAAACGGCCTTGAATTTATTGCCAACAAAAGAAATTTTACTATTACTAATCTGGGTAACTCAATAAATTCAGGAAGTCTTGATTATGCCCCGGTGATAAATGCCGACGAGACGATGATGATCTTCACCTCCCGACGCAGAGAGGGTAACCTGAATGAAAACGTGTACGATGACAACTTTCCCTACGAAGATATCTTCATATCTCATAAGGTGGATGGCAAATGGGGCCCGGCCGAAAACATAGGCGAACCAGTCAATACTCTTTATTTTGAATCTAACCTGTCCCTATCTGCCGACGGTAAGCAGCTTTATATCTACCGGGATGAGAACAATGGTGATATTTATGTATCTGACCGTAAAAGCGATGGCAGCTGGTCGCAGCCGGTGCCACTAAGTGATAATATCAATTCCAGCTATTCTGAAAACTCAGTTTCTATCTCTCCTGACGGCAATACCATCTACTTCTCGAGCAACAGGCCGGGCGGCTACGGCGGGCTTGACCTTTACAAATGCGAGAAAGACC
This sequence comes from Cyclobacteriaceae bacterium, assembly GCA_046541235.1. Classification (GTDB taxonomy): domain Bacteria; phylum Bacteroidota; class Bacteroidia; order Cytophagales; family Cyclobacteriaceae; genus Catalinimonas. The sequence continues at coordinate 7,930 of JBKHDR010000055.1, read as the reverse complement.
GCCGAGGCGTATGGGGAAAAGTGACCAACCTGGGAGACAAGATTAATACCCCTTTTGACGAAGATGGGGTATTTATTGATCATGACAATACTACCCTCTATTTTAGTAGCCGTGGCCGCAAGGGCATGGGAGGCTATGATATCTTTAAGTCAGAGTTTGACACGCAAAGCGGTACCTGGAGCGATCCGGTCAACCTGGGGTATCCTATCAACACACCTGATGATGATATCTTCTTTGTAAGTACCAAAGATGGCAAACGAGGTTATTATGCCACTGTACGTGACGACGGTATCGGCTATCTGGATATTTATATGGTCGAAATTCCAGACCTGAGCGATACTGGTGATAAACTGGATGCTAAAAAAATGCAGCAGATCACTCAAAACGAAGCAAACCAGGCAAAGCGTGAAATGAAAAAGGTAAAGACCGAGGAAGTGACGCAAAAACAGGATCCAGAGCCAAAGGAAGAAAAAGTAGTAGTGGCGGCAAGTACTCTACAGGCTGTAGAACTGCTCCTGAAAGTGGAAGATGCCGCTACTCAGCAGGCTATTGAAAATGCCAGAGTGCAAATGAAGGAAATGAACGGTAAAGAGACCTTTAAAGGCGAAAAGGTAGCTGCCGGAATTTATCGTTTTGCCATTGCCAAAAACCAGGAAACAGAATATGTGCTGGCAGTAGAAAGTCCCGGTTATGTATACAAAAGCCTGCAGCTAGCCATACCTCCGGCCAGTAGTGAGGCCCAGGAATTCAGGAAAAAAATAGCCCTGGATCGGATTGCTTATAATTATAAAATGATCCTGAATTTTGTCTACTACGATTTCAACAGTGCACAGCTAAAGGAAGCTTCATTTGACGAACTTAACAGGCTCAAACAGTTTCTCCTGGACAATCCTGATACCAATATAGAGATTGCCGGTCATACCGACAGCATTGGTCCTAAAGCTTACAATAAGGAGTTGTCTTTGAAACGCGCTCAGTCTATCGTGAACTTCCTGATCAAGGAAGGGATAGACGCAAGCAGGCTGGTAGCCCAGGGCTATGGAGAGGAAGACCCACTAGCTTCCAACGATGATGAAAAAGAAGGCCGCGAACTCAACCGCCGTGTAGAAATGCGCATCCTGGATAACAGCCAGACCAGCAGCCTCAAATAAACCCACTCATGACCAGGTCAGGAGGTAGCAGAAGGAAGCAACAAATTCATTGATTTGGCTGTTGGATACAGGTAAAACATTTACCTTTGTCCATCATGGCAATAGTCCCCTATAAAGATCAGAAAAGCAGCAAGAAAGAGCAGGTAGCTACGATGTTTAACAACATTAGCAAGCGTTATGACCTGCTCAACCACCTCCTCAGCCTGGGTATAGACATTTACTGGCGTAAGCAAGCTATTAAACACCTGAAGGCAGAGCGCCCTCAGCTTATTTTAGATATGGCCACCGGTACCGCTGATTTTGCCATAGAATCGCTTTCACTCAAACCTGAAAAGGTGATCGGAGTGGATATTTCTGAAGGCATGCTGGAAGTAGGCCGTAAAAAGCTCAGGAAAATGAAGCTGGACCATAAGATTGAGCTGAAGCTGGGTGACTCCGAAAGAATCCCTTTCGACAATAATATCTTTGATGCCATTATCGTTGCATTTGGTGTACGGAACTTTGAGAACCTGGAACAGGGCCTGGCTGATATGTACCGGGTACTAAAGCCGGGGGGTAAGGTAGTGGTGCTGGAGTTTTCCAAACCTACCAGCTTCCCCTTCAAGCAGCTGTACAACTTTTACTTTAAAGCCATCCTGCCGGTGATAGGGCGGATGATTTCAAAAGATCAATCAGCGTATACCTACCTGCCTGAGTCGGTACAGGCCTTTCCGGATGGTGAAGCCTTCCTGGATGTGCTGGAAAGGGTGGGCTACCAGCAAACAGTATGCAAAAAACTAACCTTCGGCATCAGCTCTATTTACACGGGTATAAAGTAGCTGTTTTTAGCCTCCTTTTTGTCTTGTTCTCTGCCGATGTACAGGCACAGCGTGGTGCCAACAATAGCGAAAACATGCCTAATTATGATAAACGCTGGCTGCACTATGGCTTTTCTATGGGCCTGCATTCATCGGGTTATCGCCTGCAGTATGCCGACAGTTTTGCGGGTATGGATTCGCTCCATTCTGTCATGCCTGATTATTCCTACGGTTTTTCATTGGGTTTGATCGCTAACTTTCGCCTGCTGGAATACCTGGACCTGCGGATCATGCCCGAGGTAGTGTTTTATGAAAACCGGGTAAATTATAATTTTATACAAAACGGACAAAGTGTAGTTGACCAGCAGCTGGTAGAAGCAACTTTTGTAGAGTTTCCCCTCCTTTTCAAGTATAAGTCAAAGCGCTGGGGCAACACCCGCATGTACCTGGTAGGAGGGATAGAACCCGGCTTTGAAGCTACCGGCAAAAAAGAAGACCAGGATGCCGATGACCGTCTGCTGGTGAGGGGTAGCAACCTTTCTCTACAGGCTGGTTTCGGACTGGATGTGTATTTTCCTCTTTTCAAATTTTCTCCCGAACTGCGCTTCTCCCGTGGCATCGTCAACGTAAAGAACGAGCGGGAAAATCCCTATGGTGCACCCATACAGCAGCTTACTACCAATACAGTTACCCTTTACCTGCTTTTTGAATAAGCCCTGCTGTTGACCACTAGGCAAACATTTTTGCAGCCTGTGGTGTTTTTTGAAGGTGGAAAAACAAGGTATCAACCTGCTGTGGTTCAAGCGTGATCTCCGTCTGACAGATCATGCTCCCCTGCACCATGCCATTCGCAGTGGCCACCCTACCTTACTTGTTGCTTTCTTTGAACCTTCCCTCATGCATGCCGCTGAGAGCAGTAGTCGCCACTGGCGCTTTGTCTATCAGTCCTTACAGGAAATGAGGCAGAAACTGGCTGAGCATCAGCATGAGTTGTATATTTTTCATTCAGAAGTCTTGCCGGTTATACAGGCTATCCATGATAATTTTCATATTAAAAAGATTTATGCTTATCAGGAAAGTGGGCTGGCGCTTACTTACGAAAGGGATAAGCAGGTAGCCGCTTATTGTAAAAAAGCAGGCATAAGTTGGCAGGAATTTCAAAATAATGGTGTGATCCGCGGCCTGAAAAACCGTGAGCATTGGGCAGATAAGTGGCATGAATTTATGGAAAGTCCTGGAGATGAAGTTAAACTCAGAAAGCTCTGTGCTTTTCAACTGCCTGATGCATTTTATGATACTTATCGGGGGCCTATACTACCAGATGGCATTCTTAATAAAGATGAAAATTTTCAGCCGGGAGGTAGTAGCTATGCCATGCGTTACCTGACTTCTTTTATGACTGAAAGGGCTCAGAACTATAGCAGGCATATCTCTAAGCCGCTGCTGAGCCGCCGGAGTTGCAGCCGTCTTTCGCCCTACCTGGCCTGGGGAAATATCTCTGTCAGGCAGGTGTACCAGGCCTGCGGAGCTTATAGTCAGTGGGTGTCTCATAAAAGGGAAGTCAGTAATTTTGCCTCGCGCCTTCGCTGGCACTGCCATTTTATTCAAAAGTTTGAAATGGAATGCCGAATTGAATCTGAAAACTTTAATGCGGCATTTAATATCATCAGGACTGAAAATGATGAGAGGCTTTTTGAGGCATGGAAAGAAGGGCAGACGGGCTACCCTCTGGTAGATGCTGCCATGCGTTGTGTCAATACCACCGGCTATCTCAACTTCAGGATGCGGGCTATGCTGGTGTCTTTCCTGACCCACCATCTCTGGCTACCCTGGAAAGAGGGGGCTACCCACCTGGCGAGACAGTTCCTGGATTTTGAGCCCGGCATTCATTTTCCCCAGTTTCAGATGCAGGCAGCTACCACCGGCATACATACGATCAGGATCTACAATCCGGTGAAGCAGTCGCTTTCGCATGATCCGGAGGCTCATTTTATCAAACAATGGGTACCTGAACTGGCGCACCTGCCCAACAATTTTGTGCATCAGCCCTGGGAGATGACTGCCATAGAACAGCATATGTACGGCTGTGTACTGGGAGAAAATTACCCTTATCCCATCGTTGACCTCAGGCAAAGTGGCAAGCATGCCCGTGAGCAACTCTGGCAGATGATGAAAGAAGAAAAAGTAAAGCTGGAGGGTGAGCGTATACTTGACAGGCACACTACGCCGGGGCGCATCGTCTGATCTGTTTGCTAGTTAGAAAAATAATTCATGACAAGCACCATCTTTTATTTTAATAAGCAGGATGAAACATCAAAAAAAGAGAGACTTACCCAGCAAAATCTGCCCGGTATGTGGGCTGCCCTTCCATTGGCGCAAAAAGTGGGAAAAACATTGGGATGAAGTAGTTTACTGCAGCGAACGTTGCCGTAGAAACAAGTCAAAAGCCCGGCAGGCATAAAAAAATCCCGGCGCCAGGCCGGGAGTGTATGATTTAGTTTCTGCCAAATTCGCGGAAAGCAAAGCGGCTGTCGGGGCTCTCTTCCCGGTAAGCGACTGCTTTCTGGATATCAGGATGATCATCCAGGTAGCTATCTACGATTGATTCTATTTTATCTTCGGCTCCGCCTTTCAGATTATCAATATTCAGGTAAAAGCGGCTTTTCATTTCAGCATCATCAAAGAATTCCACGCTGTGGCGGGGATAGCTCTGTGCGCTTTTCGGGTTCTCGGTCAGTATTTCCTGGTAATTCATATGCTATCTTTTAGGTTAAAAAGTATAATGACTTAACAGCAACAAGCCTATGCATGTTTGCTTATTTCATACTGTATTTGTTCTCATCTTCTGATTTGAGCGGCCAGTTGTCGGTTCGGAAAGGAAATGCCGGCAGACCTGCTTCATTATAAAGGTTGATATCATCAGGATTATCAGCCCAGGCATATCTCACTGCTACCGGGCTCAGAATATTATCATGGTACACAATGACGGTGCTGTCATTCTGTACGTATGCTTTGGCAAACTCAAATTTGCGGTCTTCGCGGGCAATACTGAAGCCACGTAAATAACCATACCGGTCAACTGCTTTCAGAGATGAGCCCTGTGTATCAAAGGTGATGGCAATCTGGTTACCCAGTATTTCCATAGATTTAAAAACAGGCCCCCTGCTGACAAGGTTTTCTTTGTAAATGAGGTCTCTGGCTAAAAGCGCCAGTCGTTCGGCAACCTCTTTTTTACGGACGGGGTGGATATCATCCGCTTCTCCAAGGTCTATGGCGGTTGCCATGGCTGTCATTGGCAGCTTTAGCGCTTCAGCCTGCGCCTCACGGAGTTCAGCCCAGTCGCTCTGTACCGGGCGGGTAGGAGGCTGCATAAAATTGGCCAGTTGTACGTAAAGAAAAGGTACTTCTTCTTTCCAGAGCCTGCGCCAGTCGCGGATCATTATTGGAAAGAGGCTGCGGTAGGCGTGGGCGCGGCTGGCATTACTTTCGCCCTGGTACCAGAGGATACCTTTGATAGCAAAAGGAGCTATGGGTGCGATCATAGCATTATAGCGAACCGTGGGAGTTTCGCCATCAAAAGGGCTGGTGGGTCTGCCTGGGGCTTCTGAGGCTTTCAGACCTGCCTTATATTTCCAGTAGCCCCGGAGCGTTAGCTTTTCCCGCCCGTTTTCAAGATACAGGCCCTGTTCATTTCCCATGATACCACTCTGGCCCTGCCAGTCGAATACCCTGATGGTAAGGTTGTTTAATCCTTGTTTAAGGTGACTGGCCGGGATATGGTAAGCACGTTGTCCATAGTGAAAGCTACGGCCTACTTCTTTGCCGTTGATCCACACGATATCATGCCTGTCTACTATGGGTATATGCAGGATCAAACCTTTAGGTGAGGTTTTTTCCAATATAAAATCTTTTCTGAACCATACGGCGCCTTCATACTCAGGCAGACCGGCTTCTTTCCAGTTGGCAGGCAAAAGCATTTCATTCCAGGCCTGATCCTGCAGCTCTGTTTTTTGCCAGTTTTGGGCGAAGCCCGGGTCTTTTTCAAGAGCATTATGCATCCATGCCTGTAAATCTGCCTGGTAGCGTTCCTGCATTTCTGCGGCGCTCTTCCTGCTGGATCTCAGGTTTTGCAGTTCGGCGCTGAAGCCACTAAGACTGTCCAGGGCCTCAGCACTCATCCAGCTTTCTATGGCCGTGCCGCCCCGGTAACTCCCAATGATACCTACAGGAACCTGGCTGCGCTGCTGTATGTCACGGGCAAAGTAGTAGGCGATAGCTGAAAAATCCATGACGGCAGCACTGTCGGCCAGTTGCCAGCCAGAGCTTTTCACCTCTTCCTGAGGATTGAAAGCCAGTTGTTGGTTTGCGGAAAAGATCCTGATATTGAATGCATCAGCCTGGGCAGCCGTTGCTGTGCCTTCCGGCAGCCGGTGCATCTGCCACTCCATATTGGATTGGCCGCTGGCCAGGTAAACATCTCCGAAGAATACATCATTCAGGGTGATGACATTTTTACCGCTAATGCTGATTGAATGCGGTCCGCCAGCGGGAGTGGGGGGAAGTGAGATTTTCCATTTGCCAGCCCGGTCGGCCTGGGTACTGTATTCCTGGCCCTGAAAAAAAATAGTCACATTTTCTTTTCGGTCGGCCCAACCCCATACAGCTACTTCTTTGTCACGCTGCAAAACCATATGATTCGAGAACAGGCCGGGGAGGCGAATGTCAGCAAAAGCTTCAGTACCTGCCAGAAGCAGACAGGCCAGCAAAAGATAAAGGCGGTATTTCATGAAACTGAAATTCTTAGGTTATTATGGATACTTTACTGACTTTCCAAGTGCTTACCAACTGGCAGACAGTATCATAGAATCGTCAAAGATACTTTTTTTTGCGATGCTGTGCTTTGATTTCTAACAGACACAAACCTAATCGAAATTGCGGACTTGGAATAGCTGTTTCGGATACCTCTGTTTGCCTGCGCCCCTGTCAAAGCAGAACTGAAACGGAAAACTTAAAATAAGTTATTTCAACATAAGCAATAGGACACCTGGCAGAGCTGCTATAATTCTCTATGTTTAGAATATGAGGGTTCCGTATGGTTTGCGGGATCAATTTTCAATTCATCAGAAAAAAGGGGATAAAATTTTACTTTTTTTAATTTTAAAATGAATATGGTTTAAATGGTTTATAAAAGTGCGCTAAAATTTTTTTTGGTCAAAATTGTTCATTTTCAAATTTATTTTGCTAAATGCATAATTACATTGTTTTTTGCAGTATTTTTTTTGCCAAAATTGCATTTAACGAAAAAATAATGATTAATTTTTTCTATCTTAAAAATCGTGATTTAGTAACTGTCCGGGTTTATCCTTATTCACACCTTGGATATGATCAGTAGTATACATTTTCGTGGTTGAATGAAGAGGCATTTGCTAGTGTTGCGAAAGTGTTTCTGTTGAAGCTGTGATGAGGATTAATTTAGTTAATACAATTGTTCGGAAATGATTTGTTTCCGAGGCCGTGAAGTTTCTCTTCCTATCTGAATTAGAGCTCTTACTTGAGCAAAATTTTTATAAATCAAGATTGGCCTTCAATTCAATTTTTATAACCAAATTAATCTACAAATCACATGGGTAATTTTACTTGTTACATGCGAGGGATGCTTTTCAGCCTGCTGGCATTCTTCGTAGTCAACCTCTCTTATGCGCAGGAAAAGACCGTAACCGGAAAAGTGACATCACCAGAAGAAGGTGCTCTTCCTGGAGTTAACGTGCTGGTAAAAGGTACTACCACCGGTACAGTGACAGATGTCAACGGAGATTATCGTATCAGTGTGCCTGGTCCGGAGAGTGTCCTGGTGTTTTCATCCATTGGTTACACTTCTGAGGAGGTGACTGTAGGAAACCGCTCTACTATTGATCTGGAACTGTTCCTCGACATACAATCACTGAGTGAAGTAGTGGTGGTGGGTTACGGTACGCAGGAGAG
>JBKHDR010000054.1:0-29284 GCA_046541235.1 Cyclobacteriaceae bacterium | reverse complement strand
TCGCCGGGAAGCCGGTCTTCTGTGAATGAGAAAGGCGATTGTATCGCCACCTGACCAAGACAGGGCGTTTTAAAACGCCCATCTCCTTCATCCTCGTCGGAGACAAGGATGATGAATTTGATTTTTATCCATTCTGTAGCATGACATGTAAAACTAACCTTAATAAAGTCTAATGAAGCCGAGCGATTATGTCATCTGTTATTCGGCAAAGAAACTCTTAGCGAGATACAATGATGCCATAAATTTACCGCCCCCGGAAGGGTGCAAGATGAAAAGGGGTATCCCGTACAGATGACACCCGATTTCTGCCCGATAAGGCAGGATATTGATTTTCTGCCTGCCCACGAGGTGCTATCAGGCCGTTAATCAATAAGCTGCAATTCATCAAAAACAAAAGAAACCGGGGATGTACTTTTCATTTTGGCTTCCTGGAAATCAGCCAGGCAATTATGAATGCATTACTTCCAGAATCTTGTCTTGCAATGCCAAACGTTAAGATGTTGCCAAAAGCAGCAAAGGTTGTTTTGTAAATTTTTGTAAAAAATCAGAAATATTGACTAATTTTCAATCCCGAATGTATAAGCCGAGACGGGATTAAGAATTCGGCAACAAATGATTGCTTATGAGAATTACACTACACACCCTGGCGATGAGCATGCTGCTTATGTTCGCGTCGCAACTCCTGCTTGCCCAGGCAGTAAGCCTGAATCCTGCCTTCCCTTCTCTTACTGAAGAAGTGACTATCACAGTAGATGTGAGCCAGGCTACCGACTCCCGCGCCGCAGGCTTGCGCGGCCTGAGCAGCGGCGTCTATCTCTGGTCGGGCGCAGGTACGCAAGACGACGCTTTCATTTATCAGCCTAGTGGGCAGACAGATTTCAGCCAGCCTTTTCCCGCAGGTGAAATGACCTTTGTGGAAACGGATAAATGGGAAATTAAACTGGTGATCAAAGATTACTACAATATTCCTGATGGTGTGACACCCGAAGTATTGGGGCTGCTCCTCAAAAACGCCAACGGTACCGCACAGACAGAGGATTTTGTTGTCAGCATCGTCCGGTCCGGTGAGGGAGCCGTAAGCCTGTCGCCTGAAGTGCCTACGCTGAGCGACCTGCTCAGGATCACGGTGGACCTCAAGGCGGTGGATGACCCTCGCGCTGACGGACTGCTCGGCCTGGATAGTGTCTACTTCTGGTCGGGAGTGGGTGATACGCAACAGCCTTTCCGCTACGGCCCTCCCGGCCAGGATAACTTTGGAGCCCCTTTTCCTGCGGGTCTGATGACCTCCGTAGGAGATGATGTGTGGCAGATTGACATACAGCTCAATGAGTTTTATAGTATTGGCCTGGATGCCACAGTCAATCGCATCGGCTTCCTGCTTAAAAATGCCAGCGGAACGGCTCAAACCGAAGATTTTGTGTTTGAAATTGCGCCCGGTGGCAACTTCCTGGCCTTTATCTCTCCCCGCAACCTGGGGCAGGTACAGTTTATAGAGCAGGGAGCCAGTTTTCCTATCAGTTTTGGCACCTCAGCACCAGGCGACCTGCAGCTGAGTATCAACGAGGGCAGCGGGTACCAGCAGGTGGCCACCGTTACTGCTGACGACAGCCTGATTTATAACTATACGGTAAATGCAGGTGATACCCTGCTGGTAAAAGCAGAAGCGACCATCAACGGCCAGCTCATCAGCAAGGAGAGAGAGATCGTTTTCCAACTCAAAGAACCCCGCGTAGAGGCTGCACTCCCTGCCGGTATAGAACCGGGCATTAATTATGATCCAGCAGATGATACCAAGGTAACGCTGGCGCTGCTGGCTCCCGGAAAAGACTTTGTATACGTGGTGGGAGAGTTTACCAAATGGCAGATTGATGAGGCTTACCAGATGCAGTACGATCCGGCCACCGAAACCTTCTGGCTGGAGATCAGCGGCCTGGAGCCGGGCAAAGAGTATATCTACCAGTACTGGGTGGATGGGGTAATCAAAATAGGCGATCCCTTCGCCGATAAGGTAGCCGATCCTTTTAATGATCCCTTCATTCCCGCTTCAGTATACCCCAACCTGCCGGTGTACAACGACAGCGAAGGCAACGGTATCGCCACCGTACTGCAGACAGGGCAGCAGCCTTTTGCCTGGGCCGAGAGCGAAGCCAGCTGGCAGCGACCTGCTGAAGAAGATCTCATTGTGTACGAACTACTCGTCCGCGACTTCATTGGCACCCATAGCTACCGCGACCTGACCGATACCCTGAGCTACCTGAAACGACTGGGCGTGAATGCCATTGAGCTGATGCCCATCATGGAGTTTGAAGGTAATATCAGCTGGGGTTATAATCCTTCTTATTTTTTCGCCCCTGACAAATACTATGGTACTAAAAACGAGCTGAAAGAATTTATCCAGACAGCTCACCAGGAGGGTTTTGCGGTAATTCTTGACATGGTACTTAATCATCACTTCGGCCAGAGTCCTATGGTACAGATGTACTTTGAAGACGGTCGGCCTACCGCCGAAAATCCCTGGTTCAACAGGGATGCCACCCACCCCTTCAATGTAGGTTATGATATGAACCATGAAAGTCCTTATACCCAGGAGTATGTGGACCGGGTGAACCGCTACTGGATAGAAGAGTACCACTTTGATGGCTACCGCTTTGACCTGTCTAAAGGCTTTACCCAGACCAACAACCCGGATGATGTGGGGGCCTGGAGTGCCTATGACCAGAGCCGCATTGACATCCTCACCCGCATGGCCGAGCAGATTTGGGCGGTAGATCCTGACACTTACGTGATCCTGGAGCATTTTGCCGATGGCAGCGAAGAACAGGCCCTAGCCGCCGAGGGCATGCTGCTCTGGGGTAATTATAACTTCGCCTTCCGCGACCTGCTTTCCGGTAAAAATACCAGTGTCAACCTCAACGGCCTGCAGCGGTTTTCTCATGTCAATTACATGGAAAGCCATGATGAGGAGCGTCTGGTATATGAGACCAATGAGCACGGGCAGAGCAGCAACGGCTACGATATCAGCGAGCTGACCACCGGCCTGAACCGCTCTAAACTGGGAGCAGCCTTCTTTTTCACCATTCCCGGACCCAAAATGCTGTGGCAGTTCCAGGAACTGGGCTATGATATTGATATCAACCTGAACGGCCGTACCGGCGAGAAGCCGCTGGTGTGGGGCCCTAACAGCCTCAACTACTATGGTGATGCTGAGCGCATGAAAGTGTATGATACCTATGCTGCCATTATTGAACTGACAGAAGAGTATGAAGAGGTGTTTACCCTGGAAAATAGTGAATACAAACTGGATGGCAGCATGAAGTGGATCAGGTACGATGGGGATGAAATGGATGTGGTAATTGTCGGTAATTTTGGCCTGACTGCCAACGAATTTTCACCCGGCTTCACCACCACAGGTACCTGGTATGGCTACCTGACAGGTGATTCCCTCAGCGTCACTGACACCCAGCAGACGGTCAGCCTGCAGCCGGGCGAGTTTCATATCCTGACGACCAATAAGCTGGAAAAGCCCGGAGAAGACCTGGTACCCTTCCAGAACGAAATCACTTCCCTGCTGGAACTGCCCGGAGGAAGAGAGCTTCGCCTTTATCCCAATCCGGGAGCAGACTTTGCGTACCTGGACGGCATTAAATCCGGTGAACAGCAGGAACTGGAAGTACTCAACCTGTTTGGTCAGACGGTTGCTGTACATACCAGCCGGGTAGATGAAGACACTCTACGTATTGACCTGCAGACACTGAGGCCTGGGCAGTACATTCTGCGCTTGAAAGATACGGAACAGTGGAGAAATATGAAGCTCCTGGTCCGCCCATAATAATAACCGGTTATACCTGTCGTCTTTCTCCTGGCAAACTGCTTTCATATTGGTAAAGCTGAAGTCGCAGGATTGAGCCAGAGAATAAAGATTGGAGCAACTCATTTCACTTTAACTTTTCCCTCACCTCCGCATACTCCTCCGGCGTGTTGATATTTCTCAAAGCCTCCGCATCAGTAGGTGCCAGAGTCCTGATATTTTGCCGCTTCAGCAAGCGGGTGAGGCTGTATTGCTCCTGCTGCCGGGCCTCCTGCAAAAGGGGAAAAGCACTCGGCTCCCAGATCGTACACATGGTTTCGGGAAAGTCATTGCCATGAAGCTGGTAGGTAGTGGCGATGGCGGAAGGGTCGCGCTCCCGCAGTAGATGCTGGAGCGTTGGTCTATTCATGAAGGGCATATCACAAGCCAGTGTCAGCCAGGCCACTTCATCCACCTGGAAGGCCGACAGCAGAGCCGCCATGGGGCCGATGTCTTCGTAAAGATCGGGAATCAGGGGGATGCCGGGATGAAGTTTACGAAACTGCGCTACCTGGCTAGGGCGGCAGGAGAGATATACTTCAGTGCAGACTTGCTGCAGTAGTTGGTAAGTATACTTGTACTGGGGCTGCTCGTGGTATTGCAAAAAGGCTTTGTCCTTTTGCATCCGCCGGCTTTGCCCACCGGCCAGTACCAGCCCGTACACTGGCGCAGCCATCAGCCGCCAATGGTAGACATGGATTCGGAAACGGCTTTGCCGGTATCCCTACGCTGCTCGGCTTCGTAACCATCTTTGGCGCGGCTGCTGAAAGCGGACAGAAAGGCCGCCTTTAAAGTTTCGTCATCTGCCCCGGAGCGTATGATCTTTTTGATATCCAGCACGCCGTCATCGTAGAGGCAGGTTTTGAGGGTGCCCTGGGCCGTCATGCGGATGCGATTGCAGGTACCGCAGAAGGTACGGCTGAAAGCAGCTATAACTCCTATACTGCCCTGGTGACCGGGAATCTGGTAGTTATAAGAAGTGGAGTGGGGGCCGTCAGGAATTTTTTGTAATTCAGGATATTGTTCCCGCAGCTTTTCCACGATTTTCCGGTGTGTCCAGACCAGCACCGGGTAGTGGCTGCCTTCTCCGTTGAAGGGCATCTCTTCAATAAAACGCACCGACACCGGGTATTGATGGGTTAGTTCGGCCAGCGGAATGATGTCTTCAGTATTCTTTCCATCCATTACTACCGTATTGATCTTGGTTTTGATGCCGCTATCTACCAGCTGGTGGAAGCAGTCCATCACCTTGTCAAAGCTGTCGCGACGGGTGATCTCCAGGAAGCGCTGCTTGTCCAGCGTATCCAGGCTGAGGTTGACTGAGGCGATGCCCATTGCCTTAAGCTCACCCACATGCTGGGCAGTCAATACGCCATTGGTAGTAAGGTTGATCTCGTCTATGCCGTCAATTTCGCTGAGCTTCCAGAGGAAATTCACCAGTCCTTTGCGTACAAAAGGTTCTCCCCCGGTGATCCTGATTTTACTGACGCCCATGCCGGCCAGCAACTCGGAGATACGCAGCATCTCCTCATAACTCAGCACTTCGCGCTGCGGCAGGTACTTTATGCCCTCGGCAGGCATGCAGTAAAAACAGCGCAGGTTGCAGCGGTCAGTAACCGAAAGCCTTAAGTAGGAGATGGGACGGTTATGATTGTCGTAGATAATATTGTCAGACATAGAACAGATTTTCTCTTCAACAACTAAATAAAAGCCGGGAGTTCAGGTAAATCAAAATTCTAATATACAGGAATAGAAAGAAAGAAGCCCATTTGCGCGGCTTCTTTCTTTGATTTATTTCTTAAACGGTAACTTCTTCAGCCGCTTCTACGGTGATAACCACCGATTTAGAAGTTGGTGTATGGCTCAGGTCGGCCTTGCTTTTGACCGGAATCAGCACATTGGCCTCGGGAAAATAAGTGGCCACGCAGCGGCTGGGGATGTCAAAGGGAACTACCAGGAAGCGGTAAGCTACCCTCTCTTCGCCCTGAAAATGGCTGCGCAGGTTGACCACCTGCTCCTTACGAAGACCGGCCTTTTCCATATCTTCAGGATTCATAAAGATGATCCGGCGCTCGTTATATACGCCCCGGTAACGATCATGCAGGCCGTAAATGGTGGTATTAAACTGGTCATGACTTCGGATGGTCATCATCATATACTGACCCTCTTCCAGCTGCATGCTGGGTACTTCGTTGACTGTAAAGTGAGCCTTGCCATCAGGAGTGGTAAAGTTGCCGTTCCTGGCCCCATTGGGCAGATAAAACCCACCATCAATTCGCACCCGCTCATTATAGTTCTCAAAACCGGGAATCACCGCCTCTATGGCATCCCGGATATGATCATAATTGGCTACCAGGTGGTCCCACTCAACTGTTGAAAGCGGACCCAATACTGCCTTGGCCAGGCGGGCAATAATCATAGGCTCGCTGAGCAGATGTTCCGAAGCAGGCTTCAGGTCACCCCTGGACTGGTGTACCACGCCCATGGAGTTTTCTACACTTACAAACTGCTCACCGGAGGCCTGCATATCCCGCTCGCTGCGGCCCAGGCAGGGGAGGATGAGTGCTTCTTCACCGTGGATCAGGTGGCTGCGGTTGGGTTTGGTAGATACCTGCACGGTCAGTTCACATTTCATCAGAGACCTGGCGGTAAATTCTGTGTCGGGCGTAGCTGAGAGAAAATTACCGCCCATGGCAAAGAATACTTTGGCTTTGCCCTCGGCCATGGCCTCAATAGCCGCCACGGTATCAAAACCATGCTCGCGGGGCGGATTAAAATTGAAACGTTCCTGCAGCTTATCCAGGAATTCAGGTTTAGGTTTCTCCCAGATACCCATGGTACGGTCACCCTGCACATTGCTGTGGCCACGTACCGGGCAGGTGCCGGCCCCAGGTTTACCAATGCTGCCTCTCAGCAGCAGCAGATTGACTACTTCCTGTATGTTTTGTACACCGTTTTTGTGTTGTGTCAGTCCCATAGCCCAGCAGACGATGATGCGCTTTTTCTGCATGAGCATTTCCGCAGCTGCTTTGATCTGCTCAAGGGACACTCCGCTGAGCTCAGCCATTTTCTCTACATCATAGTTTTTGATGTCATCTATCAGGGCCTCATAGCCAACGGTTTTCTCTCTGATAAAGTCATTGTCAAAGACAGTACCCGGGTTTTTCTGCTCCTCATCATACATCAGTTTCATGATGGCCTTGAGTAGTGGAATGTCGCCATTGATGCGCACCTGCAGGAAAAGATCGGTCAGGTTGGTGCCTCCGTTGATCATACTGATGCCCTGGGGGTTTTTGAAATTCATCAGTCCTACTTCTGGCAGCGGGTTGATGGTCATGATTTTGACGCCATGTTTTTTGGCATCTTCCAGAGCGGTGAGCATGCGCGGATGATTGGTACCGGGATTTTGTCCCACCACCACAATGAGC
The DNA here is from genome assembly GCA_046541235.1 of Cyclobacteriaceae bacterium. Classification (GTDB taxonomy): domain Bacteria; phylum Bacteroidota; class Bacteroidia; order Cytophagales; family Cyclobacteriaceae; genus Catalinimonas. The sequence continues at coordinate 22,009 of JBKHDR010000054.1, read as the reverse complement.
TCGGATTTATTGAAATCCTCCAGTTTGACCGAGCCTTTACCAATACCTACGGTTTTGGACAAAGCCGTTCCGCTGGACTCATGGCACATATTGGAGCAGTCGGGCAGGTTATTGGTGCCATATTGCCGCACGAACAGCTGGTAGAGAAAAGCCGCCTCATTGCTGGTACGCCCTGAAGTATAGAAGATAGCCTCATCAGGATGATCCAGAGCGTTGAGCTTCTCGGCGATCATGGTAAAAGCATCGTCCCAGGAAATAGGTTCATAATGCTCGCTACCTTTGCGGAGCACCATGGGATGCGTAATACGCCCTGCTTTTCCCAGGTCATAATCCGACCACTGTGAAAGTTCGTAGACCGAATGTTTTTTGAAGAAAGCCGGATCTGCTCTTTTTTTGGTAGCTTCTTCCGCAATAGCTTTGGCACCGTTCTCACAGTATTCGGCCAGGAAAGAACGCTTCTCGTCAGGATCGGGCCAGGCGCAGCCGGGACAGTCAAAGCCTTTCATCTGGTTGAGGCGTGAAAGCGTCAGCATCCCGGAGGGGCCGATCTCCTTCATGATATGTCCCAGGGCCGTGGTGACTCCCTTGAAACCGGCAGCAGTCTTGCTGGGTTCGGTGATTTTGATACCGGTAAAATCCAGCGGAGGCTGGGCGACAGGTTTTTTGGATGCTGTAGCAGGCTCATTACTGAGCTTATCCTGGGGAGTAACAACAGTTTCTTTGGCTTTCATAGCTTCTTATGTTTTTTTCAATCGTATTTTTTTGTTTTGGCAGGTCTGAAAGACAGATCAGGCCTGCTCATTGGCCAGGGGGTGCGCGTAATTGTCTGGTTCCTCGGCATCATCGCGGTGCAGGCACTGAAAATCCTTCTCTACCAGCAGATGTATACTTTCACTGCCTGTATTGACTTCCTGCTCAAAGCCTACTTCATCCGTATGCACCCACTTTTCGGCCATAGGCTGAGGCACCATGATGCGGATAGCGTGATTTTCATAAGCCACCGCCAGCTGACTCACGCTTGCATGTGTCACTATTTCATAGCGAAAATGCTGAGCCGGGTCGGGGCCAAAAAGCAGGCTTTCCTGTACATGTCCTTCTTTGCCAAATTGCTCCACCTCTGTTTTGGTAAGTCTCAGGCGAATGGTATTACCTCTGATTCTGAGTTTCATAAGTTGTCATTTTACTGTTTTCTCATTCTATGCCATGGTGCTGGCTACTTCAGACCACAATTTCATGGTCTTTAGATATATTAATTCGCTGCATACCACTGTAAATATTATATCGCTGTTCACGGACAAATCCTAACAGCGTCATACCGGCTGATTCGGCCAGCTTTACTGCCAGGTTGGAAGGAGCACCTACTGCCGAAACCAGGGGGATACCCGCCACCATGGCTTTCTGCACCAGCTCAAAACTGCTCCGACCGCTCAGTTGTAGCAGATGGTTATGTAGCGGGAGCAGGCCCATTTGCAGAGAAGCCCCTATGAGTTTGTCCAGGGCATTGTGTCGGCCTACGTCTTCCCGCATGAGGATGAGTTCGCCTTCCTGATCAAAGAGCGCGGCAGCATGCAGCCCTCCGGTATATTCAAAAACCGACTGCGCTTTGCGGAGTTTGCCAGGTAACTGGTGGATCAATTCCATGTTAATTACCGGTCGGTCAGGAGGCAGGTAGTGGCAGGCGCTGAGGTGTACCGCTTCAATAGAAGACTTGCCACATACGCCGCAACTGGAAGTAGTATAAAAATGCCGCTGAAGTTTCTCGAGGTCAATAGGCAGCTCATAAACCAGCTCGGCACGTACCACATTTCCTATTTCTTCTTCCTTCTTCACCTGCTGGCAGTGCCTGATACTAAGCACATCCTGCGCAGAAGTGATAATACCTTCGCCCAGGAGGAAGCCCAGTGCCAGTTCCAGGTCATGACCGGGGGTACGCATGCTTACTGAGAGGCTTTTCTCCTGGCGCTGGTGTTCAGGCCCGTACCCGATTCTGATCTCCAGGGGCTCTTCCACGGCCAGCAGGTCAGGCACTGATTTTACCATTCCATCCTCCACTCTACTGATAGTAACGTGTGCTACGCTGTAGGCCATAGGTTTAAATTTTTAATGTTGAAATTTAACAGAGCAAAAAACCTTCTGCTGGCTGGCAGATGTCAAGTCTTATTCAACCTGTAAATTGCAAATATGAATTTTAAAATAATAGCAATATTATGTCAAAATAACCTATTCAGTTTAACAGTATTATATTATTTTTTCCAGATGATAATAATGAAATTGTCTTTTATATTAAGTTTAAAAAAACGAGCTGATTCATCCGAGTTGAAAAATCTGCTCATGATTTTAAACAACCCGTGTCGTATCTGTTGTCTTTTGGGCTTACCAAAACTACGATTATAACTGATTTTTAAATTCACAACAAAATCCTGACTACTATGGCGGTATTATCTTTCCTGGACAAAAGTCACAGCATTGCCAAGCCCGGTTACAGCCGCTGGCTGGTGCCCCCGGCAGCTCTGGCAATTCACCTCTGCATCGGGCAGATCTATGCATACAGTGTTTTCAATGAGCCCATGACCCGCATACTGGGGGTGACTGAGCCTGCTCCCGGCGACTGGGAGCTTACCACCCTGGGCTGGGTTTTCAGTATTGCTCTCTTTGTACTGGGTGCTTCGGCGGCTGTTTTCGGTAAATGGCTGGAGCGGGTCGGGCCGCGAAAGGCTATGTTTGCCTCGGCAGTCTTTTTCTGTGGCGGCTTTGTAGTAGCTGCCCTGGGCGTGATGCTGCACAGTATCTGGCTGGTGTACCTGGGACATGGGGTATTGGGTGGTATCGGGCTTGGCCTGGGCTATATCTCCCCGGTTTCTACCCTGATCAAGTGGTTTCCTGATCGTCCGGGACTGGCTACCGGTATGGCCATTATGGGATTTGGCGGTGGAGCCATGATCGCTTCTCCGCTCTCCGTGGCCCTGATGGACTTCTTTTCTTCAGCCAGTTCGGTTGGCGTGGCGCAGACTTTCCTGGTGATGGGAGGTATTTATTTTCTCTTCATGATGTTTGGTGTTTTTACTGTTCGCGTACCAGCGGCCGGCTGGAAACCTGCGGGTTATGAACCTTCTGCAAAAGGCAGTAACAAAATGATTACTGACGCTGATGTGGATGCCGATACTGCGATCAAGACGCCACAGTTTTGGCTGATCTTCGCGGTACTCATGCTCAATGTAACAGCTGGCATAGGCGTGCTCGGACAGGCTTCGGTGATGATACAGGAGATGTTCTCCGTGTCTGATGTAGGTGCAGATGCAGCCATAGGTACCGCAGCAGCTGCAGGTTTTGTAGGTTTATTAAGTCTTTTTAATATGGTAGGCCGTTTCTTCTGGTCTTCCATCTCTGACAAGATCGGTCGTAAGAATACATACAATATTTTCTTTCTCCTGGGTGCTGTGCTCTATTTCGCCGTCCCCAGCCTGGGTAATATGGGTAGCGCCGTCCTCTTTATCCTGGCCTTCTGTATTATTATGAGTATGTACGGAGGAGGGTTTGCTACTGTACCGGCTTACCTGCGGGATATGTTTGGTACTATGCAGGTGGGTGCTATCCACGGTCGCCTGCTACTGGCCTGGTCGCTGGCTGCGGTCTTTGGCCCTACACTGATCAATTATCTGCGCGCTTACCAGATAGAAACAGTTGGGCTGCCCGCTTCGCAGGCCTATTCCTTCACTATGTACATCATGGCCGGGCTGTTACTGATTGGTTTCCTATGCAATATCATGGTGAAACCAGTAGCTGAGAAGTACCACTACAAACATCAGCATACAACTGATGCATCCAAAGAACCTGAAGTAGCAGGTGCAAAAGTAGGTGTCAACTAAAAAACTAAACGACTATGGAAAATCAAAGCAAGACCTCTCCGGTACTGATTGCCCTCTCCTGGGCCTTCGTCAGCATTCCCCTCTTATGGGGGGTCTCCCAGGTAGTGATCAAGACCCTGGCAATATTCACTTAATAAAGACGGGATCATATCATACCAGGTAACCTGAACGGGTTTACAAATGGCAGGAGCTAAGGCTTTTGCCATTTTTTTTTTTACAAAATGTTAACTGCTTCTTGCCCTTAGGTACTTCACTTTGATTGAATTTGCTTTAAAGCATGATAGTAAGTAAGTTAAAAAATAAATGATGGCGTGGGCCTGCTTCTTATTCCTGGTAAGAGGGCGCATGTTTACCTTATTTCTTAACTATGTCGCAGATAGATGCTACCTACTCGCTTAAAGATTTCCTGGCTGGTCTCTACCAATTTCTGGATGAAGAAACTACATCCAAGCAGGCAGAGGTAGATCATTCTCTGCAACTGGCAGAAGCACTTCTCTTTGAACAGGGAGTCATCAGCGAAGACCATGAGCGGCAGATGAAAGTAATGGCTACGCATCAGATCAGCGGTTTACTTGAAAAAGTAAAGGTGCCGCTCTGGTTTATACACGATCACCAGCTGCACTATGATACCCGCATTGTAGACCAGATACAGGAAAAAACCCAGAGCACTTCCACTATTTTTCAGAAAATTCCTCAGGGATATCTGCGTATCAGTACCAACGTACTTAAAAGCGACGGAACCCGGGCTGTCAACACCTACATTCCCATGGAATCGCCGGTGGTGCAGGCGGTTGAAAGGGGCAAAACTTACCGGGGGGTAGCGTTTGTCGTTAACGATTGGTACGCCACTGCTTACAAGCCTATCAGTATTGACGGGAAGATCAGAGGAATGCTCTATGTGGGAGTTAAAGAACCGCTGTCGGTCATTGAAGGGAATTATCTGAACGACTACCACCGGGATATTATCAGCATACTGTCACGACTTTTCCAGGAAAACCACAGCGAGAGCCATTCGGTCATCTCAGAGCTTATTCATGTTCTATACCGCAAAGAGAATCAGGCTGAGGGTAACAAACTGCTGCAGTTGGGTTTGCGGCAACTTATCATCCTGCTCATGCAGGCCAGCAGCCAGAGCAGGGTTGCCAAGAGTGCTCACGATAAAGATGAGCAGCTACGCGAACGGCTTACCTATATCGGGCAGTACATTCGTTTTAATCTGTCAGAGGACCTGAATATGCAGAGCCTGGCAGACAAAGCGCATATGAGCCAGTCTACCTTCTTCAGAGCCTTTAAAAGCTATTTTGGTATGACTCCCACGGATTATATCAACCGGGAAAGAGTGCTTAAAGCTTATCAGCTACTGAAAACCCCAGAAAAGTCTGTGGCAGATGTCTGCTTTGAAGTAGGCTATAATAACACTTCTTACTTCATCAAGCAGTTCAAAATGTACCACGGCCTGACCCCCAAGCAGTTTAAGAAGGAGATTGGCTAATTATCAGCCATAAAAAAACCGCCCCATTGTTGAGGCGGTTTTCATGAAATCAGCAATAGTTTCTACTCCATGCCAATCCTTTCGTATTCTTCAAAGAAAGAGACTTCAGCTCGCTCTACGGCCTGCCGATAATCATTCCACTGGCCTTCAAAGAAACCGTTGACCTGGCTGAGCGGCTCATTAAGGCTTTGTTTTACATGCCCAAGTATCATTTCCTGGGTGGCATTTGGCGTATGCCAGAACGACCAGAAGTAAGAACCGGCTGCGCCCAGCTTACCGCTCACAATATGCGGGTCGCGCAGGATGCCCTGGATATCTTCCTTTTGAGCAATCAGTTCTTTGTGCGACTTGATCGTGTCCAGCAGGGCTTTGCCCATTTCTTTGACAGCAACAGCTGCTTCATCCTCTCGGTCTTTTAGTTGAGTATTGACGACTTCAATAGTGGCTTTGGCCTCATTGAGCTGATCTACTGCCTGGGTAGCAAGCGCAGTATAGTCCATCAGCTGCTGCCCCATCTCCTGGCGTGCCAGCATTTCTGCTTCTGTCAGTTCAATACGGGGATCAAGCAGCACGCGCACCGGCGTAGACTGCTGATGGTCGCCGTAGGTGAGGCGAACGGTGTAGTCACCGGGCAATACCGGCAGTCCTGATGGCTCCGGCGCATCGGCTTTTTCGGGCTTGGGCGTATCAGGACCACGCATGCCTTTGCGGGTCAGGTCCCACTGCAGGCGGTTCATACCGGCTTTGGCTTCCGCTTTGAACGTGCGGATAACTTCGTTCTGCTGATCCAGCACTTCTACCAGCAGGCTGTCTTTCTCTGCACTGCTACCGTCTTCTTTTTCTTTTAACACCTCTTTTATGGAGAAAGTGATCATAGCCCCAAATGGCCGGTTATCGCCATCATACATGGCATCGCCTAGAAATCTTGTACCAGCCGCCTGCTTATAATTGGCCAGGTAAGCGTCGGGTGCCTGGTAGACGTAAAGTGGTTCCTGCAGTACTTCAGCACCCTTTTGTGCCAGCTCACGCAGCGGACGAATATCATCCAGCACGTAGGCAGCCCGACCAAAGGTGCCGATGATCAGGTCATGCTCACGGGGATGAATCTTGAGGTCCATCGTGGAAGCCGGAGGATAATTTTTGCCCCACTTGGTCCAGTTCTGTCCTTTGTCAATGCTGACGTAGAGGCCGGTTTCGGTACCGAGGAAGAGCAGCTTAGGCTCTACCGGGTCCTGCACGATGGAGAGCGCAAAGGCATCAGCATCATTGCTATCCACGATGCGCGTCCAGCTTTTGCCGAAGTTTTCGGTATGATACACATAAGGCTCCCAGTTGTTGCGGCGATGATCGTCAAAGACGGCAAAAGCCTCACCAGCATTATACTTTGACGCATGAATCTGGTGTACCCAAGTGTTCTCAGGCAGATCTTTGATACGGCCGATGACATTTTCCCAGTTCTGTCCGCCATCGCGGGTAAGCTGCAGGTTGCCATCGTCAGTACCTACCCAGAGGATATTGGGCTCAGCCAGGCTGGGCGAAATGGCCGTGATGGTAGTGTGGTTTTCGGCCTGGGTAGCATCGTAGGTGAGGCCACCACTTTCCAGTTGCTTCTGCTTTTCAGGATCGTCGGTGGTGAGGTCGGGAGAGATGATCTCCCAGGTTTCGCCCCGGTCGGTGCTTTTGTGCAAAAACTGGCTTCCGTAGTAGATGGTAGTTTCATCAAAAGGATCATGGGCAATAGCTGCGTCCCAGTTAAAGCGCAGGAACTCATCTTCCGGATGCACCGGTTTGATAAACTTGCTATTGCCGCTTTCCAGGTCCATTCGCCGCAGGTTCCCACCCTGCGACATGGCATAGAGGTAACGGCTGTTACTGGAATCAGGCACTACATCAAAACCGTCGCCGAAGGCTACTTCTTCCCAGTAAGCATTGCGGATGCCGCCAGAGCGCCAGGCATAGGCCGGTCCGTGCCAGGAGCCGTTGTCCTGCATACCGCCCATCACATTGTAGGGCACCTCCATGTCGTAGTTGATATGGTAAAACTGCGCCAGCGGCAGGTTCTCCACAAAGCGCCAGGTCTCGCCCCGGTCGCGGCTGATGGCCATACCCCCATCGTTGCCATCAATGATGAAATTGGGGTTCTGCGGATGGATGTACCATGCGTGATGGTCTACGTGTATTTTGTCAAAACCAAGCAGTACGCGAAAATTCTTACCGCCATCTTCGCTGACGCGTACGCTGGAAGCCACGCTGTACAAGCGGTTTTCATTGGTAGGGTCTACCGCCAGGTCAGCGTAGTAGAAGGGGCGGCTGCCGATGTTCTCAGTAGCGGTCTGTTTCCAGGTCTTGCCACCATCGTCGGAGCGGTAGATGGCGTTCTTCTTAGATTCTACGAAAGCATATACCACTTCGGGACGTGAAGGGGCGATGGCCAGGCCGATCTTGCCGATTTCGCCTTCGGGCAGGCCATCTTCGGCGGTACGTTTCTCCCAGCTCTCGCCGCCATCGTGGGTGATGTAAATACCGGAGCCTTCGCCCCCAGATTTGAAGTACCAGGGCCAGCGGCGGAACTCCCACATACCGGCGATCAGCTTTTCAGGATTGCTGGGGTCCATCACCATATCGCCTATACCGGTGCGGCTGTTGACGTAGAGGATTTTTTCCCAGCTTTCGCCACCATCGGTGCTTTTGTAAACACCGCGCTCTTCGGTATCTGCCCAGGCAGCGCCCTGCACCCCGGCGTAGACGATGTCGGGATTGTCGGGATGCACGAACACGCGGTGGATGTTGCGGGTCTGTTCCAGTCCGATAAACTTCCAGGTTTTGCCGGCATCCATAGATTTGTACATACCTGCTCCGGACGACTGGCTATTACGGGGATTGCCCTCGCCGGTGCCTACGTAGATGATGTTGGGATTCTTCTGGTAAACAGCAATGGCACCGATGGAATTGACCGGCTGCTCGTCAAAGATAGGCTCCCAGCCAGTACCACCACCTTCTGACTTCCAGAGGCCGCCGGAGGCAGAGCCGATGTAGATGATGTCGGGATTGTTTTCTACCACGTCGATGGCGGTAACGCGGCCGCTCATTCCGGCAGGACCGATGCTGCGGGGCTTGAGGCCTTCTTCAATCAATTTCATATCCAGCTGCTGGGCGGGGGCCAAATGCCATACCCCCAGCCACAGGGCCAGGTACAGAAAGAACTTGTTCATAAGGTTAGGAATCTAGAGTAAACTTGATTTGAAATTTTACAGAACGCGAATATAAGATTAGCCTGTAAGATTTGCATAGCTGAGGCATAAATTGTTGATTTTGTGAGGGTAAGAGGTGGCGTCGGTAAGGGCATGGGGTGCCCCGCACCGACCAGTGGGAGTTTTTGGTTTGTGAGAGCATAAACCAGGAAATAGAGCATAAAAAAAAAGAACGACTTCATTGCCGTTCTTTTGCTATTGCCGGGATCCGTCAACGATCCGGCGTGTGGGCTTAGTGATTGCGCAAGGCGTCGATAAGTTCTTCCTTATTCATCTTGGAGCGGCCTTCTATACCGACCTCTTCAGCCTTTTTATAAAGCTCTTCTTTGGTTCTTTCTTCATATTTCCTACCTTTTCCGCCGCGACGTCCGGCTTCGTGGCGATCCGTATTGGCAATACGGGCAGCTTTCTCCTTGCTGTAGCCCTTTTCCCGCAGGTCCTCATATACTTTGTCGTCTTTGATTTGTGGTCCGTGATCTTTAGTCATAGTATTCTAATTTAAATAATGATAAAATTCAGATAAAAAAGCTATAATATGAACATCTGTGATTGTACGAATGTTTTTTTTTGAAGGTGTTGATTATCAGTAATTTATCTGCTTTTCCAACAGTAAAGAAATAAATGAAAGAAGCAAATGTGAGCTGATAGCCTGAAATTGCCTTGAAAGTTTACAACAATGTTACTAAAGCATTATGTAGTCATAGGTTATGCTCGCTTATGCTTCATGATGCTCCCAACAAATGCGTAGATGTTTTAAGGTTCTTCAATTGTTTGCTACCTTTGCAGCAATTTCTGCCATTTGTCACGTAACTGACATAATTCGCTTTTCAGCTTGAGTAGCTTGTTACCCCATCACTCAGGTTTGTCTTATGAAAAAAGTATGTATTATAGGTAATGGTATCGCCGGTATTTCGGCAGCACGGCATATCCGTAAGCTAAAACCGTCTACTGAATATAGCATTACCGTAATCTCGGCAGAGACCGAACATTTCTTCTCCCGTACGGCCCTCATGTACATCTATATGGGGCATATGACCTATGAACATACCAAGCCTTATGAGGACTGGTTCTGGAAGAAAAATGGGATACAGTTGATAAAGGATTATGTTTCTGAGGTGGATACGGAGCGCAAACGGCTAAAGCTACAGCAAATAGGAGAGGTGCCCTACGATATACTGCTGCTGGCCACCGGCTCAAGTGGTAACCGCGCAGGCTGGCCGGGAGAAAACCTGAAGGGGGTACAGGGCATGATTACCAGGCAGGATATTGAGCTGATGGAAGAAAATACGCAGGGAATAGAGCGAGCCGTAATCGTGGGAGGTGGATTGATAGGGGTAGAAATGGCCGAGTGCATGCATTCCCGGCACATTCCTACCAGCTTACTGATTCGCGAATCAGCGTACTGGAACCACGTGCTGCCCCAGCCCGAGGCCGAGATGGTGAGCCGGCATATCCGCAAGCATGGTATTGACCTGCGAGAAAATATAAATTTTAAAGAGATTAAAGGAGACAAGCAGGGCAGAGTAAGAGCCGTTGTGACTGAAGATGGTGAAATTCCCTGCCAGTTCGTGGGCGTTACCATAGGCGTGCATCCCAATATTGGCTTCCTTAAAGGCTCAGGCATCGAGACAGACAAGGGTATACTGGTAGATGAATTCCTTCAGACCAACGTCCCTGATGTGTATGCCGCTGGCGACTGCGCGCAGCATCGCAACCCTCCGAATGGTCGCAGAAGCGTGGAGCAGATCTGGTACAGCGGACGTATGCAGGGTGAAGTTGTGGGCAGGACCATCTGCGGAGAAAAGATGAAGTATGTGCCCGGCGTTTTTTATAATTCGGCCAAATTCTTTGATATTGAGTACCAGGTGTATGGGGAGATCAACGCGCAGCCTGCCGAAGATGAGGAGCATTTTTACTGGATTGACGAAGAGAAAGAAAAAGCTTTTCGTATTGCATTTGATAAAGAAACAAAGGCAGTGAAAGGCTTCAACCTGATGGGCATTCGCTATCGGCACGAGATGTGCGACCGCTGGATCAAAGAACAGCGACATGTCAGGGAAGTCATGAAGCACCTGAAAGAAGCTAATTTTGACCCTGAATTCCACAAGCGGTATGAGGATGAGATCATCCGTAAATTTAACCGGCAGTATCCGGATGAGTCGGTGCGCATTAAGAAAAATCCGGTAGCCGCATTTTTTGGCTTTTAATTCAACTTACCTATGAAAATAATCCGCAAACTGGGACTTATATTTTTCCTGATCGGCTTCGGTCTTTTTGTAGGGCTTTTTTTGCTCTCCGACTATCGGCTTAGTGAAGAGATCATCCGCCAGGAACTGGCGACGGGAGTAGAAGCCAGCAGCCCCAATGCCGCCCAGCCCGAAACGGCTGAACAGGAAACCTCGTCATCCGTCAGCGCAGCCGAAAGCTCCATTTTCAAGATTGTACTTTCTGAGGCTGAATCTATGCTGGGAGAAGTGTACGGCAGCCATTTTGTGTTTGTACGGGATCTGCAGGCGGTATTTGAGGCAGCCAATGCCCGGGTCAGGGAAATTTATGGTATCACGGCAGAAGAAAAGGATAACCTGGTTACAGCCATCATCGCCAATGAGAACACTTACCAGCTCAACCTGGTGGATGAAGCTTTCGCCGGTGATAATGAAGCCATTCAGCTAAAGGGGGAAAAGCTGAAATCTTATACCGGATGGCTGGAAGGCAAACAGTTTGAATCAGAAGAAGCCATTCGCAGGCAGCTAGATACTACGATTGAAGGCGTAAATAATGATATCAGCGGCCAGATGGGCATAAGCCGCTACATGGCTAAATCGCTCAAGACATCAATCGTAAAAGCATCTACCCTGGGTTTGATCAAACAGCATACGCTTACCCTTTTCCTGCTCATCTTCGGGTTGGGCATAGGCGGTGCTTTGATGTACCTACTGCCTAAAGCCAGGGAACTGCCCGGCATCAAGCACAATGGTATCTTCTTCAGTTCTATGAAAAATCGCGGATGGCTGGGCATACTTGTCGGCACCTTCCTGATCGTCTTTTATGTCATCCTGTATTTTTATCCTTATTATATGACCAACTGGATCATCCTGGCCGACCCGGTGAGCTACTGGCTCAAAGGGAGCCCTGCGGGAGAGTTTTTCCTGTATGGTTTTCTTTATACCCTGGCGATCATCGTGATGGGTATCAGGATGTTTATCAAATACCGCCACAGCAATTACCACCTGGTACGCACCTCTTCCATTATTTTTTTTCAGCTGGGCTTTGCCTTCCTGCTGCCGGAAATATTGCTGCGACTTAATTATCCTTACTACGACTTCAAGAATATCTGGCCGCTGGATTACGATTTTTTCTTTCCCGGCAGCCTCAACGAACTGATGGCTGCCGGAGGCCTGGGCACTTTTATGCTTTTCTGGGGTGTGGTACTGATCATCATCGGGGTGCCCCTGCTTTCGTATTTTTATGGCAAACGCTGGTACTGCTCCTGGGTATGCGGCTGCGGCGGCCTGGCCGAAACGCTGGGCGATCCTTACCGCCAGCTCTCCGACAAATCGCTTAAAGCCTGGCGTATTGAGCGCTGGATGGTACACGGGGTGCTGCTGTTTGCTGTGCTGATGACCATCGGGATGATCTACACTTTTTTTACTGAGAGCGGCAGCCTGCTGGGCATACCTACTTACACAGTCGCGGAGTTCTACGGATTTTTCATAGGGGCAGGCTTTGCGGGAGTAATAGGTACGGGCTTTTACCCACTCATGGGCAACCGTGTCTGGTGTCGTTTTGGCTGTCCTCTGGCTGCTTACCTGGGCATCATGCAGCGCTTTAAGTCTCGTTTTCGCATCACCACCAATGGCGGGCAGTGCATCTCCTGCGGCAACTGCTCCACTTACTGCGAGATGGGGATTGATGTCCGCTGGTATGCGCAGCGCGGACAGAATATCGTACGAGCCTCCTGCGTAGGCTGCGGCGTGTGTGCTTCTGTATGTCCGAGAGGGGTGCTAAAACTGGAAAATAACCAAGAAAAAGGACGTTTTGGTCAGCCGATACAGATCGGCAACGAAAGTGTCAGGGTCAATCACTAATGGCAGATGCTGCTTTAGCTGATTGTGCCTGGCCATACCGTATTCTGAAAATTCAAGTTTTGAGGCTATTCCTATGGTTTCTCCTGCCTTATCTGCTGGCAATTACTGGCAAATTGTGTACGCTAGCGTAACAGCACTGTACACGGGTGAACACTTTCATAAATCCTGACTATATATAAGTTTCTGTAAATCAATAATTTATGTTTATGGCATAGCCTTCGCAAAGAAGTAGGCAGAATAACATTAATCATTTTTTAATTGAATTAACATTAACCCAAAATTTGAAGATTATGAAATTAGCTATCAGAACATTCCTTGTCGCCCTTATCACATTTTCGGTTAGCTCCGGTGCTTTTGCCATCAACCCTTCTGAAAAGGTAGTGAAAGAAGCTCGTGCCCTGGTAGAAGCGGCCAGTCCGGACGACTGGCATACCTATGCTGAAGCGGCGCAAAAATGTATTGTGAAAGGTGTAAATATGAAGGAGGCATCACAGTGGATCAAGAAATCTGTTGAGATCAGAGAAACTTCTTTTAACCATAAAGTGCTCGGAGATTATTATGTAGCCAACCGTCTGCCCGAGCAGGCCCTGGAAGCTTATAGTAAAAGTATCCGCCTGGGCTATCTGGAACAGGATAACTATAGAGACAAAGAAACCCAGCATAAGATCTTAGCATTAGTCATGCAGTTAGGTTAGTTTATTGGTAAGTAGTTTAGTATTAAAAAAGGCTCGGTTTCGGGCCTTTTTCTTTATGTAACCTCATGCAGACCGTTTGTCAGCAACTGCAGCAGCAACAAATTGTGTTTGTCCTTGTTAGCAATGTATGATTTTCATAAAAAATACATACACTATGGGCAAGTTTTTTACTTTTCTGTTTATTACCATCATGCTTGTAGGGTGTAGCCAGCGCCTTACCCGTCAGGATGTTATGGATGAAATTTCTGATGCCAGGGAAAAAGTCATGGAGGCAGAAGAACAGGCCAAAAAGGCCATTGCCAAAAGGGAGCAGTTTTATCAGGATTATAAAGAAACAAGAACTGATGAGTTGCAGGAACGCCTGGATGAATTAGAGAAGAAAATCAAGAATTTAAGTAAAACGTCCGAAGACTCCAATCCTGCGGCCGAAGCCGATATGAAGTCGGCCATTGCTAATCTCAAAGATGAGCAGCGTGAAGTAGAAAGGCAAATAGAAGAAGTGCAGCAGATAGAGGTAAAGGACTGGACGCAGGCCAGGACGGAGATAGACCGAGCTATGTCTGAAGTGAATGCTTACATTGACTCATTGGAGAACAGCATAGAGGAAAACAGGCAACTTGAAGCTGTTAATCTTAAGTAATAATATAAGGTGGAACAGGTAACGAAAAATATCTACAGTTATTTAGAACCATTTTACTATTTCTGGAAACTATTTTATAGCACCAAAGTATAATACTTATAGACGATATCCACCAGGTGTATGAAGCGAAATTTACTCACAGTATGTTTGATGTGCGGCCTTATTTTACAGGCTTGGAGTCCTTTGAAAGTGAACGGAGCTGCTGTACCGTTTGAGTACGAATTTCGTTTTGACGACCGGGATCAGCAGGATGCTGTATTGTACCCTAACCCTGCCAGAGATTTTGTTACTGTCCGCCTTGACTTGATCAATCCTAGCCTAACTGAGCAGCCTGAAGTAAATGTAGAGATTAGAAATATTCTGGGGAATATGATGACCACCAGCATGGAACGTGTGGATGCCAATACCCTGCGAATTGCTACTTCTGATTTTCCCGGTGGCTATTACCTGTTGATGGTTCGCTGTCAGGAATGTGCTGAAGGTGCGTCAATGATTAGAAATACCTATAAGTTTCTGAAGCAGTAAATTCCGATTCCAACACATAGAAAAATTTCTCACCGCTGCTTTTATCAGCAGTTTTATATTCGTACCCCTCCTCTATAGTTACAAAACTTTGCCCCTGGTAAGTGCTGCTCAGGCGGCCTCTGTTAGTATGATGTTCAGCAGCAATTTGCTCAGATACTGGTAACTGTAGCTCCTTTCTAAAATAGAGGGAACAGAAAATACCGGCCGCCGAACCCATCAGATGCGACTCCCAGGAAACATTATCATCGGTAGGTACCAGGCCCTGTAGCATGTCTCCATGTACAAAGGCTATGATCAGTGCCACCGCCATTGAACGGGCATCTCTGCGGAAAATTCCACTAAAGAACAGAAAAGCCGCCAGTCCGTATACCAGGCCGCTTGACCCTATGTGGTAGGCCTCCCGGGCTACCACCCATACCCAAAAGCCGGTAGCGAGGTAAATCCAGACGAATACTTCGAGTGCGATTTTATCATAAAAGTAAAAAATGGCGATCATCAGCATAATGAGCGGGAAGGAATTGGACAGGAGATGCCAGGGACTGCCATGAATCAGAGGAGCCGTCACAATACCTACCAGTCCGGAAAGAGTACGTGGCAATATGCCCCACACGCCCAGGTCAATAGCAGCCATCTGCTCCAGCCATTTGATTAGCCAGAGCGTAACTACAAAGCCGAGCGCTACCAGCAGGCTTCGGGTGAAAACAAATCTTTCTTTAACCGTAGTTTGCAATGTTGACGATTTACTTCTCTAACGCTTTTTCCTGATCCAGCCTCACCCGGTATCTTACCGCATTACCGATCAGCGAAACACCTGCGTTGAAAACCACCAGGCTCAGCGTACCCGGCCAGAACCAGGAACGTTTTTTATATTTAGCAATAATAGCTTCTCCCAACAGGCTGAGTCCAAAACCTGTCAGCACCAGGCCTCCTACGGCAAAAGACAACCAGCGAACAAAATTCTGGTTTTTCATATCATGATCTTTTAAAGACTACAGTCTGATTTCAGAAAAAAAGCTCCTGGGCCAGGCGGTAAGTATTGGCATGTGCTTCCACTATGTGCGCTATCTGGCTGGAATAGCCTCCTCCCATATTTAAAGCTACTGGAATCCGGTTGATTTTACAAGCTTCCAGCACAATTCTGTCGCGCTCCCGGCAGCCGGCAATACTGAGTGACAGGCGGCCCAGTTTATCTGATTTTAACACATCCACGCCCGACTGAAAGAAGATGAAATCCGGCTCCACCTCATCAAGCAGGCGTGGCATTGTTTCCCTCAGTATGCGCAGGTAAGTTTCATCATCCGTGCCATCTTCCAGGGCAATATCCAGGTCTGACTTTTCCTTGTGCATGGGGTAATTTTTAGCGCCATGCATACTAAAAGTAAAGACCTCCGGCTTATCCCTGAAGATCTGTGCCGTACCGTTTCCCTGGTGTACATCCAGGTCTACCACCAGTACCTGTGTGGCCAGCTTTTTTTCCAGCAGGTAATTGGCACCAATGGCTATGTCGTTGAGCAGGCAGAAACCTTCTCCACGATCCGTAAAGGCATGATGTGTACCTCCGGCAATATTGAAGGCCACCCCAAACTCAAGCGCAAAAAGCGCCGCCTGCAAACTGCCCTGCATGATGGTTATCTCCCTTTGAACCAACTGCTCTGACATAGGAAAGCCGGTCTTCCTGATTTCGGAGCGGGTGAGCTGCTGATTTTTGAGCCTTTTCCAGTAGTCGGCATCATGGGTATTAATGATATACTTCTCTTCCAACTTATAAGGAGTAAACAGGTTTTCTTCTCTGATAGTGCCTTCGTAAATTAGTTGCTCAGGGATCAGGTTATATTTGATCATCGGGAAACGATGATTTTCAGGCAGGGGATGAGCATAAATTTCGGACCAGGCAATTTTAAGCATGTAAAGAAAGCTTCACAGCCCGTATAACAGTCTGCACAGGCTGAGAGTTTGACAATTTTCAACTAACTAGCAACAAAACCAGGCTGGTTTACCTGAGAATAGTTACACTGCCTGTTTTTCGTCCAGCCTCATCACCGCAATCTATCAGGTAGAAGTAAACACCCTCTGGCAGGGGTTTACCACTGATGGTACCATCCCAGCCAGCTGCGTTGCTGTAATCAGCAATCTGCGTCAGCCTGCTGCCCTGCCTGTCAAACAGAGTCATGCTACAGTTGGGGAACAGGTCCATGCGCTCAATGTACCATTGGTCATGCCTACCATCGCCATTGGGCGTAAAGGCAGTCTGAGGATCTACGTCCAGCGTACGGTCTACGTTGATGGTATAGCTTACAACGATTTGGCAGCCCTGCTCATTGGTGACTATGCAGCTGTAAGTGGTAGTAATCAGAGGGCGAGCCACCGGGTTGGCGATAGTGCTGTCGCTCAGGGAGGCAGCATTGTCCCAGAGATAGGCTACGCCCCCGCTGGCCTGTAGCCGCAGCGTATCGCCCAGGTCTATTCTGTCAGTGCTGGCTGTGATCTCTGCCTCAGGATTTTGTCCGTCCAATATTTCAATGCTGGCGGTTTCGGTACACCCTGCCTCAGTAGTGACGGTCAGCTCATAAACGCCGGCTTCGCTAACGCTTGTAGTAGGTCCGGTAGCGCCGTGTGCCCAGGTATAGCTGGCAAAGCCTGCATTAGCCTCCAGGAGGATGCTTTCTTCAGGACAGAGAAAATCATTACCGGAAGAGAGGATCAGATCAGGAATAGGAATAATCTCAATCTGCTGTACATGCGTATCAAACACACTCTGATCCTGCCGGAGAATTTCAAGAGTGATAGTATAAGTACCTGCGGCAGTAAACTGATGGATGGCTGAAGCGCCCTCCTGTTTTGAGCTGCCATCTCCGAAGTCCCAGCGGTAGCTGATGGCTTGTCCGTTCAGGCTGTCGGGGGCTACAGATACGCTCAATGCTTCGTTCAGACAAAGGCTCTCAGGGATGAGCGGCTGCGCCAGAGAAACCTGCAGAGGCGCACTCTCGCGGGTACAGCCCGTCTCATTTTGTATGACAGCTGTATAGCTTCCTGCTTCGTTGACAGTGAGCCTGTGGGTAGTGGCGCCATTGATGAGCTGCCCATCCTTTTTCCAGCTATAGGTGCTGCCATCTATTACTGCCACACTTAGTTCTGTCTGTCCTCCGGCAAAAAAGGCAGTAGGACTATTAGCCTGTATGCTGATAGACTCGGGTTCACTTACTTTGACGAAGGTAGTGGCAGTATCGCTTACGCAGCCCCCGTTCTCTTCGCTGGCCTGGACATAGAGCACATATAAACCTTCTTTAGCTTTGGTAGCATTAGGTATGACAGGATTCTGCTCATTGGAGGTGAAGCCGTCGGGGCCTGTCCAGAAAAAGCGGGCGTTGACATTCTGCGCTCTCAATATGATTCTGTCGCCAAAACAGACCGGCTCGGCTGGGTCCTTGTCTATAATGGTAGGCTTACTGGGTACAAAGCCTTCCGGACGCTTCACCTGCACCACATTAGATAATACATCGGTACATGCAAAGCCATTGTGAGAAGAAGATAGCTTCACACGGTAATAGGCTTCATTTGACGTGGTAAAAGTAGAAGTGGAGTCAGCCGCAGCAGCCAGGGGAGTAAAAGTGTTGCCATCAGCTGAGCTTTCCCACACATAGGCGGCACCTATGGCTTTGGTAACGGATAGCTGGTAAGGCAGTACATCACAAACTCCCAGGCCAGCCTGTGGCTCAAGTACAGGTTTGACACAATTACGGTTGAGCTGTATGCTGATTTTATCGGTAGTAGTTTCGGTATACGCCAGGTCTGGTTTACCATCTCCATTCAGGTCACCGGCTCTTACACTGAGGGTATTTTCATCGGTGATGAGCGTCCTCTTGGTATTGAAATCCAGCAGGTCGCCCTCACTTTTGTTGAGCAGAACCACCAGGCGGTTAGAGATTGTGGCTACAATGATGTCGGGCAACCCGTTACCATCCATATCTGCCAGTTCTATCCCTTCCCGGCTAATGAGCGTCTGGTCAAACCTGACAGCCTCAGCAAAGGCCATGATACCGTCGGAAGTAGTATTTCTGAAAACACCCACATAGGCATCATTTACGATACTCAGGTCAGGTTTACCATCTCCGTTGAAGTCAGCTACTTTCAGGTTGGTGGTGCGGCCAGGGGTACTCAGGTTGAGGTATTGACTGAAACTGATGGTACCCGGACTGCTGCTGTTTTTGAAGATATGCAAGCCGCTACGCAATTCTTCGGAGGCGATAATTTCAGCTTTGCCGTCATTATCCAGATCTTCAACTTTAACGCTGCTGAGCTCAACGGTACCCACATCAAATTGGGTAAATGGAAGATAAGGACTAGGATTAAAGCTGATTACACCCCCGCTGCTGGTATTCTGAAAAACGGAGACCCCTCCCTCTCTGGATATTGCGACAGCTACCAGTTCAGGCAGGCCATCCCCATCCATGTCTTTGATGTCCATACGGGCAGCCAGGGTGCCATCAAGGGTGAGAGAGGTAGGCACCGAGGGGGTAATAAAGCTGATGGTGCCGCCTGCTACACTGTTATTTTTGTAAATGTAAATCCTGTCCTTGCTGGTGTTTGTGTTGGAAGCAGAAAAAACCAGTTCGGGCAGGCCATCCCCATCCAGGTCGCCGCAGCGTACCCAGCGGGTATTGGCATTGATGTCAAATTCAAGAGGCGTAAAACTGACCGTATCTATGTCAGAGGTGGTATTCTGTAAGATTTTTATTTTGTCGTTGCCGGTGTCTGAGGTAGCGATATCCACTTTACCATCAAGGTTAAAATCACAAAGGCAGAGATTATAAAGGTTACTACCTGAGGTGGCATAGCTGTAAGGGCCATCCAACTTATTGAGATCAAAGCTGTCTCCGTCATAACTAAGATAAAATATCTGGGGCGAATAGGCAGTCAGACCTTGATCCAGACGGGTGACAGAAATACTGCCAAGGGTTGCACCTGCGGGTACTTTTGCCTGTATCAGATTGTCAGAAGGGGTACCCACCACTTCGCCCGCCGCAGCCCCGAAGTACACCTGCAGCTGAGAGGCGTCTGTACCGAAGCCGCTGCCGCTGATCGTGACGATTTCGTTAACGGTAGCGCTATTTTTATCAATGCTGATAATAGCAGGCGCCTGTGCATGTAGTGTAGCGGCCCTGAGGAAGATCAGGGCCAAAATGATGTAAATTCGGAATGTTTGCATTTTATCTCCGGATGATACTGAATCAGTGGGCAAAGTAGCCAGAGGAGGAATAAAAAGAGGAAGAAGTACAAAGGGAAGACCACTCCTGTAATATCTGAAAAGAGAATACAGCTAATTGAGCTAAGTCAGGTTCAGGCTTGTGCATGATTTGTTGTTCGAGGACAAATCATTCTTTTGTTCTTTTGTTATATTGACAGCACAGTGCTTTTTTAACTACTAAATATTTTTGAAATGGATGCACTTTTATTAATTGATATTCAGAAAGATTTTTTGCCAGGTGGTTCCCTGGAAGTCAAAGAAGGTGATCAGGTGATTCCTGTGGCTAATGAACTGCAGCAGCATTTTGAGCTGGTAGTAGCCACTCAGGATTACCATCCCCGCGACCATGGAAGTTTTGCTGCCAGTCATGAAGGTAAAAAACCCGGTGATCATATTGAACTTAATGGGCTTGACCAGGTACTCTGGCCGGTGCATTGCGTACAGGGCAGCGAGGGTGCTGAGTTTGCCGATGATCTGCAGATGGGCAAGGTAGAAAAGATCTTCAGAAAAGGTGTAGATAGTGAGATTGACAGCTACAGTGGTTTTTATGACAACGGGCATAAGCGTTCTACCGGGCTTAGCGATTACCTGAAAGACAAAGGGGTTGACCGAGTGTACATCGTGGGTCTGGCTGCCGATGTGTGTGTTAAGTTTACTGCCCTGGATGCCCTGAAAGAAGGCTTTGACACGGTGGTGGTTAAAGACGGTACGCGTGCTGTCAACCTGCGTGAGGACGACTATGAGAATACGATGCAGGAACTCAAAGATAAAGGTGCCGAGATCATGGAAAGCCGGGAGGTAATCCGAGCGCGGGCTGGTTCTTAAAAGCATGTATCAGAAAAGCAAAAAGCTCTGCTTTGCGGCAGAGCTTTATTTTTCAGGTCAGAGACATTTTAGCCTATCCTTGATATCAGGTCAGCAGTACGGGCAGAGTAGCCTGCTTCATTATCGTACCAGGAGATTACTTTTACCATATTGCCATTAACATTGGTAGAAAGCGCATCAAAGATAGATGAATGAGGGTTGCCGATGATATCAGAAGAAACCAGTGGATCTTCACTGTACTGTAGCACACCCTTCATAGCGCCTTCTGCCGCCTCCTTCATGGCAGCATTGATGTCTTCGGCACTTACCGCCTTATCTACGATGCAGGTAAGGTCGGTCAGTGAGCCGGTGATAGTAGGTACACGTACGGCATTACCATCCAGTTTTCCCTTCAGATCAGGTAGTACAAGACCTACCGCCTTGGCAGCGCCGGTAGTGGTAGGCACAATATTGACAGCAGCGGCACGGGCCCTTCTCAGGTCTTTATGAGGCGCATCCTGCAGGTTCTGGTCGGCAGTATAAGCGTGTATGGTAGTGATAAAACCTTTTTGTATGCCAAATTTCTGATGCAGCACCTTGGCCACCGGGGCAAGGCAATTGGTAGTACAGGAGGCATTAGAAAGGATGGTTTCGTTACCTGTGAGGGTTTCGTCATTAACTCCCAAGACTACCGTAGGGATGTCAGTGCCCTTGGCAGGTGCTGAAATGACTACTTTTTTTGCGCCGGCCTGCAGATGTTTACCTGCGCCTTCTGCATCCACAAACCTTCCGGTAGATTCCAGCACTACGTCTATGTTGTGCTCTTTCCAGGGTAGAGCAGCCGGGTCTTTCTGGGCAAGCACTTTGATTTTTTTACCTCCTACAGTCAGTGATTCACTGTCGTAGGACACTTCATGCGGAAAAATACCATGGGCCGAATCATACTTGAGCAGGTGTGCCAGCGTCTTGGTATCGGTCAGGTCATTAATGGCGACAACCTCAATGTTGTCTTTGGTGAGCAGATTTCTGAAGGTAAGCCTTCCAATTCTGCCAAAACCATTGATAGCTACTTTCATGTGAGCGTTCAGTTTAAAGTTAAAAGTAAGTGTATAACAAAATTACAATACCCTCGGAGACTATCAAAAATAATTAATAACTACGAGGGTTTGCTTTCAGGTCGCCTGATAAGCGAATATACTCCATCTGAGCAAACTTGTTCGGCTATTCCGTTGTTAATAACACGATAAATTTATCAGGGGCTATCCATTGCAATTTTTTCAGAAAAAAATGCAGAGCCCTTTTGTGATTTTCCTGAAGAGACTTATATTTGCGCTCTCAAAAGGAAAAATGGTCCGTTCGTCTAGGGGTTAGGACGCCAGGTTTTCATCCTGGTAACAGGGGTT
>JBKHDR010000053.1:0-29581 GCA_046541235.1 Cyclobacteriaceae bacterium | reverse complement strand
GGCTGATCAGCTTTCTTACTTCTGCGCTGCTTACCCTGCTTATTACCATTCTGATGGTGGAATTCCATACTTTTAGGGAAGCCAATAACGACCAGGTAAATTCATTAAGGGATGCCTGAGCAGGATGACTTCATTTTAATAAAAGAGAACAGCAGAGAAATCTGCTGTTTTTTACATTATGGAGTACTGTTTTAGAGGTTTGAGCATATGAAAGATCTTATTTTGATTTTTTTAATATCATTTTTCTGTTCTGCTAATTTGAATACAAAAAGATGCAAGGTTTTACTCAGAGCATAAAATATGTTTGTATTATTGTAGTTTGAGAAAGTCAGAAGCCCTTGCCTATTTCAGAAACAACAAAACTGAAAAAGCTGTATTTTTAAAATTCATTTTTTTGGTACAATATTATAAATATTACAAAGTAAAAGCTTAAACCATCTAAAAGATCAGTATGAAGTTCAATATCGAAAAAGACGGCATATCTCCTCTCCATGCCCGTATTATGCACAGCCTAAGGAGTATCAGCCTGTCGCAGTGGCTGCTGCTGAGTGTTATACTTGGTACTGCTGTCAGTACTACTGGCTGTAAGGCGCGTAAAGAAGCCCGTGCTGCGGCAGAAGCCAGAGCAGAGAGGGTATCCGAAGCCAGAGCTGCTTTGCTGGCTATTATCAACGACAACGGTAATATGAGTCTGGAAGAAAAAGAAAGCGAACTCAGAAGAGTAAAGCTTATGAACCTGGATGATGCAGAAATCCGCGACCTGATTGCCAGGGCAGAGGCCGTTATTGCCCGTGAAAAAGAAGAAGCCGAAAAGCTCAGGGCAGAAAGAGATGAAAACGCAGGAAAAGGCAGTGGTGCGGCTATGGATAAGGAAAGTCAGTTACAGAATATTTTTCAGCAGGTAGCCAGTGCACGCAGTGCCTCCGAGGCTAATTACCAGATCAGGGACGCGCTGAGCATGTTTGCCTCGCCCCAGACACCCGTATTAATCATGATCAGCAATACCGGCGGACAAATGGATTATGATGAGCCTACAACTATACAGAAGTATCTGGAATACCTGAAGGATACCAACAATACGCCTGCACGTATCCATAACCTGGTTTATGATGCCAATGGTAAAATCAAAGAAGTTGAACTCCTCAAAAACTACACAAGATAATGCATAGCCATACATCCTCTATACTTACCCTTGCCTTACTTCTGCTGATTTCGGGCACTGTCCTTGCTCAAAGTGATTCTGTCAGTCCTGAGCGTAAGCAGGCAATAGATTCACTGGCTTTGGAAAAAGTACGCGACCTGAGTAAGTACATCAGCATCGTTGGTAATAAAACCACACCTTTTTCTGAAGCCAACCGGGTTATAGACAGGGCTGAAGAGCTCTTTGCCTCAGCAGCGGAAATCGGGGTCTCTTCCCTGACCAATCCAGAAATAAGGTACTACGACGTGAGAGCTTATTTTGAACACCTGATGGCGCTCAATTATGATAAGGTAGAAATCAAATGGTATGATATTCAGTATGTCAGTGACCTGGAGCGTCAGCCCGATGGTACTTACGTAGGAGTGATCACCATTTATCAGCGCTTTGAAGGTAGCTCTGATGATGGATTGGAATATAAAGATACTACCAAGAAGGATATTACCGTTTTTGTACAGAAAAAAGAAACTCAGATAGGTGGCCGCGTAATTGACTTCTGGGACGTACTCCTGGGAGACATCAGAGTGGCAGAAACTACGACATAATGCTAAAATTTGCTTTACTGAATTTATTGATGCTGGTAAGCTGCTTCTCTTTTGGGCAGGGTATCGGCGAATACCTGGGAGATGAAAGTGTTTTATATGCCGAAACCAAACAGTTAAACCAGTTCTTCAGGCGTTTTAATGGTGAAGAAGACGAATCAGGGAACCGCTTCTATCCTCAGGACAAAAAATTCAGAGATAAGCAGTTGCGGCTCAAATATCTGGAAATGCTCTTTGACCAGCAGAACAGAGCCATTCCAAATACCACCAAGAAAGAATTTGTTCAGGATGTAACCGACGCTAAGGATCCGGAAATTCTTAATTTTCATGGAGGGGAGTGGTTTGCTGAAGTAAAAGCCCGTTTTAATTATGAAGGCAGAGACGAAAACGCTGTACTCTTCCTGAAACTTCAGGAGGAAAAAGTGGGTTCTAAGTGGATATTAACCAGGGCCTACTTTGCCCCTTTTGCCAGGTTATTTGACAGCGATACTACCGGCACCAATGATTTTCTGCATCCCATGAGCCATGAACTGGATTTCATGAATCTCAGGAAAGTATTCCAGGAACAGAAAGATAAAGTAGATCTTTACACCGCTCGCGGTTACCAACCTGATTATCTTTCCATTCTGCTGTATGAGATCAAAAACTCAGACATCAAATTCCAGACAGTGGTGGATGTCAAGTTTCATTTCTTCCAGTTAGATGGCTGGTATTTTCAGGTATCCAAGTACAACCGCCCCGGCTTCAACCGTGGCTGGCTGATATCCGATCTGGTGAAGGTAAGCCCCAAGGAACGCGAACTGCTTACCAAGTACATCTACTATGAGAACGAATAAATTTTTTCTGATAAGCCTGCTGCTTTTTTTCGGTTTGCAAAATGTGTATGCCCAGAATGACAGGTTATCTACCGCAGAAATTGATGAATACCAGGAGCAGGCTAAGCAAATGGTGTCTTTTGTGGAGTACATGTTTAATGTACTGGCCGGCGATGATGCCACTACCAAGCAAAAGCAGGTTGTCATAGACGAAAGCTACCTGAAGGCCTTTCGGGATGCTGAGGTACAGATAGAAGATGACCTGGACGCTGAAAGAGCGGTAGTGACCAATAAAAATGTACAGGCCTATCTCAAAGACATAGATTTTTTCTTTAAAGATGCTGAATTTGATTTCAGTGTGAATGACGTAAGCTACTACGTGACGGACCAGGGGCAGATTTTTTTTAAGGCTACCGTTAACCGTAATCTCAAAGGCACCACCGTAAACAATGAAGAAGTTGACGCCAACCAGCTCAGGTTCATTGAAATGAACCTGGATGAAGATGCCAAACAACTCAAAATTGCCAGCATTTACACTACCAAGCTCAATGAAAGAGAAGAACTCGCCAGCTGGTGGAACGAAGTACCCACTTACTGGAAGGATATTCTCAAAGAAAAGATAGAGGTAGTCATTGACACCGTAAGCTACCGCATGCTGCTGGAAATGGTGGATATTGAAAACCTTGATCTTTCAAACCGCAGAGAAATCCGTAGCGTCAAACCCCTGGAACGCCTCTACAAGCTCAGAACCCTGGATATTTCCCATACCTCGGTAAGCGATATTCAGCCTCTCCGTAACCTGACCCGGTTGGAAGAACTGAATCTCAGCAATACCAGCGTCAGAGACCTGATGCCGCTCAGGTATTCAACCAGCCTGGCTATGGTAAACGCAAACAATACCCAGATCAGCGACCTGAGCGTATTTGAAAACTTCTCTAAACTCAAAACGCTGCAATGTAACAGCACCCTGATCTTCAACCTTAGCCCTATTGAAAACATCAGGGAGTATGAATTTGCCAATACAGCTGTTACAGACATCACCCCTTTGCAAAAGTTGGGCAAACTTGAGCATGTCAATTTCTCCAGTACCAATATTACCGACCTCAATCCATTGAGCAACCTCAAGCAGCTGAAAATGCTTAGTATGGATTACACGCCCGTGACAGATCTTTCGCCCTTGTCAGGGCTTGATTCGCTACAGGTTATTTCTCTGAACAATACACCGGTAGAATCTCTTGGCCCGCTGAGTAAAATCAGCAGCCTGAGAAAAATATATTGCGATGATACCCAGATCAACGAGGCAGCTGCAGCTGAATTTATGAGTCAAAATCCCAGCGCCATCGTGATTTATGAGTCTCAGCAGCTGCAGAGCTGGTGGGATGGGCTGGATAATTTCTGGAAGAACATACTGCTGTCTCAGACAGATGTCAATGTGGTGACGCGGGAAAGCCTGGCTGAAATTGCCAATATCTCCAAACTGGATATTTCCAATCGCCTGGAGATTAACAGCCTCAAGCCCCTGGGTAGGCTGCGTAACCTACAGTGGCTTAACTGTTCCCGAACCAGCATCACTGACCTTGAGCCCCTGGTGGACCTGATCAATTTGCGTTACCTGGATTGTTCCAATACCCTTATCAGCTCTCTGGAACCCTTATCAAATGCTGACAGGCTGAGAGAGCTCAATATCAACCGTACCAAAGTAAACAGCCTGGAACCGCTTACTTCTTTGTACAACATGCAGCGGCTCAGCTGTGAACATACGCCCCTGGATGAAGGAAAGGTATTGCAGTTTATCCGAGAACATCCGGAAAGTATCGTCATCTTCAAATCAGACGACCTGAGCCTATGGTGGAATGAAGCACTTTCTCCGGCCTGGAAGGAAATCTTCAAAAAGCAGATGGGTATCCCGGCTTTACCTACGCAGGAACAGCTGCATGAAATGATCTTTTTGAAAGAACTCAGTATTGTTGATAACGCAGATATCTGGGACCTGACGCCTCTGGAAAAGTTTGTGAGGCTGGAAGAACTGGTGATAGAGAACACGGCAGTTTCTGACCTCACTCCCATCACAAATTTATATACGCTCAAGCGGCTTACCTGTGCTCAGAGCCCGGTCAGCTCGCTGGAACCCATCAGTCAGTTGATTGACCTGGAGGCTCTCAACTGCCGAAACACGCCTGTGGATGATCTGAAGCCCCTTCGTAACCTGATTGATCTCAGTGTGCTGGATGTGTCTGGTACGCAGGTCAGTAGCCTGAAGCATCTTTCTGCCCTGATCAACCTCAGATCGCTTGAATGTCACAATACGGATGTGAACAAGCTCAATGCGCTCAAGGGCCTGCACAACCTGGAGAAACTCGCCTGCTACAATACGCGCGTTTCTCAGAAGGAGGTCAACGAATTCAAGGGCTGGCACCCTTCCTGCAACGTTATTTATTACTGATCAGAGAGCGCTTCTGAACCAAGGCGGCATCCATTGGTTTAAAGGATGAACCAATGTACACATGCATAGGCTGCAATTTTCCATCGGTGAACACTTGAGGAATTCCAGCCATTTGCCTGAATTTAGATTATGAAAAATTTTTTTAGCAAGGTTTGGCTACTGATCAAAGGTACCGTCAAGAAGTTCCAGGAAAATGACCCGGTGATCTATGCGGCAGCCATTGCATTTTTTACACTGTTTTCTCTTCCTTCCATGCTTATTATCATTGTAAGGATAGTGGGTTCATTTATTACGGAAGAGAAGATACAGGAGAGCCTGTCAGAACAGGTGGGTGAACTGATTGGCCCGGTCAGTGCCGGCGAGATTATGAAAATCATTGAGAACCGTGTTGTAGGAGGTTCAGGTATACTGGTGAGTGCAGTCAGTATTTTTTTTCTGATATTCAGTGCCACAGTGATTTTTTCTTTTATACAGAAATCGCTCAACTCTATATGGGGTGTAAAGCCCAAACCTGAAAAAGGAGCATTGAAATTTGCACAAGACCGTCTTCTTTCCTTTTCCGTTATTATTATCCTGGCTTTTCTGATGCTGGTGTCGCTGGCAATTGATGCCATGCTTTCCATGGCCAACCAGCTCTTGCGAGACCTGTTCTCTGAGTATACCGTCTATGTGATTGAGGGTGCTAATTATATTATTTCTATCCTGGTGATCTCTTTTATATTTACCCTCATCTTCAAGTACCTGCCTGATGCCAAAATACGCTGGAAAGATGTATTGGTAGGGGGAATAGTCACGGGTTTGTTATTTACTCTAGGTAAGTACCTGATTGGGCTCCTTTTATCTCATACCAGTATTGCCTCAACCTATGGGGCAGCGGGCTCACTGGCGGGCATACTGGTATGGGTATTTTATTCATCCATACTGGTGCTGATTGGTGCCATGTTTACCCGCGTTTATGCAGCTAATATTGGTTGTGAGATCAGGCCCAAAAAGCATGCAGTGAGAGTTGTTACCAAAGAGGTGGAAATGGAAGGCGGAAAAGAATCCGCCCCTCAAACCAAGGGGTAAGACCAGGGAGCACGGTAGTCTCTGGACATCAGGCGACTGGCCTCTTCATCATTTATAATCAGCTCGCGCTCGGCATCCCAGCGTACACTGCGTCCCAGCTTATGCGAGAGCATACCGAGGAGGCTCATGGTCGTAGAGCGGTGACCGATCTCAATGTCGCAGACGGGCAGCTTATCGTCTTCAATTGCCATGATAAAATCAGCCCACAGCTCTTTGATATTCTGCTTGTCAGGATCATGTAATACCGGCTCCTGGTGGATAGGCTGCTTATTTTTATTTGTAGGGTAGAAAGTCCAGCCATCCAGCCAACCCATGTGAAAGGTACCTTCTGTACCATAAAAGTAACAGCCGATGTTGTGCTTTTCGGCCTCATTGGCGGCATACTGCCGGTGCTCCCATACAGCGGTAAAATCTTCAAATTCGTAATTGACCACCTGCGTATCCGGTGCGGTAGTATTGTCTTCTTTGATATGGCGGGCAGCTACCGAATGTACGGATCGGGGCGCTTTTTCTTCTGTCCACCACAGGACCTGGTCAAGCCAGTGGATTCCCCAGTCGCCCAGCTGACCATTGGCAAAGTTGAGGAATTGCCGAAATCCTTTGGGATGAATCTTTTCATTAAAGGCTACCAGTTCTGCCGGGCCACACCACATATCCCAGTCCAGGCCCTGAGGTGGCTCCGAATCAGGTACTTTCTCACCAGCCCCTCCGCCATAGTGTACAAATGCCCTTACCATTCCAATTTGACCTGCCTTACCGGATCTGAGGAATTCCATACCAGAGATATTGTGAGGAGACACCCGGCGGTGTGTGCCCACCTGTACTTTGCGGTCATACTGGCGGGCAGCTTTTACCATCGCCTTTCCTTCGTTGATGGTGTGGCTGATGGGCTTTTCCACATAGACGTGTGCGCCTCCGCGCAAAGCTTCAATAGTCGTAAGGGCATGCCAGTGATCAGGCGTGGCATTGATCACAATTTCCGGTTTTTCTTTATTGATCAGCTCCCGGTAATCACGGTATCGTTTAGGTCGGTCGCTGGTAAGCTTGCCGGTTTCCTGCATGGCAGCATCCAGTTGTCGTTCATCCACATCGCAGAACGCCACCACTTTTACTGTATCTGAGGCGATAGCTTCACGAAGGATGTTCATGCCCCACCAGCCGCTACCAACCAGGGCGACTGTATATTTTTTGTTTAAGCGAGATGGTTGAAAAGTCCAGGCAGAGAGGGCCAGGCTACTGGCTGCCGTACTCTTTATAAAATGTCTGCGATTCATAGGTATAGGTTGTTTTGTCAGATCAATAAAATTTACCACATGAATGTAAATAAAATCTCCCTTGAATAAAAAGATACTGACAAAATGTGTCATTTAGACATAAAAATACATCCACCTTACTTTAAGGCCCGTACCATTTCCGCTTTGCCGGGAGGTCCGGGCAGAGTTTCTACATTCAGGCCCAGTTTTTTAAGGTCGCGCTTGAGCTGACCTTTAGCAGAATATGTCACCAGTATACCTCCGGTTTTCATAAGGTCTTTGACTTTGCTCATCACCTCGGCCGTCCAGAGTTCAGGCTGCTTGTTAGGGGCGAAGGCATCATAATAAACCAAATCAAAATGATCGGCCTCAGAACGAAAATCCTCCAGCCTGACTGCCTGCTTTTTTAGAAGAAAATTTGGCAGCAGATTAACCCATTTATCCCAGGGAGCCTCATGTATCTGCCGGTAAAGCGAGTGCAGCTGCTCATGACTGATCAGCTCAGGATAATTTAGCTGGCTGAGCAAATCCCAATTCAGGGGATAAGCTTCCAGGGAAGTATAATAAAAATGTATCTCCGGCTTTTGCAGGGCTGTTTCCAGTGTAAGGATGAGGTTGAGTCCCGTACCCAGTCCCATTTCAAAGATGCTGATCCGGTCAGCAGCAGGGTGGCTTTCTATCCAGTGGTTCAGGCCCATTTTAATAAATACATGGCGGGATTCTCTCAGGGCACCGTGCCTGGAATGGTAGGTTTCATCCATCTGCCGGTTGAGCAGCGTATGGGAGCCATCGCCTGTGTTAATGATGCTGATTTCAGAATCCATAGGATAGGTTGATCAGAATGAGCTGAGTTTTTTGTCACCGGCATCGGGCATCTGCCCACCGGTGTGGTAGATTAGGGCTACACAGTGAGCCGCAACTCCCTCTTTTCTTCCCACAAAGCCCATCTTTTCTGAAGTGGTCGCCTTTATGGAGATATCCTGCTGGCGTACGCTCATCACCTCCGCCAGGGTTTCTCTCATCTTCTCAATATGCGGATTGACCCTGGGTACTTCCAGGCAAACGGTAACATCCACATTGCCAAACTCATAGCCTGCATTACGAAGAAGATCCATCACATTGACAAGCAATTTTTTACTGTCTATGCCTTTGTACTGTGGATCAGTATCGGGAAAATGGAAACCAATGTCACGCAGATTGGCAGCACCCAAGAGGGCATCGCAGATGGCGTGGATCAGCACATCAGCATCCGAGTGTCCTTTGGCACCATGGGTATGTTCCAGCCTGATGCCTCCCAGCCAGAACTCCCGGCCTTCCTCCAACTGATGCACGTCGTATCCGTAGCCTACTCTTATGTTCACTTTTTTAGGGTTTAACGTTTTTTTGTTTAGCGTTTTACGTTCAAAGTTCACAGTCTCCTGATTCCCGTTTCCTCATTCCTGTAAGCTGTCACTACTGAATCCATGCCTCCACCTCTTCCAGCGTGGGGTTTTTCACTTCCTTAAGCTTCATTTTCTTGCGCATGCCGCATACATCATTGAAAAGCTTATTGGGAGATGATTTTTTGAGCTGTTCCACACTGACAATACCCAGCTTTTCCAGTATGGGAAGCAGTTCTTCTCTTACTCCTGCATTCATAAAATCCTCATGCGTATCGGTTTTTGGCTTTACTTCCGGCTTCATCTGCGGGAAGAAGAGCACTTCCTGAATAGAAGGTTGATTCGTCATGATCATGCTCAGACGGTCAATGCCGATACCCAGGCCGGCGGTAGGCGGCATGCCATACTCCAGGGCCCGAAGGAAGTCTTCATCCAGCACCATAGCTTCTTCATCTCCACGCTTACCCAGCCTGATCTGGTCTTCAAAGCGCTCGCGCTGATCTATGGGGTCGTTGAGTTCAGAGAAGGCATTACAAATTTCTTTGCCGTTACAGATAGCCTCAAAACGCTCTACCAGTCCGGGCTTGCTCTTATGCTTTTTGGCCAGGGGCGACATTTCAACCGGATAATCGGTGATGAAAGTGGGCTGAATGAGGTGAAGCTCACATTTTTCGCCGAAAATCTCGTCAATGAGTTTGCCCTTACCCATTTTTTCATCTACAGGTACTTGCAGCTGACGGGCGGTTTCGCGCAGTTGCTTCTCATCCATTTCGCTGATGTCAATACCGGTAAAATGCTGTATGGCCTCAAACATGGTAAAACGCTTCCAGGGACGCTGGAAATCAATCATATGGCTGCCCACCTTCACGCGGGTATCGCCATGCAGGTCCAGGGCGATTTTTTCTACCATCTCTTCCACCAGGTTCATCATCCATTCATAATCCTTATAAGCTACGTAGAGCTCCATCTGCGTAAATTCAGGATTATGAAAACGAGACATGCCTTCGTTGCGAAAGTCTTTGGCAAATTCGTAAACCCCATCAAAGCCACCCACGATGAGCCGCTTAAGATATAGCTCATTGGCAATGCGCAGGTAAAGCGTAGTGTCCAGTGTATTGTGATGCGTCTTGAAAGGCCGCGCCGCGGCGCCCCCGTACAAGGGCTGTAGGATGGGTGTCTCTACTTCCATATAGCCCTTGTCATTGAGGAAGTTACGCATGGAGCTGACCAACTGGGTGCGTTTACGAAATACCTCTCTCACTTCAGGATTTACGATCAGGTCAACGTAACGCTGACGGTAACGCTGCTCCGGGTCTTTGAAGGCATCATAAGTCTTGACCTCACCGCTTTCATCCTTCACCTCTTTGACGATAGGCAGCGGACGCAGTGATTTGGTGAGTACCCTGAGCTGCTGCACGTGAATGGTGATCTCCCCGGCCTGGGTGGTAAAAACAAAACCTCTTATTCCGATGATATCGCCAATATCAAGCAGCTTTTTGAATACGGTATTATAGAGCGACTTATCCTCTCCGGGGCAGATGTCATCCCGACGGATGTAGATCTGCATTCTGCCGGTGCTGTCCTGAATCTCGGCAAAAGATGCCGAACCCATGATGCGGCGACTCATGATACGCCCAGCGATGCTGACGTCTTTATAATCTGTTTTTCGTAGCTGGTAATACTTTTTAATATTGCTGACACTTACATTGACTTCAAAAGGGTCAGAAGGGTAAGGGTCCACGCCCATTTTCATGAGTTCAGCCCGTTCTTCTCTTCTTCTTATTTCCTGATCGCTTAATGGCATAATATATTTTTTGTTAAGTCGCGCAAAAATAAAGATTAATCCTCAGAGTTTAAACCGTAGTCAGACACAACAGATAAAGATGCTTAATAAATTTATCACAGCCTTTTTTGTTAGAATTTTATGCGCTTAAATCATGTTCTCAGCCTACAGAAAAAATTGCAAATTGATCAAATCTGTTACCTTACCTTAGATTATTGTCCTACTGAGGTATAATTTCATTAAACTTGCACAGATTCTGCATAAGCCATTCAGCATAATAACCATGACTGCTATTTTGACCACAAAGAATAAAAACTGGAGCAGGAGCATTTTATCATTGAGCCTGATCTGCTCACTGGCTGCCTGTTCTACCCTTTCCAGGAACAAATCAACCCGCACCCCTGCCGCAGCAATAGACCTTTCAAGGTCAGCTGTTTTTACCTACAACGGAGATTCTGTGCTGGCAGAGGATTTTATGTACGTTTACCGTAAGAACAATGCTTCGGTACAAAATGATACGATCCCTTTGTCGGAGGCTGTGAATGATTACCTTGATCTTTACATCAACTTTAAGCTGAAAGTAAAAGCAGCCCGGGGAGAAGGGATGCACCTGGAAGAAAGCTTTCAGCAGGAACTTGCCCAATACAGCGAACAATTGGCCCGTCCTTATCTGGTAGAGAACCGTATCGTAGAGCAACTGGTGCTTGAGTCATACGAAAGACTCAAAGAAGAAATCAGTGCCGCTCACATACTGATCGCTCTACCTGAAAATGCTGCCCCTGCCGATACTTTAAGTGCTTACCAAAAAGCCGATAGCCTGCGACAGCTGGCCAAAGATGGTGCTTCTTTTGCCATGTTGGCCGAGCAGCATTCTGACGACCCTTCAGCTGCCCAGAACGGAGGCGTGCTGGGCTATTTTACTGCCATGCAGATGGTGTACCCTTTTGAAACGGCTGCCTACCAGACACCTGTAGGTGAAATTTCAACTCCCGTCAGAACCCGATTCGGCTACCATATCATTCAGGTGAATGATCGCCGTCCGGCCCAGGGCAGCGTCAAGGTAGCCCATATTATGATCAGGCACGATAGCCCTCAGAACATGGGCCAGGACAGTGATGCTTACAAGCAGGCCATGAAGATTAAACAGGAACTGCAGCAGGGGGGCGACTGGAACGAACTTACCGAAAGATTCTCGGATGATATGTCAACCCGTTCCAGTGGGGGTATGCTGCCCTATTTTGAGACTGGTAATATGCCCGAAAAATTTGAAGCAGCGGCTTTTGCCCTCAAAGAGGAAGGCGCTATCTCTGAGCCGGTGGCTACTCGCTATGGCTGGCACCTGATCAAGCTGGTAGACCGCAAAGGCCTGGAGCCGTTTGAATTGCTCAGGCCCCTGCTGGAGCGCAAAGCCCGCTCAATCGTAGGGCAGGAAGAACTGACCGACGAGATGCTGCAACTGCTCAGGGAGGAAAATGATTATGTGCAAGACGAGGAAAACTATCGTAAAGTACTGGCTTACCTGACTAATGGGCAGGCTCCTGAAATTGGTGCCCCTGATGATCAGGCTGTCTTATTCAGCCTCAGAGATACTAGCTTTACTTTTGCCTCTTTCAAAAACTACATGCAGGGCAAGCCAGCAGATATGCCTTACGATAGTGTGCAGGCCCGAAAGACCTACCAGGAGTATGAAGCGCAGGTCATTTTTGAATACGAAAAGGCGCACCTGGGAGAAAAATATGAGGATTACCGCCGACTGTTGCAGGAGTACCGGGAGGGGATTCTGCTTTTTAATATCATGGAGGAAAAAGTATGGTCTCAAGCCAGCCAGGACACCCTGGGCCTGAAGCAGTACTTTGAGACGCACCGTGATGCTTACCAGTGGAAGGAAAGAGTAAGCGCTACCCTATTTGATGCTGCCAGCGAAAAGGTACTTCAGCAGGCCTATCTGGAAGCCGATAAGGCTGATAGCCAGCTAAGTAAAAAAGAAATAGACCGTATTGTGGAGCTTTATAATGAGTCTTCAGCTCTGGAACTGCAAATCCATCAGGATATTTATGAAAGGGGAGAAGCGCGTACCCAGGCTGAATCGGTTGTAGATGAAGTCAACTGGGAGCGCGGAGTTTATGATGTCAACAAAGGCGGACGCTTTTACCTGGTAATCATACATGAAGTGCTGCCTCCTCGTCCTAAAAAGCTGGAAGAGGTTAGAGGGCTGGTAATTGCCGATTACCAGAACGAACTTGACAAAAACTGGGTGAGCCAACTCAGGCAAACCTACCCGGTACAGGTAAACCAGGAAGTATTGAACCAAATTATCAGCAAACTTAATGAAGAAGTCGCCAATTAAAGTGGCCCTTGTGTTGATCAGCATGCTGATCATGGGCAGTTGCCAGGAAAAGAACCTGCCTTCTTTTTTAAGATTTAAAAACAAGAAGGCCCAGGAAGGGGAAGTACTGCGCCCTGTAGCTCGCGTTTATGATAACTATCTTTATGAACAGGACCTGGAAGGCATCGTGGACCGACAGGCTTCTGCCGCCGATAGCGCCAGCATCGTAAGCCGTTACATTGACTCCTGGATACGCAAGCAATTGCTGATAGCGGAGGCAGCTTCCCAGATCAGTTTTGATGAAGCCGAACTGGAAAGAAAAATCCTGGATTACCGCTACGCCCTGATGGTATATGAATTTGAGAAAAAATACGTTAACCAGAGGGTAGAAAATGAAGTCTCAGAAGATGAGATCAGAGCGTATTATGAAGCAAACAAAGATAACTTTGAGCTGAAACAGAATATTATTAAAGGTATCTTTGTCAAAGTACCCCAGGAAGCGCCCCGGATTGGCCGATTGAGAGATCTTTTTCAGCATCAGCTGGATGAAGAGGCCAGGGAGGAAATCAAATCCTACTGCCTGAGCTTTGCATCTTCTTACTCGCTAGACGATTCCATCTGGTACGACTTTGAGGATGTGATCAAGAATACACCCCTGGTCAGTATTCCTAACAAAGTGCAGTTTTTGAGAGAAAATAAGTTTATTGAAACCTCTGACGAAATTTACGTGTATTTTGTAAAGGTCCTGGAATATAAAATCTCTGATCAGATTTCGCCCCTGGAGTTTGTAAGGGATGATATTGCCAATATCATTACCAATCAGCGTAAGGTTACGCTAACTCAGAAGCTGGAAGATGATATTTACCAGGATGCCCTTGAAAGTAAAGATTTTGAAATCTACACACCCTCTGCATATGAACCTAAAAGCATTGCTAATGAATAAAGTCACTTTGGCAGCCCTGATCATGCTCTGCCTCAGTGGTCTGCTTACTCCGGCTCAGGCCCAGTACAGCGGTAAAGCAGTTATTGATAAGATCTCGGCCAAAGTGGATAATTACATTGTTCTTGAATCCGAACTGGAAACAGCTTTTCTGGAGACGCGCCGCAACGATAGAAACGTACAAAAATGTGATGTACTGCGTCAGCTGGTCATGGAAAAGGTACTGCTTGCCAAAGCTGAGATTGACTCTGTCGTAGTATCTGAAGATGAGGTAAATGCCAACCTGGAACGCAGGATGCAGTATTATATCAACAACCTGGGACGTGAAGAGATTGAAGCACAGTTTGGCAAAACCATTGAAGAGTTTAAGGACGAACTTAGGGATGATGTAAGAAACCAGCTGGTGGCCCAGCAGATGCAAAAGACCATTACCGAAAACATCAAAGTAACGCCTGCCGAAGTAAAAGAATTTTACCGGAAAATTCCTCAGGACAGCCTCCCATATTATTCTACTGAGGTGACCGTGGGGCAGATCGTGAAGCTGCCCAGCGTGAGCCCTGAACAAAAAGAAAAAACCCGCAAAAAACTACAGGAGATCAGGCAGAGAATTGTAGAGGGAGAGAGCTTTGCCGAACTGGCTAAGGTATATTCTGAAGACCCAGGTTCTGCCGTAAGAGGAGGCGAGTTAGGTTTTGCCCAGCGAGGCATGATGGTACCCGAATTTGAAGCGGCCGCCCTCTCGCTGAAGCCGGGAGAAATGTCGCAGCCCATTGAATCAGATTTTGGTTTTCACCTCATTCAGCTGATTGAAAGAATGGGTAACCGCTACAACAGTCGCCACATATTGTTGAGGCCCAGTTCTTCTGAGGCTGACATAGAATACGCCGAAAAACACCTTGACAGCCTGCGCACGCTGATCATGAATGATAGTATAGACTTTGCCAAGACGGCCAAAGAGGAATCAGATGATAAGGAGACAGCCGCCAGCGGTGGGTTTTTCAATGCACAGGATGGCTCCAACCGTGTACCCACTGATGAGCTTGACCCGGTGATATTTTTCACCATAGATACCATGCAGGTAGGAAATATCACCAAGCCCATGAAGTACCGCATGCCCGATGGCAGTCCTGCTGTCAGGATTCTCTATTATAAAGATCGTACGCAGCCTCATCAGGCCAACCTGAAGGATGATTACCAGAAAATATACAATGCGGCACTCAATGCCCGTAAGGCTTCTGCCCTGCGAAAGTGGTTTAATGAGGCCCGAGAAGATGTTTTCATTGAAATTGATCCTGAATACAGCCTTTGCGATATGGACGGCAGCATTTGAGGCTTTCTGTCATATGAAACTTAAAAGATACCTGGGGTTATTTGCCCGGGTATTTTTTATTTCTTGAAAACCTTTTTCTCCGCTACAGTTTTAATTAGCATCTTAAACGTCTTTTTGATATTTTTTCCCAAATTCATTTTTAACCAAATCGATATCAATGGATCAGCAAAATACTGAGATCGTTCTCGCTGACAAGCTACACGAAGATTTTCAGAAATTAACCAATGAGATAAGTAAAGTGGTAATAGGGCAGGAGCAGGTAGTCAGGCTGCTGCTGACTTCTATCTTTTGCCAGGGACATAGCCTGCTGGTAGGTGTGCCAGGTCTTGCCAAAACTCTCCTGATACATACCATTGCTTCAGCGGTCAATCTCAGCTTTAACCGCATACAGTTTACGCCCGACCTGATGCCATCCGATATCATTGGGGCCGAAACAATAGACAAGGAGAGGAATTTCCGGTTTATCAAAGGGCCCATATTTGCAAATATCATCCTGGCAGATGAGATCAACCGTACGCCGCCCAAAACCCAGGCGGCGCTGCTGGAGGCTATGCAGGAGTATTCAGTTACCGTAGCCGGTCAGCATTACCCGCTTGACCGTCCCTTTTATGTGCTGGCCACGCAAAACCCCATAGAACAGGAAGGAACCTACCCGCTCCCCGAAGCTCAGTTGGACCGCTTTATGTTCAATATAGAACTCAATTACCCTGCCTTCCACTCAGAGGTGGATATCGTGAAGAGCACTACCTCAGACAATATTTACCAGGTACAGGAAGTACTGACTGGTGAGGAAATTCTGAAATATCAACACCTGATCCGCCGAGTGCCCGTAGCTGATAATGTGGTGGAATATGCTGTGAAGCTGGTTCATAAAACCCGGCCTCAAACTTCAGGTGCCAGTGAGGTAGCCAATGAGTTTCTGGAGTGGGGCGCAGGGCCTCGTGCCTCTCAGTTTCTGGTGCTGGCGGCCAAGTGTAATGCCCTGCTGAATGGCAAGTATTCTCCCGATATTGAGGATGTGCAGGCCGTGGCCAAACCTATATTAAGACACAGAATTGTACGTAACTTCAAAGCTGAAGCCGAGGGAGTAACCGTAGATAAGGTGATTGAACAGCTTTTCTGATGCTGAGATGTTCCGCCGGTATTTAACAAAAAAGCCCGGTCCTCCGGGCTTTTTCTTATGGTAAATTGTAAATCCTCAGCAGGTTGCCATCCAAAGCAGTCTGGTATCTTTGAAGGGGCCACTGAGAAACACCTCCGCTGGGATAGCCTTCAAAATCATAGGTGGAATTATCACAACCCTCCCTTAAAAAAAGACCCGATGGGTCTACGTATATGTAAGCACAGGGCTCATCGGTACGATGTGGGCTGGCTCGCTCAAAAGCACGATACTCATTGGCATTGACCCGGTAGATCAGAATGCCCCGGTAGCCTCCCAGAATATCCACATGGCCTCCATCCAGGCGGAGGGGCAAGTATTTTTGGTTGCTTAGGTTAACAGTGGTATCTACCAGCACATATGGGATGGGAGAAACCCAATCTTCCTCACAGCTTCCCAGGCCCAGCAATAGAAGCAGGGAGGCAGACAAAGCTAAAACAGAATTTTTGAGAATTGACATAAGTACTATTTGTCAGTTAAAAAGCCTCCGGCATCTGACATTTTCAGACCAACAAAGAGCTAACGCAATTCATTCCGCTTTATGGTCAATTGAAGTAGCTAAATTGCTTCAGGAAGCGTATGTCGTTCTCGGTAAACAGTCTTAGGTCTTTGATCTGGTACTTGATCATAGCAATACGCTCTATACCCATACCAAAGGCAAAGCCAGTATACTCCTCTGAATTAACCCCGCAGCTTTCCAGTACAAAAGGGTCTACCATGCCGCAGCCACCGATTTCCAGCCAGCCGGTACCCTTGGTCACGCGGCGGTCAGCCTCGGTCTTAGTGCCCCACCAGATATCCAGTTCAGCACTGGGCTCAGTAAAGGGGAAGTAAGACGGCCTCAGGCGGATGCCGGTCTCAGGTCCGAAGAGTTCTTTGGCAAAGTGAATCAGCGTCTGCTTCAGGTCGGTAAAACCGACATTTTTATCCACATACAATCCCTCTACCTGGTGAAATACACAGTGGGCACGGGCTGAGATAGCTTCATTGCGAAATACCCTGCCCGGCATGATTGCCCTG
This sequence comes from Cyclobacteriaceae bacterium, assembly GCA_046541235.1. Lineage (GTDB taxonomy): Bacteria > Bacteroidota > Bacteroidia > Cytophagales > Cyclobacteriaceae > Catalinimonas. The sequence goes on along the minus strand of JBKHDR010000053.1, from coordinate 12,325 downwards.
AAAGGGGGCTTTCCATTTTCCATCAGCCTGATCTGCACGGATGAGGTATGCGTGCGCAGCACCATGTCAGGATTTTTTTCTATGAAAAAGGTGTCCTGCATCTCGCGGGCGGGATGATTAGGGGGGAAATTAAGCGAAGTAAAATTATGCCAGTCGTCTTCAATTTCAGGTCCTTCTGCCACATGGAAGCCCATACGCTCAAAGATTTCAACAATACGGTTACGCACCTGCGTCAGAGGATGGATGGCTCCCAATTGTTCGGGTACAGGAGGCAGAGTCAGGTCGGGCACGTCGTAAGCGTTTTGACCCGCCTGCTGGCTCTGTAGCTCAGCAATCAGGCTTTTGAACTTATCCTGAGCCAGGTTCTTGAGCTGGTTCAGCTTCATGCCCATTGCCTTACGGTCTTCAGGAGCCACATCCTTGATATTTGGCATCAGCTCGTTGAAAACGCTTTTTCGGCTGATAAAGCGGATACGGTAACTCTCCAGCTCTTCTTCGCTGCTTACGCTATACTGACTGATTTCTTCCTGTAGCTTGTCTATTTGCTCATCCATAAAATAAATCTCTTTTTCAGCTGGCAAATTTATAACACCTGCGGGCTTTATTATAATGAAGTGGCTATTTTTAGCCGAAACTAAGCGAAAATTCCATGTCACTTTTTTCCAGGAAGAAAGATTACTACAAAATCGCGATGATAGGCGCCGGAAAAGTGGCCAGTCAGCTGGCTCCCGCGCTGGAAGACGCCGGACACAGCATCAACGTGGTTTTCAGCCGGCACAAAAGAAATGCTGAAACGCTGGCTTCCCGTCTCTATGCAGCCGAAGCCACTAATCAGCTGGATTTCAGCAGGAGCGAAGCCCAGGTTTTCATTTTATCTGTAAAAGATGATGCCCTTTCAGAAGTAGCAAAGGAGATCAGCCTGCCCGAAGGGGCTCTTCTGTTGCACACCGCCGGAGGCAGACCAATGGATGTACTAGCAGCTGCAATCTGTAAAGGAATAGGGGTACTTTATCCGCTGCAAACCTTTTCTAAAGAGAAAGAAGTCAACTTCAAAAAGATACCCCTGCTCATTGAGGCAGCAGATAAAAGTACCTTCAGGGTTGTCAGGAACCTGGCAGAAAGCATCGGCAAAAATGTTCATGAAGTAGACTCTGAAAGCAGAGCCATGATTCACGTGGCGGCCATTTTTGCCTGCAATTTCAGTAACCACATGATGCACATTGCCAATTACCTGATGGATAAGAACGGGCTGGATTTTGCCTGGCTACAACCTCTGATCACGGATACTTTTCAGAAAGCACTGGCTTTTGGTCCTGCCAAAACCCAGACTGGTCCGGCTGCCCGCAACGACCGAAGTACCATGATCAAGCACCTTGAACAGCTGCAGGATGATGAGCCGGAACTGGCCCAGCTTTACCGCCAGATTTCTGAGGGTATTCATAAGTTTAGCGATGAAAAGCGCTAATGCCGACAAAGTCTGTTGTTGGTTTTGTTTTGCTCAAAACAGGAGGCCGTTTCAAATTATTAGAAGTATTTGCCATCAAAGGCTGGCTGTAACTTTAATCTGGAGCGGGCGTATTTTATGTGTACACTTCATTTGTGTATACAAATATATTACCGATCAATTTTATGAGTCCACTTGACCAGATCATACAAAGAAGATACAGTCCGCGTGCCTTCAGTACAGAAGACATCCCTGTACATCTTTTAGATCAACTCTGGGAAGCAGCCAGAAAGGCCCCTTCAAGCTTTAATGAGCAGCCCTGGCGTTTTATTTACGCCCAGCATTCGGATGAAGAGGCCTTCAACCGTATTTTGTCAACGCTGAGCCAAAAAAACCAAAGCTGGGCCAAAGAAGCCGGTGTACTGATGGTAGTGGCTACGAAAAACAGTTTCAGCCATACAGGTGCTCCTAACCGGCACGCCTGGTACGACGCTGGCGCGGCAGTAAACACCTTAGTACTCAAAGCCACTGAGCTGGATCTCTATGCCCGTCAAATGGCTGGTTTTGATCCGCAGCAGGCCAGGGAGTTACTTCAGATTCCCCAGGAATATGAAGTAGTGGTGGCGTTAGCTTTAGGTTTTAAAGCCAAGAATGATAGGCTGGATAAGCCCAGGAAAACAGCCGATGAGTTTGTTTTTAAAGGAAAGTTTGGATAAAAAATTACCCCCTGACCTCTTCAGGCAGGGGGTTAACTCAAGCTTCATAAGCGACTGATTATCAGCTTAATGTCCATCCGTCACGGTACTCTCGCTGTAGGTAGCGATTTACCTCGGGTTTATTGGTGAAGCTCATGTTCTTGCTGTCGTAACGCAGGGTTTCACCCGGCGCATACAGGGCTACAATGCCCAGCAGCATTGTCTCTGTCAGGGGAGCGGCATATTCAAAAGGACTCACCGCTTTAGTATTACCCTTGATGGCTTCTATCCAGTTCATTTCGTGAGAGGTTTTGACCCGCTCGTACTTCTGGGGCGTATCCTTATATTGCTCCATCAACGACTGAGGATACATCTGAGGATCATTACCATAAGTTTTATGCATCAGTATGCCTTTCTCACCCACAAAAATCACCCCTCCGGTTCGGTCCAGTTTGACATCATCAGGTAATACGCTGGGGCGTGAGGGCATCAGGCCACCATCATACCAGTGCATGCTCACTTCAGGATGCATCCCCCGGGAAGGGAAAGTGTACGTCACCTGCGTAGCCAGAGGATAGGTTACCTTGTTATCATCCTTACCGCCAAATGGCGTGCTAGAGGCCTGTACGGTATCAGGGTAATCCAGGCCGAGTGCCCAGTAAGGGTGATCAATCAGGTGAGCCCCCATATCGCCCAGAGCACCAACGCCCCAGTCGGTGAAGCCTCGCCAGTTGAAGGGATGGTACATCGGGTCAAATTCTACAAAAGGGGCAGGTCCCAGGAAGATCTCCCAGTCCAAATCTTTGGGGATGCGGTTCTTTTTGCTAACCGGCCTGTCCACACCCTGCGGCCAGATGGGGCGGTTGGTCCATACATGTACTTCTCTCACCGGGCCGATGGCGCCGGCCTGTACCCACTCATTGATGCGACGGGCATCGTCGCTGGAATGTCCCTGGTTGCCCATCTGGGTAACCACACCGGTCTCCTGGGCAGTTTTTCTGAGGGAGCGGGCTTCATGTACGGTATAAGTGAGCGGCTTCTGTACGTATACATGTTTGCCCATTTTCATTGCCATATTGGTCGCTGCGGCATGTACGTGATCGGGCGTGGCAATGACCACGGCATCAATGTCTTTCTGCTCCTCCAGCATCACTCGGAAGTCTTTGTACCACTTGGCTTTTTCGTAAGCTGTTTTCAGTTCGGCGCGGTTTGGACGAGAAACTGATTTACGTACGTGGTCATAGTCGCAGTCAGCCAGGGCTACGATGTTCTGGCTGGTGAGTTGGCTCATATTGGCTGAGCCCATCCCACCGGCACCTATGGCGGCTACATTGACGGTATCGCTGGGGGCGGTATAGCCCTTGCCGCCTAGTACTGAGCGGGGTACGATCATAAAAGATGCCGCCGACATGGCTGAGCCTTTCAGAAAATCCCTTCTCTTCATAGATTTAGTTGTGTGTTCAGGTTTGTCTTTCATTTCAATATTGTTGTTAATAAGATAAAATTTTGATCATTTTAAGTTTTCAATTTACCATTTATTGTAAAATCTGTAAAGCTTATTTTTAAAATATGATTCTTAGGCCGGGATATATTTGACTTTTGATAAACATATTTTTGCTTAGTGATTTTTTAAACTGATACAAGCTGCTTCTCCTTTGGCTGATTTACTGAAAATTCCTCTGACAAGAATGGCTTCGGAGTGCTGCTTTTAAGATATTTGTCATCCATTTTTAAACACCAAACGATTGTATTATGCCTATCCTTAATTTTGAAGAAGATGTACTGATGCGCAGCCAGGAGGTGCCCGTGGTGGTGGATTTCTGGGCACCCTGGTGCGGACCCTGCCAGACGCTTGGGCCGGTCATAGAGCAGCTGGCCAAGGAGGCTGATGGAAGCTGGGAACTAGTCAAGATCAACACTGATGAAAACCAGGAAATCTCTGCAAAGTATGGTATTCGGGGTATACCGGCTGTCAAGATGTTTTATATGGGAGAGGTGAAGGCTGAGTTTACCGGTGCCTTGCCCAAATACCAGATAGAAAAGTGGCTGGAGGAGCACCTGCCTAATGAAAATCGTGACAGAGTACAGTATCTGCGGACGCAGTTATTTACAGATACGCATCAGGAGGCGGTAGAACAGCTGGAAGTTTTCGTCAAAGAACATCCCAATGATGAAGACGCCATTCTGTGGCTGGCAGCCGCTACTGTTGGCCGACATCCGGAAAGGGGGGAAATGGCAGTGCATGAAACTCATAAAAACTATGCGCTGGCCGAAAATGTGAAAAGCCTGGCAGAACTTATGAAGTGTGAGCAGGAAGCCCCGGCAGGTATGCTGGACAAAATAACGGCCGCGCAGCAGGCCCTGAAAAGCGATCAGTTTGAGCATACCCTGGAAGCACTCATAGAGGCGACCGTGCTGGACAAAAGCTTCTGCAATGAGTTACCCCGGCGTGCTACGATTGCCCTCTTTCATCTGCTGGGTGATGACCATCCCCTGACAAAGAAATACCGCCGCCGGTTTGACATGGCTTTGTATTAAAATTTAACCAGGCTGACTCATCGGTAAACGAACCCGGTATTGAGACAGCCTTTTTTTATTTAATAAAGTCAGCAATTACTTCTACCACCTGGTCTATAATCCTGATATCGGTGCTGTAGTAGGTTGCCAGGTTCTGCTGCTGATCTTCAGGAGCTGGTTTCATGATATGGTTCATGCCCTGGATTATTTCAAGCCGAGCCTCAGCTTGTGCTTCTTTGAGTAAGTGGGCATCATCTACCTCTACCTGTAAATCGGTAGTGCCCTGAACAATAAGTACCGGAATTTTGAGCTTTGCTATTTCTTCCTGAGGATCATAATTAAACCAGGAAATTAGGTAGGGCTGTACCGAAGGCCGGAAAATTGTCTGCAGCATGGGGGAAATCTCGCTGACCTTTTCACCTGCTTCCAGCCGCTCTAGTATGACCAGGGCCGGATCCTGGATATGGGGCGGCTGCGCAGCCAATTGCTGACGAAGAATGAGATTAGCTGGCTGCCCCGCTCCGGCTATGGATACAAATTTATCTACAGGTGACTGCCCAGCAGCCAGCATGCCCAGCAGCGAACCTTCGCTATGGCCTATCATGATGATCTCGCTGAAGTCAAGGCTATCCTCCATTTTTTGTACCCAGGCAGCAGCATCTGCGGCGTAGGTATCAAACCGCAACTCAGATTCATTTTTAATTGCTCCATGGCTGCCGCCTATCCCTCGCTTATCGTAGCGCAGGCTGGCGATGCCCCGCTCGGCTAGGCCTTCGGCCAGCATCTTCAGGGCATCATTCTTCATCATAGGATTGTTGCCATCCCGGTCAGTAGGTCCGGAGCCTGCTATGATGATGGCAAGTGGTAGCGGCTGTTCCTGCCAGGGACGTAACAGGCTTCCTTCCAGGTAACCTTCATCTACCTGTAGATGCACCGTATCAAGGCGATATTTCTCCTGGGCGCTGGCAGTAATGGGTATGAGGAAAAGAAGTGGCCACAGCAGGAGCCCTGAATAAGTTTTTTTTAAAAAATACATCCGTATATATAATCAAAAATTGGTCCTGAAATCAACTTTGGAAAGTAGGCGGGAAGATTTAGCTCGTCTGGCTTTGTTTTCTCGCCATAGTAAACAATTTTGTGATTCTAAGTATTATTTACAAATAATCAAGCACTACATACATGTACACAGCCATTTTTCTGATATTAGCTGGGATATCAATTTTTTTTCTTTATAGAGGTTTTCAGGGAGAAATTAGAAGCAAAATTTGGATAGGTATTATACTGGGTCTTTTCACTTTATCCCTTTCCGGATTAATGAGCTTCTGGGGCGAACTGCTCTGGTTTCAGGCAGTGGGATATGGTGAACGCTTCTGGATTCTCACGCTTAGCCAGTGGGGAATAGCTTTGATAAGCCTGCTGGCCGGGACAGGCCTGGTGTGGTTGCTGAGCTGGCAGGTAGGTTACCAAAACCGCTACATCAAACGTGTCGGGCTGGGTTTGGCCGGGCTTATTGGCATAATCTGGGGATACAACAACTGGGAAGTTTTTCTAAAGTTCTGGTTTGGTGTACGTACAGGAGTAGAGGACCCCATACTGGGGAAGGATACCGGATTTTATCTTTTTACCCTTCCTTTCCTGGAAAGTCTGTACGGAGTGCTGCTTTTCCTGGCGATTGTTGCTCTGGCGGTGGCACTTCTGTCTATTTTTGTAAACCGCAGTGGCCGCACTACCATTGAGTTTGTAACGCCAGATCATCCCGCAGAAGTTGATACCAAACTCATCAACTCAGTATTTTTCAACAGTGGTATCATACTGCTCTTCCTGGCTTTTGGTAAGTACCTTGACCGTTTTGAGCTGATGTATTCAGAAATGGGAGCGGTACACGGCGTGGGCTGGACGGATGACCATGTACGTCTGCCTGCTTATAATATTCTGATGACACTGACGGCACTGGCAGGCCTGATTATGTTGCTGCCCGGTGCCCGCGACCGTTACCTGCACTGGGTCATGCGCAAGCCGTTTATCCCCCTGAGAGCTTATCCTATTGTAGCCCTTTTTATGTTTCCTATCGTTTTTATAAGCTGGTTTATTGGGCTGTCAGCCATTCCCGGGCTATTCCAGTGGTTGCGGGTGAATCCCAACGAGATCACTTTTGAAAGACCTTACATTGAAAATAACATCGAGTTTACCCGGCTGGGCTTTAATCTGGAAAGGGTGGAAGACCGGGATTTTCCTGTTCAGAATGTGTTTACCAAGGAAATGGTGAATTTTAACCAGCAGATATTTAACAACATTCGCATTTGGGACTGGCGCGCGCTAGATGAAGTCTACGCTCAGTTTCAGGAAATCAGGCTCTACTACGAGTTTGCTGATGTGGACGTTGATCGTTATACGATTGACGGTGAATACCGGCAGGTTATGATATCAGCCCGCGAGATGGAAACGAGTAACCTTCCTGAACAAAGTCAGACCTTTGTCAATGAACGTTTCAAATATACGCACGGCTATGGCATCACCCTCACCAATGTGAATGAGTTTACCCCGCAGGGGCTGCCAAATCTTTTGATCAAGGATATTCCCCCGAAAAGCACTTTTGAAAGTCTGGCAGTAGAAAGGCCGGAAATTTACTACGGCGAACTGACTAATTCTCATGTCATTGTCAATACCAAAGAAAAGGAGTTTGATTATCCGCAGGGTGAAGAAAACGTGTACGTAAGGTATGAGGGGAGTGGTGGCGTACAGATGAGTAACATTCTGAGGAAATTCATCTTCGGTTATATGTTTGACGGTACACCGCTGTTTTTCTCATCTTATCCTACCAGCGAAAGCCGTATCATGTTTCACCGCAATATATCAGATCGGGTAAAAACCCTGGCACCCTTCCTTAAATTTGACAGTGATCCCTATATTGTGCTTGCTGATGGCAGGCTCAAGTGGATCATTGATGCCTACACTACTTCTACTGATTTTCCTTACAGTGAGCCCCTGGATGCGCAGGAGAGTATTGAATACCAGGAGGGCGAAGGCCGCAGATCACTGATCACCCGTTTGGCTCCCCAACTCAGCGGTGTCAATTATATCAGAAACTCCGTCAAGGCGGTGGTGGATGCTTATGACGGCAGTGTGGATTTTTACGTTTTTAACCCGGAAGACCCTTTGATACAGGTATGGCAGCAGATTTTTCCTGACCTTTTCAAGAGCCGTGAAGAGATGCCTGATGTACTGGAGCAACATATCAGGTATCCTGAAACCATGCTGCTTACGCAGGGACTGGTATATGCCAAATACCATATGACAGACCCGGAAGTTTTTTACAACCAGGAAGACCTCTGGATACGGGCTACCGAAAAATATTATAGCCAGGTAAAGCCGGTAGACCCTTATTATATCATGTGGCAGCTGCCCGAATCTGATGAACTGGAATTCTCTCTGATTCTTCCGTTTACCCCCAAAAACCGGCAGGTCATGATTGGCTGGTTAGCCGGACTCTGCGATCCCGAAAACTACGGCCGCCTGATTGCCTATCAGTTTCCTAAAGAAGAACGGGTATTGGGGCCGCAGCAGGTAGAAACCAAAATAGATCAGGACCCTTTCCTTTCAAGTCAGCTTAGCCTCTGGAACCAGCGTGGCTCCAACGTGATCAGGGGAAATGTACTGGCTATACCAGTGGCCGAAACCATCATTTATGTAGAACCTATTTATCTGCAGTCGGAAACAGCTGCTTATCCGGAGCTCAGGCTCGTGATCGTGATGCATAATGATGACCTCAGCTATGCCGAAACTTTTGATGATGCCCTGCAGGGCCTATTTATAGGCGAGCTGGCCCAAACCCTGGAGCAATCCATACAGGGAATGTTGCCTGATGAAGATGCTGAAGAGACAGAAACTACGCAGCCTGAACAGAGACCCGCTACGGCCAATCAGACGCTGATCAGACAAGCTAATGAGGCTTTTGAGCAGTACCTGGAATCTACCGGAGAAAAGAATTTTGATGAGGCTGCCCGTCAACTCACCCGTCTGCAGGACCTGCTTGAGCAACTGGCACAGGAGGAACAGCAGCAAGCCCCCGAAACAAGGGGTGGCAGCAGTGGCGGGGACTGATATCAGCCTCCGCAGCCAAACTGGTTATGAGGCAGTTTAAGCTCTTTGATGCGCTGGCAAAGTGCTTCCTGCTCTTTGATTTCGCCATTTTCAAGGGCATCTAACAGGTTTTCCAGCTTCTTGGTGTATACGTCAAACTCGGCCTGCTTATGCTCTTTCTGGTATTCCTCAAAATAGGCCATTGAACTGTGCGGGGTTGCCAGAAATCTCCTGAGCTTGTCTTTGTAATCTTGTTTGATATCCTGTTCTAGCATGTTTTTATGGTTTATTTAGATCAAAAAATAGCATTGCTAACTTAACTCAGGCGGCCCTGAGTTGTTGGGTGTACACAGCAGCTGGAATGGAAGAAATCAATAGATGATTCAGCAAATTGAGCTTTTAGGCTGATTTAACAGCTTCTGAATAAACAATATCATACTGAAGATGCTTGTGATTTTAAGCCTATTTTTTTCAACTCAATTTTTTTATCTATGTCTAAAGAAGAGCTCGCCGAAGTTTACGAGTTTGAAAACCAGGAATGGCTGGATTCCCTGGAGTACCTGCTGGAAAACGAAAGTCCCGATAGAGTCCGAGAAGTGCTGACCAAACTGCAGCAAAAAGCCGAAGCCGAGGGCGTCAGTATCACTTCCAAAGTCAATACACCCTATATCAACACCATTTCAGCTGAAGACGAGGAAGACTATCCCGGTGACCTGGAAATGGAAAAAAAGCTTAGTAACCTGGTCCGCTGGAATGCTATGGCGATGGTCATCCGGGCCAATAAGAAATCCAGCGGTATTGGTGGACATATTTCTACCTATGCTTCTTCCTCTGATCTTTTTGAGGTGGGATTTAACCATTTCTTTCGTGGTAGTGAAGACGGGCAGCATGCAGACCTGGTGTATTACCAGGGACATGCCTCGCCCGGGGTTTATGCCCGCTCTTACCTGGAAGGGCGCTTTGACGAAGAAAACCTGGATCTTTTCAGGCGGGAAATCACTTCTGAAAAAGGACTTTCATCCTATCCGCATCCCCGCCTGATGCCAGAATACTGGAGCTTTCCTACCGTATCTATGGGACTTACGGCCGTACAGGCTATTTACCAGGCCCGCTTTATCAAATACCTGGAGGACAGGGAGATCAAAGAAAAATCAGATCAGAAAGTATGGGCCTTCCTGGGAGACGGTGAGATGGATGAACCCGAATCTATCGGTGCGTTGCCCAATGCCAGCCGCGAAAAGCTGGACAATCTCATCTTTGTGGTGAGCTGCAACCTTCAGCGCCTGGATGGACCGGTTCGCGGAAATTACAAAGTGATTCAGGAACTGGAAGGTATCTTCAGAGGAGCCAAATGGAATGTGATCAAGGTCATCTGGGGCGAGCGATGGGACGAACTGCTGAAAAAAGATAAGAGCGGTAAGCTCATACAGCGTATGAATGAAGTGTTGGATGGAGAGTTTCAGCTTTTTACCGTACAGGATGGCAAATACATGCGCGAACACTTCTTCGGCGTGGATGAGGAGCTGAAAGCCCTGGTGGAAGATTGGTCGGATGAAGAAATTGAAAGCCTCAACCGAGGGGGCCACGATCTCAAAAAGATTTACAATGCTTACAAGCGTGCTGTAGCCCACAAAGACGGCCCTACGGTCATACTCGCCCAGACCATCAAAGGCTATGGCCTGGGAGATGCCGGTGAAGCCAGCAATGTAACCCATAAGCGCAAGAAGCTGGAAGAAGACGAACTCAAAGCTTACCGCGATCGCTTTAGCCTGCCCATTGAAGATGATAATATCAAAGAAGCACCCTACTACCGTCCTGATGACGAAAGCGACGAGATACAATACCTGCTGGAGCGCCGCGAGCAGCTCAAAGGGCTCATCCCCAGTCGTCAGGCGGAGGCAAAAGGACTTAAAGCACCAGCCGACAAGGCATTCAAAGAGTACCGGGAAGGGGCCGGCGACCGCGATGTGGCCACTACCATGGTGATGGTGCAGATGATGTCCAAACTGATGAAAGACAAAAACATTGGCAAACTTGTGGTTCCTATCATACCGGATGAGTCGCGCACCTTCGGAATGGATGCCCTCTTCCGGAAGTTTGGCATCTATTCCCACATAGGGCAGAATTACGAGCCTGTTGACAAAGACAGCCTGATGTATTACAAAGAATCTGAAAAGGGCGCCATCCTGGAAGAAGGCATCACCGAGGCGGGTTCTATTTCTACCTTCATCGCCGCTGGTACGGCTTACGCCAATCTAGGTATCAATACTATTCCCTTTTATTTTTTCTATTCCATGTTCGGCTTCCAGCGTACCGGAGATTTCATCTGGGCCGCGGCCGATGCCCGGGCCCGGGGCTTCCTGATTGGCGGTACTTCCGGAAGAACCACCCTGCCGGGTGAGGGCTTGCAGCACCAGGATGGTCACAGCCACCTGCTGGCCTTTCCTTATCCTAGTGTAAAGGCTTACGATCCGACTTTTGCTTATGAACTGGCGGTCATCATAAAAGACGGAATACGACGGATGTACCAGGAACAGGAGGATATCTTCTACTACATCACAGTGATGAACGACAATTACAAAATGCCTCCCATGCCTGATGGGGTAGAGGAAGGTATTTTGCGCGGTATGTATCGTTTCAAGACCTCTGACAAAGACGGTAAGAAGAAGGTGCATCTACTGGGCAGCGGAGCTATTCTACAGGAATCGCTCAAAGCGGCAGAACTGCTGGAAAAGGACTATGGCGTATCCACTGATGTATGGAGCGTGACCAGTTATAAAGAGCTTTACTATGATGCCATAGATACGGAAAGGCACAACCGCCTGCATGCCGGGGATGAGCAGCAGAATTATATACAGGAACTCACTGCTGAGGAAGATGGCATCTATGTGGCGGCCAGCGATTATGTAAAAACGTTGCCTGCCTCGGTAGCACAGTGGTTTCCCAAGCCCTTTTATTGCCTGGGTACCGATGGCTTTGGACGTAGTGATGCTCGTCCCGAACTGAGAGACTTTTTTGAGGTAGACCATCGCCACATTGCGCTTACTGCCTTGTATGGACTTCTGCAAGACGGAAAGATTCGCAAAAAGACTTACGAAAAGGCCATGGAAGAACTGGAAATTGATGCCGATAAACTGAATCCCTCTGATTATTAACGTTTTATCGTTTAGCGTTTCACGTTTTTCGTTTAGCGTTCAGCGTTGATGAATTCACAGTTTATCAATTCGCGACTTAGTTGGGGGAGTGGTCTTATTTTTTAGCCAATCAGCGATAACCTGAAACATTTAACTTTTAACATGTAACTTTTAGATCATGAGCATAGAACTGAAAATGCCCCAGATTTCCGAGGATGCCGAGTCAGGCACCATTGTGGAAATACTGGTGAGCGAGGGAGATACCATAGAAGAGGAGCAGTCCATCATCGCGGTGGAAAGCGATAAAGCCTCGGTAGAGGTACCGGCTGAGTCGGGAGGTAAAGTAAAGGAGATCAAAGTATCGGAAGGTGATGAGATAGAGGTTGGGGATATTTTATTGATACTGGAAGAAGCAGGGGAAGCTGAAGAAGACGAGGAGGAAGATGAAGCCGAAG
>JBKHDR010000052.1:0-29730 GCA_046541235.1 Cyclobacteriaceae bacterium | reverse complement strand
CCGATACAAAACTTACTAAAAATATTTCCCAGCAAATCATCTGTAGTGATCTCACCGGTAATTTCTCCCAGGTGGTGTAGAGCATGGCGGATGTCCTGGGCCAGGAAGTCGTGGGTGATGTTGTTGTCAAGTCCTCGCAGCACGTCTTCCAGCGACTCGCGGGTCTGTAGCAGGCTCTGGTAGTGGCGTACATTGGTCACAATGGTACCGCTGGTTTTGAACCTCTCCAGACCTACCAGCTCCATAATCCTGTCTTTCAGCCCTTCCAGGTTCTCTCTTTTCTCGGCAGAAATAAATACCACATCCTCTATTTTCTGTACCTCTGACAGCAGTTCCGGTTGAGCATGATCTATCTTGTTGCCTACCTTCATAAATGGAATGCCCTGATTTTCCAGCTGGTTTATCGCACGGTGGATATCCACGATGTTATCGTTTTCCAGGTCAAAAAGGTAAAGGATAAGAGAGGCCTTTTGCATCTTCTCATAGGTTCGCTGCACCCCTATGGCTTCTACTTTGTCGGTCGTCTCACGCAGGCCTGCTGTATCAATGAAGCGGAAGCTGATACCGCCAATATTGATCTCGTCTTCAATGAAGTCACGGGTGGTGCCGGGAATGTCTGATACAATGGCCTTTTCCTCATTGAGCAGCGCATTGAGCAGCGTAGACTTGCCTGCATTAGGCTTACCGGCAATCACCGTAGGTACGCCGTTCTTGATCACATTGCCCAGATCAAAGCTGCTGATCAACTGGTTAATTACCCGCAGCAGCTCATGGATCAGGCCTTCAAGTTGCGCCCGGTCAGCAAACTCCACATCCTCTTCTACAAAGTCCAGTTCCAGTTCAATCATGGATGCAAAATGCACAAGTTGAGAGCGCAGGGCTTTAATTTCTTCTGAAAAGCCACCCCGCATCTGGTTAAGAGCTGCTTTATGCGAAACCTCTGAATCTGAGGCAATCAGGTCAGCCACTGCTTCGGCCTGTGCCAGGTCAAACTGCCCGTTCATAAAAGCGCGCTTGGTAAATTCACCGGCCTGGGCCAGGCGAGCGCCCTGTTTGAGCAGGAGTTGGATGAGCCTGCGAACGATGAAGGGTGAGCCATGACAGGAAATTTCCACCACATTTTCTTTGGTGAAGGATTTAGGTTCTTTAAACAATGACACCACTACTTCATCCAAAATCTCATTTCCATCACGAATGGTACCAAAATGGAGTGTATGGGTAGGCTGCTCTTCCAGGTTTTTTCCGGCAAAGACCTGGTTCACCAAACGGATGGCATCTTTTCCCGAAAGGCGAATAACGGCGATAGCACCTACACCCTCCGGAGTGGATAAGGCTACTATGGTATCTTCTATATTGAAATGTTGCATAAAACAAAAAGTCAGTTATCACTTCACCGGCAAAGGTAAGGATAACTGACCAGCTAAAATGGATTGTAAAACTCTGATTACTTGCCTACCGGCTCAGCCTGATGAAAAGTCTCCAGCATTTTAAGAAACTCGTCTGCTTTACGATAACCGCTCACCGGCTGAAACTTACTAAAATCTTCAGCAAAGAATACGACAGTAGGATAACCGCTAACACGCAATGCCTTGGTAAATTGCGAGTTGGTAAACTCCTGTCCTTTAAAGTCAAAGGTTTTATTGGCCTCGGCATTAAACTTTACAGCATAGAAGTTTTTGTTAACATAGTCTGCTACTTTTTCATCAGAAAAAGTGGTTTTATCCATTTTCTTGCACCAGCCGCACCAGTCGGTGTAGACATCCATGATGATTTTACGGGGTTCTTTTTTGGTAAGTTCCTGGGCTTCTTCAATAGTTACCCAGTTGATTTCGGCAGCAGCTTTTTTCTCCACAGGTGGCTCTGTAAAAGAAGAAGTTAGCAGCACCACAGCCAGTGAAAAAAGGCTAAGCATTAATTTATTCATAGTGGTCAATTTTTTCCTTTATCAGCAAACGCTTATATAATATAAAAGATTCTCTAAAAAACAGTCAAAGATTGCACCATATGTCATTTTAACGACCGGCATGAAAGATTTCTAGGCAAATTGCTGCAAGAGCGACTCATAAGCATCTACCTCCTCTACCTGCTTGATTTCCACTTTATGCTCACTGTGCCTGAGCACTTCTTCAGCCCTCAGCTGGATTTGCGGCAGGTAACAGGCAATAGTGGGGATATCCGCCCCGTACACAATCTGGTCAATGCCGGCGAATACCGCTGCTGCCGCACACATGGGGCAAGGCTCGCAGGTAGTGTAGAGCACCGCTTCCTTAAGCCTGGGGCTACCCGATGATTGGCAGGCCCGCCTGATAGCATTTACCTCTGCATGGGCCGTAGGATCTGACGCCTCCCTTACCGTATTGTAAACTGCCGCCAGTATTTCTCCCTTCCTGACAATCACTGCACCAAAAGGAGTTTTTCCTTCCTTCGCTTTCTCTATAGCTAACTTCATATAACTTTCCATAGCTTGCTTTACAGCTTAAGTAGTTGATTTGTTTAAGCGCCGATCCGTTTTCTTAAAAGTGGCTGGTACATAATGGTAAGCCTACTTCAAGAACTTCAAACCTGTATTCAGTCAGAACGCTAAACCCTCAGTGCAAAACATTGAGCATCAAACGAATCTACTCCTTCTCCGGCTTCTGCTGTTGCTGACGCTGTTCTTCCTCCACATGCTTCACCAGTTTGTCACAGAGGGCATTGATTTCATCCGACATATAGGTATCACCAGTAGCGGAAAGAATGGTTTGGGCAATACCCCCGATAGTATCAATGGAAAACCTTTTCATCTCATCAACCGGCATTTTTTTGGTCCAAAGGTCAATGCGGAGGGTATTTTTCTCCAGGTGATCCCAGATGGAAAGGCTGATAGACTGTGCTTCTGTTTCAGTATCCTCTCCCCGATCAGTAGCATCCCAGAATATCTTCTCAGGCACATTTTCATTATCAAGGTATATGGTCAGGTTGATCTCTGATTTTTTCATAGTAAATATCTTTTTTGTTGGTAGCGCAAATTTATATAATCCCTGGCGTAAGGAAGCCTGATTAAAGTTAATTCGTAAAAAAAAAGCCATCTTCCGGTACCGGAAGATGGCTTTTTATGCTGACACTGATAAAAACTATCTTTCCAGCTTCATCAGTTGAGCTTCAATGTTATATTCATTGAGCAATTCGGTTGCATATTTTTTTTTCCCGTATGGAACAAGCAGAAAGAACTGCCCATTTTTAATCTTGGCCAGGTTGGCAAAGAGTTTCCATTTACTTACCACATCCTGTATGTTTTTCTTATCACCTTCTACCACCTGAAAATAATCTTTGCCGGTATCCTTTTTACCTGTCATGTGAGGCGTATACGATTTGTCTGAATTTTTTTCAGTAAAGCTGGTAGGCGACTCATAGTCAGGCAGTTCGGCCTTGATGTCACTATACCCTTTGCTTTTCAGCAACTGCACGGCTTGCTCGAGATACTTCGTCTGCTTGTCTTCTTTTTTGCTGATTGCAGGTTCCATTGTTTCCATAATGTACGTAAAATATTTTGATAAAGTAAATGCGCAAGAAAATACATGACACTTCCGAAAAACCTAAAACTCAGATGTACAAATAAGAGAGGATAGAAAACGGATAATCACATGAAAAAGTTGAGACGTTATTGCGCTATATTGACACAAAAAAAACATGTGCCAGGAATGTAAAGTTCGCTTAAGTTAAAGATTATAGGTTTAAATGCCCAATTTAAGTGACATTTTACTCAGAAAAATTAGGCACCTGCTTCACTCCCAGACTCTTTATCAATATAAATCATTTTTATCTGTAAATAATTATAAGGATGCAAAAGCTGCTTTCATGGCAGCAGCAGTCGTGGCTACGGCTTTTTCATCAGGCATATCCCTGAGTGCCTGATTAAAAGGTTCGGCCCGAACAGGCCCGTCATAACCAATTTTGATAAGGGCATCCAGAAAAGCTTTTACATCAATCACCCCGCTTGCCATAGGCAGTTCGCGTTTGCCGTCTACCTGCTCGTCCGGCCCGTATCCGGTACGGGCATCATTGAGGTCACAGGCTACAATATCGCGGTTTTCCAAGGTCAAAATGTCATTTACATCTTCATGAGCCGTATACCAATGAAAGCTGTCCAGCACAAATCCAACATTGGGTTCACCAATAGCAGCGATCAGCTCTTTGGTTTCGGCCATAGTGCTCATAAAAGGATATCTATTGGCTACCTGAAGGGTTTTTGGCCCTACGTACTCCAGCCCAAAACGTAAACCATGATCGCCCAGTACCTTGGCTACCTCTCTCAAACGTGTGCTGTGCTGCCTGAAATTCTGCAGATAATGGAGCGATGCATGGTTAGGCATGATCCAAGTTGTCACTCGCTGTACACCTGCTCTTTCCAGTCCTTTGGCTTTAGCCGGCAGCGCCTTCATATCATTAACAAAAGTATCTGTGTCTGTGCGAAACTGCACCGGCAAGCCTGAGTTGCCCCATACCAGCATCTTGTTCTGCATTTCTTCTTTAAGCTGCTCCATTTCATCGTCTGAGAGGTCAGCGAGGTAAGAAGCTTGAGCGGAAACCGACTCAAAGCCATACTGATGTGCCAGCCGGATGAGTTCCATCTGGTCTGCTTCTACGCCAATAGCTCCGCCATCCAACTGCATGGTAAATTTTCTGTTTTTTTCCCGGGATAAAGAAAAAGCAGAGGCCGCCCGAATTGATCCGTTCAAGGCTAGTGCTCCTAACATTGAAGCTTTGATAAATTTTCGCCGCTTGTACATATCCTTCTTTTCTTTCAATAATAAGTTTTTTCGCAAAAAGTAAAAAGTCACTTTAGAGCTTATCTGCCAGACTGTCAAACAAATACAGGCAGTAAGGATTATAATGCTATAGCGAATGCTACTTTTTAAACTTAACAAAAGCAGTCATGAAATACTTAAAATATAATTTACTTTCGGTGCTGGCCTTACTCTTTGTCATAAGCGGTGCAAAGGCCCAGCAGGATTCTGGAGAGCAGGCAGTTGACCCCACTGATATATATTGGGGAGAAACTACTAAAAGAGAAGTCATTGAGGCTTCAGAACTACCTACTGAAGTACTGAAAAGCTTCGAGAAAAGCGAATACAGTGATATGGACATGATAGGTGTGCAAAAGATCACGGGCAAGCCTGTTGTTAAAAACGAAAACGATGCTTATAGTTCGGTACCGGAAGACAGCCTGTTGGATGGTGATACGGTTGAAACTTATGATGTGTTAGATTCTGCCTACGAAGACCGACCTTATCGCATGCGTGAAGAAAACAATGACATTGCAGAAACTTATTACCAGGATTCTTATGATAATTCCGCTTCGCTGAGCGATAGCCTGATCGTAGATAAGTCATTTCAGGATGAACGCCGGACTTACTACGAAATTGAGGTGGCAGGAGATGTAGCCAGCTATAAATTGCTCTACAGTGACGAAGGTGAATTGCATTATACCAGAATCACAGATTCATAATCTACAGAAATACTGAAAAAAACCGGTCGAGGCCGGTTTTTTGTTTTGGGTGCTCTTGCAGACAAAAGCAGTCAAGGATGAGTAGAAAATTCAAATTTACTCTGGTCGTTTAGCAGCACCCACAGGCCATAAACGCCCAGCACAGTACCGATGGGGAAACCTGGAAGGTTAAGGATGCTTATGACGATGACCAGGATGCGCGCCCAGTTGTGCCTTTTCAGCAGCCCCCAGCCACCCAGGATGGATACTGCACCAATGGCAGAAAAGAAAAAACCGAAGCCACCACCTACCAGGGAGGTAACCCAGATAGCATTTTCATCTCCGGAAATGGCGCCGCTGCCGGCAATCACCAGGGCCAGAAACAGACCTGTGGCTACGGTAAGTATACCAAATACGATGTAGAGGTAAGCAAGAATTTCAATGTGCTTTCGCATGATGTGAGTAGTTTGGTTGAAACATTAAAATAAAAACTTCTCTCAAAACCACCGCATCATTGCCTAAGATAGTTTGGTTTTGTACTCCTCGTATCCGAACTTCTTCACCAGTTCAAAGCTGTCATTCTCACGCCAGATACCGATAGAAGGATGCCGTACGCCATTGAAGGTAGTTGTCTTCACCATGGTATAATGCATCATATCGTCGAAGATAATCTTATCTCCCGGCTTTAGCGCCTGCTCAAAATGATAGTCTCCCACATAATCACCGGCCAGGCAGGTCGTACCGCCTACCCGGTAAGCGGGCTGCCCCGGCTGCGCGTCAGAAGCACCCAGGATGCGGGGCTTGTAGGGCATCTCTATGCAGTCAGGCATGTGGGCGGCAACACTCACATCCAGGATGACGGCATAAATGCCCCGGCTGTCGATCACATCCTGCACGGTAGAGGTCAGGTAGCCGGTATCCCAGGCCACTGCCGAGCCGGGTTCCATAATGATGTTGATATCGTATTTTTCCCGCAGCCTCTTAATCAGGCTCACCAGGTGCTCAATATCATAGCCCTTGCGGGTCATGAGGTGACCGCCGCCCATATTGAGCCATTTGGCCTGGTGCAGCAGGTGCCCAAAGCGGGCTTCTACCTGCTTTAGCGTACGCTCCAGCGCATAAGAATCGCTTTCGCAAAGAGTATGAAAGTGCAGTCCCTCAATACCTTCCGGCAGTGTCTCCCCAATTTGATCGGCGGTCACGCCCAGGCGGGTACCGATGGCACAGGGGTTATAGAGATCGGTTTCTACTTCTGAAAATTCAGGGTTGATGCGAATAGCGCAGGAAATTTTTTTATCGCTGCTCATAACCCTTTCCTTAAATTTTCCCCATTGTGCCGGTGAGTTGAAGGTAAGGTGATTGCAGTAGGTCATCAGCTCGTCAAACTCATCGTCAAACCAGGCCGGGCTGTAGGCATGCACTTCGTCGCCAAACTCTTCAAATCCCAGGCGGGCTTCGTTGAGTGAGGAGGCGGTAGTACCGTGCAGATATTGTTTGATCAAAGGAAAGGTACTGAACATGGCAAATCCCTTGAGTGCCAGGATGATGTTGACGCCGGAGGCATCCTGTACCTGCTTCATGATCTCCAGGTTGCGGCGCAGTTTACTTTCTTCGAGCACAAAACAGGCAGAAGGGACTTCGTTGAAATTGATGGGCATTTTTTTGGTTAAAAGTTGAAGGTTTAAAGGCTCTTAAAACAAACAATCTATTCTCTGAGATTATCCGTTTTGATCTGCAATCATTTGTGAAAATTTTGGCAAGTGGGCCAGGATATGGCAATGATACGCTTGTAGGTTTTGGATTTATCAAAACCTACAAGCAATGTCATTAGTCTTACAGATGATAATCCTTAAAAGCCAATGGCTCGTTCACCCGCTCGTGCCAGGGCAGGCCGTACTGGTTGAGAGCGTCCATAAACGGATCAGGATTAAATTCTTCCACATTATACACGCCGGGCTGCATCCACTCACCTTTAAGCATCAGCATGGCACCGATCATGGCAGGTACGCCGGTAGTATATGAAATGGCCTGGGCACTCACCTCTTTGAAAGTCTCGGCATGGTCGCAGTTGTTATAGATGTAGTATGTTTTCTCTTTGCCGTCTTTCACGCCTTTGATCATACAGCCAATGGAGGTTTGTCCTTTGTAGTTCTCTCCCAGGGAGCCAGGCTCCGGCAATACAGCCTTCAGGAATTCCAGCGGGATGATGTCTATACCTTTGAATTTGACCGGGTCAATACGGGTCATCCCTACGTTCTGTAGTACGGTCAGGTGCTTGATGTATTCCTGTCCGAAGGTCATCCAGAAGCGGGCTCTTTTAAGAGAAGGAAAATTTTTCGTCAGCGACTCCAGTTCTTCGTGGTAGAGCAGATATGACTCTTTAGGACCAATTTCAGGGTAATCAATCGGCTGATGGATTTCCAGGGGCTGGGTTTCCTTCCACTCCCCATTCTCCCAATAGCGACCGTTTTGTGTGATTTCGCGGATATTAATCTCGGGATTGAAATTGGTAGCGAAAGCCTTGCCATGATCCCCGGCATTGCAGTCAATGATGTCCAGGTAGTGCATCTCGTCAAAGTGGTGCTTCTGCGCATAGGCGGTAAACACACCGGTCACGCCGGGGTCAAAGCCGCAGCCGAGCAAAGCCATCAGGCCGGCTTCTTTGAAGCGGTCCTGGTATGCCCACTGCCATTTGTACTCAAATTTGGCTACATCCTTAGGTTCGTAGTTGGCGGTATCCAGGTAATGCACGCCGGTCTCCAGGCAGGCATCCATGATGTGCAGGTCCTGGTAAGGCAAAGCTACATTGATGACCATCTTAGGGTCAAATTTTTTGATCAGTTGTACCAGTTCAGGTACATTGTCGGCATCTACCTGGGCGGTCTGTATGGGTTGGGCATCCGGATATTTCTGCGCCACCAGTCGGGCGATCTCGTCACACTTAGATTGGGTGCGGCTGGCCAGCATGATTTCTGAAAAAACTTCAGGCACGGAAGCGCATTTGTGCGCCACCACATTACCTACGCCTCCGGCACCAATGATTAATACTTTACTCATGTGCAGTTAAAAATTGTTTAAAGTTAAATTTGAAAGATCACCTGGCTTTTTCAGGCAACTCATGACATATCATGCTTTAAACAACTTACTCTACATTTTGCTCAAAAGTTGATAGCATGATGTGCCGCAAAGGTACAAATTCAACACATAAAGCAAACGGCTGTTTGGATCAGAAGAATCAAAAGAAGCTTTAGGTGATGAAAAGTATGCCTGCTCCAGTGAGGTTTTTTACTTCTTTCAACCGCACATCAGCATTCATCAGCGAATCTTCTGGTAGAGTCAGACTTTTCTTTTTAAATTGAAAACTGACAAATCTAAGCCATCCACAACCTATGCGATACGCTTACCCCCTTTGCCTGCTTGTACTTTTCACTGCCTGCCAGCCTCCTCAGGAGGCAGAACCATCTACAACTTCATCTCCTAACATCGTCTTCATCCTGGCCGATGATATGGGCTGGGGCGATCCGCAGGTGTACAATCCTGACTCTAAAATACCTATGCCTCACCTGGACCGCCTGGCAGCAGAAGGAATGCACTTCACCGATGCCCATACGCCTTCGGCAGTCTGCACGCCTACCCGCTACGGGCTCCTGACCGGCCGTTATGCCTGGCGTTCGCCTCTCAAATCAGGTGTGCTTTTTGGCTATGACCCGCCCCTGATTGAAGATGTGCGCCCAACTATCGCGGATATTTTGCAGCAAAAGAACTACTACACCGGTATAATTGGCAAATGGCACCTGGGCCTGCCCTGGCAGATGAAAGACAGTGCCGCTTACTATCAGCGGAATCGCCCAAAGATCACCCGGCTGGCCAGCCAGGAAGAGGTTGACCTCTCTCAGCCTTTGGGAAACGGCGGACCGGCGGACCTGGGCTTTGACTACAGCTACATCATACCCGCTTCCCTGGATATAGCTCCCTATTGTTATATTGAAAATCAACAGCCGGAGGCGCTACCCTCCGACAGTGTGAGAGGCGAGGACCGTAGTGAAGCCTATGACAAAGGCTTCTGGCGAGGTGGGCCAGCCGCTCCCGGTTTTGACCACCGGCAGGTTTTGCCCAGGCTTACAGACAAGGCTGTTGCCTTCATCCAGGAACATCATCAACAGCGACCTGAGCAACCCTTCTTCCTGTATTTTCCGCTTACCTCACCGCATACCCCCTGGCTACCGACTGAGGATTTTCGGGGCAAAAGCCAGGCAGGCAAGTACGGTGACTTTGTTGCCATGAGCGATCACAGCCTGGGCCGGGTAATGGAAACGCTGGAGGCACTGGGCTACACTGAAAATACACTCCTCATCTTCAGCAGCGACAATGGCTCGCATACCACGTACCTTGACAGCAGCTATCAGCATCAGGCCAATGCACACTGGCGCGGACAGAAGGCCGACATCCATGAGGGCGGGCACCGGGTGCCTTTTATCGCCCGCTGGCCGGGACAAATACCCGCCGGAAGCGTCAGCGAGCAGATGATCTGCCTCACAGATATGATGGCTACCCTGGCAGCCATTATCCAGACAGAGCTTCCTGAGGGTGCAGGGGAAGACAGCTACAATCTGCTACCTGCGCTTGTAGACGAAAATTATGAGGGACAGATACGCCCTCAGCTGGTATCTCACTCCCTGGATGGCATGTTTGCCATCCGTGAAGGCGAATGGAAGCTGATGGAGCACCAGGGCAGTGGCGGATTCACTTCTCCTAAAAGAATTGAAGCCCCCGGCGGGCAGCTTTATCATTTGAAAACAGATCCTTCCGAACAGCAGAACCTCTACCATCAACACCCGGAAGTGGTAAGCCGCCTGAAAGCAAAACTGGATGAGATCAGGGTACAGCCAGGTAAGCTGGTTTTGGAACAACAATAAAATAATCATACCATGAAAATTCAATTTTTTTGTCCCCGCTGGGGAAGTGAAGACCTGCCTTACGAACTTTTTTTGGAAAAGGTAAAAGAAGCGGGCTATGATGGGGTAGAGATGGCGCTGCCCCTGGATGCGGACGAACGCGATGAGATCGCAGACCTGCTGCGGCAGTACGAGCTGCTGCTGATCGGGCAACAGTGGGAAACGACCCTTTCCGGCTCCGACACTTACGAAGCTGATTATGAAAAGTACCTCCGGAACCTGGCAGCCGCCTCTCCCCTTTTTATCAATTCGCAGAGCGGCAAAGATTACTTCTCCATAGAGCGTAATGAAGCTATTCTTCGCCTGGCAGCTGATGTTGCCGAAGCTACCGGGGTGAAAATTGTCCACGAAACGCACCGGGGCAAGTTCTCCTTTGCCGCCACGGTAATGCTGCCCTACCTGCAGCGCCTGCCGGCCCTGCGGCTCTGTGCTGATTTTTCTCACTGGTGCGTAGTGTCAGAATCACTTTTGGAAGCACCTGAGCAGGAGCTGATACTTCAGGAGGTGATTCCTCGCGTAGACCATATCCATGCCCGGGTGGGCTGGCAGCAGGCGGCCCAGGTAGCAGATCCCCGCGCTCCTGAATACCAGGAGGCTTTGCAGCGCCACCTCCTCTGGTGGGATATGATTGTGGAGCAGCAGAGCATGCGGGGCAGAGAAAGCATGAGCATTACTCCTGAGTTTGGTCCTGCACCCTACATGCCACAATTGCCTTACGTTCAGCAGCCGCTTACAAATCAATGGGAAGCCAATATTTATATGATGCAACTGCTGCGCGAACGCTTCGCTCAGCGCTGAGCTACAGTCAAAGCCTGTTCCCTGTACAATCTGTACAGGGGCAGGGTCTCTTCGTGAGCCTCCTTTTCCCAGGGCCTGTCTCTGTAGGGTATCTCATTTGCTGCCTGGCAGATTTTTTCATTTTTCCAGCTGTAATGCAGGGGGCCGCATTGCTGCAGTTCACCTTCTACAAACTGCCGGGCATGGATCATTTCATGCACCAGCGTCATCAGCTGTTGTACGCGATTAGATTTTCGGTTAATCTTAATGAGCAGCTGGTGTCCACCGTTTAAAGGGTGGGCATCATGGTAGCGCGTATAGCCGTGATGGCCTTTGGGCACATCCAGGCTGAAATTGATGATGATATGTACGCTTTCGTCAAAACCAAAGAGATCGGCATAAAAACGAGCCTGCTGGTATACAGCTTCCTGCTTGTAGTCGTTCTTGACCACGATGGTAGCCTGAGCTTGGAGTGCTGCGTTCTGTGCGACTAAGAGGTAAAGGGTAATGAAAAAAGTACGCATGGCTTCAGGATTAAGGTTTCACATCATATATCTGCCAGTATTCGGAAGACATTTAGCAACTCCCATCAGCATGCCATTAGCACAAACACCTGATTACCAATAATTTATATTTTAACCTTATATTTTTAAATGCCCGCTAATGAACATCCGAATGATAAAATACGGACAGGTAATGAGCATCATTAGAAATTGGTGGGGCACAGTCACCGGTGAAGCTTTTTTTTAGGCCTGTGAAACTATAGAGGTACCAAGCTGCCGTTTTTTTCGTATTTTAGGAAAGTTAAACCTGACCTTATGAAAAATACACCGCTGATCTATATTCTTTTCGCCTTTTTTTTCTTACCCGATATTGCGCTGAGCCAGCAGTTGGACAAGCCTGATGATTTCCTTCCTATGGACTTTCACCGTGAAAGAAGGGAAATTCTACGCTCCAACATGCCAGCCAATTCAGTAGCAGTGCTCTTCTCCAACCCAGTTCGTAACCGGGCCAACGATGTAGACTACATGTACCATCAGGACCCGAACTTCTACTACCTGACCGGCCATCGTGAGCCGCATTCGGTACTGCTCATCTTCAAGGAAGAGCAGCAGATGAACGGGCAGTCTTTTGACGAAATGATCTTTGTCAGGTCGCGCAATGCTTTGAAGGAACTCTACGACGGTAACCGCCTGGGCAGAGAAGGAGCAAAAGAAAAACTGGAGATGGAGGTAGCTTTTGAAACGCCTGAGTTTAAGGACTTCCCGATTGACTTCAGCCGGTTTGATAAGGTTCTCTTTTATGATTTCCACAATGACGTAAGAAATACCTCCGAAGAGGGCGACCTCTATGACCTCATCGCTGCCTTTAAGGAGAAAGTTAATTATCCTGATCAGTCGGAGCTGACTATAGAAGTGGAGCCTCAGAAAAATCGCCTGGATACCCAGATGCTCGACAGCCTGCTCAAACCTATGCGAGGCGTCAAAACGCCGGAAGAACTGGGCCTGCTGCGAAAAGCCGTCAAAATCTCCGCCCTGGGACAGGCTGAAGTGATGAAAGCCATGCACCCCGGCATGTCGGAGCTGGAAGTACAGGGTATGCATGAGTTTATTTTCAAAAAATACCGCGCCGAATACGAAGGTTATCCCAGCATTGTGGGAGCCGGTCACAACGGCTGCGTGCTGCATTACATTGAAAACTACAAGCCTGAGATTGAAGACGGAGAACTGATCCTGATGGACCTGGGAGCCGAATACCACGGCTACACTGCCGACGTGACCCGTACTATCCCGGTCAACGGAAAGTTTACCAAAGAGCAGAAGATCATCTACGACCTGGTATATGAGGCCCAGGAAGCCGCTATGGCCATTGCCAAGGAGGGTACTACTTTTAGGGAGCTTTACAACGCTACAGCCCAGGTCATCAACCAGGGACTGCTGGAACTGGGCATTTTCAAAAGCCTGAGGCCGGAGGATGTTATCAATCCCGATACCGGGCGCAACCGCTATTATCCCCACGGCTGCTGCCACCACATCGGCCTGGATGTACACGACTTGGGCGAATACGACACCCTACAGGCAGGCATGGTGATTACCATAGAACCGGGTATCTATATCCCGGAGGGCAGCCCCTGTGATCCCAAATGGTGGGATATACCAGTGCGGATAGAAGATGACTTCCTGATCACCAAAGACGGCTACGAACTGCTTTCTGACCTGGCGCCCCGCCGCTCCGAAGAGGTAGAAGCCCTGATGAAAGAGTCCAGTGCTTTTGAGCAGTTTGACCTGCCCAAGTTGGAGGATTAAACGCCCGTTTTCGGGTAGTTATCCTCATTTTATTTTTACGCGCACCTTCTTAAATTAGCGTAAAGGCCAGTTTGCCATGCTATGCCAGTAGGGCAAACCGGTTTTTATCTGGAAATCTTAAGGCACCTCAAAGCTGGCCCGAAGCGTATAGGGTATTTTTTTAAACAAATCAGTTTTTGATCATGATTACCGTAGAAGGAAGCAAAATCATTGAAAGCCCGGTAGAAAACGTGTTTGGCTACATGAACCAGCCCGAACACCAGGTAGAAATTACGCCCAGCCTGTCGGAGGTTAAAAATATTGAGCGCATTGAAAATGGCGGCATACGCGCCGACTACACCTACAATATGGCCGGGATGAACTTCAGGGGTAAGGTGGAGGCCCGGGAATTTAAACCGGAAGAAAAAATTAACTTTCGTATGTCGGGGGATATAGATGGCAATATCATCTGGCTCTTCAAACCGCAGAACGGGCATACCGAGTTTACCTACCGGGCAGAGTACGAAATTCCTAACAAGCTCCTGGAAAAGCTGGCCAGAAAATTTGTGGAGTATTACAATGAACGGGAAATAGAGCACCTGCTCAATAACTTGAAGGCACGCCTGGAAAGCTGAAATCACTTCCCGCAGCAGGATAAGTCAGGTGACCTTGGCGCGTTTCAGAATCTTGGAAAACAGGGTAGGAAAGAAACGTTTGAGATATACCGCATACTTCTCTTTTCCTCCTATATACACCTCCTCTTTGTTTTTTCTGATAGCGCTGATGATCTGCCGGGCACATTCCATAGCTGGCATTCCTTTGTTCTGAGCACTATCCATGCTGTTCTGCTTCTCACCCGTACCAATCAGGGCATTGACAGACACCTGAGTTTTTATGAAACCGGGACACACCATCGTGACCCGGATATGATCCCGGTAATGCTCGGCACGCAGCGCATCAAAAAAACCATGAAGCGCATGTTTGGAAGCAGAATAGCCGGAACGCAGAGGAGAACCGAACTTGCCTACCAGGCTGCTGATGACCACAATGTGCCCATTGTTGTTCTCCATAAAATGCGGTAAAAGTGCCTTGGTCAGGCCTATGGTGCCGAAAAAATTGACCTCCATGATTTTGCGGTCTACATCCAGGGAAGTGTCTTTGGCAAGTGATAACTGACTGATGCCTCCGTTGTTGACGAGGATGTCAATTTTACCAAAAAGAGCAATTGCCTCCAGGCATTTTTCTCTGAAGCTCTCTGTTTCTGTCAGGTCCAGGGGCAGAATCTTTACCCGTTCGGGGTGCATACAATGCTGCTTTACCCGCTGCAACTCGGTCTCACGTCGGGCCGACAGTATCAGTTTGGCGCCCTCCTGGCTCATGGCAATACTGAGAGCCTCTCCTATACCTGATGAAGCGCCGGTAATCCAGCAAACTTTATCTGCGATGTATGACATTTTTTTGAGATTTTGGTAGAAGTTTTAAGATGGGATAATTGAAGGACAAAAAAAAGCCGCGTCCCCATAGAGACACGGCTTTTACTAAAATCTGATCGATTACAGATTCCGGTTACGTCTTCTTTCACGATCGCGAATCTCGCGCTCTTCATCTGTAAGTTCATCATACGGTTTGTCCTCACCTGCACGATACTTGTCGCTTTCAAGATCACGTCTTTTCTCGTCATTATCGAGGTAAGTACGGTTTTCGTTGGTCACGTTTCCGCTATCAGTAGTCTCCTTATCGTATCCGCGATCTTTGTCCCGGATTTTTTCAGTTTCTACTTCGGTGCCCCGTACGGTATCGCGAATAGTTTCATCACGCTCTTCAACATCTTTGCGCAGTCTCACTTCTTCTTTTACACGTGCTTCTTTTGAAGTTACCGCTTTTTCCGAACGCTCTCTCATCTCTATTTCACCTTCTTCAAAGTTATCAAAGTCAGCTTCAGTAGCCGGACGGTCTACCGGGTTACGTTCTACATGCACATGCTCTTCGCGCAGGCGCAGATGCTCTTCTACCGGCTTCTCTACGATATGACTGCGTACTCTTACGCCGCCTGTTTCTACTTCTCTTTTGCCGGTTTGCATCTCTTCTTCTACCACAGGGATAGACTTATCGCTGCTTGTGTCTTTAGTCACATCTGTGGTGCCTTTGTTAGAGCGATAATATTCGGCACGCTCATCTACATCTACGGATCCGTTTTCGTCCAAAATAGCAGAAGCTTTTTTGGCTTCTTCATGAGAAGAGGCATGCACTGTCACGATAGAACCGCGACGTCCTACTTCTGCATGTTTGCTGGATTTATCAGTAGAACCAAACAGGGAGTTAAAGAACCTGCTGATTCCATCCTCAGAACTGGAAGTATCCGTATGACTTTTACTTCTGGGATTATCTTCATTGAGATGACCGTAGTCTGATCTTGTTTGATCTGTGCTGCCAGTTTGGTATGTTTTGGTATGCACATCCTTATCAGTATTGTATTCAGTGGCCCTGTCAGAAGAAATGTCAATTTCATCACGACTAAAACCTTTGTGCAAAAGCTTATCAACGGCTTTTACTGCTTCTTTTCTGTTCTCAAAAATTCCTACTACTGTGTTAGACATAGTTTTCTAGGTTAAAAAATGAAAAATAAATTAAGTTAGAGGCAGGCAGCTCAGAATGAGTCGGAAGCCTGCCCTGTTTAGGTCTGTTGATTTCCGTAAAATGCTAATCCATTCTCCCAACATCATGACCTGATCCCTTAGAGAAGGAATCCGTATCGTCTGATAGGTTTTCCCGTTCTACAATGACTTTTTCTTTGCGTAAAGTCACGTTTTCGGTACTTTTAATTTCTTCCTTTTTTCTGGTTACATGTAGTTCTTCTACCAGTACCAGGCGCTTTTTTACTACTACTTCTTCGCGTAGTACCGGAATGATCATGGTATCTCCTTCATGCCTGATGCCGGGTGGAGCAGTCTTTATTTCCTGATTGATCGGTTTACGATCTATATTGACATGTTCGTTAAATGAAGTGGTATCAAATGGAATCTCTTCTTCATACACTTCTTTCTTCAGGGTCACCTTACTGCTGCGACTTTCCTTTTCTACTTTCAGTTCTTCGTTGACGACAGGTATCGTCCTGGAATAACTTGCTTCCGGTTTAGGGTCATGACCTGGTTTACGATGATTCATGCTGGATTTATTTAGACGAAAAAATCAACCTGTAATGGCTGTGGAAAAAAATTAGAATAAGAAAAGCTGCCGGAAGGCGTTCGCTTTATCCGGCAGCACTTTTCTTAATGATATACTTCTTCGCCATGGTAGGTCTTCCAGTCTTCCTGTATGGCAGTAGCATCATCGTGACTGTGAGGCGTCACTCCCAGTACGATATCGCCCTGCTTGATATGGTTTTCATAACGCACGGCTCTCTCTTTGGGAATACCAGCCCCTACCAGCGCACCAATGAGACCACCGGTAAGTCCGCCTGCTCCGGCGCCGGCAAGTGCGCCTGCTAATGGACCAGCCAATATAATACCCAGACCTGGCAAAGCAACAGATATACCAGCGGCTGCTATAGCACCCACAATGGCACCAGTTGTACCTCCTATGGCTGAACCTGTACCAGCTCCCTCCATAGACTTATTACCAAGCTTGGTTGTTTCTTTATTTTTGTCACTATGCTCGTCTTTGAAATGCTTATTGCGTGTATCATCCGACATCAACACGGTAATTTCGTCGGCTTTGTAGCCTCTTTTGATAAGAGATTCAAAAGCATTTTCAGCATCCTGGCGAGATGAAAATACACCAGTGACCAGTCCGGTTTTTTCTTTATGTAAACTCATGAAAAAATTGTTTAGATTAAAAAAAATAAAAATCTTGGAAAAGTATAAATTTATGGATATTCAGTAAAAATTACTAGGGCAATGCTTTCTCTTCTTAGCCGCCAAATTTATCTTGAAAATAATTCTTATTTCGGAATATAATTAATATAAAAAAATTAAAAGTATATCTCCTAAATTACCCAAATAATTAATAATAATGGATATTAGTTAAATAGCATTCAATTTTATGAAACGTTTATAAGCAAAATAGTTTACGTTTTTTCGGTTTTATTTTGGAAAACCGGCTTATTTACGTACAGACTGGTATTTTTTTCAAAAAAATTAAAGTGTTCTAATTCATAGCTAAGTGCAAAAGAAGAAGAAGCACCAGGAAAAAAAATCCAGCCTGTCCAAGCCGGATTTTTAGCAGCACAAAACAATTCAAATAGTCTCAGCTTTCAGCCAGGCTTCTGCCTCTTTGCGATCACTGAAAATACGCATTTCAAAGTCGCCGGCTTTCGTCAGCAGTTCTTCGGCAGATAAAGCGCCAAATACATCAAGTGAAGTGATGTGGGCAAACTTCTTCAGACCGGCCGCCAGGGCACGCGGCATCCAGTTTTGGGCAATCCAATCGTTGGCTTCATCCCAGGAGCCACTTAGCTGGCTGTTATCGTTCAATATCCTGGAGGCTCCATACTTTTCGAGGTACTCAAGGCTTGCTTTACAAGCTTCAATGACTTCCTAAACCGTCACATCACCCGTCCACTTGTTATAAATCCATCCGTTTGAATGGTCATAGCTTGTCGAAAAATAAACCCGCCCAAGCTTGTTCTTTACTGAATAGTCAATAGCTTCCATCGTAATTTAATTTGGTGAAACATGAAAATTCATCGGGTCAGGTGGGCAGTAGTCATGATGCTTATTTGCTCAGTTGTTGTATCTGGGCGTCTTTCTGCTGTAGCAGTTCATTCAGTTCCTTTTCTTTCTGTTTAAATTTTTCCATGGCTTTTTCCATCATTTTGTTGCGCGACGCAATCTGCTGGTTAGCCCTTTCCTTTTCAATTCTTCTTACCTCTTCAATTTCATTGTTTTTGGCTGCCAGAGATTCCTGAATGGCGCTAAGTTCCTCCATGTTCTGTCTTAGTTCTTCCTCAGCAGAGCGAGCTTCCTCCAACCGTTTTTGAAGTTCCTGCTGCAGATACTTTTGTTCTGAAATATCCCTCAGTATCCCGGTAAAAATCCTCTTACCGGCCACTTCAATCTCATTTACAGCCAGAGACAGGTAGAAATTTGACCCGTCTTTTCGTTTAGCCATCACTTCACGTGACTTGCCTATTATCTTTTTATGACCGGTTTTGCTGTAATTACCCAGATAGCTATCATGCTGACCTGAATGCTCGCTCGTCATGAGCATGCTGACGTTATTACCAATCAGTTCAGTACGAGAGTAGCCAAATAATTTTTCACAGGCAGGGTTGACTGTCTCAATGATACCACGATCATTGATAGTCACGATAGCATCTACCGTAGAGCTGAGAATGGCATCCAGGCGGGCGTTTTGCGCTTCAGCTTCTGTACTCTTGCGCTGCATTTCTTCCTGGGTAGCCTGCAGCTCTTCCATATTCTGCCGCATCTCTTCTTCCTGCGCACGCATTTCTTCGGCCTGCTGCCGGGTTTCCTCCAGCAGTTGAGAAGTGCGATGGGCTATTTTGACGCTTGATATAGTGGAGGCAACGGATTCAGCCAGTTTTTCAACAAATTCTACCTGATAGTCTTCCAGTATCTTAAATGAAGCCAGCTCAAGAACACCGCTTACTTCCTCATTTACTTTGAGCGGCACGATGAGTATGCAGCGCGGGTTGGCATCTCCCAGTCCGGATGTAATAGACACATAGTTCTGAGGTACCTCCGTCAGCAGGATGGTATCTTTTTCAACAAAAGCCTGTCCGATCAGCCCTTCTCCTATCATTAGCTGCTTGTTGATAAACTTCTGACGTTCGTATGCATAGCAGGCTACCAGTTCCAGACAAGGCTCTGCGCCCTCGGTATCCTGCAGCAGAAACAAGCCTCCCTGGTTAGCATTAAGATACTTGATGATAAACCTGACGATGTTCAGATAAAGCTCACTGGCACTGCTGTTTTCTTTTCTCAGAATGTCACCCATCTGGGCCAGGCCGGTAGTTACCCAATTACGGCGTTTATCCTCCTCAGCCACCATCTGCAGCCGGTCGCGCATATGCACCAGTGCATTACCCAGGGTATCCTCCTCGCCAGCAGGCTTAAAATCTGAGTTGAAATTTCCTTCACCGATCTGCCGGGCAAACTGGCTGGCCGTTGCCAGGTTCTCGTTGAGCTGCCGGGCGGCTTTTATAACGCGGTTCATTTCATCCCGGGTTTCATCTACCTGATCGGCCAGTTTCCCCTCTGATAACTGAGAAAGCAGCACAGTGGGCTTATTTATCGCTTTTTCAAGCCTTTTGAGGAAGAGATAAACCAGTACAAAAGTGATAATCAAACCTATCAGTGAAAGCAAAATGACAAAATTACTGCTTTGCTCTACAGATTTTACCATCTGCACCATGTCGCTGCGTAAAAATTCTTTCTGCGTTTTGACAAGTGGGTCTATCTCAGCTCTTATCTCATTTCGCAGGGGCAGTACTTTTTCAGCGATCAGACTCTCTATTTTTTGATTGTTGGCCTGGTTTTGCTTTACCATATCAACAAAATGCAGGACAGAGGAGTCAGCTATATCAATTTCGGTGTCCAGGTCTGTAGAATAGGATTTACGAAAGGTGTCTATTTCTTTTTGTAACTCCTCATACTTTGGCAGCAGTTCTTCAAGTCGGGAAATCCTGAGTCTGTTTTCCTCAATAGTCAGATGGGCTTTTGTTTTTTTGAGCACTTCCAGAGCAGGCCAGATTTGTTCTTCCCACACCTGTTTCCTCTCCATAGTAAATCCTTGCTCTCCTGTAAGCAGGAAGCCTCGCTGAGCAGTGGAAGCCTGGTTAAGACCTATCAGTATATTTTGCGCTTCCAGGCTTACCGGCATGGTAAGCTCATTTACCCTTTTGCTTACCTCCAGCTGTTTTTCGTTTAGCAGGTAAGAAACGACATTACTGACAATAATCACTAAGGCAACCACCGCTGCAATCAACATTAAAAAAGATTTCAGTGTCTGTAGGCCAAAAATACCCTGCTTTCTCTCGGTATCTTTATTGTTTCCGCCTATCTCATTGACATTTCCCATATGCCGCTCAGTTTATCCTAAAGTTCAAGTTTTGTTACTTTTTAAACTATTAATTTAAATACTTGAGAAATTCAAAACCTAATCTTCACTTCATGCGGCAGGAGGCATGTTGTAAGCATATTGGCTGGTTTTATAAAAAAGGAAGTAAGCAGTGAGTACGAAAGGGTGGGGAAAACTGTAAGCAAATATACGTTTAGACATGCTAAAGCAAGATTTTACTTTTCCATTGATCAAAATCAACTTCTTAGCCAGATTACAGACACTGGTAATGTTTCGGATTTGATCAAAGACTTTGGAAAGACAAATCAGCGATCCACTTCACCCAGCACGATATCAATGGAGCCCAGTATGGCGATGAGGTCGGCAATCATGCAGCCTTTGGAAATTTCGCTGATTACGGCCAGGTTGACAAAACAGCTGCTGCGAGCCTTGCAACGAAAAGGAACATCACTTTTGCCATCAGCCCTGAAGAAGAAGCCCAGTTCGCCCCGAGGGTTTTCTGCCCTGATGTAAAAATCCTGTTTCTTCGGGCGAATCTTTTTGGGGACCAGTGCCCGTGGGTCAAATTCCCGGTCACGCTTCAGGTCGCCTTTGAGCCTGGCCAGGCACTGTTCAATGATGCGCAGCGACTCATAACACTCGCGCATCCGCACGTAGGTACGGTCCCAGCAGTCGCCGAGTAAACCCATAGCCCCTTCACCCACTGGCACATCAAATTCAAGTTGAGGGTAGACGGAGTAGCCATCTACCTTGCGCAAATCCAGCCTGAGGCCCGAACCCCTCAGCATAGGACCGGAGATAGCGTAATTGACTGCCACATCCAGCGGCAGCACACCCACACCGGCGGTGCGCTCAATAAAGATCTTGTTGTTAACAATGAGCTTCTCAAGCTCGAGCAGTTTGGGCCGCAGATAGCGAACAAAGTCTGTACAGCGATCTTCAAAGCCGATAGGCAGGTCATAGAAGAGGCCGCCTATCCAGATGTAGTTGTACAGCATACGTGCGCCACAGGTCCATTCCAGCAGGCGCATGATGTGCTCACGGTCACGCATTAGCCAGAGAAAAGGCGTATAGGCGCCGATATCCATGGCATAGGTACCAATAGACACAAAATGTGAGGCCAGGCGGTTGAGTTCGGCTACCAATACCCTGATGTATTCTACCCGGGGCGGTATCTGCTCGCTGATGCCCAGCATACGCTCCACACCCATGGCATAGGCATGCTCAGAGTTCATGGCGGCCAGGTAGTCCATGCGGTCTACAAAGGGAATGGTTTGGTTGTAGGGCAGGTTTTCGGCGTGTTTTTCAAAGCAGCGGTGCAGGTAGCCCAGGTGAGGCACCACATCTACGATGATCTCACCATCAGTAACCACCTCCAGCCGAAGAACGCCATGGGTAGAAGGGTGCTGCGGCCCTATATTGACGATCATCTCTTCCGTCTTCAGGTCCTCAGGCCGATACTTGTTAGGTTCGGATCGCCTCAGGTGTGCTTCATCAAATTGGTATTGGACCTTCTTAGGCATGACTCAGCTGCTTAGTAGACAATTTTGATACCGTGATAATATTCTTCTTCCTGATAATCTTTGCGCAGCGGAAAGCCTTTCCAGTCGGCAGGCAACAGGATTCTCCTCAGGTCAGGATGCCCGGTGAAACGAATACCCAGCATATCATAAGCTTCACGCTCATGCCAGTCAGCAGTACGCCAGATGGGACTTACCGAAGGGAGCGCTACCGTCTCTTCCTCTTCAGTGGGTCTGACCAAGCTTACTTTGAGGGCAAGCTGCAAATTGTAGGGAATAGAGTACAGATGATAAACCACCTCCATAATACCCGCCTCCGGGCCGTTATCAATGCCGCTCAGGCAGGCCAGGTAATCAAAGTAGGTCTGCTCATTTTCATGCAGCTCACGACAGACCTCGGCAATAGCCGGAGCGGCCACCTCCAATGTGGGGGGTACTGACTCAGAGTCAAGGTTAAGAATAATCTCTTCCCCAAAACGATCCAGTAAAAGCTGTCTGATCTCTTCTGCACTCATGATTTGGTTTTTTGCTTGTCTTTTTGCTCCATGATTCTTTCCAGTGCCTCAGGAGCCATCAGAGTCTCACTTCGGATTTTATCCTGCAGTTTGAGGATGCCCCCAATGAGCGCTTCCGGTCGGGGTGGACAGCCGGGAACATAGACATCTACCGGGATAATACGGTCTACGCCCTTCACCACATGGTAGCCATGCTGCCAGTAGGGGCCGCCGCAATTGGCGCAGGAACCCATGGAAATCACGTAGCGCGGCTCCGACATCTGCTCGTAGAGGCGGCGTACCCGGTCAGCCATCTTGAAAGTAACCGTACCCGATACAATCATCACATCCGACTGACGGGGAGAGGGACGGGGAATGACACCAAAACGGTCCAGATCATAGCCCGAGGCATAGGTAGACATCATCTCAATGGCGCAGCAGGCCAGGCCGAAGCCCATAGGCCAGAGCGACGACAGGCGCGCCCAGTTGACCATATCATCTATGCGAGTGACGATCACAGTTCCCTTTCCAAACTCCTGATCCAGTAAGCCTTTCATATCAATTACAAGTTGCAGATTGAAGATTAAAAATTTAAGACTTTAACATCTTAAGTGTAGGGTTTGCTTTTAACTGCATGCTCATACTATTTCTACTAAATGGCCGCTGAGAAAACAGATGGCTCAAATGCCACAATAAACGCAATTTTTAATTTGCAATAAGCTAATAGCGTTCGGAGACTTTATCATACACTTCTCTGGGAATGTGCGACTGATACACCGGCTTGCTGACCCGAGGTTTGATCCAGTCCAGGAAGCCTTTGGCCCAGGCATAAGCCAAACCCATAGCCAGGATACCAATAAAGATGAACATCTCTACCAGGGAAAACCAGCCCCAGAGGCCCTGTGTTCCTTTTATTAAATCTTCCTGGCCAAACACGGTAGCCCAGGGAAAGAGAAAGATGATCTCCACATCAAACAGTATGAAAATCAGCGCGATCACATAAAAGCGGGGGTTGAATTGCCCCCAGGCATCCTGGCTGGGGTCTTCACCACATTCGTAAGAGGACAGCTTTTCAGCATTAGGACGATCGGGCCTGATGAGGCGAGCGGTCAGCAGGCCCAGGCCTACAAAAGCGATGGCTCCTACGATAAAGAGGAGGATAATACCGAAAGAGGATAATTCTGTAGCTATCATAGCCTGATGGTAAATACAAAATCGGATGTTTTAAAAATCCAGGGGATCAAAATACTTAAAGTGGCCGTTCATACGGATCTTCTCCTTGGTACGCTCAGATTCCCGCAGCACCGGGATGGTTCTCTTCAGATGCTCAATGACAAACTTTTGCCGTTCGCTTTCCCGCTCCAGCTGTATCAGCTGGTATTCCATCTCTTGCGAGAGGCCAATCTTATGCCCCACGTCAAAGGTACTAATATCTTCTTCCACTTCTACCCTTTTGACGATATTCATTACTTCGTACAATTCAATGATGAGCTGCACCATCTCCTGACGGGCTGCATAGTCACCATCCTGAATATTTTCCAGAAAGAAGACGTCTCCCCCGGCGTATAATTTTCCGCCTACGGGGTTCATAAACGACATCACCTTGAAAACTCTCCCGGCGGTGGTAGTAATATCCAGGCGGCCGTCCTCGTACCTTTTTACTACTTCATCCACTTTCAGCTCGGTACCGTACTCTATTTTTTTGTGAATATAGGCAGGTAAGCCAAAACTCATGTCCTGTTCCAGACAGTCATTGATCAGTTCCTTATAGCGCTCCTCAAAAATATGCAGGTTCACGTTTTCATCAGGAAAAGCAACCATGTTTAAAGGAAAAAGAGGGATGTAGTTTTCCATGCCGAAGATAAAAATTTTGTTTTACAACATTTATAAGTTACTCATATACAACAACTTATAAAATAAATCGTTGAACATGTACGAGTGTAAGAAAAAACCTCGCTTTGCTGCTCAAATACATGTACGTGCCGGACTTTTCTAAAACATAAGGCACAGTTATTGTCAATAAAGTAGCAGCGCAAGGATTTTTTTCTTAGCGTTTGTTTAAGGTTGATAGTTGGCCCCGGGCGTTTGGTCGCGTCCGGGGCTCATTTTTTAGCGGGTAGCCGCTTCAAAGCAATCAATCAGCTTCTGCAGGTCTTGCGTTTCGTTATACAGATGAGGCGATATCCGCACTGAGTTTCCCCGTACCGATACCAATACCTGTTCTTCAGCCAGCTTTTGTTTGAGTTTTTCCATAGGCACCTCTGCCGGAAGCCTAACACCAAACAAGTGACTCCCCCGGAATGTTGGCTCCTCTATCCAATAACCGTACTGCCGCAGCTGCTCAATAGCCGGTTCGGAGAGGCTTGCACAGTAAGCCTGTATGTTTTCTACTCCCCAGGCGTTGATCTGCCGCAGGGCTTCCAGCATCATAGGCACCAGTATAAAGTTGCTGCGCTCACCCATCTCGTACCTCAAAGCCCCCGGCTGGTACTGGTCCTGGTAGTTCACCAGGTTGCTGAAGTCTTCGCTGCCGTAGCGGCTGATCCAGCCTTCTTCCAAAGGTTCGCCTTCGTCAAAATGAGGCCCAAAATAGGCCAGGGTAATGGCATACGGGCCCATCAGCCATTTGTAACCGGCACATACCAGGGCGTCGGGCTGTATCTCTCTCACGTCAAAAGGCAAGGCGCCTACCGACTGGGTGCCATCAATAGCCAGCAAAGCGCCCACTTCGCGGCTGCGCTGCCGTATGGCTTTGAGGTCAAAGCGGGTACCATCCGACCAGTGTACGTTGGCAACAGCCACCAGGCGGGTACGCTCATCTATGGCTTCCAGGAGGCGCTCGTTCCAGGCCCGGCCCCGGCCATCTTTTGCCTCAGGAGCAGCTACGGTTCTGACTTCTGCCTCATGCTGAGCAGCTTTTTTCATCCAGGGATATACATTGCTGGGAAACTGTTCGCCTACCACCAGGATGTTATCACCCTTGCTTAAATGCAGGTTGCGGGCGACAACGGCCATGCCATAGGAAACGGAAGGGATAACGACAATACGCTGAGGCTCATCCGTATGAATGAGCGTGGCAAAAGACTGCCTGAGTTCTTCCACTTCATCAAAAAACTCGCTGTGTCCGATGCGGTGAGGCGCCCTTTTGAGGCGCAGCCCCCGGATACCCGCCTCCTCCACACTTTTGAGCATGGGGCCCATGTAAGAGCAGTTGAGGTAGGTCACATCTTCGGGCAGGCTGAACTTATCTTTCTGACAGGATAAGGAGTGTACGGCTGAATGGATCATGAGCTGTGGTTTTGGCTGTAAAAGACGAAAGATAGGAAGCTCTGCAGGATTAAGGTAATAAGAGCGGCTGAAAATTCGTATTTTAAAGCAGACCTTCCTGCAAGAAAAAGCGGAAGACAAGAAAATTGTGTAATTTTCAAGCCGTACCTTTTTTTACGACCAAAAGAATTAAATTAGATATACTCCTAACCTTTAAGGTGCATGCAAGAACTCCGCAGAATCGTGGAAGCCTATGAACAGACCCTGGGAAGTGGCAAAAAGTCTGCCCTGGCTACAGTGGTAAAGGTGCAGGGTTCATCTTACCGCCGCTCGGGCGCCCGTATGCTTATGACCGACGACGGCCGCTGGACAGGTGCCATCAGCGGTGGCTGCCTGGAAGGCGACGCACTCCGTAAAGCCCGGCAGGCCATCCTCAGAAACCAGCCCAGCGTAGTGACATATGATACCATGGACGACGAAAGTGCCTCCCGCCTGGGGGTAGGGCTGGGCTGCAACGGCATCATAGATGTGCTGATTGAGCCTATGGATTACCTGAAGGCGCAGATGGATCTGATGCAGGTATTTAAAGATTTTCTGAATACCCGCCGTAGGGCCGTCATCGCCACGGTCTTTAACATGGAAGAGGCTATGCAGCACCAGATGGGCCAGCGAATGATTCTTGACAGCCAGGGCAGGGAGAGCAGCCATATGCAGTTAGCAGGCCTTCATGATCTGCTGCGCCCTGATATGCAGGATGCGCTGCAAAGCGGAGAATCCTCTGTAAAAGTATACCCCGTCTCCGAAGGGCGGGTAGAGGTGAGTATAGAAGTGCTGCACCCGAGCATAGAACTGCTGATCTTTGGCGGCGGCTATGATGCTGCCCCGGTGGTGAAGCTGGGCAGTGCCCTGGGCTGGCAGGTGACCGTCACCGACGATTGCATCGCCCATACCGGCAGCAAACGCTTTCCCGGTGCCTGCCAGGTGTTGCATGCCCCGCGCGAGGGAGTAGTGCAGCAGTTGGAGGTTACGCCCTACACCTATGCCGTGCTGATGTCGCATAACTACGAATACGATATGGCCGTTTTGCCGCAATTGCTCAAAACCAGCATCCGATACATCGGCATATTGGGCCCACGCAAGCGCTATCATAAAATGCTGAACGAACTGGCTATGAAAGGACAGGCCGTAAGCGAAACCGATCAGGCAAGGGTTTACAGCCCCGTCGGCCTGGACCTGGGCGCAGAGACGCCGGAAGAAATTGCCCTTTCCATCATAGCCGAAGTACAGGCCACCCACAGGAAACGTACGGGAATGCCTCTTAAAGATAAAAAAGGACACATACATGAACGAGCCTGAGCAAACCGCCCTCATATTACTGGCAGCGGGCAAGTCTGCCCGTATGGGTAAGCCTAAGCAGTTGCTGCAGTTGCGGGGTAAGAGCCTGCTGCGACATGCTGCTGAAGTAGCCCTCAGCAGTAGACTGGGGCCTCTGATCGTGGTGCTGGGTGCCTATGCCGATCAGATGCAGCCCGAACTGGAGGGGATAAATTATGACCTGGTGTACAACCAGCAATGGGAAGAAGGTATGGGCAGTTCTATCCGGGCGGGTGTTACACATTTACAGCAAAAATACGCTCACTGCCGCGGTGCCATTGTCATGCTCTGCGACCAGCCCTATGTCAGTGTTGACTTGCTGGAAAAACTGGTGCATACCTACCACAAATCTCATAAGCCCATTATTGCCTCTGCTTATCGCGGTACGATGGGCGTTCCCGCTTATTTTCACCGCAGCTATTTCGACCGGCTAAGCCAACTGGAGGGAGGTACCGGAGCTCGTAAACTGATCAAGCAGCACGGAGAAGATGCGGGCGTAGTTACTTTTTCGCAGGGCGGCATAGATATAGATACACCAGAAGATTATCAGATGCTGAAAGATAAGGTTGCCCGGGAGGAAGGATGATGGGATTTGTTGATTTGTTGATTGGTTGATTTGTATTTTGCGGTCCAGAAAACTTAATTGTGTGTCTTCATGAAAAACGCCTTTTTACTCTTTCTTTTATTTTCTATGCTGCTGATCGCCTCCCGGCAAAAAGAAACTGCTCTGCCCCAGGCTGAACCTGAGTTGCAGGCCAGTATCAAGGAAGGGCAGGAAATTTACAATAGCTACTGCATGAGCTGCCATATGTCACAGGGCGAGGGTATACCCGGCGCATTTCCTCCCCTGGCCGGAGCAGATTACCTGATGGAAGACAAGGAGCGTTCTATCCGGGTGGTGATGTACGGCTTGGAGGGAGAAATTGTGGTCAATGGGGTCACTTATGACAATGCCATGACGCCTATGGGCCTCACGGATGAAGAGATTGCTCACGTACTTAACTACGTCCGCAATTCCTGGGGTAATGAGGGTGAAGTAGTTACTTTTGAAGAAGTAAAGAAAGTAAGAGAAGCCGGAGAGTGACTTTTTCCGATTTCAGCGTCTAAGGTATTATAATACGTTCTGGCAATTACAACTTTCAATAATTCAATCTTGAATTTTATGACACTGGCCTTCTTAATGCTTGATAATATTAGCGGTTGGGAAATCTTCATTATAGTTTTTTTCATTTACCTCTTCTTTGGCCCCCGCTCTTTGCCCAAGTTCTATCAAAACATGAAAAAAGCTGCCTCTCATTTTCAGGAATCCCTGAAAGAAGTACAGCGTGAAATGCATAAAAAAACCTGAACAGCAGAAAAGACGGCTAGTCCATTCGCTTTGATCAACCCCTTATTCAAGGGGTTTTTTGTTGTCATATCAACTCGTCTGGGGTCCGGTTTGGGAGTAAAATGCCGCCGAGCATCTCTCTGCCTGAAAATTTATTTCAATTTTTTTTTAATCTGCTACCCTCCCCTTCTTTTTAACAAAGTTACGAAGCCAAATTATAGCTTAAGATAAGATTAAAAATTGTGATGAAAAAGGGTAATTATTTTGAAAATATCATAATAATATGTTTAACATTTTTGCATAATTACCGGCTTATTTTTGAAAAAATTACAACAGCTAATCATTTTCTCCGTATCTTAGCAGTGTTGAATGGGACATAATATGAGCTAAAACTAAAACACTTTCTCTGTGTCCCGCACAGGTTCTTGGTCTGTATCCGGAAAAGACTCCCGAGCTTTGACCTGTATATCAACATGAAGAACTACATTTTTTCAGTAATTATCTTCAACAAACATCCATTCCTCCCCCACTCCCTGTTTTTTTAGAGCGGGTGGAGATGAAATCCTCAAAACCAATTTATTGATTACCCACGCTGCAGGTCCGGGACAAAGCGCCTGTATTCTTGAGCCATACCTGCCTTCAGGCTAGGATGATACTGCTTACAGAAAAGCCATGTGCGTGAAGCTTTAACCACAAAAAGAGAAAACCATGTTTGAATTTGATTTTATCAGCTATCTGCTGCTTCCATTTCTGATCTTTCTGGCCCGTGCTGCAGATGTCACACTGGCTACTGTGAAGCTGATGTTTATTGTCAACAATGCCAAGCGGCTGGCCATGATACTGGGCTTTTTTGAAGCCCTGATTACCATCCTGGCCCTGTCGCGCATCATGCAGGATGCCAGTAACCTGGCCGCCTACATCATGTATGCTGCTGGTTTTGCTGCCGGTACCTATCTGGGTATGCGTATAGAAGAAAAACTGGCTTATGGCAGCGTGTTGGTGCGCATCATCAGCAAACAAATCCCTGCCGCCCTGCTGGACTACCTGGCCAGCGAACGGTACAACTATTCAAGAGTAGAAGCCAGCGATCAGGCAGGTAACTCTCAGGTGCTCTTCACCGTCTGCAAGCGCAGAAAGGTAAGAGAATTTTTACTTGCCCTGGAACGCACTGCTCCCGGAGCACTGTATACCACAGAGGCGGTCAATCAGGCCAGCCATGAATT
>JBKHDR010000051.1:0-29913 GCA_046541235.1 Cyclobacteriaceae bacterium | reverse complement strand
TCAACAAATCAACAAATCAACAAATCAACATCTCAGCTACCAGGTACGCTCTTTCAGCAGTTCCTGTATCTGCTCACGGGGTACGGGAAGCTGTGCTATATTGGCTTCCAGCCAGCCGGAGAAATCTTTTTCAATCTCATCCGTCCAGCGAGAGTCAATCTGACCGGCTGTATACTTTTTCTCCCGGAGACGCAGATGCCCGAACATATCCCGCAATCTGACTACTTCGGAGGTTTTGACCACCTTCTCAGCCAGGTGAGCGGGAATGATGCTGACGCCTCCCTCCTTGCCCAGGATGATATCTCCGGGCACTACCATCACACTCCCCAGGTTGACAGGTACGTTCATGCCGATCAGGGTGGTATTCTGATCATGTGGGGGGTTATGATGTGAAGGGTGGTAACTTCTGACAAAGGAGGTGAAACCGGGCAGTTCTTTCATGCCTTCAATATCGCGGATGGCACCGTTGTATACGATACCATTGCCAGAATTGGCATAGATGGCATTGGCCAGGTTGTCACCTATGGTAGGTCCATCATCGTGAGCGCCAAACTGGTCGGCTACATACACATCCCCGGGCTGCAGTTCATCCACCGGCCAGGCGTTCTGTCCACGGATGCGTCCTTCGGCATGGCCCTTATCCAGTGTAGACTTGTAAACATCGGGCCTGCCGGGCATAAACATGGCGGTGTAAGCCCTCCCTACTAATACAGAATCGGGATGAATGCAGAGCCAGCCTTCTTCATACTGATGGCGGAAGCCTTCGTTTTTCATCACGGCCCAGGCTTCCTCGTGGGTTACCTGTCTCATTCTTTCCAGGATATCATCCGGTACCTTAGGGCGGCCGTCAGGAAAGCGCTCACCTTCCCAGAGAGGTGTATAGAGCTCCATCTGCTCGCGTGAGATGGTCTGGGCAAAAAGCTGGGTCTGAATCAACAGCAGCATAGCCAAAAGCGCTAAGCCTCCTGTTCTTAAAATTCTCATAATCAGTTGTTTGTGTTAGATAAATGAATACGGACTATTAATATAGTAAAAGTTTACCCGGAAGCATGAGGATACGTCCGGGTAAATAAAGATTATTCAGTATCCCACCATACCCGGGTGTCCAGATTATCCGGACCCATGCGACTGATGGCCGCACTTACATTATTAGTGTTGACGGCAATCTCAGTAGCCGGAAAAGTCAATCTCCGGATAAATTCACCCGAAATGTCCTGGTTAGGAAAGGGATTAGGTGCCAGCGCCGGGAAACCACTTCTTCTGAAATTAGCAAAGGCTTCCGGACCGTTAAAAAAAGAAGCAATCCAGTACTGGGTGTTGATCTGCTCCAGAGCATCGGCTTCAGCATAAGGATTAGCATCCAGGTAGGCAGTAATTTCTGCTTCTGGAACGGAAGAAAGGGGGTCATACATGGCCATTTGCTCCATATGAAGGCGCACCCCATTTTCATACAATTCTTCCGCTGAAGCGTTGATCCAGCCTCGGGAAGCCGCTTCAGCCAGTAGCAGTTGCGTCTGGGCAGCGGTGACCAGGAACATGGGAGCAGTTTGCTTGGCAATGCGGCTACGGTCAGCCTGGGCAAATTCATAAAAGCTCACCAGCCCCAGGGCAGCGGCAGCCTGCCGGGCGGTTTCATCATTATTACCCATGGGCATGCCTACCTGGATAGCAGGATCTGATGAACCATTACCATCAGGACCAGTCTTCTGCTCAGGACCGGAGGCGGCTCCTACATAAGTTACGGCTATGGAGCGTAGGCGCGGATCATTGGTGTTTTTGAGATGATCCACAAAAGGTGCTGCCAGGTAAAAGTTGTTGGCTTCGGTAGCATTGAGGGTAAGGCCCGGACCATTTACATAATTGGCATCATGACGGATCATGGCGTTGTCATCATTGCTTACCATCACACCTCCCTGGTATGCCTGCTGTACGACTTGCTGGGCAGTATTGGGTGCTACCTTGCTAAGGCGCATACCGGCACGGAGCAGGAGTGAATGACCGTATTTCTTCCAGAGGTCTATATCACCACCAAACATCACGTCAGCTGACTCAGTGTCGGCTGAGGCATTTAGTGCATCGGTAGCCTGACTAAGTTCGCTGATAATATCAGCATAAATGTCTTCCTGCGCGTCATAAGCTGGAAAGAAATTCTGATCAGTAAAGGCCTTACCTCCCTCAAAATAAGGAATATCGCCGTAGGTATCAGTCAGCATCATAAAGGCATGGGCCTGCAGGATGCGCGTCATCTGCAGGAGGTTGCTCCTTTCAGGATTGTTTTCTACCTGGCTGATGATATCACGTGTGGATCGTATCACATTTCGGTAGTAATTCACCCACATATCTTCTGTGGACTCACGGTTATCCTGGTTGAAATTGGCTCCGACCAGAACGCCTGAATTTGGCGAAACGATCTGCTGAACTATACCCATTTCGTACACCAGTATCGAACCAGGATAAGACATATTGATAATGGCGTTGTTCAACTGGAAAGCGGGATCTACATTGGTAGCTTCAGTCTGATTGGTGTTCATTTCATCAAAGCCACTGTCGCAGGCAACGGACATGACGAAGAACAAGGGAAAGATTTTATATAAAATTAATTTTTTCATGGCGGGTAGT
This sequence comes from Cyclobacteriaceae bacterium, assembly GCA_046541235.1. Taxonomy (GTDB): domain Bacteria; phylum Bacteroidota; class Bacteroidia; order Cytophagales; family Cyclobacteriaceae; genus Catalinimonas. Next base: position 27,294 of record JBKHDR010000051.1, on the reverse strand, counting down.
ATTTAAAATCTGACGTTTAGGTTGAATCCCAGTCCGCGGGTGGTAGGTAATCCGGTTGATTCCAGCCCAACCAGGTTGTCGGAGGTAAATCCGAATGACTCAGGATCTATGTTGGGAACCCATTTCTGCAGCATGAGCACATTGTTGGCTACCAGGTTGAGCCTTACTGACTCTACAGGCACATTTTCTGGTATAAAGCGGCTCAGGTCGTAACCTATCGTGACCTGGCGTAGCTTCCAATAGCCCCCGTTGTAGATAATCGGTTCTACCAGTTGTTGGGAACGAACTACCTCCCAATAGGTCTGTGGATCGGCCGCGTTGGTGTTAGGAGCATAAATAGTTTCTATAATTTCTCCTTCCTGGTTCCTTATGATTTCTTCAACCACTACACCATCACCTACAACTCCACCCTCACGTCCCTCCAGGGTTATTTTGTGCAATCCATGACGTACAGCATTAAAGTTGGTGCCCGACATCATCTGGTTGCCCAGTTTGAAGTCAATCAGGAAAGACAGGTTGATGCCTCTGTAGTTGAAAGAGTTGGTAAAGCCACCGACCCAGTTAGGCAATGCACTGCCAAAGTTGACCAGGTCGGTGGTACGCTGGGGGACACCATTGCCACCAAAAACAATATTGCCCTCAGGATCGCGACGGTAACCAAAACCAGCCAGTTGTCCCATTTCCTCACCTACAATCTGTTTAAGGAAACCGTTGAATACATGTCGTCCTACCAGGATTTCTTCACCTGGCGTATCGGTCTGCAGGCTCAGCACCTTAGTGATGTTGTAGGAACCATTGAAGGTAAAATCCCAGCGGAAGTTGTTGGTTTCTATCGGTGAGTAGGTGAATAGCATTTCTAAGCCCCTATTCTGGCTTTCGCCACTGTTGATCAGGGTGTTTACAAAACCAGAGCCATCAGAAATCTGCGCAGTTACGATCTGGTCGGAGGTACGCTTCTGGTAGACGGCCATGTCCAGGCCTACTTTGTTGTTAAAAAGCCGTAACTCAGCACCAAACTCAATTTCAGAGGTTCTCATGGGCCGGAGGTTAGGGTTGGGCACCGTATTGCCTCTGATGTTGGCTACCGGCTGTAAGGCACCGCTGGGGTTTCTGAAAAGGTTAGCGTTCACACCATAAAACAGCACATCTGAATAAGGTGGCACATCGGTATCACTACCCACTTCAGCAAAAGCTGCCCTTATTTTACCAAAATTCAGCAGACCGGAATTGGTATTAGACTCAGCAAAAACCCAGCTGGTTGACACGGAAGGGTAAAGTATGCTGCGGTTTTCCGGTGAAAGCGTTGAGAACCAGTCATTACGAACTGTACCGTTAAGAAACAGTCTGTTTCTGAATGAAACCTCAGCCGATCCATAGAGGGAGTTTACGCCTCTTTCCATGAGCGAGTATTGTGGATCTTTTACCCGACCATTCTGTACCGTGTACAGGTCTCGGATAACAAAGTCAGTAACCTGTACAAAGTTGCGGTCCATACGGCGATACATCTGGTTGCCACCCAGGCTTATGTTTACGCCCAGGTCACCAAACTCGCGGTAGGCATTGACCAGGAAATCGGCATTGATCTCCCGGAAGCGGCGCGACTCTTGGGTAAAGACACCATTCACGAAACCTTCGGGTGCCGGAGGACGGGATGCCTGCCCGGTCGGAAAGTTATTGGCATCCTGGTCACGCGACCAGTAATCCTGACCAATGCGGCCCTGTATATAAAGCCAGTCGGTGATGTCATACTTCATGGCAATATTTCCAAACACACGGTCGCGGCGTACATTCTGGAATTGCTCTGCCAGCGTGAAGTAAGGATTGGTACGGTTGCGGAATCTGGAATAGACGAATTCATTACCATTTTCATCGTACTTCTTTTCATCCAGCAGGTCCAGGGGCATGGAGTTGGATAAGTTGTACAGCGAAACCGGAATGGTATTATCCTGCTGTGCCACATTGGGTGGGTTTTCGTTCAGCTCATTAGAATAATTCACACTACCTGTTACACTCAGCTTTGGCGAAAGCTTGTAATCAAAGCCCAGGTTGACATTTCTGCGGGTAAACGTATTGTTGGGCACAATTCCCAAGCTGCGAAGATTAGAGAGAGAAAGGTTAAAGCTACCATTTTCGCTACCTGCAGCCAGGGAGATAGTATTGTTGATGTTATGCCCGTTACGGAAAAAATTCCTGATACGGTCTCTTTGCGGTACATAAGGCACTTCTACCCCATCAAAAAGGATATGCGTCATACCGGGCTGAAACCGCTCTCCGAAAGACCACTGCCCTGAGGTAGGATTGGGAGAAGTGGGCCGCACCCCATTTTCACCTTGCCCATACTCGTACTGAAAATCAGTAAAGTCAAGAGGCGCTTCATTGGTGTAATTCAGGTTGTAAGTTACACCTATGCCTTTTACACCTTTTCCTTTTTTGGTGGTAATCATGATCACACCGTCTTTGGCGCGGGAACCATAAAGCGCAGCAGCGGCAGCACCTTTCAGTACGGTCATGTTCTCAATATCATCGGGATTGATACTGCTGAGTCCGTCACCACCGTCGGAGGTCAGGCCACCGCCATTATTACCCAAAGCATTAGGATCTCCACCTCCTGGGTTGGTACCAAAGTTAGTATTATCAACAGGTACACCATTGATGACGATCAGAGGATTATTTTGTCCTGAAATAGAAGACTGCCCGCGAATTCTGATCTTTGATGTACCACCAGGCCCGGTGCCCATGGTGGAGATGTTTACCCCGGCAATTTTGCCCTGCAGGGCATTCATCACATTAGGTGTACGGTTTACGGTAAACTCCTCGGGATCTACTGTGGAGGTAGCATAGCCCAGCGTGCGAGAGTCTTTTTCAATACCCAGTGCAGTAACTACAATCTCACCTAATTCCTGAATGGAAGCTCCCAGTTCCACATTAATGGTAGAACGATTGTTAATCTGCACTTCCAGCGTTTTGTATCCTACCAGCGAAAATATCAATACATCAGCATCATCGGGTGCATCTATGCTGTAGTTTCCTTCAACATCAGTAATGGAGCCAATGGTAGTGCCTTTTACCAGCACATTGACCCCGGGCAGAGGGTCATTGTTGTCTCCGTCAGTCACTTTTCCGGAAATGACACGCTGGGGATCTTTGGCCAGCTGATCTGAAGTCACTTTGAGTGATGCCAGAAGGTTTTCAGCAATAGGTAAGTTACTTTGTCCCGGATCGGATCCCAAAGATTGCGTACCCATGCGCTTTAGTTTTGTCTGAGCATTTTGTTTTTCAGGCAGGATGATGTAGGTCTGCTCGTCAATTTTTTCATAGCGAAGTCCGGTCTGATGGAGCAATTTTTCCAGGTTACTGCTCAGATCCTTTCCATAATCAAGCTCCACTTTGACTGAAAGCTTTTCCAGGGTTGAGGTTTCGTAGAGAAAGGAAGCCTGGTATTTCTGCTGCAATTCATCAATACAGCTTTTCAGTGCTCTGGACTTTTCCTTTTGATCTTCCTGTCCGTAATGGTAAGATACGGCCAGTGCCTGTGCAAAAAGCGTGGGTTGTGCTGCCAGCAGCATCAGCAGGCATAAAAATGCCCGAAAGAGTAAGGATAGGTGTTTCATGGTAATGTGCGTTTAAGGTTTCATAGACTTTAGGTATATTGTATTTTGTTCTTGTATGACCTGTATGTTAAAAAGCAGTGAAATAGCCTTGAGCAGACTGGGGAGGTTATCGGAAGCGATTTCGCCACTCAGCTTTTTATTCATTACGCCCTTGTCCAGAATCTCCACCTTTACGCCATAGGTGTGGGTAAGTATGTCTTGCAGCTCTACTATGCTGGTTTCATCAAAGTAGAGCCGGTTTTGCCGCCATGAGGTATAGCGTCGGGCATTTACCTTCTTCTTCTGTACTTTGCCGGAGCGGCCGCTGTACTCAACCATATCTCCGGGCTCCAGCCTTTCGGATAATTTTTTACCGGCAGAAAAATGGACCTTACCTTCTTCCAGCACCACCCGGGTGGTTTTGTCGCGGCTAAAAACATTAAATTCTGTACCCAGCACCTCTATCACCCCACCCTGTGAGCTGATCACAAAGAACGAGGCATTATTTTTAGTTTTTACCACCTTAAAATAGGCTTCACCCTCCAGATAAACCTTTCGCTCTTGGCTCAGCATCTCCTCTTCATGAAAACTGATGCTGGAGTTGGCATTCAATACCACCTCTGTTCCGTCGGGGAGCTTGAAAGTTTTAGTTTCGCCATAATCAGCCTGTAGACGCGTTTCCTGCCAGAATTCAGCGTTCGCCCACCAAACCAGGGTAGCAAGCAGCAGCAAACTGACTGTAGCGGCTGCCGCATAATACCACGGTCTCCGTTTTATTGTGAGAGAGGGCTGCTCAATCTTCCGCTCTACCTGTGACCAGGCCCATTCAATTTCCTGAGGCGCTAAGTTTCTTTTGTTAAAATTCACTCCCCGCAGCAGCTTCAAGGCTTGCCTGATGGTTTCCTCCTGCTCAGGATGCTGCAGTCGCCACCGGTGCCACGGGCCCGACTGTGGTACCTCCCGTGCCTGAGCGTATTGAAGGAAGGAGGGATCTTCCAGTAATTCTTCAAGTGTGTAAAAATCTTTCAATGCAGATAGAAGTTGGATCTACCTGCATAGAGAAGAAAAGACGATTTTGATACTCTTCAACAGATGAGAATTTTTCTGCCCAGGGGCTTTGGAAGCAAATAGTCTTTACAGAAAATCATGGAAATGCTGATCAGAAAAGCAATAAAAAGGTTAGAATAATGAATGCCAGCTAAGTAAATCGCTCAAAGTATTGAACAGTTTGTAAAAATTACCTGATTGGAATATTTGTCAGATTTCATCCTTTTCAAAGCGCAATTTTTAGAGAAGGTGCTTAGTGTTCACCCAAGCAACAGAAGCACCAGGGGAAGCAGCAGCGTATAAAGCGCAAGTTTTCTCATGTCTTCCTCTTTCCTCAGCTTTTCAAGAGCGCGGTAGGCAAGGTTAATCACCGACTGATAATTAAGGTGCATTACCTGGCTGATCTCGCTGTAAGAAAGCTCTTCATAATAGCGCAGGTAAAGGACTTCACGCTGTCTCCGAGGCAGGGCATTTAATGCTGCAGCCATTTGACTTTCCAACATCATGGCGCTTTCATTTTCCAGCATCAGGTCTTCAGGAGAGAATGAGAGCGGAGGACTTTGCCTGCTGAAAGCAGATTGGGAAGAAACAGCTTTCTTTTCACGGCATAGCTGTCGTCGCAGCGAACTAAAAAGATAAGCTTTTACATTAGCTGCGGGGCTTAGCTTCTCTCTGCTGCTCCAGAGATTAACAAAGAGGCTCTGTACACATTCATGGGCCAGGTCAGCATCTTGACAGCTGCGGTGAGCGTACTGAAAAAGACAGTTGTAATAGGTTCTGAAAATACTTTCAAAAGCGCATTTATCGCCTTTTAAAAAGGAAGCCCATTGCGTCTTGTCATCAGTCAGAGGTAGAATGTTTCTCATGGGCATTGGTAAATTTTCAAAAACAGAAATGATTATAAGCTAAAATTGGGATTTGTACAACATACTGAGGAAATTTATTCACACTTTAAAATGATCCTGCCTGGTCAGGGGATTGAAATCTGCCTTAAGAAATTTTTTTTTTAACAATCGGACCTTTGGGAAGTATTAAAAAGAAAATAGTTAACCATGCAGCCCTACGTAACATTTGACATGAGCCTGTCTCCGGTAGTTATCATCACATTTACCGGGAATGAACCTACTGAAGAGAATTTTCAGGCTTACCTGGATGAGACGCTCCATTTGTACGACCACAAAGAGCCACTTTCCATTGTATTTGATGCCACCCAAGCTCCCCTGCCCGGACTGAAATACCAGAAAATGCAGGCTGACTGGCTCAAGCGTCATGAACAACTGATGAAAAACTATTGCCGGGGTACTGCTTACGTCATTCCCAATGCGCTGGTCAGGGGAATCCTCAAAGCCATTTTTGCCCTCCAGAAACAGCCGGTGCCTTATGAAATTTTTCCCAGGCGGGAAGAGGGCATCAGATGGGCAGAGGATCAACTGGAAAAAACCTCTTCCTGAAAGCCAAATTTCTTCCGTAGCTATGATTTTGCTAAGCCACTGAAATGATTAGTTTTAGGCTTATTTTCTACTAAGCCTAACCTCATGAACCGCAGAAAATTTATTCAGAACACTACCCTGGGTAGCTTCGCCCTCACTTCAATTACTTTACCTGCCTGTCAGCCTCAGACCTCAGGTACCGCCGCTCCTGTAAACTCTGAAAATGTACCTGCCTTTGAACTGGAAGAGATGACTGTCAGAGAAGTACAGCAGGCTATGGAAGAAGGACGCTATACTGCCGAAGCCATTACGCAGCTTTACCTGGACCGCATTGAGCAGGTTGACAAAGCAGGACCTACACTTAACTCTGTGATTGAAGTAAATCCTGAAGCCCTGGAAATTGCCAGAAAGCTGGACCAGGAAAGAGCCGAAGGTAAGGTACGAGGCCCCCTGCACGGCATACCTGTAATGCTCAAAGATAACATTGACACCGGCGACCAGATGCAGACCACTGCCGGCTCCCTGGCATTGGAAGGACACCGGGCGGCCACAGATGCGCCCATCGCGCAGCAGCTCAGGGATGCAGGCGCTATCATACTGGGAAAAACCAACCTGAGTGAGTGGGCCAACTTCCGCTCTACCCGCTCCTCCAGCGGCTGGAGCAGCCGGGGCGGCCAAACGCGTAACCCTTACTCCCTGGACCGCAACCCCTGCGGAAGCAGTTCGGGATCAGGTGCAGCGGTGTCAGCCAACCTCTGCATGCTGGCGGTAGGTACAGAAACCAACGGCTCCATTGTCTGCCCCTCCAACGCCAACGGTGTGGTGGGTATCAAGCCCACGCTGGGCCTGCTGAGCCGCAGTGGTATCATCCCCATTGCCCATAGCCAGGATACAGCTGGCCCCATGGCCAGAAATGTAACCGACGCTACCATTATGCTGGGCGTCATGACCGGTGAAGATGCCCGGGATGCGGCTACCCAGACTGCCGACCGAAAAGTGTATGATGATTACACCCAGTTTCTACAAGCTGACAGCCTGCAGGGCAAGCGCATCGGTATCTGGAGAGGTGCTATGGGCTTTCATGAGAAAGTAGACGAACTGATGGAAACAGCCATACAGCTTATGAAAGACAAAGGCGCGACCCTGGTTGACCTGGAGGAAGTAACTTCGGGCGACAATGTGGGCAAAGCAGGTTTTGACGTGCTCCTTTACGAATTCAAAGCCGATCTTAACAAGTACCTGGAGGAGCATCCTGATGCGCCCCGTCGTTCGCTGGAAGAAATCATTGCTTTTAACAAAGAAAATGCTGAAAAAGCCATGCCTTATTTTCAGCAGGAAATCCTTGAAATGGCCCAGGAAAAAGGCGACCTCAACAGCCCGGAATACCTGGAAGCTCTGGAAAAAATAAAGCAGGGCAGCGGTAAAAATGGTATAGACAAAGTGATGGAAGAACATCAGCTGGATGCCATCGCAGCTCCTACCGGCGGCCCCGCCTGGCCTATTGACCTCATCACCGGCGATCATGGACTGGGCGGCAGTTCTTCCCCGGCAGCTCGTGCAGGTTATCCTAATATTACCGTACCCAATGGTTTTGTGCATGGGCTTCCGGTGGGCATCTCCTTCTTTGGAAAAGCCTGGACAGAAGCGGTGATCATCGGCATCGCCTATGCTTATGAGCAGGCCACGCAACATCGCAAGGCCCCTCAGTTTTTGGAAAAAGTAGTTTAAAAGTTTAGTCAATAAAAAGTCGCTCCGTCTGACCAATAAAGGCAGCTGAGCGACTTTTCCATTCTTGTAAATTTTCTGTTCAAAACCAGCTTTACATCTTTGCTATGTTAAGCTATAGATTACGGTTTCTCACCCGGATGCAGGCGAAGCTGCACCCTTTCACTATGAAAGCTTTCCTGCCCGTCTTTGCCCACTGCCGTTACTACAAAGGTGTGTTTCTTGCGAAACAGCCCTCTCCCCTTTTCTTCAAACGCAAACTGCGGGTAATAGCTTTTTCCGATAATAAAAGCCGAATCATGCAGTTTAGGCAGTTTTTTCCCTTCTTCCCGGTAAATGATATAATAACGAATGTCCTCGTGGATGTTACCTTCCCATTGCAGCAGTACCTGGTGGCCGTTACGGGCGGCTTTCAGGTTTTGTGGAGGAGCCGGAGCAGGTTTGCCCGCAGTGTTCCAGGGCATATCTGGTACCAGGGCAGGATAGCGGTAAAAGCTCTGCCGAAGGATCTCGTTAAGTTGCAGGGGGTTTTTAGTAAATGATCGGGCGCTGAAATAGACACTGCCGTCTACCTGCGCAGTGGTACGGTTCAGCCTGATCTGATCGGGAATCTGCGAAGGATTGATCCAGCGTTTGTCGTGGTTATTATTGACCTTGTAAGCAGCCTGCCCAATGTAGAGCTGCCGCCCAAAAGTATTGCGGCTCCACCAGTCAAGTAACTTCTCATAATCGGCGGGTGGATAACCGATGCTAAAGTAAATCTGCGGCACCACATAGTCTATCCAGCCGTTTTTCAGCCACAGCCGCACATCGGCGTAGAGGTCATCATAAGCGGTCTGCCCGGCCTGGGTATCTGAGCCCAGCGGGTCTTTGTCACGGTTACGCCATACGCCAAAAGGACTGACGCCAAACTTCACTTCAGGTTTGATGGCTTCTATGCTATCGTGTACTGCCTGGATGAAACTGTTGATGTTGTGCCTGCGCCAGTCGTCAATACTGTCAAAACCTTCTCCATAGGTGGCAAAACTGGTAGAATCGGGAAAGGCCAGCGTGTCTATTTTATAAGGGTAGAAATAATCATCAAAATGAACGCCATCAATATCATAGCGGTACACCACATCCATGATGACATTGCGCACAAAATCCCTGACACTGGGAATGCCCGGGTCCAGGTAGGCATGTTTACCATAAGAAACTACCCAGTCGGGAAAGCGAAAGTAAATATGTGAACTATCCAGGGCGGTGGTATCTCCTCCAAATATGGCCCGAAAGGGATTGATCCAGGCATGAAGTTCCATCTGCTGCTGCCGGCATTCTTTGACCATAAACTCCAGCGGATCATAATAAGGATCTGGGGCTTTGCCTTCTTTACCTGTCAGCCAGCGCGACCAGGGCTCAAAAGGAGAATCATAAAACGCATCGCCATTGGGCCTGACCTGTACCATCAGCGCATTCATACCATTGGCTTTATGGAAAGCTACCAGTTCACGGAATTCCTGCTGCTGTTCCATTGAAGTGAGTCCCTGGGAGGAAGGCCAGTCAATATTGGCGACGCTTGCCACCCAGACCCCGCGAAACTCGCGCTTGGGCGCGTTCTGTACGGCATCCTGCCGGATATTTTGCTGAGCTGATAACTGGGAGGGTATAATGAAAACTAAAAGATAAAACAGCAGTGAAGCTGACGACAACAGATGTTTAAAATGGTTTTTGTAGAAATTCATGATTATTTGCCAACTCATTAATCAATTTGAAGCTTTTAAAGTTAGGGAATTGAATACTTAACTTACTTAGATTCAATAGTACATAATCAGGCAAAGAAAACCGTTTTTTTCTTGCACATAAATTTTTTAATCTCTAATCCGCTATGAGAAAAATCCAGATGGTTGACCTGGGCGCTCAGTACCAGCAACTTTCCGAACAAATCAATGCGCAAATTACCGATGTTATTGAAAATACTGCTTTTATCAATGGCAGCCAGGTCAGGGAATTTGCCGCACAACTAGCCGACTACTGCGAAGTAAAACATGTGATTCCCTGCGCCAATGGTACCGATGCCCTGCAGCTCGCCATGATGGCTCTGGACATGCCCCGGGGCAGCGAAATCATCATGCCAGCTTTTACTTATGTATCCGTAGCCGAAGTGGCTGCCATGCTGGGCTATAAGCCTGTCTTTGTAGATGTGGATGCCGACAGTTTTAACCTGCAGGTAAACCAGCTGGAAGAAAAAATCACTGACAATACCAGGGCTATCGCCGTTGTGCATCTTTTTGGGCAGTGTGCCGACATGGAGAAAATCCTGCAAATCGCTAAAAAGCATCATCTCTATGTGATAGAGGATGCCGCCCAAAGCATTGGCTGCCGCTACCACTTCAGCGACGGCCGTTCGGCTAAAGCAGGCACCATGGGTGATGTAGGCACGACTTCCTTTTTTCCCTCCAAAAACCTGGGCTGCTACGGAGATGGAGGCGCGGTGTTTACCAACAACGAAAAACTGGCACATACCATCAAAGCCATCAGCAACCATGGGCAACGCACCAAATATTACCATGACCTGATCGGCGTCAACTCCCGGCTGGACACCCTTCAGGCAGGTATTCTGCTCTGCAAACTACCCCACCTGGATGAATACAATCGCCTGCGCGCAGAGGCAGCACTGTATTATCAGCAGGGCCTGGCAGACCTGGAAGAAATTATACTGCCGCAACGCAAGCCTTATAGTGATCATGTTTTTCATCAATATACCCTCAGGCTCAGAGGGTTAGACCGGGAGGCTTTCCGGCAACATCTTAAAGAGCAGGAGATTCCATCCATGGTTTATTATCCCAAACCTATGCACCTGCAGGAGGCATATGCTTATTTAGGATACAATAAGGATGATTTCCCGGTAGCTGAGCAGCTTTGCGAGCAGGTCGTATCTCTGCCCATGCATCCCCACCTGAGCCGTGAACAGCAGGAATACATTACCCAACATATTTTTGAATACCTAAAAACCCAGAACATTGAGTCAGAGTGATTTTTTTGCGCACGAAACAGCCGTCATTGACAAAGGCTGCAAGATTGGTCAAGGCACCAAAATCTGGCATTTTTCACACATCATGCCTGAATGTGAAATTGGTCAAAACTGCAATATCGGCCAGAATGTAGTGGTTTCGCCCCAGGTGAAACTGGGCGATAATGTCAAGGTGCAGAATAATGTCTCCATTTATACCGGTGTTATCTGCGAGGATGATGTTTTTTTGGGCCCATCAATGGTTTTTACCAATGTGGTAAATCCTCGCTCGGCAGTCAACCGCAGGGGTAATTATGCCAAAACCCTGGTCAGAAAAGGAGCCTCCATAGGTGCTAATGCGACCATTGTATGCGGCATTGAAATCGGTGAATACGCCTTCATAGGAGCCGGTGCCGTGGTGACCAAGAACGTGCCTGCCTATGCCCTGCTGGTGGGCAACCCGGCCCGGCAGAGCGGCTGGATGAGTGAATACGGACATAAGCTCAAATTTGACGAAAACAATGAGGCGGTTTGTCCCGAGAGCGGACAAAAGTACCTGCTCAATGATGGTAAGGTAGAAAGAGCGGCCATTCCTGAAAAAAACTCTCCGGGCATTGTCTAAAAAAACCGTACAGACAAGGATTTGCTTATTTTTTGGCACTTTTGGTTTATCTTTTGTGGCAGCGTGCTAACTTCGCCCCCAAGCTAAACTGCTCATAATCCGGAAACAGATGCCAAAAATTGATTTTAAAAAGCAAATCCTGCCTCATCTTATCGCTGTCGGTATTTTTGTGCTGGCTGGGGTGTTGTTTTTCAGTCCCATGTTTTTTGAAAATAAAGTTTTACAACAGAATGACGTACTCCAGGGAGTAGCTTCCGGGCAGGAAATCAGGGAATACCGGGAGCGTACCGGGGAAGAAGCTTTATGGACCAACGCCATGTTTTCAGGCATGCCTGCCTACCTGATTGATATAAAGTACCAGGGAGAAGAAATTATCAACTTTTTTCAGGAGGCCTATTCTCTGGGCTTTCCGCGGCAGGCGGAAGTTATATTAAAGTGCTTCCTGAGCTTTTACATCATGCTGGTCATTTTCGGGGTGCGTCCTTACCTGGCCATTGCCGGGGCCATCGCCTATGGCCTGGGTACTTTTAACCTTGTCAGCCTGGAGGCAGGGCATATCTGGAAAATTGAAGCCATAGCTTATATGCCGCTGGTGCTGGCTGGTATACACCTCACTTATCGGGGCAAATTACTCTGGGGTTTTACCCTTACCGCCCTGGCACTAGCCCTGGAGATTAACAGCAATCACCTGCAGATCACCTATTATCTGCTGATTACAGTGATATTTTATGGGATCGCCATGCTGGTGGCTGCCATTAAGGAGAAAAACCTCAGGCCTTTTCTCATCCGTTCACTACTGCTGATACTAGCCGCTTCCCTGGCGGTGGGTGTCAACTTTGCCCGTATCTGGAACACCTATAAATATGGTCAGTACTCAACCCGCGGCCCCTCAGCCCTTACTGAAGCGGAAGGTAACACATCACAAGGCCTGGAAAGAGATTATGTATTTGCTTACAGCCTGAATATTGCGGAAACCTTCACCCTTTTCATTCCCGACTTTTCGGGAGGAGCCAGTAACCGAAACATTGGTATGGAGTCCAACCTGGCCGAATTCCTGCAGCAGGCCAACCTGGGCAGGCAGCAAATCCAGAATTTTGTCTCTAATGCCCCTACCTACTGGGGAGGGAAAATCAGCACCGCCGGCCCTACCTATGCGGGTGCCATCATGGTTTTCCTCTTCTTCATCGGCTGTTTCTTTGCTCCTCAGCCCCACAGGGTATGGCTGATTGTGGCGACGGTTTTTTCCATTATGCTCACCTGGGGCAAGTATTTTCCCTCTCTCAACTACCTGCTTTACGATATACTGCCGGGTTACAATAAGTTCAGGACCGTAGAGATGGCGATGGTGATCGCCCTGCTCTGTATTCCCCTACTTGGTTTGCTGGGTCTGGAAAGCCTGCTGAACAGCGTATGGGACAAGGCGACTAAGAAGCGTTTTTATATCTCAGCCGGCATTCCGCTGGGTATCGCACTCATATTTATCCTGTTTGCCGGAGCCTTCAGCTTTGAGGGTCCTTCAGACAACCGCTTCCTGGCGCAGCAGGGTGGCGATATGTTCCTGGATGCGCTAAAAGACGACCGTGCCGACCTCCTGCGGGGAGATGCCTTACGTTCGCTGATCTTTTCCCTGCTGGCGGCAACTCTCATCTTCTTCCACCGGCAGGGTAAATTTGCCTACCTCTGGCTGGCAGTGGGCATTGTAGCCCTTTCTACCATTGACCTGTGGGCGGTGGGAAAAAGATTTATAACAGAAGAAGATTATGTGAGAGAACGCAACCAGTTTGCCGCTATGAGCGCTACGGAAGCTGATGAATTTATCATGCAGCAGAACGAGGACAAAGCACGGGTGCTCAACCTGATGAATCCGTTCAATGATGCGCTCACCTCTTACTTCCACTCCTCTATTGGGGGCTACCACGGCGCCAAACTCGGCCGCTACCAGGACCTGATAGATTATCACCTCAGCAATGAAATAGCCTCTGTGATAGAGTCGCTGCAGCAGGGCAGCACAGACTTTAGCAATATAGAAGTGCTCAACATGCTCAATGCCCGCTTTTTTAAGGCAGGAGATGCGCCTAATGCGGTCATCATTAACGAGCAGGCGCTGGGCAATGCCTGGCTGGTGAGCGACATACGTAAAGTAGCTTCGGCAGATGAGGCCATCGCCGCCCTCAATGACATAGATCCCGCCCAGACGGCCGTTCTGAACACCTCAGACTTCACGCTGGAACAGCAAAACTTCAGCCAGCAGGGCAGCATCCGTCTCACTTCTTACCAACCTAATGAGCTGGCATATGAAGCCGATGTGCCTGCCGAAAGCTTTGCGGTATTCTCAGAGATCTACTACCCCGAAGGCTGGCAGGCTTATGTAAATGATCAGCCGGTAGAACACTACCGGGTCAATTACCTGCTCAGGGGGTTGCCGCTACCTGCCGGTGAGCATACCATCCGATTTGAGTTCAAGCCTGAGGCTTATTACACGGGAGGCACCATCTCCCTGGTTTCGTCAGTTCTTTTGTCGTTGATGCTGGTAGTTAGCATCGTTTGGAGCTTTAGAAACGCACAAAAGGAATCTTAAAAAGCTTACACTTTATGGAGGAAGCGGAAGTCATACTTTCTATCATCATCTGTACCTATAACCGGGAGGAATTTATCGGCAAAACCCTGGAGCATGTAGCCCGTCAAAGCCTGGATGCGCCGCTTTATGAAGCCATCGTGGTCAACAACAATAGTACGGACCGGACAGAAAGTATCTGCCAGGAATTCATCAGCAAGCATCCCGAAAGCAATATTCGGCACGTGGTAGAAACGCAGCAGGGACATTCTTATGCACGAAACCGCGGAATTGCTGAAAGTAAAGGAGATTTAATCGCTTATATTGACGATGATGCTTTTGTGAGGGAAGATTTTGCAACGAACATTATAAATTTTTTCAAGAAAATGCCCCAGGTGCAGGCTATTGGTGGTAAAGTAATTCCTGTCTACCAAACAGAAAGTCCTGCCTGGATGACCCCTTACCTCCTGCCCCTGGTATCGGCCCTGGATATGGGTGAAAAAGCCCGCCCATTTAGGGGTAGGAAGTTTCCGATCGGGGCCAATGTAACTTTCCGCAAAACTGTTTTTGAGCGTTATGGCTCCTTCAATGTCAAACTGGGAAGAATTGGCAGCGGGCTGATGGGAGGCGATGAGAAAGAAATGATTTTTCGCATGAAAAAAGAGGGCGAACAGATCTGGTATGTGCCCGATGTGGTGGTAGAACACATTATTCCTCCCAAAAGGCTGCAGATGAGCTACATCCGGGGACTGGCCGAGGGCGTCGGAAAAAGTGAAACCCAGCGGCTGAAAGGAGCCCCTGTCTCCGAAAAACTGTCCCGCCTGCTGGATGAACTTATCAAGATCGGGGGGACATTGATCCTATTTCTGCTTTACACGCTTCGGGGTAATTTTACCGGCGGCTGGATGCTGGTCAAATTCAGGTTCTGGGTGGTTAAAGGATTTTTAGGTTGATTTAAGTTTGAGCAACAATTGGTATGAAACCTCGATACATAGCATTTTTTGATGATCTGGTTGCTTCCTTTTATTCGGCGATCAAGGTGTTGCTGATGAGCAGATTTTTTTTGCAGCGACCGGATAAAATAAATGACCACCGAGAATGCGTACTCCTGGGTAATGGCCCATCCTTGAAGGACTTTCTGGATAACCACCTAGATTTCCTGCAGGACAAGGCGGTTTTTGCGGTGAACAACTTTGTCCGAACCGATGCTTTTCCAAAAGTGAAACCTCAGTATTATGTCATCGTAGCGCCTGATTACTGGGGAAAAGAGGAGAAAGCAGGTTTTAAGGAAGAGCGCTTTAAGATTTTTGTAGAACTGGCAGAAAAAACGGACTGGGATATGGTGCTCTTTGTGCCGGCGCTGGCCCGAAAACACAGTGAATGGAAAAAGTCACTGCTGGAAAATCCCCGCATCAGGATCGCTTACTTCAACAATACGCCCGTTGAGGGTATTCCTGCGATCAGCCACTGGTTTTTCCGCCACTGGCTGGGCATGCCAAGGCCGCACAATGTACTGGTAGGCACCATCGCCATTGCCCTGAACCTGGGCTTTGAAAACTGTTATATCTGCGGGGCTGACCACTCCTGGCTGGGAGAAATCATCGTAGCGGAAGATAACCGGGTGTATCTGAGCCAGAAGCATTTTTATGACGATCAGCTAAAGTCAGAGGTATATACTGCCAAGGCACGCCCCATGTATGCAGGCAGTAGCACTCAGGAGCGGCGATTGCACGAGATACTGCATAAGTTCTACTATTCGTTCCGCTCTTACTGGGAACTAAAAGCCTATGCCGAGACTCTGGGCACCCGCATTTACAACCTGACCCCCGGCTCTTTTATAGATGCTTTTGACCGGCAAAAGTTAACCTAAAATCCCATGAACCAGCAACTCAGAAAGCATATCAGGCCCACACTAGGGGATAAATACCGGATCTGGAAGGTAAAACAAAGGCTGGGAAGTTGTGGTAGTGGTGTGTATTTTGAGAAAAACACCGCTTTTATGCGCTATCCCCACCTCATCAGTATCGGTGACAATGTGATTGTAAAAGAAGGTGCCAAGCTCTGTCCCTGTAACGAACAGGCTTATGTCAACATTGGCAATAACACCACCATCGGCTACCATACCTTTATCTTTGCCTCGGCGGGTATCAGCATTGGCAATGACTGCCAGATCGCGCCTTTTGTGTACCTGGTAGACAGCGACCATGGCATTGAGAAAGACCGGCCGATGAACCAGCAGCCCAACCTTACTGCGCCTATCACCATTGGGAATGATGTGTGGATCGCGACTGGTGCTAAGATATTGCGCGGTGTGACCATCCACGAGGGCGCGGTCATCGCTGCCGGTGCGGTAGTGCGCGAGGATGTACAGGCTTACGAAATTGTTGGTGGAATACCAGCCAGGCATCTGGGGTTCAGACAGTAATGCTTAAGATTAATGCATCGCTCGGAGCTTTTTTCTACCTTAGCGATTGATTTTTTAAAATTCCAGATATGCGAATAGGATGCATCATACTGGCCCGTTATAATTCCAGCCGTTTGCCGGGCAAAGCCCTGCGGGAAATCGGCGGCAAAGCCCTGCTGCACCGCATCCATGACACCCTGCGGGATATTTTCCCGGATTGTCAGCTGGTAGTGGCTACTTCGGCGGAAGACAGCGATCTGCCCATTGCCGAATACTGTGAGGCGCATCAGATCAACTGTTTTCGGGGCAGCCTTAACCATGTAGCCGAACGCTTTTACCGCTGTGCCCTGGCCTATGACCTGGATTATGCCTTTCGGATCAATGGCGATAATCTGTTTGTAGCTACCGACTGCGTACAGGAGATGATGGAGGCCGTCCGGCAGGACAGGTCACTGGATTTTCTCAGCAATGTGAAAGACCGTACTTTTCCCTTTGGCATGAGTGTGGAACTGCTGAAAATTCATTTTTATGAAAAAGTACTGGAAAAAATCGGGGATGACGCCCGCTACCAGGAGCATGTGACACTTTATCTTTACGAACATGAAGAGGAAGGTAGAAGGAAATATTTTTACAACGAAAAATACCCTGAAGCCAAAGGGGCTCATCTGGCCATAGATACGCCCGAAGATTTTGAAATTGCCCGGCGGATGCTGGAAAAAATGCCGACCTACCGGCCCCTGCCCCCGCTTAACCAACTGATACAATATTATGAAGCAGCCAGAAATGAATATACAGACTCCCTGGAAAGGTAAGCATGGCCCCCTGCTGATTGCAGAGATCGGGGGTAACCATGAAGGAGATTTTGACTACGCCCTTCGCCTGACCGAACTGGCCATTGCCGCCGATGTGGACTACATTAAATTCCAGATGTACAGCGGTGATTCGCTGGTGAGCCGGTTGGAGGGTGCACAGCGCAACGCCCACTTCAAGAAATTTGAGCTTTCACAGGAAAAATATATCCAACTGGCCGAAATGTGCCAGAAGGCGGATGTGGGTTTTATGGCCTCGGTCTGGAACCCTGAATACATCCGCTGGATTGACCCCTATATGCCTATTTATAAAATCGGCTCCGGAGACATGACGGCCTATCCGGTGATCCGCGAAATCGTCAAAACCGGCAAGCCCATGATCATCTCTACCGGCCTGGCCAACCTGCAGGAAGTGCTGGAAACAGTATCCTTCGTCCAAAACCTGGATGCCCGCTACACCTACCCTGAGATGCTGGCGCTGCTACAGTGTACCTCCATGTACCCCATTGCTTTGGAAGATGCCAACCTCTCAGTGATGGACTTACTGCGAAAGACTACCGGCCTCACTGTGGGATATTCTGACCATACTGAGGGTTCACTGGCCCTGGAAGTGGCCGTGGCGATGGGAGCTGAAATCCTGGAATTTCACTTCACCGACAGTAGAGAGGGCAAAACATTTCGGGATCATAAGGTATCCTTAAGCAAAGACGAAGTACTTTTGCTGGAGCAGAAAATTTCTCAGATACAGGCATTAAAAGGAAAAGCCATGAAAAAACCGCTGGAGGTAGAAGCCGAGCACCGGATAAGCTTCAGGCGGGCAGTGTATCCGGCCCGCGACCTGGCTGCCGGAACGGTCTTACGGCCTGAAGACCTGGTCACGCTAAGGCCTAACCATGGCATAGATGCCCGTGAGTTTGACCAGTTGGTCGGAAAAAAACTGAAGGCTGATGTGAAAATGCATCAGAAAATGGATTGGAATATACTGGAATGATGGAAAGACAGACAGAAAAATTCAGATGTTATCTCTGTGGCTCAACCGATCAGCAGGTGATAGCGGTGGTAAATCAAAGACCTGATGGAGAAACCGATTATGCCATCCCTCCTGAAAATTATCATCGGGTCATTTCGCAATGTATGCATTGCTCAGTGTATAATAACCAACACCAGCTACTGGACGAGGAGATGTACCACGGCGACTATAATGCCAGTATTCGTCAGACGACCAGCCTGGGCAGCATACAGCAGCGATATGAAAAGGTCATGAACCTGCCCGAAGGAAAATCTGATAACCGACAGAGAGTCAGCCGTATCGCCGAATACTTTAGCCAAACTGGCAGAAGTCTGCTTGATGCGGATGTGCTTGACGTAGGCAGCGGCACCTGTGTTTTTCTGGGAGCATTAAAAGACCAGGTATCTCATAGTGCCTGTATTGACCCTGATCCGCTGGCGGTAAAACACGCCAAACAATATGTAGGGATAGATGTAGCCCACCATGGCACCTTAAAAGATTTTCCTCTAGATCATCTTTTTGACCTGATTACATTTAATAAGGTCCTGGAGCATGTAAAAGCGCCGGTAGAAATGTTGACTCAGGCAGCACGGCTAATTAAAGACAGTGGGTTGATCTATGTTGAACTACCCGAAGGAGCACGTACAGTAAAGGCAGGTAATGCCGCAAACAGACAGGAATTTTTTGTTGAGCATTATACCGTATACAATCAGCCATCATTCCTCCTGCTCTGCGAAAAAGCAGGCTTTAAATGTCTCCATACTGAAACAATTACGGAATCCAGTGGAAAAATGACCATTTACGGATTTCTAACAAGAAAATAGCTTATGAATACAGAAGTGCTGGTCACGGTATATATTACCAATTACAACTACGGAAAGTTTATAGAACAGGCGGTCAGCAGTGTACTGAGTCAGTCACTGGATGACTTTGAGATTATCATCATAGACGATGGTTCTACCGATAATTCACATGAGGTTATTGAGCGGCTTGCTGATCACCCCAAGATCAAAGTAATTTACCAGAAAAATAAGGGCCTGAACGTAACCAACAACATCGCTCTCAGAGTGGCCCGGGGCAAGTATATCATGCGCCTTGATGCCGATGATTTCCTGGACCATAACGCCCTGCTGGTCATGTCCAATATGCTGGAAAAAGATCCGGAACTGGGACTGGTGTTTCCTGACTATTACCTCACTGATGAAGAAGGTCACCCTCAGTCCATCCACCGCCGTCATGATTTTGACAAAGATGTCTCCCTGCTGGACCAGGCAGCCCATGGGGCCTGTACCATGATCCGGGTGGCTTTTCTTAGGGAAGCAGGCGGTTATAGCGAAGATTACAGTTGTCAGGACGGCTACGAACTCTGGGTAAAATTTACCGCCCGCCATAAAGTAAGTAATATCAACACCCCGCTTTTTTATTACCGGCAGCATGGTAGCAATCTGACCAAAAATGAGCAGCGTATCCTGACCACCCGGGCGCGCATTAACCGGGAATATGTGAGATATGAACAGCAAAAACTCAATACGCTGGCGATCATTCCCGTCCGTGATGCTAATTCAGTCAACAATACTTTAGCTTTCAGTATGCTCGATCAGCATACGTTCCTGGAGCATAAAATTATTCAGGCCCTGGAAGCAGAAAATATCCGACAGGTGGTCGTCAGTTCACCAGATCTGAAGGTAAAAAAACTGGTAGAAGCTAAATTTAATGAGCGTGTACTCTTTATTCCACGTCCGCAGGAGCAGGCAAGGCTCAATGTGGGGCTGGTAGGTACCATCAACCATATCTTGTCACAACCACTGATGGAGGAAATGCAGCCCGCCACTCTGGCTATACTGGCCATTGAATTTCCGTTTACCGGATCGGCAGTCATTGATGATGCGGTAAATACCCTTTATCTTTTCAATTCTGATTCACTCATCAGCGTACGACCGGACACCCATACCTTTTTTCAACATCATGGTCATGGAATGCAGCCTATCCTGAACCAGGAAAAATTCACCCAGCTGGAAAGAGAAGCGCTTTATAAATACACCGGGGGGATTTCCCTAACCCGTACTCCAATCTTCCGTGACGAACAAAAGTTCATTACCGGTAAAGTTGGCCATATCGTCATAGACCAGCAGGCCAGCCAGGGAGTTTTCAGCGAATATGAGCTGAAGCTTTGTCGTTTACTACTTAGAGGGTTGGAAGCGGAAGAAAGAAAATAACTACATGCTAAATCTATCTGAAAAAAATATTCTGCTTACTGGTGGTACCGGCTCTTTTGGCCAAACCTTCACAAAAAGCATCCTTCATCTTTTTCCTGAAATCCGCAGCCTGAAGATTTTTTCTCGTGATGAATTCAAACAGTACGAGATGCGCCGACAGTTATCAGTACAGCAGGCTGCCGTAGCTAATTTTGTGTTGGGCGATATCCGGGACCAGGATGCATTGGAAGAAGCCTGCACCGGGGTGGATTATGTGATCCATAGTGCGGCACTCAAGCAGAATGACATGGGGGAAAGAAACCCTGATGAGTTTGTCAGAACTAATGTGGACGGAACCCGCAATCTCATCCGGGCAGCCAAAGCCAGGGGTGTAGCCAAAGTACTGGCTTTATCCACCGACAAGGCAGTGTATCCGGTCAGTGCCTATGGCGCTTCCAAGCTATGTGCGGAAAAGCTGCTGCTGGCAGAAGCTAAAAAAGATTCCCAAACCACCCTTTTTTCGGTGCTCAGGCTGGGAAACCTGCTGGGCTCAAGGGCATCGGTAGTGCCTGCCCTTGCAGAAAAGGAAGGAAAAGATACAGTGAGTATCACGCATCCGGAGATGAGCCGTTTCAGTCTTTCCCTGCAAGAGAGCGTACAGTACTGCCTGCAGGTGCTGGAACTGATGCAGGGCGGAGAAGTCTTTGTACCGGCCATGGCTGCCTACCGGCTTAAGGATCTGGTGAAGGCCATACTACCCCATGCTGAAATAAAGACCAGCGGACCACGTGTGGCTGAAAAAATGCACGAACTGGCGCTCAGCCCTGAAGAGTCACGATTCGGGTTTGATGCACATGGTTTATTTGTGCTCTGTTCTGGCCAAGGCCCGGCGATGGCCTACTGGCAAAAACAGGCCAATCCGCTTCCGGAAAATTTCGTTTACAGTTCTGAGTTTCCCCGACATCATCTGACAGTCAGGGAGTTGCGGGATTTGCTCCAAAATATAATTTAAACCAGCGCAGCGGTGGGCATAATTCAACGGCAAACGATCAAGTCGGGTATTTATATCTACCTGGGTGTGATCATTGGGTTTGTCAATAGCACCCTGCTCTACCCCCGGTTTCTGACACCTGCGCAGATTGGCCTGATCGGTCTGCTGGTCTCCTGGAGCTCGCTTTTTTCCCAGTTTGCTACACTCGGTTTCGGCGGTGCCACTATCAAATTCTTCCCTTACTTTCGCAACCGTGAAGAAGGCCACCGGGGATTTTTTTTCCTGATGATGATGGTTTCCCTGTTCGGCTTTGGGCTTTTCCTGCTCATTTTCATTTTTATCAAAGACTGGATCATTGCGCAGGCGGATGAAGACTCCTTACTTGGAGAGTATGTAAACCTCATCATTCCCTTCACCTTCTTCTGGCTGCTTTTCCTGATGCTGGACATTTACAACCGGGCGCTCTTCAATGCCAGCACCGGTACCCTCCTTAATGAAACCGTAGCCCGTATCCTTGTCCTGATCCTGCTGATTCTTTTTGTGCTGGATCTTTTTTCATTTGAAAGCTACGTGGATTTCTATGTTCTTTCCAGAGGATTGCTGGTTTTGATGTTGATCCTTTTTTTAGTCTGGAAAAAAGACATCTCTCTCAAACCTGACTTTAGCCTGCTGGACAAAGGCATGCGGAAAGATATGCTGAGCCTGAGCTTTTACAGCCTGCTTACCGGCTTCAGTACCATTGCCGTCATGCGTATTGATGCCATCATGATCAGCAACTTTCTGAGCGAGGCAGATGTAGGCATCTACCTGACTACCTTTTATTTTGGTACACTTGTTAGCCTGCCCTCCCGCGCCCTCAGGGGTATTACGCCTACTTTTGTGGCAGATGCCTTCAAAGAAAATGACCTGGAGAGCGTAGCTGAAATTTACCGCAAAAGTACCGTCACCCAGATGGTGGCAGGCGCTTACCTGATGATCGGCATCTGGGCTAATATCCATAATGTATTTGAAATACTGCCGGAAGAATTCAGGGCCGGAATGTACGTGATTCTCTATATTGGGCTGATGAATATGGTCAAGATGCTGAGCGGCATCAACGATGTGGTGATTGGCTACTCCAAATATTACCGCTTCAATACCTACTCCATGCTGGGCTGGCTGGGGCTGATTGTGCTTAGCAACTGGTGGCTGGTACCGCTGATGGGCATCAGTGGGGCTGCGCTGGCTTCCTTTCTTTCGGTTATCGCCGTTGATTTGGTTCGTATGCTCTTCATTTACTACAGGTTTGGCTTTCAGCCCTATGGCAAACCGCACCTGATCATTTTATTCATATCGGTAGCCACTTACCTGCTTTCTCTCCTGCTGCCGGACTTGGAAAATTTCATGCTGGATATACTCATCAGGGGCAGCCTGATCACCCTGCTCTTTGTACCAGCCATCTATTTTTCCAGGACAGCGCCGGAGATCAATCGCCTTCTTGATTCGTACTTACGAAAACTGCCTTTCTTTAACAAAGAAAATTAGCCCTCAAAAAATAACCTGATCATTTGGGCCACATAATGTACCTCCTCTTCAGTCAGTTCGGGATAGAGAGGTAGCGAAAGCAGGCGCCTGCTCTGTTGAATGGCCTGAAATGCTGAAGTACTTTCTCCCTGAGCCAGGAAATCCATTTCAGCTACCGCCTGGGGGTAATGTATGGCTGTTTCCACACCATGTACTTCAAGAAAAGCTTTGAGATCATCCCTTTTTTCAAGAGAAATGACAAAAAGGTGGTACACATGCAAGGCATTCTTTCTTTCCCGGGGCAGTTGTAAAGGCAAATCTTTTAAAAGGTCATGGTAAAGCTGTGCCAGTTGCTTTCGTCTTTGATTCCATTTATCAAGATAAGGAAGTTTTTCCAGCAACACAGCAGCCTGTATACTATCCATGCGGCTATTACGGCCCAGCCTGACGTGGCAGTTCTTGGCCTGCTGTCCGTGGCTGGCGATCTGACGGCATTTCTCGGCAAGCGCAGCATCCTGGGTACAGATAGCACCGGCATCGCCCAGGGCGCCGAGGTTCTTGGTGGGATAAAAACTAAAGGCTGCGGCATGTCCCCAGTTTCCAGCTTTTTTCCCCCTGATTTCAGCTCCATGGGCCTGGGCACAATCTTCTATGACAAAGAGTTGATGCTGCCGGGCAATCTCCATAATAGCAGGCATATCGGCTGGCTGTCCGTACAGATGAATAGGAATGATGGCTTTGGTATGTGAAGTAATTTTCTCAGCGATCAGCTTTGGATTGATATGATAAAACACGGGATCGCAATCTACAAATACAGGAGTCGCCCCCAGCAGCCTGACTACTTCGGCAGCCGACAGCCAGCCATTGGCAGGAACGATTACCTCATCCCCTTCTACAATTTCAATAGCCCTGAGAATGACCTCCAGCGCATCGGTACAGTTGGCGGTAGAGACCACATGAGCAAGCTGCAGGTACTCAGCCCAAGACTTTTCAAAGGCGGTTACAGCCTTACCTCCTAGTAACCAGTCATTTAGCACCACTTGTTTCATACTTTCCTGCAGGCGGGGCATCAGGCTGAACTGTTGTCTTGTCAGATCTAAAAAAGGAATTTTCATTAAATATGCAGCAGGAGGTTTTATTTAATTAATTTTTTTTAAAATTTACGCTGGATTTAAACTAAATCCGTAGCCAGGTATATGTTAACTCTTTGCTAAATCGTTCTGTATATAGCTTATCCGTTTAACAAATTTATTTGTTATCTCTTATAAAGACTGGTAAGCACAGTAAAAATTCTTTCGCTTTTCATTTATGAAGAAAATTGCAGTTTTAACTTCAGGAGGGGATGCTCCCGGCATGAATGCCTGTATCAGAGCCGTCATCAGAGGTGCTATCTATCACGGTATTGAAGCCTACGGTATCAAATATGGCTATAACGGGCTGATAGAGGGAGACATCTACAAAATGAAGTCCTACTCGGTGAGTAACATCGTCCAGAGGGGAGGAACCATTCTTAAATCGGCCCGAAGCCAGGAATTCAGAACCAAAGAAGGACGTGAAAAAGCCTTTCACCAGCTGCAGCGCAGAGGGATTGATGGTATGGTAGTGATAGGCGGAGACGGTACTTTTACCGGAGCCAGCCTGTTTTACCAGGAGTTTGGCTTCCCCATCGTAGGCGCTCCCGGCACCATAGATAATGACCTTTACGGCACTGATTATACCATAGGATTTGATACGGCTGTCAACACAGCACTGGAAGCCATAGATAAGATCAGGGATACGGCCAATTCACACGACCGTATTTTTTTTATTGAAGTAATGGGGCGCGATTCAGGCTATATTGCCATAGAGTCTGGTATTGGCGGCGGCGCGGAGCTAATCATGGTTCCCGAAACGAGTACTACCATTGAGGATGTCATCCATAACCTGAGCCAGGGACGTAACCAGGAAAAAACTTCCTCTATTGTGGTAGTGGCAGAAGGCGATGAAGAAGGCGGTGCTATGGAGGTTGTGGAAAAAGTGCGTTCTAAACTTAAAGGGAAAGACCTTAAAGTATCTATCCTCGGGCATATGCAGAGAGGTGGCTCCCCTACTGCTATGGATCGTATCCTCGGAAGCCGACTTGGGCTGGCTGCACTGGAAGGCCTCCTCAGCGGCAAGAAAAACATGATGGCGGGCGTTGTTAATAACCGGGTGGTTTTTACTGATTTCAAAGAATGTATTAATACTTCAAAGCCTTTGGATCAGGAATTGCTTCGTATGGTTAAAATCTTAAGTATTTGATCTAATTGTATGGGCTTTCTTCCGATTCTCGTTACTTTATTAGGGTTTGCTTTTTTGTGGGGTATAGTCAATTATTATAGTATCAGGCAGCGAAAAGAAGACGTTGATGAGGCTTTGGAAAAAGTTTACCAGAAGGCGTCTGAAAGAAGGCGTCTGCTGGAAGGTATCCTTAAAGCTCAACCTGAATCCTTTCTTGCCAAAAAAACCTGTGTACTGCTGGCTCGCGCTTCCACTAAAGACAGGCAGCAACTTTTACCTTCTCAAAAGTTGAATGAAGAAGAAGCTATCAGTCAGACACTTAAAGCGTTATTTCCCCAACTTGAGCAAAACGGTGTGACCGAAGCTTTGGTCAATGCCCAGAAGGAATACCACCAAGCAGTAGGCACTTACAAGCTACGGGTAGCTGAATATCAGGAACTTACCAAAAAACAGCCCAGTAAACTGGTAGCCTGGCTAACCGGTTACAAGCCTTTATCTTCTTAGTTTTCCATTTGAATTGTGTATGTTTTTTACTGACTATATTATGCTCCGTAATTATTCATACCTATATGGGAGATAAATCACACACCCTCCCACTGAGTACATCTACGTACTATCTTAACTTTTCTCTCTTTTTATCAACTCAGTATGATCGGCAAACCTTTTCAAAACTACTGATTTGAGGATAAATCCTGTTTCTTACAGCTCAGAAGTAAATCATCAGGCGCTATCAAGCTGATTGACATCAAAGCAAGAGCACTCACTTTTCTCCTATTTGTCTTTTTATACCTCCTGTAATTTTGCTGGTCCAGTTATTTCATTTGCTAACTGATTAATGTAAACATTTACACTGTCGCAGAAAATGCCTATTAAGGCATGGGAGAGTGCAAAATGTCAGGTAGCAGCAGCTTCCCTGGAAAGCAGCGGACAACTTACCAACCTGAGCACCATGCTTGACGAAAAAGTGGGTGATTATAGAACAGTAGTTTTTATTACAGGTATACTTTCTGCCATCATAGACAATGTCCCCCTGGTAGCGGCTGCCCAGGGTATGTATCCGCTTGGACACGTAGCTGCCTCTAATGTGACCATTGTAAAGTTTTAACCTACGGACAGCCCTTTATGGGAATTTCTGGCCTATTGTGCTGGTACAGGCGGCAGTATGCTGATCATTGGCTCAGCGGCGGGTGTTGCCGTTATGGGCATCGCTAAGCTGGATTTCATGTGGTATGTCAGAAACATGACTCTCTGGGCATTCATCGGTTATGTAGCTGGAGCCATCACTTATCTGCTGCTTCCCTGACCTGTTTAAAATCTGCTATCGTCAATAGTTTTGTAGACCAATGTCAGCAAAGCCCTTTATAAGATTTAAAAGCCTACAGGACTCTCACTGTAGGCTTTTTTATTGATAAATGGATATGATAAATTGTACAATCCTGAACAAGTATATATCCTTTCTCAGTTTAGGATTGTATGGCTGGTTAGGTAAAAGATTTGATAGACAAAAAAGTCGGTTTGTCAGCCTACCAGAGCCTTAAAGAAACCGATTTTAAAAATGTCGCACCTACCCCAATTCAGAAACTCAAGCTTAATATTTTCTGCCATTAATGAGCACGTGTCCTCGTGCCCCTGTCGCGTATAAATTTCATTTTTTTTTCAATTGTATCAAAACAAGCCAAATACTTAAGCCTGTCATTTATTTCTTTGCTGGCTAATCTAAGAAGCTTTCAAAAGCAGAACTGAAAAGAGACTGAAAGGTCCTTGAATTCGAGTTTACCAAAATGAAGGTTGTACAAATTACACCCGGTGACTTACAGTAAAATGTTAGCCGTTCCTAACCTTACTGCACTGAACAAGGTTTGTTGCCAAGCAAAGGAAGCCGGGAATCGTAAGCACTTTTACACTCGCGAGGGTAGAGAGGTGTGGTTCCCAGAAAGTGAAAAGCAAGAACAAAATAGGTCGCCACCGTTCGCTTTGAATCTGAGAAGCAAAAGAGAATATACGAACTTAGCCAAGCCATTGCCGCCGCCGGTAATGAGATTCGGGAGCTTTGCGCCGGACATAGCCAACATACAGCCGGTAAAAGCCCGCTTAACATGCTGTTTTACCTTGAGCGCGGCGAATATAAGCCGGATGCAGTGGCAATCGGCAAGCTATAAAGCGCCGG
>JBKHDR010000050.1:0-30146 GCA_046541235.1 Cyclobacteriaceae bacterium | reverse complement strand
CTCGGCCAGCAGGTTGAGCGTATCTTCATTCAGTGTATAGGCGTTTTGCAATGAGATTTTGAATTAGCTTAATTAAAATGATCTCATATTTTATGAGCAGTTCTTGCCTGAATACAAAAAAGCAACCCGTAAACAGGTTGCTTTTGTTATCAGACTACTAAAATCAATCACTCTATTCTTCAAAATTTTTGCGGGGCTCGTCGGCTTTTTCTTCATCTTTTACCTGCCCCTTGTCCAGATCATCCCGATCACGCAGCTTTTTATCGTCTACGTTTCTGTTCAGAAATTTATTGATCTTGTCAATATCCAAAGTGGACTTAATCTCACCAAATGAATCAATTTTGATATCAAACCCTTCCAGTTCCTGGTTCACTTTGGGTCTGTCTCTTTTACTTAATCTTTTTCTGCTCATCTCAGTTTATATTTTTTATCTGGTCGCCCAGCTTTTGCAGGGCATTCTCTATTCGGCTGGCGGATTCATCCTTGCCCAAAACTTCTATGGTGGGCATCAGATCAGGGCCGGAGCCTTCACCGGTAAGGGCGAGTCGCAGGGCCTGCATTACCTTACCCATATTCTCCCCTCTTTTTTCCAACACCTTGTCAAGTATTGCTTTGGCCGCATCTGCGTTAAGCTCATCCGGGTGCGCTTTCAGTGCTTCGGCATAATCCTTCAGAATCAGGGTGGCATCTTCCGTCCACTTCTTATTAACGACTTTTTCGTCATATCGTTGAGGTGGCTGGTAAAAGAAGGGCGCATTTTCCCATATTTCATCAATAAAGGTCACTCTTTCTTTCATCAGGCCGCATACCTTGATGGCTCTTTCACGGCTGCTTTCAATGCCTTCCTTACTGAGGCGGGCCATCAGCAGTTCAGCCAGATGCTCATCATCCATCCTGCGCAGGTACTGCTGGTTATACCATTTGGCTTTGTTAATATCAAACTTAGCGCCTGCCTTATTGATGCCTGCGATGTGAAAAGCCTGCACCAGTTCTTCTTTGCTGAATAGTTCCTGCTCAGTACCGGGGTTCCAACCCAGGAAAGCCAGAAAGTTGATAAAAGCTTCGGGCAGGTAACCGTCTTCCCGGAAGCCGCGCAGGTAGTTACCTTCCTCATCGGTCCACTCCATGGGAAAAACCGGGAAGCCATGCTTAAGCGAATCACGCTTGCTGAGTTTACCATTCCCATCCGGCTTAAGCAGCAGGGGCAGGTGGGCAAACTGCGGCATACTGTCTTCCCAGCCCAGGTAGCGGTAGAGCAGCACATGCAGAGGAGCCGAGGGCAGCCACTCTTCGCCACGTATCACATGGCTGATCTCCATCAGGTGATCATCTACCACATTGGCCAGGTGATAGGTTGGCAATCCGTCAGATTTCATCAGCACTTTATCATCCAGCGTAGAGGAATGTACCAGTATCCAGCCTCTTACCAGGTCGTGCAGGCGTACTTCCTCTTTGCGGGGCACTTTGAGGCGCACCACGTAAGGCTCTCCTGACTGTATACGCTGCTGTACTTCCTCTTCGGGTAGCGTGAGCGAATTTTTCATGCTCATGCGGGTGATGGCATTGTACTGGGGCTGGGCTACGCGCGCTTCCTTCAGCCTTTCACGCATTTCATCCAGCTCTTCGACAGTGTCGAAGGCATAGTAGGCATGGCCGGCATCTATCAGCTGCTGGGCATACTTCTGGTAAATTTCAGTGCGCTCCGACTGCCGGTAAGGCGCATGCGGACCGCCCTGGTCTACGCCTTCATCAGGGGCGATACCGCACCAGTCAAGTGCCTGCTTGATGTAGGCTTCCGTGCCTTCCACAAAGCGCGACTGGTCAGTGTCTTCTATCCTGAGGATAAAAGTTCCCTGGTGCTGACGGGCAAAAAGATAATTGTAAAGGGCTGTACGAATACCTCCGATATGCTGAGGGCCGGTAGGGCTGGGGGCAAAGCGGACTCTTACTTTTTTTTCCATTACTTGTATAAGTAAATTAAAGAATATTACGGTTGAGTTTTAAAGCTGATAATCATCCTCTTCAAAAAAGAGGATGGGTGAGAAAGGCGATTGTATCGCCGCCATGACGTAGACAGGACATTTTAAAACGCCAATCTTGTCTATCCTTGTCTCCGACAAGGATGATTTTTAATTTTATGCCAGGACATTTTAAACTAACCGTAATAAAGTCTGTTGTAAATTGTGTTTAATGGCTATTAGATATAAAATATCTGTAAGTCAGATAAGTAATTAATTGTAGTAGTAAACTGCCTTCCCGGCAGATGGTTGTATCCGGCGGCAGCCGCTCTCTAGCGGATCACCTCCTGTATGGACAGGCTGCTGATGCGCACCTCTTTCTTAAAATTCATAATCGTCACCACGTAATTGGCCACACCCAGCAGCAGGGAAACGGCTGCATTAATATAAATCTGCTCATATACAAAAAAGTACAGGGCAAAGAGCAGCGTAATAGCTGACCAGAACACCAGAAATACCGTGGTGGAAAAAAACAGACGGTAGCGAATAAATACGATACTGCCCATAGAGGTAGCTTCAATGCGGCCGCTCATGATGGGCAGAAAGTTATTAGCCCGCCTGATCTTGCGGGAAAGACGAAAACGCCCCTCCTCCACCCATCCGTTGAACCTGAAGTCCTGCTCAGGAATATCGGGCATCCATTTTTCCTTTCTTACCGGGTTAGTCACCTGCCACAGCTTGCGGTAAAGTTCATCCGATGAATATGTGGATACCAGGGTCTCCCGGCTAATGGGTAAAAATCTGATCACTGAGACCTCCGAGGGGTTTAATCTGCCAGAGCTATGCAGGATATTTCAACATTGACATTCTTAGGCAAGCCGCTCACCTCTACCGTTTCGCGGGCAGGTGGCTGCTGCCTGAAATACTGGCCATAGGCTTCGTTGATCGTGGCAAAATCACCCATGTTTTTGATGAAAATGGAGCACTTCACCACCTTATCAAAACTGCTGCCTGCCGCCCTGAGGATAGCCTCCAGGTTCTTCATCACCTGGTGGGTTTCTTCCGTGATGTTATCATTGATCAGCTCACCGCTGCCAGCATCAATGGCGATCTGTCCGGAAATGTAGAGCATGCCGTTTGCCTTGATAGCCTGGCTGTAAGGACCTATGGGAGCGGGCGCTTCCTCTGTTTTGATAACTTCTTTTGCCATTGGTCTGATATTTTTGAGTTTTCTTGTAAAATAAGCTGCAAATCTACTTGATTAGGATATCAATTACAGTGCAGGACGTGATAAATTTGAACGGCGGCTATCCTGTTGCTGATAAAGCCACTTTCAGTAGAAATGTTTTGACCGAAAATTTGCCGGGTAACGCAAACACTTCAGCAAATCGGGTATTACCTTTTGAGAAGTAAACGCATCATTTGGTTTGCTGCAAGACCATTAGATTTATTTATGACGACTAACCAAATCTGAATTTATGAAAGTATTTTTCTTTGAGGCTTTCGAAGAAGAAGCCGAAGCCATCCGGCGCTTTTTACCCGCACATGTGGAAGCTGGCTTCACCTGGAAAACCATACAGGAATACGACAGCCGTAAGCTGCCTGCTCCCATCATCAGTGTACGCACCCAATCGGCTATTCCTACCGAATGGGCTTCGGAGATGGAGGCGATCATCACCCGCAGTACCGGCTACGACCATATCCTGGCCTATCGTAAAGCCAGCGGTGTCCATGTCAACGCCGGCTACCTGCCTCTCTACTGCAACCGTGCCGTAGCCGAGCAGGCCATGCTGCTGTGGATGTCGCTGATGCGTAAGCTGCCGCAGCAGATCAGCAACTTCCGCCATTTCCACCGGGACGGCATTACCGGCAAGGAAGCCGAAAAGAAAACCCTGCTGGTAGTAGGTGTGGGCAACATCGGACGCGAAGTGGTCAGGATAGGCAAGGGGCTGGATATGAACGTGCTATGTGTGGATATTGAGAAAAAGCTGCCCGAAGAAAAATATATCAGCATAGAAGAGGGGCTGCCCCTGGCCGATGTGGTAGTATGTGCCATGAACCTGACCGAAGAAAATTACGGTTACTTCAGCTACGAACGGCTCAAACAAGCCAGGCCTGGACTGGTTTTCGTCAATGTATCGCGGGGAGAGCAGTCGCCTTCCGGGGATTTGCTGCGGCTGCTGGAGGAGGGCCACCTCGGAGGTATCGGTATGGATGTCTACATCAATGAAAAAGAACTGGCCGTTTCGCTGCGCGAGGGAAAAACAAGCAGCGACCCGCAGGTAAAAGCTACGCTGCAGCTGCTGGAGAAGCCTAATGTGATCTTTACACCGCATAATGCCTTCAATACGGATGAGGCCGTTGAAAAAAAAGCCGGCGAAAGTGTGGACCAGCTGATGCACTTCCTCAAACATGGCGAATTCTTCTCCCCTGTACCCATATAACCACCAGAGAACCAATCACTTTTTAATCTTGAACTTATATGAAAATATTTAGTACCGAACAGATGCGGCAGGCCGACCAGGCCACCATACGCAACGAGCCCATTACTTCCATAGACCTGATGGAAAGGGCTTCCGATGCTTTTGTTGATCAGTTTCTGGATATCTTTGACTCGGATGACCACCCCATTTACGTATTCAGCGGCCCCGGAAATAATGGAGGCGATGGCCTGGCCATTGCCCGTATGCTGCTGGAGCATGAGTACGAGTTGCATGTCTATACCGTACATGCCGCCGGTAAGGGCTCAGATGACTTTAAGACCAACCTGAAAAGGCTGCAGAAAAAAACAAAGATTCAGAACATAGAAGAGGCTGCTGACATTCCTGACATACCCGATGAGGCCATCGTCGTCGACGGCCTGTTTGGCTCCGGCCTGAGCCGTAAGGTGGAAGGCATCTTTGCCAGCGTGATCAAAGCGATCAACCAGTCGAATGCCATCGTGGTAGCCATTGATATTCCTTCAGGGCTGTACGCTGACAAGCCTCTGGAAAGTATGAAAGACCCGGTGATCAGGGCCGACTTCACCTTTACCTTCCAGATGCCCAAACTGACCTTCATGCTGCCTGGTTATCAGCATTTTGTCGGCCACTGGAGCATCCTTGACATTGGCCTCGACGCTCACATCATAGAGCAGACGGAGGTCAGCTATTACTACATAGACCGCAGACTTGCCGAAACACTGCACCAGCTACGCAGTCGCTTTGCCCACAAGGGTGACTTTGGCAAGAGCCTGATTATCAGCGGCAGCTACGGCAAGATGGGCGCCGCCGTGCTCTGCGCCCGCGCCTGCCTCAAAAGCGGGGTGGGCCTGCTCACCATGCATGTGCCCGAATGCGGCTACCAGATCATGCAGACGGCTAACCCCGAAGCTATGACCACAGTAGACCGGCATCTGCATATTTTTACCGACCTGCCCCAGGAAGGGCCTACTTCCCTGGAAAAGTACGATGTGCTGGGCGTTGGCCCCGGCATAGGTACAGGCGATGAAACCACAGAAGCCCTGCGTAAGGTAATTAAGCAGGCCAAAGCCCTGCAAATGCCGGTGGTACTGGATGCCGATGCCCTCAACATCTGCGGCAAACATCGTGACATGCTCAACGAGCTGCCCCACCATGCCATACTTACGCCCCACCCCAAAGAGTTTGAACGCCTTACCGAACCGGCAAAGAACGACTTCCACCGGCTGGAGCTACTTACTGACTTCTGCAGCAGGCATGAAGTATATGTGGTACTCAAGGGCGCACATACCGCCGTAGGCACACCCGATGGCAAGATCTGCTTCAACAGCACCGGCAACCCCGGGATGGCCAGTGGAGGAACGGGCGATGCGCTTACCGGTATCATTACCAGCCTGCGTTCTCAGCAATACGATGCCCTGAATGCCGCCCTGCTGGGTGTCTACCTCCACGGGCTGGCCGGCGACCTGGCAGTGGCTGACCACGGAGAAGAAAGCATGACCGCCTCCGACCTGATAGATTACCTGGGTGCGGCTTTCCGGACTTTGTACTAAACTCATCTGCTTTGGCTGTACAGGATCAATATCTATCGCTGGCGGGTACCTCTGAGGGGCTTTATAAGGAAAAAGGCAGTAAGTTCATTGCCTATGCCTTCCCGGTAGAAAATGAAGCAGACATCTCTGAGCAACTGGAGGCACTCAGGAAGCAGTATTATGATGCCCGTCATCACTGCTATGCCTACCTGCTGAAGCCGGAAGAAGGCCGGGAAGAGACCTACCGTGCCAATGACGACGGAGAACCCGCTCATTCGGCCGGCGATCCCATCCTGGGGCAGATCCGCTCGCATCAGCTGCTGGATGCGATGGTAGTGGTTATCCGTTACTTTGGGGGTACCAAGCTGGGCGTGAGCGGCCTGATCCATGCCTACAAGACAGCGGCTGCCGAGGCCATTGGCCGGGGAAAAATCATAGAAAAGACCATCCGTAGGCCGCTTTCCATCCGCTTCAGCTATGCTGCTACCCATGAGGTGATGCAGTTGCTGGACCAGTATGATATACAGATTGACCGGCAGGAATTTGCCGCCGACTGCTTTTACCGCCTGCTGGTTGCCCGCAGTCAGTGGGCGCAGGTACGCGAAAAGCTACAGCAGACAGCCGGGGTAGAAATTATCTGAACACTGCCTGCTGCCAGGGGTTCTGGTACAGTAAACCACCATCAGTTATGAAAAAAAAGAAGCCCGTATTCCTCAGGGCGGCCTGGCATTACCTCATTATGGCCAACTACGAAGTGCCTCCTGCAGTACTGCAGCCCTATGTACCTGCCTCCACTGAACTGGACTTTTACAAAGGAAAGGCTTACGCCAGTATGGTAGGTTTTCGTTTTTTAAATACTCGGGTGCTGGGCATTCCATTTCCCTTTCACCGCAATTTTTCTGAAGTGAATCTGCGCTTTTATGTGCGTCGCCTGGATGAAGAAGGGCAGTGGCGGCGCGGCACGGTCTTCATCAGTGAAATTGTTCCCAAGCCTGCTGTGGCTTTTCTGGCAAATACCCTCTACCGTGAGCAGTACAGTTACGCCCCTATGCGCTATGATATCCATCATGATGCGCAGGAAGTACGGGCGCATTACCGCTGGAAGAAGTACGGAAAATGGCATCGCCTCTATGCCAGGGCTGACCCTCAGCCGCAGGAGATGCAGAAGGACTCTATGGAAGAATTTATAGCCGAACATTACTGGGGCTACAACCGCTTCGACAGCCGGCATACCATGGAGTATGCGGTGGAGCATCCTCGCTGGCAATATTACCCCGTGCGAGAATATGAGATGCAGGCGGATGTGGAAAAGCTTTATGGCGCTGAATTCTTGCCGTATCTCAGTCATTCACCTGAGTCTGTGTTTCTGTTGCATGGCTCGGATGTCCTTATCCGGCACGGAAACAGGATCAAAAGCAGCCAGCCCTAATGCAGCTAAACCTGTGTCTTGTGTCCTCACAAGATACTGCCCTTAAGGCAAGCCTGTCCTCTGATTTTCATGAGGCAGAAAGTGATTCCTACAAATACTTTTATAGCTCCCCGGCAAATTTTATCTTGCTCCCCATCAAGCTAAATGATATGGAAATGAAACAAGCCGTAGCCCTGGTGGCACATGATAATAAGAAACCTGACCTGCTCAACTGGGTGCGGGAGCATATTGAATTGCTTTCGGGCTATGAACTCTACGCCACCGGCACCACCGGCAAGCTGCTGGAAGAGGGGCTGAAGGATATCAGGCCGGTAAGCATTCATAAGCTGCTGAGCGGCCCGCTGGGTGGTGACCAGCAGATAGGGGCTAAAATTGCTGAAGGAGATATTGATTTCCTGATCTTTTTCTGGGACCCGCTGGAGCCGCAGCCTCATGACCCGGATGTGAAAGCCCTGCTGAGAATTGCCGTCACCTGGGACATTCCTTTTGCCTGCAACCGGGCTTCGGCCAACTTCCTCTTCGCCTCAGCACAGATCACCAAAGAATTCAGGCGGCAGCCACCTGATTTCCAGAGCTATCTGAACCGGGAGGTCAGAAAGTAAATAATGTCAGGCTTCCAGATAGCCCTTTTCTACCAGGTAGTGGTAGATTTCCAGGCACACCCAGGCATCGGTGGCCGCATAACGGATCTGCTTCTCGGTAAGCTGGGGCATCTCCCAGTTGGAAGTCTGCTGCGATTTGGAAACCCTGAAGCCCAGGAAGATGGCGGTCAGCTTTTTTACCCCGGCATGCTCTACTTTTAATTCCCTGGCTACGTCGTTGAGTTCCATGATGTTCTCCGGCTCAAAGGGGATATGATGTTCCAGGCTGAGCTTCCTAAGGTCTTTGAGATCATCCCTGATGCTGATGCCCACTTTCCTTACATCTGGGTCAGCAAAAAGATCGCTCAGCGCCTGGGTAAAGCCGGTATGGCTCAGGCGGATGATGTATACTTTTTCAGGAATGGCGATCTGCAGCAGGGCTACAGGATGCACTACGCCCTTTTTGAAGGCAGGCTTGGTTTCGGTGTCAAAACCCAGCACCTCATGTGCTTTTATCTCTTCTACCGCCTGTTCCAGCGCCTCTTCATCGGTGATGAGTACCACTTTACCTTCATACTTTTGCAGTGGCAACTCATTGATTTCTTCCTTGGTAATCTGCCTGGGAAACATACCTTCGCTTTAAGACTCTACTGTTTTTTTGGTTTTCGTCAGAATTTAAGCATTTTTTTCGACTACCATACGTTCTACCCTGTCTTCATCCTCATCGTACCGTCTGATCCTGAAGTTGAGGAAGCCAAAAGTAATAGTCATAATCGGGCACAGGATACAGAAAAAGGCATAAGGCGCATAAGCCAGCGTGGCCACGCCCAGCACGGATGCCTGGGTGGCACCGCAGGTGTTCCAGGGGATGAGCACCGAGGTCACCGTACCGGCATCTTCCAGCGTACGGCTGAGCACCTCCGGCTTAAGGCCTCGTTCGCGGTAGGTTTTGGTATACATGCGGCCCGGCACCACAATCGCCAGATACTGATCTGAAGCAGTAAAGTTGAAGAAAATAGAGGTAAAACTGGTAGAAGCAATCAGAGAGCCGGTAGAATGTGCCATCTTCACGATAGACTGGGTGATGCGCTGCAGCATGCCCGCCGATTCCATAACCCCCCCGAAGATCATGGCGCAGATGATGAGCCATACCGTATTGAGCATACCGAACATCCCGCCGGTAGAAAGCAGGTCGTTGACCATTTCATTATCGGTGGTAATGTAAATGTCGGTGTATAACGCTTTCATCACAGCAACATAGGCCCCCAGGGCGCCACTTTCCCCTTCAGCCACTTCCTGTATGGCCTGAGGCTGGAAGATGATGGCAAACAAACCTCCCAGCAGGGTACCCGCCAGCAGGGCAGGCAGGGCGGGTACCTTGCGGATGATCATGACGATAACCAGTACCGGCACGATAAACAGCCAGCCGTTGATGTTGAAGGCATTGTCTATAGAAGATAACACCTCGCCAATGCCTCCGGCTACGGCTGCCGACTCAGAAGTGAAACCAATGACCAGGTAAATGGCCAGGGCTATCACGACGGCAGGCACCGTCGTGTAAGTCATGTAGCGGATGTGGGTAAATAGATCCGTACCTGCCATGGCAGGTGCCAGGTTGGTCGTGTCGGAGAGTGGCGACATCTTATCTCCAAAATAGGCACCGGAAATGATAGCCCCACCGATCAGCCCTTCGTGGAGGCCCAGGGCTTTGCCAATTCCCAGCAGGGCAATGCCCACTGTGGCCACGGTAGACCAGCTGCTGCCGGTAGCCAGCGATACTACCGCACAGATGATGGTAGCCGCAAAGAGGAAAATGGTAGGATTTAATATCTGCAGACCGTAATAGATCATGGCTGGTACGATGCCGCTCAGCAGCCAGGTTCCCGCCAGTGAGCCAATCAGCAGCAGTATCAGAATGGCTGACATGGCCGAGCTGATACTTTTGACTATGCCATCCTGCATCTCTTCCCAGGCGATCCCCGTTCGTAAAGCCACAATAGCCGCTACTGCTGCCGAAAGGATCAATACAATCTGATTGGAGCCGGAAATAGCATCATCACCAAACACATAAATCACATTGACCGATAGCATGGAAATCAGGAAAAGCACAGGTATCAGCGCTTCCCATAAGCTTGGCTCTCTCTTTTGCGTGCTCATTGTATAAGTTAAGCAGTGTAGTCTGAATGGAAAAACGCGAAGATAGTAAATTTTGGTAAAGCAGCTTTTGTGCAGCCCCCGGAACTTTGTCCCGGCTTTTTCTTTTAACGGGTTTGCTACTATAAAACTAAAGGATTCCTTAACTTGCCGCAATGGAGAAGTTCGTAGTTTCAGCCCGAAAGTACCGTCCCACAGGTTTTGAGGAAGTGGTGGGGCAGCAGCATATCACTACCACCCTACAAAACGCGATAGACCACAACCAGCTGGCCCAGGCCCTGCTTTTCTGCGGCCCCCGGGGCGTAGGCAAGACTACCTGCGCCCGTATCCTGGCCCGTAAGATCAACGGATACGAAAGCCAGGAGCAGGCCAATGCCATCAATATCTACGAACTGGATGCCGCCTCCAATAACTCGGTAGACGATATCCGTAACCTGATTGACCAGGTGCGCTATCCTCCACAGCAGGGGCGCTACAAGGTGTACATCATAGATGAGGTGCACATGCTCTCCAACCAGGCTTTCAACGCCTTCCTCAAAACCCTGGAAGAGCCTCCCTCCTATGCCATCTTCATCCTGGCCACTACCGAAAAGCACAAGGTGATTCCCACCATTCTTTCGCGCTGCCAGATCTATGATTTCAACCGCATACAGGTCAGCCATATTGTAGACCACCTGCGCTTTATTGCCGAAAAAGAAGGTATAGAAACGGAAGAGGAGGCCCTCAACCTCATCGCCCAGAAAGCCGACGGCGCCCTGCGTGATGCTCTCTCTATCTTTGACCTCATCGTCACCTTCGCCTCCGACCGTAAGGTAACCTACCAGACTACCATAGACAACCTGCACATCCTGGATTATGACTATTACTTCAGGGTTACCGACCAGCTGCTCAGCCAGAACATGCCACAGGTGCTGCTGCTGTTTGATGAAATCCTTAAGAAGGGTTTTGACGGGCATAACTTTATTGTAGGCCTGAGTGAGCACTTCCGCAACCTGATGGTCTGCAAAGACAAGGCTACCGTTCAGCTGCTGCAGGTGTCAGAGAGTGTACAGGCTCGCTACCTGGAGCAGGCTTCCCAGGCCTCAGCCTCTTTCCTGCTAACGGCCCTCAACCTGGCCGGGCAGTGTGACCTCAACTATAAGAGCAGCAAAAACCAGCGCCTGCACGTAGAGCTTACGCTCATGAAGATGGCCTACATCAACTCGGCGGTACAGATGGCTCGCCTGGCCCAGCAGTCGCCCGAGGAGCAGAAAAAAAAAAGTAGCCAGAACGGCAACGGGCAGGCTGCAATAAAGCAGGAGCAGAAGCAACCTGATACCGCACAGCTGCAGGGCTTGCAGAGCACAGTACGCATACCTAAGGCAGAAGCCATGAGCATACCTAAAGCAGCCCCCCAGGCAGAAAAGCCCGTAACTGCCCCGGATGTGACCGTCGCTGAAGCGCCACCTCCCCCCGCTGATACCGCTGCCAGGCCGGTGGATGTAATTAAACTCAGGCAGGAATGGGCTAAATTTGCCGAGCAGAAAAAGCTGGCCGGCCAGGATGGTGTTTATATGACGCTCAATCAGGAAGTAAAGCTGCTGGATGATGGTGTCACCATTCCACTTAAGCTCAGCAATACGCTACAGGTGGATAAGGTGGAAGAAGTGCGGATAGAACTGATACAGTACCTGCGCCGCGAGTTGCACAACAGCCGCATCAACATCACTGCCGAACTGGTGAAAGAAGAAAAAGGCCGTCGGCTCTACACCGCCTCCGAAAAGCTGGCCTACCTGATGGAAAAGAACCCGCAGGTCCGCCTGCTGAAAGAAAAACTCGGCCTTGATCCGGATTATTAATGTTGAGTTGTTGAGTTGTTCTTACCAAAATGTCTGTAAACTGTGAACTAAAAAACGTTGAACGTTAAACGCCGAACCAAACAACGAATCAACCCATAAACGAACCAACAAATCAACCGTCAAAAGCCATAGGCAAAACCCACATTGATGGCACTCTGTACCTGCAAGGCCGGCCCCCGGCTACCGTCATCCCTCCGCACATCTATGTCGTCATCGTAGATCATCTGCAGCGAGACATTGGACACAATGTATTTACTTACCCTCAGCACCAGGAAGGACTCCAGGTTTACGTCTATGTTTTGCATTTTCTCATAGTTGGAAAAAAGATTAACGTTAGATGTGAACACCACATTTTCAAGTACTTTCCTCCTGAAGCCAATGGTCAGGCTGGAACCTGCCTCGGCTCTTACATTTTTGCCATCTGTGTTGTACTGATCAGATTCAGCCAATCTATCGTTGAGCACAAAAGTGAACTTACCTGAAAAGGGAGACAGGGTAAGGGCAAAATAATTACCCTCCTTCTTACCTGGTTTGATGTTCTGGTCGGTCAGTTTCCTTTCTGCCGGAGAATAAGTAAGCCCCAGGGAAGTTACCAGAAAGCCGGGCGCCATAAATTCTGATGTCAGAACGTCATCACTGATGCTGTCATTGAGCTGTATTATATTGAACCCCTGCGCAATCTGGCTGCGAAAGTCAGTCAGGGCTGAAAGGTAAAGGTGACGCGAGAGCTTCCTGCCGTAACGAGAAGTATAAATGATATTGTCGCGGGTCTTGGTGAAGCGGGCATCGCTTTTGCCGACACGGGCGATGCCATAACTGATCTCCAGGCTGTTTTCCCACCTTCGGCTGACGGTATCATCATATGACCAGAAGAAACTGACTACGCCTCCCAGAGCAAGGGTACTCTGCCCGCCCCCAGCCCAGTTACTCAGGCTTACTTGCTGAAAGGTAGCGCTGAATTCCCCTCCTGTTTCCCAGAAGCTTTCTTCTTTTTCAGTGGCGGTGGTATCAGCTTGTGCCCAGGCTTCCGGATAAAAGTTGCCGAACATGCATAACGGGAAAAACAACAAATACTTCATGAAAAAGGAAGAAATTCAAATCAAAGACGCAAAAATAAGACTTCCTGCTGAAAGGAGAAAAATTAATACTAAGAAGGACGACTGAGCTCGTTGAGGGCGTCGCTGGTCAGGGGCTTGGTGATGTACTTGATCACGTAATCATTATTGATCAGCTTGTTGATATCCCGCTGATTATCGGAACTGGAAAGGATCGCCACTTTGCATTTGTTATGAATGGAAGAAGAGAAGCGCTCAAATTCATACAGGAACATGAAACCATCTACGATAGGCATATTGATATCCAGGAATATCAGTTCGGGAAGCTCCTCCGGCTGATTTTCATGCTGCTGCAGATACTCCAGGGCACTGCGTCCTGAGTTTTTGACCTCCACGCGCTGCGCAAAGCCGGTAAGCTCAATGATCCGCCTGCTTATAAAGTTATCTGTGTCATTATCGTCAATCAACATTACCAGATCTATCATCGCAAGTCCTCAATAAGTTCTCTTTTAGCTAATGCTATTTGTGGTTTATAATAACTACCAAAAATCTCAGAATCAGCAGAAAATAAAAAACCAATGTTTTTTTTAAGAGCGAAAAGTAAGGTTTACCAAAATATTCAGCAAAATCAGGGGCGTTTTACTTTCAGTTTTTCGCCTACGCTCACACTAAAATCCTGCTTCTCGTTCCATTGCATCAGTTCCTTGATGGTGACCTCATACTGCCGGGCGATCCGGTACATGGTTTCACCGGGCTGTACCTCATGTACCATAAAATTGCCCGGACCTGCAGAAAGGCTACTACCCTGGGGTGCTTCCTGCTGTGGCTGTGGCGGGCTCAGCCTAAGCTTCTGCCCTACCGACAGGGGGGCTTCCCAGGAGATATCATTATAGCTGGTAAGTTGCGGTATGGTAAGATCATAGCTGCGGGCGATGCTGTAAAGCGTCTCGCCCACTTGTACGGTATGATATTCATCCGAGGCAGAAGCAGCTTTCTGCCTGTCGTCAGAGATGACGGCATGCAGAGGTTTTTCTTCAGCGGCCTGAGGCTTTTGCTCCTGTTTTACTGTTGGGGGCTTTTGTTCCTCTTTTACCGGCTGCTTTTCCTGGCTTTCGGGTGTAGTAGCAAGAGACTCTTCAGGCTGCTTTTTGGCAGGCCTGGTCTCTGCTGTTGCCTGCGCCGCGGCTGCCTTTCTCTCAGCTTCCTTTTCAGCAGGCTTCTGCGCGGCTGGGCCGGGCTTTGGCTGACGGGTAGCCAGCGGTTTTTTTTCATCCTGTACAGGCAGTTCGCGGTGCTCTACCGGGATATGGGGAGGACGGATAAAGCGCAGCCACAGCACCCGGCCCGGCCTGATCTTCTCTTCTTCACGCATGCGGTTGTTGCGCAGCAGTTTGTTTAGTTTGATGCCAAAGCGCTGCGATACGCTCCATAGCGTTTCTCCCGGCTGCACCGTGTGGTAGTGGGCCAGTGCCTTGTTACGCTTGCGCTTCAGGTAAAAGGGATCGCCCTCATCTACCACTGCTTCCTTGCTGATCATATCATTGTATTTGACCAGGCGCGAGGGGGATACGCCGGTGCGGTTACTGATGTCGCGTATATTTTCTCCTTCTTTTGCCAGTGTGCCGGGTATGTGGTTGATCAGCCGCACCTTCTTACCCCATCGCCTGGTGTCCTCTACCAGCGGAAACCGCCGGGTATCATCCACAGTGGCAAACCGGGTGGGCGTATCTGTCTCCCATCCTGCGCTATGTTCTTCGCCAGGCCTGGGCGCAGGTTTGTCTTCGGTGCGGGCCAGCAGGGGCTCAGTACGGCTTCCGGAATAATCAGGTACTATGACAAAATAGGTTTTGTCATCAGGTATGCGCCGACTGCGTACCCATTTGTTGTAAGGTTCCAGCTCGCTTTCTTGCAGCTCAAACTCTTCGGCTACCTGCGCCAGTGTTTTGCCGTTGCCATTTGTGTAGGTAAAAAGTTGTATATCCGGACGGGGATTTTTGCCCACGGCCTGTTCAAACGCAATTTTGTGTGCCAGGAATTTGATCACGTACCAGTGGGTACGTCCGTCGAGCTTCATGTCGCGCTTGCTGTAGTATTTTTTGTCGGCCAGTTTCTGGGCACCACCGGCACCGGCATAATAGGCCAGCAGGGCGTAGAGCCAGTTGTCAAAATACGTATTGTTATTTTTAAAATAGCGGGCCGCGCCCCGGGTGGCGGTGATGATATTCATGCGTTCGTCTACCTCCCGGTTGATGGTGAGGCCTACTTCCCGGCCAGTAGCCTCCTTAAACTGCCAGTAGCCCACCGCATTGGAGGAAGAAACGGCATCGCCTACCAGGGCGCTTTCCTGTATCACCAGGTATTTGATATCGTCGGGCACTCCTTCTTCCCGGAGCACCTGCTCAATGAGGGGCAGGTAGGCGTCTACTTTATCTACCTTGGCTTTGAAGTACTTCTCATGCCGGGTCAGGGCATCTACATCGGTCTGGATTTTTTTTCGGGCTTCGGGGGTTAGCTGTAGCCTCATGTCGGCAAAGCTGAGGGTAGAAGGCACCTCTACCTGGTACTGGGCCTGCAGGCTAGCGGCAGAAAATAGACATAAAAGCAGTAAAATAAATAGGCGCATGCGCTGGCTATAGTTTTCGGGCAATCATCAATCCGTCTCTTATAGCGAGGAGAACGTTTTCTACCCGCTCATCATTATGAACATGTTCATTAAATTTACGAATGGCTTCTCCGGTGTTATTCAGTTTTTCATTGCTGGTCACTTTGCCTTTCCACAACACATTGTCGGCAATAATGAATCCGCCCTGGCGCACTTTGGGCAGTACAAGTTCATAGTAATGCTGGTAATTGACCTTATCGGCATCTATAAATACAAGGTCAAAACTTTCTTCCAGGTCAGGCACAATATCCAGGGCGTTGCCCAGCAGGTAGGTTATTTTGTGCGCCAGCTGGGCTTTGGCCATGTAGTTGCGTACCATATCCTCCAGTTCCTCGTTGATGTCAATGGTGATCAGTTTGCCATCATCAGGCATGGCAC
This sequence comes from Cyclobacteriaceae bacterium, assembly GCA_046541235.1. Taxonomy (GTDB): domain Bacteria; phylum Bacteroidota; class Bacteroidia; order Cytophagales; family Cyclobacteriaceae; genus Catalinimonas. The sequence goes on along the minus strand of JBKHDR010000050.1, from coordinate 14,100 downwards.
TGGCCATACACAGGGCCGAATAGCCGGTAAAGGTCCCGATCTCCAGCACGCGGCGGGCCTGTATCATATGCACCAGCATACGCAATACGGTTCCCTGCACCTTGCCGGAGATCATCTGTGGCATCAGCACCTTCAGGCGGGTTTCACGCTCCAGTTCGTTCAGATACTCGGGCAGCTCACTACAGTGGGCTGTCGTATATTGCTCCAGTTCTTCAGGTAAAAGGCTCATAATCAGTATTTTTTCACCTGCCAATATCACAGGATTCTCCCAATGATTCAAAAAAGCAGGCTGAAATTGGCAATTATTTTCCTATATTTGTTATGCATGCATAATAATTTCTTTATATTTGAAATTGATGAAAAAAGAAGAATCTGTTGACTATACTATTAAAACTGCCTGGCATGCGATCTATCGTATGTATAACCAGGAAGCTTTAAAGAGTGATTTTACCACCTCCATTGGCTATGTGTTACTCAATATTGATTCCAAGCAAGGTACACCAGCCACCAAGATCGCCCCGCTGATCGGCTTGGAGTCAAGAAGCCTGACGCGTATGCTGAAGAATATGGAGGAAAAAGGCTTTATCGTTAAAAAACCGGACGAGTACGACAGAAGGTCGGTGCGTATATTCCTTACCGACCTGGGTAAAGAGAAAAAAGAGATCTCACGCAAAACCGTTTTAGCTTTTAACCATTATGTAAGAGAGCAGATACCGGAAGACAAACTAAAGACATTTTTTGAAGTCATCACCCATATAAACCGTATTGTAGACGAAAATTTACATCAAACCGTAACCGAAGAATGAAGAGATTTAATATCAAAAAGGTAGCTGTCCTGGGCTCAGGGATTATGGGCTCACGCATCGCATGCCACTTCGCCAACATCGGTGTAGAAGTGCTTTTGCTTGATATCGCCCCCAAAGAGCTCAATGAAGCTGAGCAGAAGAAGGGGCTTTCACTGGAGCATCCTGCCGTCAGGAACAGGATCGTCAACAGCTCGTTTGAAAAAGCCCTGAAAGCCAACCCCGCCCCGCTTTATCACAGCTCTTATGCACAGCGCATCAAACTGGGGAATTTTGAAGACAACATGAAGGACATTGCCGACTATGACTGGATCATAGAGGTGGTGGTAGAAAAGCTGGACATCAAAAAAGTGGTGTTTGAGCAGGTTGAAAAGTACCGCAAACCCGGTACGCTTATCACTACCAATACTTCGGGTATCCCTATCAACCTGATGCTGGACGGCCGCAGCGAGGATTTTCAGAAGCATTTCTGCGGTACGCATTTCTTCAACCCGCCCCGCTACCTGCGCCTGCTGGAGATCATTCCCTCACAGAAGACCGACCCGGAGATTGTGGACTTCCTGATGCACTACGGTGACCTCTACCTGGGTAAGGAAACGGTACTTTGTAAAGACACGCCCGCTTTTATCGCCAACCGCGTGGGGGTGTACGCCATCATCTCGGCCATGCATTCCATTGAGAAGATGGGGCTGACTGTAGGCGAAGTAGACCGTATGACCGGCCCGCTGATCGGGCGTGCCAAGTCAGCTACCTTCCGCACCATGGACGTAGTAGGGCTGGATACCACCGTCAACGTAGCCAACAACCTCTACCAGGCACTGAAGCATGACGAATCCAGAGATAAATTCCAACTGCCCGGTATTGTCAAAGAACTTTATGACCGCAAATGGCTGGGCGACAAGACTGGTCAGGGTTATTACAAAAAAGTAAAAGATGAGAAAGGCAAATCCGTCATTCTTGAGCTGGATTTTAATACCTACGAATATGTAGAGCGCACCAAGGCGCAGTATCCTTCGCTGGAGATGGCCAAGCCCAAAGATAAGCTGGACGAAAGGCTGAAGATACTGGTAGGTGCCCAGGATAAGGCAGGTGAATTTTACCGTGCTCATTTCTACGACCTCTTCCGCTACTGCACCTTTCGCATCCCCGAGATTGCCGATGAACTCTTCCGCATTGACCAGGCAGTGAGCGCCGGTTTTGGCTGGGAACTAGGTCCTTTTGAAACCTGGGATGTACTGGGTGTGAAAAAAACCGTCGCCAAAATGGAAGAAGCCGGGCAGAAACCCGCCCAATGGGTGTATGATATGCTGGACAGCGGCGCCGAAAGCTTCTACAAGTCGGAGAATGGCAAGCGCATGTACTACGATGTAGAGAGCAAAGGCTACAAAGTAGTACCTGGTACCGATGAATTTATCCTGCTGGATACCCTGCGTGAAAATAAAGTGCTGTGGCAGAATGATGATGCCACCATCTTCCACCTCGGAGATGGTGTATTGAACGTGGAGTTCCGCACCAAGATGAACACCCTGGGAGCCGGACCTATAGAAGCTATCAATCGCGCCATAGACATGGCCGAGAAAGAATATACCGGTGTGGTGATCGGTAACGAAGGACAGAACTTTTCGGCAGGTGCCAACCTGGCCATGCTCTTCATGTATGCCATTGAGCAGGAGTTTGACGAGATTGAGATGATGATCCGCCAGTTCCAGAATACCATGATGCGGGCCCGTTATTCCTCCATTCCGGTGGTGGCGGCTCCTCACGGCCTTACGCTGGGTGGTGGCTGCGAACTGACTATGCACGCCGACCAGGTGATTGCCAATGCCGAAACCTACATCGGACTGGTAGAAGTGGGCGTAGGCCTCATTCCTGCCGGTGGCGGCACCAAAGAGCTGACCCTGCGGGTATCCGACAGCCTGGAAGCCGGTGATGTGGAGTTCAATGCATTGCAGAATGCCTTTATGAACATTGGAACGGCCAAGGTGGCCACTTCAGCACATGAGGCATTTGATATGCACATACTGCGTGACCGCGATAAGATCAATATGAATATCAACCGGCAGATTGCCGAGGCCAAAGAAGCCGTGCTCTTTATGGCAGAACGTGGATATTCTCAGCCGGCCATGCGCAAAGACATCAAGGTACAGGGTAAGCCGGGCATTGCCCTCTTCCTGGCAGGCGTATATGGTATGCGCCAGGGGCATTATATCTCTGATCACGATAAGAAGATCGCCGAAAAGATTGCCTACGTCATGTGTGGTGGTGAGCTTTCTTACCCTCAGCACGTATCAGAGCAGTACCTGCTCGACCTGGAGCGTGAAGCTTTCCTATCCCTAACGGGTGAGAAGAAGACGCTGGAAAGGATACAATCGCTGCTACAGGGAGGTAAACCCGTAAGAAATTAAGTTATTATTTGAGTGTTTGTGATAAAGCCGGTGTTCCAGCAGGGATGCCGGTTTTTTTTATCCAACTGCACTGTCAAAGCGCCAGTTTAGGCTACAGCAGCGAGATTGGAAAGTTACTATTTTACTTTGAAGCTGCTTGAACATGAGAAGAGTATTCCATAAATTGTGATGCTCTCATAAAGGATAATGAAAGCAATAAATACTTATTTAAAACAAAACCTGGATTTTGCCCACCTATCTTTTGGTCATAATTTGTAGGTGAGGGAACTTATTAAGCTCGCAATTTTTTCTTCCTGTCCTGTTATTCTTATTCTTTCTGCCTACTGTAGTAACTTACAGTATCGTGTATTTATTTTTTCTTTATGGATAACCAAGCCGGCTACTTACAACCCACAGAACTACTCGAACATATCAATGATGCCTTTTTCGGACTTAACGCACAATGGTCATTTACCTATCTGAACCGTGCCGCTGAAGTGCTTTTAGCTCATACAAAAGAAGAACTGCTGGGTAGACGCATCTGGGATGCCTTCCCGGAAGCCGTGGGTTCCACTTTTTATATGAAGTATCATGAAGCTATCGCGGAAGATAAAGAGGTGGCCTTTACCGAGTTTTACCGGCCGCTGGATAGCTGGTTCTTTGTAAAAGCTTATCCTGTGCGTGACAAAGGCCTGCTGGTATTCTTTAATAACATCAATGATTTAAAGCAAGCCGAACAAAAGCTCAGGCAAAGTGAAAATACCTTTCGCACCCTCTTTGATAATATGACCATAGGCGTGGTTTATCAGAGCAGTACAGGGGAAATCACGGCAACCAACCCGGCGGCCGAACGTATCCTGGGCCTGAGCCTGGATGAGCTTACCGGACGCGTATCGGCTGATCCACGCTGGCGGGCCTTAGATGAAAAAGGTATGGACCTGCCGGGTGAAAAGCATCCCTCCCACCTGGCACTTAATTTCGGTCGGCCGGTGATTGGCTTTCATATGCAGGTGTACAACCCTCGGCTGAACAGTTTTCGCTGGCTGCTGGTAGATGCAGTGCCTCAGTTCAGGGAGGGAGAGGAGGCTCCGTTCCAAGTATTTACCCTGTTTCGTGATATCACTGACCGGCAGCAGGCTCTTGCTGACCAGGAAGAGATGATGCACATGATTGCCCATGACCTCCGCAACCCGGTAAGTTCTGCGCTTGTACTGGCAGATATCATCTCGGACCGGCTGGAGGAGGCAAATATCAGCCTGTCTGAAGAAATCCTTTATCTGAAAAAAGCACTGCTACGCACCTCTCACTTAATGGATGACATGATAGATTCTGTACGACTTGAAACAGGGGGTCTCGAAATAGATACGGAAAAGGTACAGGCAGAAACCTTCCTGAACGACCTGAATGATACCCAAAGACCACTGGTAGAATCAGCCGGCCTGCAGTGGGACCTGAGAGTACATACCAACGGCGGTCTGCTGCAGATTGCCCCCCATCGTATGCACCAGGTTTTTGAAAACCTGATCAGCAATGCCATCAAATTTACACCTGTCCGGGGTACCATTACCCTGAAGGCTTATACGCAGGATGAGCATATCGTTTTTGAGCTTTCTGATACCGGTCTTGGCATTTCAGAAGATCATCTGGATAAGATTTTTGATAAGTACTGGCAGAAGAGCAAAACGAGAGGCAGCGGACTGGGGCTTTATATTGTCAAAAAGATTGTTGAGGCCCACCGAGGCAGTATCAGCGTTGAAAGTAAGCTCAGCGGGGGTACCCGGTTTAGGATACGCCTGCCCCTGGCTGAGTAAAAAAAGCCGGGATGTATTTCCCTCCTTCACCTTGTATGCCCGCATTTTGCGATTTTCCTCTATTTTTGCAACTTACCGGCAAATAGATGGTCCTGAAGAACAGGGCTGTTGCACCAGTTAATCTTTTCTGTACCTTGGAAAAAAGCATACGTGTATTTGCCCCTGCTACGGTAGCCAATGTGGCCTGTGGCTTTGATATCATGGGTTTTGCCATAGAGCAGCCCGGTGATGAGGTCTTCATGCGCCTGACCAATGAACCGGGTACGGTAAAGATAGAAAAGATCATTGGAGATGAGGGTAAACTACCGTTGGACCCTGAGAAAAATACGGTGAGCCTGGTAGTGCAGCAGCTTTTACAAAAGGTAGGCTCCCGCCACGGCGCCAGTATCATCCTTTATAAAAATATGCCCCTCGGCAGCGGCCTGGGCTCAAGCGCAGCCAGTGCGGTAGCGGGCCTGTATGCCGTCAATGAACTGCTGACCCGCCACGAGCCCGACAAAGCCCTGCCCGAAAGAATAGACCTTTTACCCTATGCCATGGAGGGCGAACGACTGGCCTGCGGCTCTGCCCATGCCGATAATGTGGCGCCTGCCCTGATGGGAGGCTTCGTACTGGTACGGAGCTATGATCCGCTTGATGTAATCACGATTCCGGCCCCGCTCTCCCTCTGGGTGACGGTCATCCACCCGCAGGTAGAGGTACAGACCCGCGATGCCCGGTCTATCCTGCGTAAGCAGATCTCGCTCAAGGATGCCACTATCCAGTGGGGTAACACTGCCGGACTGGTGGCCGGCCTCTGGAAGTGTGATTACGAGCTCATCGGCCGCTCTATGCAGGATGTGATCATCGAACCCATTCGCTCCATCCTGATCCCCGGTTTTGACAATGTAAAGTACAACGCCATGCGGGCAGGGGCCTTAGGCTGCGGCATATCCGGTTCCGGTCCTTCCATTTTTTCTCTTAGCCGGGATGAGATCACCGCCGAAGAGGTAGGCCGTAAAATGCAGAATGCTTTCGGCATGCTTAATATTGACAGCGAGGTGTACATATCACCCATCAACCGGGAAGGCCCCAGGGTGGTAAGTTGAAAGGTTTATAAATTTTTAATTTTCTATTCTGCAATTTGTAATGAGATTATATAGCACCAACGATACCGGAAAGAAAGCAAAAGTGAGTTTTCAGGAAGCTTTGTTCCGCTCCATGCCAGAAGATAAAGGGCTTTATATGCCAGAATCTTTCCCCCGCCTGAAGGATAGTTTCTTTAACAATATCCAGAGCCTCAGTCTACAGGAAATTGCCTTTGAGGTAGCCGAGGCCCTGCTGGCTAATGAAATTCCCGCCCTGAAGCTACGTGAAATCATTGAGGATGCTATCAATTTTCCGGCCCCCCTGGTCAAACTGGATGAGCGTACCCATGTGCTGGAGCTTTTTCATGGCCCTACTTTGGCGTTTAAGGATTTTGGAGCCCGCTTTATGGCCCGCACCATGTCGTGGTTCCTGCAGCAGAACCCCTCCGACAGGGAAATCCACATCCTGGTAGCCACTTCCGGCGATACCGGCGGGGCCGTGGCCCAGGGTTTTCTCAATGTACCCGGCATCAGGGTAAGCCTGCTGTACCCGAAAGGGAAGGTCAGCGAACTACAGGAAAAGCAACTCACCACCGTGGGTAACAATGTGGAGGCACTGGAAGTAGAAGGCACCTTCGACGACTGCCAGCGTATGGTCAAAGAGGCTTTTCTGGACAAAGACCTGCGCCAGCACAAACAGCTTGCCTCGGCCAACTCTATCAACATCAGCCGACTGATTCCCCAGTCATTTTACTATTTTAATGCCTATGCGCAACTGAAGCGTGAACCGGCTTTCAACCCTGAGCAGCAACTGGTCTTTTCTGTGCCCAGCGGTAACTTTGGCAATCTCTGCGGCGGGCTGATCGCCAAACGTATGGGCTTGCCTATCCACATGATTATCGCTTCTACCAATGCTAATGATATTGTTCCTGCTTACCTGGATAGCGGTAAGTTTGATCCCCGGCCTTCTCAGCAGACCCTCTCCAATGCCATGGACGTAGGTAACCCCAGCAATTTTGCCCGCCTACAGGCTTTTTACCAGCGTGAGCCACGACTGAGCGAAGCGGATCTCCTCCTGGAGATACAGCACGACCTGGTGGGCCGCCGCTATGATGATGTACAGACGCGTGATGCTATCCGGGAGGTATTTGATAAATTCTATGGCTATACTATGTGTCCGCATACCGCCGTGGGCTACCTTGGCCTGAAGGATTATCTGAAGGAACTGGAAGGTACGGTAAGTGGTGTGATACTGGCCACAGCCCATCCGGCTAAGTTTGTAGACACCGTGGAATCCACTACCGGAGAAAAGGTGAAGATGCCGGAAAGCCTGCTTTCAGCGATGAAGGCAGAGAAAAATGCCACATTGATTCCGGCAGATTTTGAGGCACTGAAAGCTCATCTGCTGCAAAAAAGTTAAACGCCACAGTAGTATCTGACCCAAGCATGATCATGCCCGCTTTGCCCCATTAACCCCAAGCTCTACCTGCCACAAATGCCAGATAAATAATTTAAGCAGACTTTTATTAATATATATGAACATATTTTAATATATCACGTTATACTACTTAATTGAAAAAGTAAATCATACGTTAAAAAGTAAATCATACGTTATGGAAGTGAAGCAATTTTATGACACAGGCCTGGCCCATGGTTCATATGCCATCATCAGCAAAGGAGAAGCTGCCCTGATTGACCCTGCACGTGATCCTCAGCCTTACCTGGATTTTGTCAATGAACACAAAGCCAAAGTGGTGGCTATTTTTGAAACGCACCCTCACGCCGACTTTGTGAGCAGCCACCTGGAATTTCATAAAAGATTTGGAGCCACCGTATATATCAATGCTGATATGGGGGCTGAATACCCTCACCAGATCATGCAGGATGGAGAGGAGGTAAAAGTAGGCGATGTGACCATTCGCGCCCTCTACACCCCCGGCCACTCCCCTGATCATAGCGCTTACCTGCTGATAGACGAAAACGGTAAGCCGCATTCTGTCTATACCGGCGATTCACTCTTTGTAGGTGATGTGGGCCGCCCTGACCTGCGCGAAGGTGCCGGTAAGACCAAAGCACAGCGCGAAGACCTGGCCCGTAAGATGTTCCACACCATCAATAAAGTATTTAAGCCGCTGGAGGATGATATCATTGTCTACCCTGCTCATGGTGCCGGTTCATTATGTGGCAAAAATATGAGCTCGGATACCTCCAGCACTATTGGCCGGGAAAAAGAGGAAAATTGGGCATTTAGCGTAAAGGAAGAAGCCGAATTTGTCAAAGTCCTGCTGGAAGGACAGCCCTTTGTGCCACATTACTTCCCCTATGATGTGGAGGTCAACCGTACCGGTAGTGCACCCTTGGAAGAAAGTATCAGGGAAGTCCCTCGCCTGGATGCCACCGCCAAAATGGAGAAAGATGTACTGGTCGTAGATACCCGCCCGCAGGAGCAGTTCAAGGCCGGGCACCTGCAGGGAGCGCTGAACATCATGAATGGCGACAAATTTGAGACCTGGCTGGGCACTATCGTAAAGCCGGAAGAAAGTTACTACCTGATCGCCGAAAGCGAATCAGTATTGGACGAAGTGATCCGTAAGGCAGCCAAGATCGGCTATGAAAAACAGATCAAAGGAGCCATGGTAGTTCCTGAGCCAGTAGAGAAGAAAAGCCCTGAGTTTGACCTGGAAGATTTCCGCCAGCATCCTGAAAATTACCATATAGTAGACTTACGCAATGTGGACGAGGGAGAGAAATTATTTGAACATGCCCAGCATATTCCCCTGCCCGAACTCCGGGAGAGAGCGGGAGAAGTGAAAACCAACAAGCCGGTGGTAGTGCATTGTGCCGGAGGTTACCGCTCCGCAGCTGGTTACAGCATTTTGGAGAAAGAGTTGCAGACGAAAGTCTATGACCTGAGCGAATTCGTCAAGGATTTTATGCCTCAGGAAGCTTAGCATGTAGTTTTGGTTTATTGATAGATGGGTAAAAGCCCCTGCTGATGTGGCAGGGGCTTTTTAGTTGGTACAGGACACTTCGTTTCAGTAAAGCTTACCCTTTCTTTTCAAAGCTATTGCCTAAAGGGGGCAGTAGCTTTTTTTATACCCAGCTGAATTACGGGTTCAATTTCGGAAAATCCTGCCAGGTGCTGCTCAATGAGTCCAGCGATCTACCAGGCGGTTAAATTCTTCCTTGTACTGATTGCTTACCGGGATGCTTTCGCTGCCAATTTCCACACTGCTTTTGCTCAGCGCTGTGATCTGTTCCAGCGAGATAATGTAAGAACGGTGGATACGCATGAACCGCCGGGAGGGCAGCTTATCTTCCAGCGCTTTCATACTGACCAGGCTCAGCAGCGGTCTGTTACTGCTTTTCAGGTGCACCTTCACATAGTCTTTCAACCCCTGTATGTAGAGGATGTCACTAAAGTTGACCCTGACCAGCTGGTATTCTACTTTCAGGAAAATATAATTCTGCTCAGCCTCTTGTGTAGGCGGGGGAGCAGGCTGAGGAGCAGCCAGTACGGCATAGGATTGGGCTTTCTGCACAGCCCGCAGAAACTCCTCATAATCAAAGGGTTTGAGCAGGTAGTCAAGGGCATCTACTTTGTAGCCTTCCAGCGCGAACTGATCATAAGCGGTGGTAAAAATAATGCGCGGACCTTTTGTATGGCGGCTCCTGTCCAGGACGCGGGCCAGTTCTATGCCCGTAAGGTCTGGCATCTGGATATCGAGGAAGATGAGGTCTACGCTTTGTTCATGAATAGCCTTCAACGCTTCTATGGCACTGGAGAAGCGTCCGGTCAGTTGCAGAAAGGGCGTTTGCCGGATATAGGCACAGACCATATCGAGCGCAAAGGGCTCGTCGTCTACGGCAATACAGTTCAGCTTTGTCATGATACATTGAGCTTTAGCTGCACCAGGAAGGTATTGTCCTCTTCCTGCTGCTCCACCAGCAGCGCATACTTACCGGGATAGAGTAAATCCAGTCGGCGTCGGGTATTGGTAAGCCCGATACCGCTTTCTTCATCCGCCAGTGCGCTTTTAGTTTTAAATATGGTATTCTTTACTTCAAGATGCAAAGTATGATCCTGCTGGCACAGCTTTATACTGATACAACTGGGCGACTGTACGCTAACCCCGTGCTTGAAAGCATTCTCTACGAAGGGCAGAAACAGCATGGGAGCCACCATGACATCTTTTGCCGAGGCGGGTGGCTCAAAAGAAACCTTCACCTTGTCATTCAGGCGCAGCTTCATCAGTTCTATGTAATCCTGCAGAAAGGTAAGCTCTTTACTGAGAGAAGTCGTGTCTCTCTGGGTTTCATAGAGTACATAGCGCATCATGCGCGACAGGGTATGCAGTGCCTTACGGGCCAGGTCTACATTTAGCAGGGTCAGGGCGTAAATGTTATTGAGCGTGTTAAAGAAAAAGTGGGGGTTAATCTGGGCTTTCAGGAAAGAAAGTTCTGACTGAACCTTTTCCTTCTCCAGCCTCTGCCTGATCTGTTCATCCTTCTGCCACTTCTGAATGACCGTGATGCTGGTGCTGATCAGCAGGAGCAGGAGAGTAGTCACAAATACCCCTACCATGATTTTGACAGGTGGATAAGGAGAGATGGTGGCTGGGTCAGCTTCCGGGTGAAAAAGCTGATGCATACGCAAGGGTATTTCCAGTCCTACTTCTACCAGTAGTATACAAAGCAGCAAAACTGCTGCTGTGGCCAGGTTGGCCAGGAAAAACAGGCTATTACGATTTTTAAACAGCAGCCGAGGTACCCACATCCTGGCATTGAGATAGAAAGCCGTGATCAGCAGGACGAATAAAATCCCCTGTTTGACCCAGAACTGTAGGGGAAAACTGACTTCTGAGGTCATAGGCTGGAATACCAGCAGCACGAAGCCCAGCAGCCCCCATACCAGGATATGAATCAGCGCTGAAATAGATTGGCGAAAAGAGAGTGTGAGCTTCATCAAAATGGAGAAAGGGTAATATCTAACCTAATTAAGCATAAATGTACAGGAATCGTGCACCCGACAACGGCAAAATCTGTGGAATCGGAAAATCTGTCGGCAGAATCAGCCTCTTTGACTACCAATGCGCCTCAAAACTGCTTTTGGTATAGCATTTCATTGTTGATCGGTAAAAAAAATCATATGGTCGGTTAGTTTGACCAGACTATCTATTAGGTCTTTCCTCTGCATAAAAATGCCGTTAATTCTACTGTAATTCGTCACCGGGAACAGGTAGTTAACGGCTGGCTGTTTCCCCAAATTTACTCCTGATCATGAAAAAATTAAACATCTCTCTCCTTCCCTTGCTGGCACTGCTTTTTTTGCTGGCTACCTCCCTGCCAGTCCGGGCCCAGTATCCTTCCGGTGGCGGACAGGGCCGTCCGGCCTCTCCCAGCGGACAAAAGCCTATGCCTAAGCAGCCTGCCCAGGGAGAGGGTAAGATCAGCGGTATCATACTGGATAAAGACAGCCAGGAACCTATTCCCTACGCCACGGTTGCCCTGATTCTCCCCGCTTCTGACAAACCTGTTGACGGCACGGTGGCCGATGATAAAGGAAAATTTCAGCTGAAGAATGTACCGGTAGGTAACTTCCGACTCATCATCAGCTTTATCGGCTACGAAAATCTGGAAGTCAACTCAGTAGAGATCAGCGAAAAGGAAAATAACCTGGACCTGGGAAAACTTTTCCTGGCCTCGGCTACCAAGCAACTGGATGAGGTAGTGGTGCAGGGACAGCGCAACCTGATAGAAGAAAAGGTAGACCGCACCGTCTATAATGCGGAAAATGACGAGACCACCAAAGGAGGCGACGCCACAGACGTACTCAAGCGGGTGCCTATGCTGTCGGTAGACATGGACGGCAATGTGTACATGAGAGGCAGCCAGAACATCAGGGTACTGATTGATAACAAGCCTTCTACCATCACAGCCAGTAATGTAGGGGATGCCCTCAAACAGATACCTGCCGACCAGATCAAGTCCGTGGAAGTGATTACCTCTCCCTCTGCCCGATATGATGCGGAAGGTACCGGAGGCATCATCAACATCATCACCAAAAAGAACCGCCTGCAGGGAGGTACACTCAATATCGACACCAGTGTGGGAAACCGGGGCTCCAACCTGGGCCTCAACGGCAGCTACCGCCAGGGTAAGCTGGGCGTGTCACTGGGAGGCTTTGGCCGCGCAGGCTATAACATCAGGGGGAGCTTTAAGAATGAGCAGCGGACAGGCAATGGAGATGGAGAGGCAATTCTGACCTCACAGGAAGCCGACACCCGTAACCGTATGCTGATGGGACGCTACACCCTGGGCCTGGATTATGATATCAACAAGAAAAACTGGCTGTCCGCTTCACTGCAGTTTGGCCTGTTCAACTTTAATAGTGCCCAGGATGCCCTGCTCACCCAGACCTTTATCGATAACACTTTGCAGAGCAGCAACACGCGCGACGTAACGCTGGCTAACCTCTCCAGAAACATGGACCTCAGCCTGACCTATGTGCATTCCTACGATAAACCCCGGCGTGAACTCAGCGTCATGGGCCTTTACAGCCGTAATAACCGTACTAATGATTTTATCAATGACCTGCTGAATACCGACAGCGAAAATGCCATAGACCGCTTCAAAAACGAAAACCTGAGCTACAACCAGGAGATGACCCTCCAACTTGATTACACCACCCCCCTGGGCAAAAACCAGATGCTGGAATTTGGGGGCAAGGAAATCCTCCGCCAGGTATCCAGCGACTTCCAGTTCTTTGTCGCCAGCGCCGACGGCAACTATATGCCTGTGGAGAACAGGAACCTGAGCAATGTCTTCAATTACGACCAGAACGTGATGGCCGGCTATGTATCATATACCCTCAACCTGAACAAATACAGCTTCAAGCCAGGCCTGCGCTATGAGTACACCACCATACAGGCCAACTTTCAGGATGAAGTAGATGTCGAGATTCCCTCTTACGGGGTACTGGTGCCCAGCGTCAATCTTTCGCGCAAGCTGAAGAACGGTAATATGATCAAAGCAGCTTACAACCGTCGCATACAGCGTCCTTCCCTGCAGTTCCTCAATCCTAGCCTGCAGGCAGCCAATCCGCTCAATGTCACGCAGGGCAATCCTGAGCTGGCACCTGAGTTTACCAATAACTACGAGCTTTCGTACAACACCTTCTTTAAAGGCACTTCGCTCAACTTCTCGGCCTTTGTCCGCGATACTGAGGGTTCTATCCAACCTATCCGCAACCTGCTGGGCCAGGATACGGTTTTTACCACCTTTGAAAACATCGGTAGCGAAGATGCCTATGGGATGAGTGTCTTTGCCAACGTCAATATCTCTGGTAAGTTCTCCCTCAATGGAGGCACCGATGTTTACTATGCCGTACTTGACAACCGGGTCGCTGACCCGCTTTACCAGGCCAGCAACCAGGGATGGGTCATCAGCGGCAGGCTTTTCGGTAACTATAACTTCACCGATAAGTGGGGGTTACAACTGTTTAGCTTTTACCGCGGCAGACAGGTTCAGCTACAGGGCACCCAGGGAGGCTTCGGTATCTACAGCCTGAGCCTGAGAAGAGAATTTGCCGACAAGAAAGGCAGCATAGGTTTTGGAGCGGAGAACTTTTTCACCAACGAATTCAAAATACGTACTGTGGTTGACTCTCCCTTTGTCAGCCAGCGCAGCGTCAACGGGATGCGCAATATGAGCTTTAAGGTCAACTTCAGCTACCGCATAGGTAAGCTCAACGCTGACCCCCGCCCCCGACGCAGAAAATCCATACAGAACAATGACCTGAAGGATGGCGGTAATAACAACCAGATGATTTCTCAGTAAACTGTTGTCTAGCAGATAAAAGCATTGAATAAGGATTCATAAATGTGACAAAAAAGCCTGGATTGATTAATCCAGGCTTTTTTCTTGAAATTCTGTTTCCTCTCATTGCAGCTGTCTTACCATAAGAATACTATGGTTAATTTTGAAAGCTGATCATCATTCTCGCCGGGAAGCCGGTCGCCGGGAAGCCGGTCGC
>JBKHDR010000049.1:0-30272 GCA_046541235.1 Cyclobacteriaceae bacterium | reverse complement strand
GCTCAGCCTATGCGGCTCAGCCCATTGGAAGTGGGCGAATGAGATAACCTTCTGCCTAATCCAAAATAATATAAATCTTATCCGGAATTATGTAAAGCTTCTGACTGCTTTTTCGTGTTCTTTTGTTGTGTTTAAAAACAACAGACTATGGAAAGTAACCAGCTAACAATAGAGAAACAGGAGAAAAAGCAGAAACGGCAGTCTTTTCCTGTAAGCGGGATGAGCTGTGCGGCCTGCGCCGTGAGTGCCGAATCTACGCTCAAAACCACCGAAGGCGTCAAAGATGCGGGTGTCAACTTCGCCACGCAGTCGGCCTGGGTGGAGACCGATGGTTCGGTAAGCCCGGAGCAATTGCAGCAGGCCCTGCGATCAGTCGGCTACGACCTCATTATTGAAACAGAAAACGCCCAGGAAAAGCAGGCGGAAATTCAGCAGCAGCAGTACGAAGCCCTGAAAAAGCGGACGCTCTACGCTGGTGTGCTTACATTGCCGGTTTTTATCATTGGCATGTTCTTCATGGATCTGCCCTACGGTGAGTGGATCATGATGGTGCTGACGGCTCCTGTCCTTTTCTGGTTTGGCCGCCACTTCTTCGTCAATGCCTGGAAGCAGGCTCGTCATGGAAAAGCCAATATGGATACGCTGGTAGCCCTGAGTACGGGTATCGCCTTCATTTTCAGTGCCTTTAATACCTTTTATCCTGAGTTCTGGCACAGCCGGGGTCTGCATGCGCACGTCTACTTTGAAGCCGCTGCAGTAATCATCACCCTGATTTCCTTAGGTAAACTGCTGGAAGAAAGAGCCAAAGCCAATACTTCTTCCGCCATCAAAAAGCTTATCGGGCTGCAGCCAAAGACGGTGCAAGCCGTGATTGATGGCGTAGAACAGGAAATTCCCGTAGCCAGTGTGCAGCCAGGTTATTTGCTGCTGGTAAGGCCTGGAGAGAAAATTCCAGTGGATGGCGAGGTAGAATCCGGTTCGTCTTATGTGGACGAAAGTATGATCAGCGGGGAGCCTATCCCGGTGCAGAAGCAGGCGGGGGAAAAGGTATTTGCCGGTACGGTCAACCAGCAGGGAAGCTTTCGTTTTAAAGCAGAAAAGGTGGGCGGCGATACCGTGCTGGGACAGATCATCAAAATGGTGCAGGAAGCCCAGGGAAGTAAAGCCCCGGTACAAAAGCTGGTGGATAAGATCGCCGGTATCTTCGTCCCTGTAGTGATCGCAATCTCTATCCTGACCTTTGCGGCCTGGATGCTTTTTGGCGGAGACGATGCTTTCACTCATGCCCTGATGACCTCTATCACCGTGCTGGTCATTGCCTGTCCCTGTGCTTTGGGACTGGCAACTCCTACTGCTATCATGGTAGGGGTAGGCAAAGGCGCGGAGAACAATATCCTCATCAAAGATGCTGAGAGCCTGGAGTTGGGTCATAAGGTCAATGCCATTATCCTGGACAAAACTGGTACCATCACCGAAGGTAAGCCTGCGGTAACAGATCTGCAGTGGAATGCCGAAGTAAAAAAAGGAGAAAAATTAATTTACCACAGCATTCTTTATTCCCTGGAAAAACAGTCGGAGCATCCGCTGGCCGAGGCTGTGGTAAACCAAATGGCTCATGAAGAAAGGGAAGCTATAGAACTGGAGGCTTTTGAAAGCCTGACCGGCCGGGGTGTGAAGGCCGAAGCCAACGGGAGTAGGTATTTCATTGGTAACCTGCAACTGATAAAAGAGCAAAACATTGCTTTGCCAGAACTCCTGAAAAACCAGGCCGAAAGCTGGCAGCAGCAGGCCAAAACGGTGGTTTACTTTGCCGATCAGGAAAAAGTGCTGGCAGTGATCGCCATTGCCGATGAGATCAAGGCTACTTCAAAGCAGGCCATCCAGCAACTGCAGAAGCAGGGCGTGGAAGTCTACATGCTCACCGGCGATAACCAGCAGACTGCTGCGGCAGTAGCCAAAGAAGTAGGGCTGGCGCACTACCAGGCCGAGGTGCTGCCTTCTGACAAGGCTGAGTTCGTGGAAAAACTCCAGCAGCAGGGCAAGATTGTAGCCATGGTGGGCGATGGTATCAACGACTCCCAGGCGCTGGCGCAGGCCGATGTGAGCATTGCCATGGGCAAAGGTTCTGACATCGCCATGGACGTAGCCAAGATGACGCTCATCACCTCCGACCTGATGGCCATTCCCAAGGCGCTGAAGCTGTCGGGCAAGACGGTCAAAACTATCAAGCAGAACTTGTTCTGGGCTTTCATCTACAACGTGATTGGTATTCCGATTGCGGCCGGCGTATTGATTCCCTTCTTCGGATTTATGCTGGACCCTATGATCGCCGGAGCGGCTATGGCATTAAGTTCAGTCTCCGTAGTCAGCAATAGTCTGAGACTCAGGAGTAGCAAATTGTAAAGGTTTATTTGTTGATTTGTTTAATCGTTTATAAACGCATCAATAAATCAACGCATTAATATCAAGTCATTATTCATTAAACATCAAAATCATGAGTACTTATCAATTTAAAACCAATATCAAATGCGGTGCCTGTGTTTCTGCCGTTACTCCTCACCTCAACGAAGCAGTAGGTGAAGATCATTGGAAGGTAGACCTGCAGTCACCTGACCGCATCCTGACGGTAGAAGCCGACAATGAGCAGCAGGTGAAGGAAGCCGTGAAAAAGGCCGGTTACCAGGCAGAGAAGGTGTAGGAACGACATGAAATGACAGACCTATTCCAAAGAATAAAAAGATAATGAACATATAGGACCCAAGCCAGGATGGGACTGTTAATAGCTAAAAAAGCCCGGTATCACCGGGCTTAATTCTTTTGCGGACAGAGCATCCTGTTTTCCGGTGCAGCATGTTTTAATAAAGTGTCGGATTGCCCGAAATAGGCTGCGGTGTAACGACCAGTGAGCTTTTTTCCTGTTTATAAGCCTTTTCGTGGTAAGGTTTTCTCTTCCACATTTTGTCATTGATGATACAGAAGACACAAAAGGCAGCTGCCAAGAATATGTGAACATCGGCCGAAGGCCCAAACGCTCGGTTGGCGCTGTTGAATAGGGCATGCAGAATTACCACAGCCAAGACGGAAAAGGTAACCTAAGGTAAGAGAATAGATGAATAAAATGAAGAGGTTGAAAACAAAAAACCCTCCAAATCTTAAAATTTGGAGGGTTTTGATGTTGCCTGAATCTAATTTGTGGAGCCGGAGGGATTCGAACCCTCGTCCAGAGAAGGCAGAAATCGCGTCTTCTACATGCTTAGCCTTTTATTGGTTTTCGTCTAGCAGCCGGCAAAAGGCAACCTACCACTAGCTTAGCTGCGCTTAATCTTACGTGAGCATCACAGCCCTGCTCACGCCAGTTCCTTAAGTCGACACCCCAGACTCGGAACCTAAAGAACAGGAGGTTCCGTGGGATGTGGCCCGGGAGCGTGTTCGCTCAACCGTAAAGCCCAAATTCTAACCTAGAGGGTTAAAATTAGGCAGCCATGGCGTAATTAGATTCGCCAGTTGTTGTGTTAGAGCTATTGATCAAGGCACTCACTCCATGTGCCTGCATGCTTACACACGTAACCACTCATCCTGTCAAAACCGGTCGGCCCCGTATGTGCTTTATAGACAAAAGTATAATCAACAAAGTTCGGCATTATATCCTGATTTCACTAAAATATATCTTCTTTTTTTGCTTTTTAATTCATCTGCTCCTCATGCCTGATTTTTTAAATTATCCAGCCATTTTCTAGCAATTTTAGTAAGTATTCCACTTAATCCTTAGTTTTGTTGTGTACTGTAAAGCAGAAACTAAAAGCCTCATTTATCATAACCTATAACATTCATGGAGCAATTATCCGAAAGAATCAAGGCCATGGAAGAGTCGGCAACCATTGCCATGGCTCAGAAAGCCCGCGAGCTCAAATCTCAGGGTATTGATGTGATCAGCCTCAGCCTGGGTGAACCAGATTTTAAAACCCCCGAGCATATATGTCAGGCTGCCAAAGAAGCCATAGATGAAGGTAAATATTTTACCTACACTCCCGTACCTGGCTACCTTGACCTGAGACAGGCCATTGCGGAAAAGCTCAAAAATGAAAACCAGCTGGATTATTCTCCCGAACAGATCGTGGTCTCTACCGGGGCCAAGCAGTCTATAGCCAACGTAATGATGTGCCTGCTCAATCCGGGTGACGAGGTGATCGTATATGCTCCTTACTGGGTAAGCTATGTGGAGATCATCAAACTGGCAGAGGGTGTGCCGGTAGCGATTGATGGCAGCATAGAAAACAATTTTAAGGCCACAGCCGAGCAACTGAAGAAAGCTATTTCTCCCAAAACCAAGGCAGTTATCTTCTCCTCTCCCTGTAACCCCACCGGCGCAGTGTTCAGCCGCGAAGAACTTCAGGCTATGGCCGAGGTTTTAAAAGACCGTCCTGATATCGTGGTGGTGGCTGATGAAATTTACGAACATATCAACTTTAGCGGTGAGCATGTCAGCATCGCCAGCATGCCGGGTATGATGGAAAGAACCGTCACGGTAAACGGCTTCTCCAAAGGCTTCGCCATGACCGGCTGGCGCCTGGGCTATATTGCGGCTCCACTTTCTATCGCCAAAGCCTGCGGCAAAATGCAGGGGCAGTTTACCTCCGGAACCAACAGCATTGCGCAGCGCGCTGCTATTGCTGCTCTCAAAGGAGATATGACACCCACGCAGGAGATGGCCAAAGCCTATCGCCGCCGCAGAGACCTGGTGCTGGGACTGCTTAAGGAGATTCCCGGCATCAAAACTTATGTACCCAATGGTGCTTTCTACATCTTCCCCGACGTAAGCGACTACTTCGGTAAATCTGATGGTGAGATGCAGATCAAAGATGCCGAAGATTTCTGCATGTACATTCTCAAAGAAGCTTATGTGTCGCTGGTAACCGGCGATGCTTTTGGTGCACCTCAGTGTGTACGTCTATCTTATGCGGCCTCAGACGAGCAACTGAAGGAAGCCATTGCCCGTATGAAGAAAGCATTAGCTAAGCTTAAGTAAATCCTCATCGGTAGGTTTGCTTTGGTCATTTGTATAACCATTAATTCATAAAACTCCCGTTAGTGCCGGGAGTTTTTGCTTTGAAGCTTTATGTATCAGTCTGTAGAAGATATATTTAATGCATTCACCCAGTTAAAGGTGCTGATAGTAGGGGATGTCATGCTGGATGCTTATATCTGGGGTAAAGTAGACCGCATTTCGCCTGAGGCGCCTGTTCCTATCGTACATGTAAAAAAACGGGAAAAGCGGCTGGGAGGCGCTGCCAATGTGGCCCTGAATGTGCAGGCGCTTGGCGCTACTCCCCTACTGTGCGCAGTTACTGGTAATGATTATGCGGGAGATGATTTTGGTGATCTGCTGAAGGAAAGGAGCATTTCCTCCGAAGGTATCATCAGAAGCAAAGAAAGGGTAACTACTGTCAAAGAGAGGGTAATTGCCGGTTCACAGCAGGTGCTCAGGGTAGATTCTGAAGATGACAGTCTGCTCAGCAAAGCCGATAGCCAGGCTCTGATGCAAATCATTGAAAAGCTGCTGCCTCAGGCAGATGTAGTCATCTTCCAGGACTATGACAAAGGCGTGCTGAACGAGGAAATGATCCGCAGCATTATTTCCCTGGCCTATGAAAAAAACATTCCCACTGCAGTGGATCCTAAACGACGTAATTTCCTGCATTATAAGTATGCCACTCTCTTTAAACCCAATATGAAGGAACTGCTGGAGGGGCTGAAATCGGAAGACCTGGCCTTGCACAAAGAAAAGCATGAGATGAACCTCAGCTATGAACAGGCTGTGGCTGAGGCCGCCGACCGCCTGAGAACGCTGCTGCAACTGGATGGGACTTTCATTACGCTTTCCGAAAAAGGCGTTTTTATAGATGCTGATTATCAGGGAAACAGAAAGAAGCACCTGATTCAGGCTCACATCCGGCAGATCTCCGATGTTTCCGGTGCGGGGGATACCGTGATCAGCATAGCAGGGCTATGTCTTGCCCTGGGTTTATCTCCCCGGCTTCTGGCTGAACTATCCAACCTGGGCGGCGGCATAGTCTGTGAATATACCGGGGTGGTGCCTATTGAGAAAGAAAGGCTGCTGCAGGAAGCACTCAAAGTAATTGACCAGAGCCTGCTGTTGCAGTGAAATAAGACAATAAGCCAGCTCAACTAAACATTCCTGTTCCAGAAGTAGGGTGTCAGTAATATCAGCACGGTAAAAAGCTCAAGACGGCCCAATAGCATCAGGAAGGAAAGTATCCATTTTCCGGCAGCCGGCAGGTGTGCGAAGTTGTCTACCGGGCCTACCGTGCCAATACCAGGGCCAATATTTCCAAGTGAAGTGGCCACGGAGCCAATGGCAGTCATAAAATCCACACCTATCATGGCCATAGCAGCAGAGCCTATAGCGAAAATAGTAATGTAAATAATGAAGAAGGCCAGTACATTAAAGGTAATATCCTGGGTGACAGCCTTACCGTTGATACGCACCGGGATGATGGCCGAGGGATGTACCTGCCGCTTCATTTCCAGGATACTGTTTTTTAGCAGCACGATATGACGTACGATTTTCACGCCACCAGCCGTAGAACCTGCCGAAGCACCGGTAAACATAAGCAGGAAGAAAATGACCGTAAGCAGGGGAACCCAGGCGGTATAGTCGGCAGTGATGTAGCCGGTAGTACTGACTACAGATACTACCTGAAAAATGGCATCCCTGAATGATCTCTCCAATCCATGATCAGTTGATACATAAATACCGAGCGTAGTGATGGCAGTAATAATCAGTACAGTAATAAGATAGTAACGGAATTCCTCATTGGCCCATACCTTATCAAAAGAGCCTTTGAAGGCAAAGTAAGTGAGTGCAAAGCTGGTACCCGCCAGAAACATAAAGATGGTAATCACATACTGCAGATAAGCAGAATCATAGAAAGCAATGCTGGCATTTTTGGTTGAAAAACCTCCGGTAGCCATGGTGGTCAGGCTGTGGCTGAAGGCCTCATAAAAATTCATACCTCCCAGCAATAACAGCACCGTCTCCAGCAGAGTGAGGCCTATGTAAATGATCCATAATCTTTTTGCAGTGTCTTTGATGCGTGGCTTAAGTTTATCGGGTGTTACGCCGGGAGCTTCCGCAATAAAAAGTTGCATACCTCCAATACCCAGTATAGGCAGGATAGCTACCGCCAGCACAATTATCCCCATGCCGCCTATCCACTGTGTCAGGCTCCGCCAGAAAAGGATATCTTTGGGCAGAACCTCAATATCTGTAAGAATAGTTGCTCCTGTGGTGGTAAAGCCCGACATAGCCTCAAAAAAGGCATCAGGGTAGGAGGGAATGGCCCCGCTCAGTACATAGGGAAATGATCCGAAAAATGACATCAACACCCAACCCATCGTGACTACCAGGTAGCCGTCTTTGCTGCGCAGTTCTTTATCTTTTTGCTTACGGGTAGCCAGCCAGATAACAAGCCCGGTGATGAACGAAATGCCCCCTCCGCCAAGCAGGGCTTCCCAGGCAGAATCCTGGTAAAAGGCTGAAACGATCAGGCACAGCAACATAAAGCCTCCGTTGAACATCAGCAGTACGCCCAGTATGTTGATCAGGACTTTCCAGTTATATTTCATGAGTCAGCATTTGAGTATACGACGGCAGAATCATCTGCTGTCAGGCAGGCGTTATTTGAAGAATTTTTCTACTTCAGAAAGGCTGTCATGTTTACTGAGTACTACTACCCTGTCATGAGGCTTAAACAGAAAATTACCCATAGCGATCTGCCCCTTTCCGTTTCTGACCACACCACCAATGACGGCATCTTTAGGAAAATTAAGTTCCTTAAGTTGCTTATGGGCAATCTGACAGGTCTCGTTGACCTCATACTCCAGGATTTCAGCCTGTACACCATGTATACCGGTAATAGAGACTACGTCTCCTTTACGGATATAGCGGAAGATAAAATTGGCAGCAATGAGTTTTTTGTTGATCATGGTATCCACGCCTATATTTTGGCTGAGATGGATGTAATCAATGTTTTCCACCAGGGCGATGGTTTTTTTAACACCCCGGTCTTTGGCTACCAGGCAGGAGATGATATTCGTTTCAGAATCGCCGGTGAGGGCCAGAAAAGCATCCATTTCGCCTAAGCCCTCTTCTTCCAGTACATCCACATCTCTTCCGTCTCCATTGATAATCAGCGATTTAGGCAACTGATCAGCCAGCGCAAAGCATTTATCCCTGTCTTTTTCTATCAGCTTCACATTGTAGTTGCTGCTGAGCTTACGGGCGGTATGGTAGGCTGCCTTGCTGCCCCCCAGGATCATGATGTTTTTGATCTCCAGCTTTTTCTTGCCGGTCAGGTCAAGTACCCTGTCTATGCCATCGGGCTGAGCAATGAAGTAAATATGGTCATTGGGGCGGAGGATCGTATCGCCTCGGGGGATGATGGTTTGTCCATCCCTGAGAATGGCTACGGTCACAAAACTGTTGTGAGGATTCAGGCGGGAGGTTTCGGCCAGGGTACGGTCAATCAAAGCGCTTTGTCCGTCAATGGTGATGCCTATCAGAGAAAGCAGCCCCTGGTCAAACTCAAAGGTGTCCGTCACTGCCGCTATGCGCAGCAGGCGGCGTATTTCCCGCGCTGCCAGCGATTCAGGAGAGATAAGTTCGTCTATGCCAACAGTCTTGAGGTCGAGCATATCTTTGCTCAGTAGAAATTCCTCGTTGGAAATACGCGCTACAGTACGTTTGGCTCCCAATTGCTTGGCTATGAAAGACGTCAGCAGGTTGACTTCCTCTGATTCAGTAACAGCGATCAGCAGATCAGCATTGCCTACATTGGCATCCCTGAGCACCTTATAAGAGGTGGCATTTCCCCTGATGGTGGATACATCCAGTTGTCCTCCCAGCTGACGCAGCCTGTCCTGGTTCATGTCAATTACGACTATGTCCTGGTTTTCGTAGGCGAGCAGCTTGGCCAGGTGTTTACCCACGTCTCCTGCACCCGCAATAATAATCCTCATATAACTCCTTCGTT
Source organism: Cyclobacteriaceae bacterium (assembly GCA_046541235.1). Taxonomy (GTDB): domain Bacteria; phylum Bacteroidota; class Bacteroidia; order Cytophagales; family Cyclobacteriaceae; genus Catalinimonas. The sequence goes on along the minus strand of JBKHDR010000049.1, from coordinate 21,219 downwards.
CATCTGCCGAAAAATTTGTGCAAATATATAACGAATAATGGATTAGTGATTGTTATTGGCCAACCGAATTACCAAAAGTCCAGATCCGGGCTGGTGTCACTACCTTGTTCAGGGCAATATCAGCGGGATGAATGTCGGTGATCTGCTCCACCGGGTCAAACAAAGAGAGGCCAATTTTAGCAGCTTTGGGTGGGCACTGCTGCAGGAAGCGGTCGTAGTAGCCTTTGCCATAGCCCACACGATGCCCGCTGAGGTCAAAAGCCAGTAGAGGTATCAGAATCAAATCAACATCCTTTTCCCTGATTTCCTTCAGATTTTCTCCGCAAGGCTCAGGGATACCCCAGGCATTCTCCTGACAGGAAACCTTTTCATGGTAAAGAAAATGCCGCATACTGTTATCATGCTCGCTACTTCTGGAGACAGCTACCGAAATGTGCTTTTCCAGTAGTAGGTCAATCAGTGGCCAGGTGTTGACTTCTCTGTTTCGGGTGATAGGCAGGAAGCAGTGTACCAGCCCGGGCTGTTGCTGAAGGATTAATTCGCTGGCACGTCTGAGCACAGCCTCATTGAGCAGGTGGTAAGCCTGGGGCGATAGTGCCTTCCTTTGCTGGCGAAAATAGTTGCGGGCTTCGGCTTTGGTCAATAGTCGTCGGACTCGTTAAGGATGTTAAAACGATAGTCAAAAGGATCCAGGTATGTCAGCAGCTCATCCACAAACTGAGGATTGTTGATCTGAAAATTCAGAAAATTTTCTTTTCTCTCCTGCAGGCTCCCACCCGGGAAGAGCTTGTCTTTGAGGCTCTCCAGTTGCTTTACCTGCGTTTCCTGGTTACGTTCTTCCGATTTCTTAAGGCGCTTTTCAATGTTCTGCAGGCTTTTGAGGGCATTTTTTTCTTCTTTACCAATAAAACCTTCCAGGCTCTTGTCTACCTGGGCGGCCTTTTCCCGGACTTTGTCAAATATTTTTGCCATCTCTGCCTCTTCAGCAGCAAGAGAGATGGAGCCATCAGCATTTTCTTCCACAAAGCGGGCGATCAGCGCCTGGGTATCCCGGAAGAGGTCTTTTACCTGTACAGGAAGTTTATCCAGTTTGCGGGCATTTGACTTGTTGATCACCAGGCCAAAATTACGGGGCATCAGGATGGGGAAGGGCAGCTGGTAATGGTCAAATACCGGCTTGAGTTGCAGCCAGTAAGCCAGTTCAGAGGGGCCGCCGATATAAGCCAGGTTGGGGAGTATCGTTTCCTGGTAAAGAGGGCGCAGGATAACATTAGGGCTGAATTTCTCGGGATGCTTTTCCATCTCAGCCATCAGTTCCTGCTCAGTAAAGCTGATGTCGGTGTTCAGTACCTGGTATTTTCCGTTTTCCAGTTCAATGCGCTCCCTAAGCTGCTCATCCAGGTAAAAGAAGTTGATCTCGCGGGGATAGACCTGCGCTTTGTAGCCCAGCTTTTCCAGTTCCCCAGAACATCGGTCGGTCAGTGCTTTGGCAGTATGCTGCTTCAGGTCGTCGGCCATCACTGAGCGAAAGGAGGCTTTCAGTGCTGCATCATCCGCATCCAGCACAATAAGGCCATGCTTTCCAAAAAGTTCGTTTACATAATAACGCACCGCATCGGCCAGGTTTTCCTGTTCGAGGTAAGCCTTCTCAAACATCTCTACCTGCTCGGGCATTTCCTCCAGTACACTGCTAAGGCTGTCCGTCTTAAAACGGCCTACCGCACCTTGCTGGTCGGTCTGCCAGACATAATCTTTACCAAAAAGGTGGAAATGGCTGATCTCTTCAAAATCATGATCTTCGGAAGCCATCCAGTAGACCGGCACAAAATGGTAGTCGGGATAGGCCTCCTGCAGCTTTTTACAGGTATTGATGGTGGTGACGATCTTGTAGATAAAATAGAGCGGCCCGGTAAAGATATTGAGCTGATGACCGGTAGTGACTGTGAAGGTATTGTCATCGGCCAGTTTGGCTATGTTTTGCGAAACTGTTTCAGTTTGCTCAAATCCTTTGTATTGACGCTCAAGCGTCTCGGTCAAGATATTTCTCTGTGCCTGAGAAAACTTCTTTTCTTTCAGTTGGGCTTTGAAGCCTTCCAGATCGGGACGATGGTTGTAAAAGGGCTCGAGCTTTTCCTCATTATTGATGTAGTCTAAAAAAATTGGCGAGAATGTACCAGTTTTAAAAAAGCTCAGTTTGACAATTTTCATATTATGTTAGGTGCTGGATTTGCGTTTGATCAAAAAACTGCTGTCAGCTAGTATTACTAAAATTGAAACGAAGGCTTGTGCCTAAAGTTTTTTCTGACCTTTAGAAGGTAAGTAGCAAACAAGCCCTGCCAAAAATACAAACTTTAGGCTGTCGTTACTAGAAAACAAATGTAGCACTGAGCAAGAACTGGCGAGGACGTAAACGATAGATATCCTGGAGTACAGTAAAAGAGTCAGCTTGGTAGTCAACAAATGTTCTTTCGTTTAGCAGGTTTTCTATCCTCACACTGAAATCTATCTGTTTTTTGGCCAAAGTGTACCTGTAGAGAAAATTCACAAAAGTTTGGCGGACGGACGAACTTTTGGTTTCGTTGAGATAGTCATCGGCAGAAAAGCGGAGAAGATGCTGGCTTGTGGGGGAAAGGTACACGGCCAGGCGTTGACTGATTTGGTTAATATGCCCTGTTCGCTGCCCATTCACTATTCCGCTGGCCTGCTGCAGAGTACCAAGGTACTCAATATCCATCCAGCGAAAAATAGTTATATCAATGCCCGGGATGATGGCTAGCGACCGATTAATAACTTCGCTTGGCCTGTCATTGATAAATTGCCTGGTATTTGTTTCTTGCCAGCGACTTCCCAAACGGAACGTTGTGTTCCAGCTTGATACGAATTTGCTGATTTTAGCTGCAATTTCTTGATAAGAACCAACATTGTCTTCATTGGCCAAAAATCGGGTTTGTAGGCCGTCCGGTGTTACATGGTTTCTTATGACAGTGTTGTTCCACTGGTGGCGGTACTGGTAGCGCATATTGAAGAAGAAAGAATTAACAGGATTACGGTAACCTAAGCTTCCCAGCACGTTGTGGCTTCTATAGCGGGGTATTACGCTGGACAAATTTTGTACTTGCCGGTAATTACGAAGAATCGCTCCGAAGTGCAGGTTTTCGTTCAACGGAAAACCTTCTTTTCGCTGAAGCGAAAACATACTTTTCCAAAGGGGGGAAATTTGATAATTGACCCTTAACGATGGATTGAAGAAAAGACGCTGCGAGCTAAGATTGGCCCCTTGTGCGCTGTCCACTGCGCTGGCCCACTGGTAATTGACTGGCAAACCCACTTTTATTTTCCATTGGATTTGCTCATATGAAAGTTGGACATCATGGTACAACTTATATTGCTGACGTAACAAATCGTTGGCAAAAAGAGGTAGGGCTTCCGTATGTTCCCTGGCCAATCCTTCTTCCAATCTTGTTGTTAAGCGTTGTCTTTGGTAACCAAAGCCTAGCTCTCCGGACCATCTTATCTTGCCAATATCATATCCATAGGATGCACTGTGGCGGACGTGGGCACGCCCCTCGGCTAGGTGCTGCTTCGCATTGGCCGGTTCAGTTGCAGGTGAGCCAAACAAGGTAGGCTGTACATAAAGTGTTTGGTTAGACTGTTGAAAATCAATTAAAGAACGATAAGTGACTAGCCGTTTGCCCGTTGGGCGCAGCCAGGTAAATTGATTTGAAATCGCATAAAAAGGTAGGCTTACCTGTTCTTGTATTAACTGGCCAGATAACGAAGTTTGACCGACTTGTGCATCATCGTAAGCCTGAAATTTAAGCGTATTGCGCAAAAAGCTTTTCTTGTCATTTTTTTCAACTGTCAACTTGGATTCCAACTGCCGCTGTCGGTACTTGTTGGTGACCTGTTCATCAATTTGCAATGTATCATCTGGCAAAAAATAAACGTCACTAGAGTTGCCCAAAGCCCTATCCTGGTGATTGTATAAAGACACATATGCTTTTAACTGGTAATGATTGCCCAGTTTCCGAAGTATGTTAACAGAACCTAAGTGGCTGTTGTTGAACAAAACCCGTTCTTTGCCAAATGCGGGCTGGCTAAGTTGCTGAATGCCCAGCCAGCGATTTTGGTCAGGAGGTGGTAAGTCATTTTCTTGTATTGTTTCCCTTGTAAATACCCTTCGCTGATCATTGAGCTGGTCACCGATGTTGTTTGTCTGTAGCGAAGCCAACATTTGTGTCTCGCCAGTAAATAGCATTGGTGTAATATTGGCTTGCCAGATAACTTCATCTTCGCTTCCGCCAGCTGTTGCCTCAGTCTGGCCGGTAGTGGTAACACCTGCTGCCAGGCGAATATTTAGTGAAGTCCGGTCACTGTAAACAAGGCTGTCCAATACTTTAACAGGCTGGTGGTTCTCAAGAACATCTACAGATAGCACAGAACGGGAAGGCAAGTTACGGTGTGCCAATGCATAGCGGCCTTCTAAAAGGTCGAGACCATCAATGTAAAATTTCTCGATAGGTTCGCCCTGATATTCAATAGTACCATCTGTGCTGATACTCAGGCCAGGCATACGGCTGATTACGTCTCCGATTGAGCGGTCAACTGGCTTCTCAAAACGGCTCACATCGTAACGTAAGGTATCACCCATTTGACGGATAGGCAAGTTACCTTTTATTTTCAGCTCTTTCAAAGGGCGATTACGGTAGTCCAACTGAAGTTCTATGTACCTTGACTGGTTGGCTAACAAGAGCATAGTATCGGCAATGCTTAAACCAGTAAATTTTACTAAGATGCTGTCAGATAATGACCGGAAGCTAATATGAAAATACCCAGCAGTATCAGCCACGCTGTAGGCTATGGTGGCCGGTCTGGACTTTTCTTTGACCAAGATGTTGAGCATGGGCAAACCTGCACCCTCTAAATCAACTGCCCTTCCCCGGATTTCTGTAGTGCTTTGAGCCAGACAAAATGAGCACGAAATGTATAAAAGTATGATTGTAAGTTTGTTGGCCCTGCTCATTTCTTAATGTTGCCTTAAATGTGGAACATTTGGTTTGGGTACCAGATATGATTTGCCCATTTATCACAAGCTTGAAAAATGCAGGTATGCCAATGCGCGAAGAAAAAGCCAATGATTGATATGCCAAGCAACAACAAAGCCCGCTGTGATCTTAACGCATCTCAATCAAATTGTCGATTTTCCTCATGTCCTGATTGGCCTGCTTACGAAACTCCGCATCTCCTATCTCAATACCTGCGGCCAGCATACCGTCCAGTGCGTTTTGATAATAATTATTTAAAGCTTTCAGGTATTGCCCGCGCGTTACGTCCAGGTACATATCATCCTTACCCATAGGTGAGTACTCGCACTGATAGTTGCTATCAGTAAGGGCAAAATGATGATCTTGGTTTTGATCGTATAACTCCACAATCAAACCGGGCAAGCCGTGAAACTTGTAAGGGCCTTCGCGCAAGGGTATTTCCTCGGTAAACCAGGCTTCAAACTTGCGGCCTAGTGTATCAATGGTCGCCCGCTGGCAGTTAAATCCTTTAATAATTTTGGTTTCCGAATGAACCCTCCACACGGGTTTTTCTAAAGGCTCAGTATAACGATAGCGGTCTTTAACAATCTTGTCCTTATATATGCTTTGCTGGGCAGTATAATCACGCTGTATTGAAAAATTGAACTTGGCTGAGGGTAAGTTGGCAGTAGAGTTGGAAAACTCTTGAAAAGACATTCCTTTCGCTTTGGCCTCTTGCATGGCACGCGCACGTTGGTAGCGCGTATAACTTTCAAATGTAGCGCGATTGCCTTCTTCAATAAACAGCACCATCTCATCTTCCCATATCTTATCTTCGGTGGTGGAAACATTGGCAGTGTAGCGGTAGAAGAAGCAATAAGTAGAGTTTGACTGCTGTGCTGACAAAACGTTGGGAAAGACAACAACAGCCAAAATTAAAATACTCCGAAACATAGATGTAATGGTTTTGACACCCGGTACTTGGCCCAATCGCAGGGTTAAGTGCCGGGCGAATAATTAATAATTAGGATTGGTCGTTATTCACAATCCCATTCTTCTAGAGCTTCTGCACCTTCCATTATTTCTTCAGTGGTTTCCCCACAAACAGTACCTCCTGTACCGCAAGATGTTTTAACACCCACACAAGCCAGTTCCTTAGCTAGGTTGATTTGTTTTGAGTACACTAGCATTCGCTAGGGGGGGCTACAAAGAAACATGCGGTTGCCAGTGAAAAAATACACAATAATTTTTTCATAACGTCAATAAAATTTAAATGTGACTAAAAAGAATAAGTAAGAACAAGGAACATATTCCTATAAATTGAAGCTTCCGCACTAAGCTAAGCTAAGCTATATAGCAAAATTTCTTACTGTTATTTTAGTGTATTCACTTAAATTTTGTAATGAAAAGCTAGCTACACCTCCAACTCCCCAAACAAATCAAACTCAGTGGCATCGGTAATACGAATGTTAGCAAAGTCGCCTATGCGCAGATAGTTTTCTTTGGCAGAGATGATCACCTCATTGTCTACTTCCGGGGAATCGCCTTCGGTACGGCCTATGAAACTGCCGCCTTCTTTACGGTCTATGAGTACCTTTTGTACACTACCAATCTTGGCTTCGTTTTTCTCACGAGAAATCTGCTCCTGCAACTCCATTACCTCATTCGCTCTTTCCTGCTTTACCTCAGCGGGTACATTGTCTTCCATACCGTAGGCGTGGGTGCCTTCTTCGTGCGAGTAAGTAAAGATACCGAGGCGGTCAAATCGCATCTTTTCCACAAAATCCACCATATCGGCATGATCTTCTTCTGTCTCTCCGGCATGTCCGGCGATGAGAGTAGTACGAAGTGTGATATCCGGCACTTTGTCCCTGATCTGGTTCACCAGCGCTTCCGTTTTTTCACGGGTAATGCCCCGGCGCATCAGCTTGAGCATACGCGTAGACCCATGCTGCAGCGGCATATCCAGGTAGTTACAGATGTTAGAACGCTCGGCCATCACCTCCAGCACATCCATCGGAAAGCCGGCAGGAAAGGCATAGTGCAGGCGGATCCAGTCAATGCCTTCCACATCAGAAAGATGCTTCAGCAGTTCGGAGAGGTTACGCTTGCCGTACAGGTCCAGGCCGTAGTAGGTAGAATCCTGGGCAATGAGCAGCAGTTCTTTGGTACCATTACGCGCCAGCGCCCTGGCTTCCTGTACCAGGGTTTCTATAGGTTTGGAGACATGCTTGCCGCGCATCAGCGGGATGGCGCAAAAGGAGCAGGGGCGGTCGCAGCCTTCGGATATCTTCATGTACGCATAGTGGCGCGAGGTGGTGGTGATACGCTCTCCTACCAGTTCATGCTTATAGTCGGCCTTAAATTTTTTTAGTAAAAGGGGGAGTTCCATGGTACCAAAAAAAGCATCTACCTCGGGTATCTCCTTTTCCAGGTCATCCCGGTAACGCTGCGAGAGGCAGCCGGTGACGTAGAGTTTGTCTATGGCGCCTTCATTCTTGGCGTCTGCATAGCGCAATATGGTATCAATGGATTCCTGCTTGGCATTATCAATAAAGCCGCAGGTATTGATGATGATCACATTGGCATCATCCTTATCAGACTCATGGGTCGTATGGATTTTATTACCTTTGAGTTGAGTGATCATCACTTCTGAATCTACCAGGTTCTTGGAGCAACCCAGGGTAATGACATTTACCTTATCTTTTTTGATCCCTTTTGTTTTCAAGCTTGCTTTCTTTATATCTTTCCGGCAAAATTAAGAAAATATATCTTGCGCCTTGCAAATTGGCGCAGGATAGCATATCAAACAAGACCTGGCAGCGTTTCGTTTGTTAGGCCAGAAATTTTAGTTTACGCAGAGGCACCTTCATGAAGTACTTTTTTATTTTAAAATATCTGTATCATTCCTCACTGTGGGCGGTATTCATGCTTTTGGGACTGAGTGCCTGCCTGAATGAAGATGTAAGCTGTGTATCGGAGAGCTTTGACACCGTAAGGGTGAGGTTTCTGAAGCTTGATCCCTCCAGTCCGCGACAGGATACCCTGGCTATTGCCTCTGTGTTTACCGATGAGGGTGATCTGCTGCTTTCCAATGTGCTTGCCCTGGGCCTGGCACTGCCGCTCAACCCTACAGCCAATTCAGTTACTTTTGTTGTAGAATGGGCAGAAGATACGCTTTCTGAATTTGAACGGGATACCCTCACCTTTACTTATAACAGAGAACAGCGGCTGATCTCTCCTGAATGTGGGGTAGAGCAAAGCTATGATGAGCTTGCCATAAGTAGCAACAGCTTTGATTCTGTTGATGTGCCGGATTCTGAAGTGAATTTATTTGACCCTACCAACGTCAGGATCTATACCTGCCAGTATGAATTTACTAACATTGCCAGGGCGCAATTTCGCAGGATAGATACCACGGCCACCGAACCCACCATAATTACCCAGGAGGTGAGAGATACGCTGGTGATCAGCAGTATAACAGACAACTTCGGTAATGTAATCTTCAGTGGAAGAGATACCGTATCGTCCGCTCGTCTGCCAGTGGATATTCAGCAGGAAAGCACCTCCTTTTTCTTTGATATCCTGGTGGCCGAGGGCGATACCGTCCGGCGTTTTATAGACCTGAGCTATTTTGTGGATACCACACAGATCTTTGACTGTCGGCCTCAGGCCAGGGTGTTTAACCTGGATGTAGACCCGGAGGGTTCCGACTTTCGTAATGTAGAGGTCACTGAAGAAGTTTTGAACCAGAATAACCCGACCAATCTTGAGATATTTTTTTAGCATATTCATGGTCGTCTTCAGTATGCATCTGTCATTTGCCCAGCAGACGGAGCCTGATGAGGCAGATACGGTACGCCGGACATGGTCAAAGCGTAGTTTGCTTCCTTCGGTGATGCGCATCGGGCCGGCAGTGAATGAACTGATACTGTCCGCGCTGGATGACAAAGGTACTTACTATGGCTTTCAGGCCGATGTGGTGAGGGGCAGGTTTATGCTGGCAGCAGAATATGGTAGAGCCGAACTGGAGAGAAACAGTGAGCCCGGGGCGCCTCCGGGGGAAGAATTTAGCTACAGTATGAACGGTGACTTTTTTAAGCTGGGGGTAGATGTCAATATGTTGACCGATAAACGGGAGGGCAGCTATGAGGCGAGTAACGACATCATCTTCTTTGGCCTCAAATACGCCTTTAGCTCCATAGATGACCGCATCAGCTTTACTTCGCGAGAAAATGTATGGGGCGCTACTACCATTACACAGAGCAATGAAAACCTGGGGGTACGCTGGCTGGAAATGAACGCAGGTGTGAAGGTAAGTGTATATAAGAATGTATTTTTGGGCTATACCCTGCGCTATCGCTTTGCCCGCCGGTATATTGACCGCAGTTCGCTGGTGCCCTACCGGATACCGGGTTTCGGGGGTGGAGAAGATACCAGCAATTTCGGGTTTGATTATTATATTTATTATCGTATTCCTCTTAGGAAGCAGCAGTTACCCAGAGAGAGATAGGTTAAAAGTTACAGGCTGTCTTTTTGAAATGGAGAAATTACATCAACTATGAACCCCACTTTTAGTATTGTGCTGCTTTTATTCTACTGCTTATCAGGATTTGCCCAAAGCGGCTATGTTCCCCGGGATGGAGACCTGCTTTTTCAGGACCTGGACTGCGGGCCGTATTGCGAGTCTATAGAAAAAGTGACGGAGGGAGTGGATGGTGCTGACTTCTCACATATGGGTATGCTCGTAATGCAGGCGGGTAAGCCTTTTGTGTATGAGGCGGTATCCCGTGGTGTGGTAGCTACACCCCTACAGGAGTTTCTTAAACGCAACCTGGATGAAGAAGGCAATCCCAAGGTGATGATAGGCCGACTGAAAAATCAGTACCAGCCGCTGGTGGCAGATGCTGTAGCGCAGGCAGAAAGCTTACTGGGTAAAGCCTATGATGATAACTATGTGGATGGTGATGATGCCTACTACTGCTCAGAGTTGGTTTATGAGGTTTTCAAACGAGCCAATGCAGGTAAGCCTCTTTTTAATCTGGCGCCTATGACTTATATAGACCCTGATACAGGAGAAACTTTTCCAATATGGGAAGAGTATTTTGCTGAAAGAAACAGGGAAGTACCAGAGGGTGTACCCGGCATCAACCCCGGTCTGATGTCGCGCTCGCCTTATGTGGAGATTATTCATCGGTTTTACCAGGTAGAGAAAAAACAGGTAGAGTAGTCAGCCAGGCTTGCATTTCTTTAATGCCCCACATGAACGACAGCCCGGCGGTTCAAGGGTTGGTATAAATGGGCATAAAGCTCTCCCGATCCTTCATCTTCATACCTTATGCTGTCACCTGCCCTGAGCAGGTCGATATGCAGGATCAGCCAGGGACTGTTATCATCAACCGGCTTATCCCACCTCGCGATCTGTTGCTCATTCAGCAGCCTGATATACCCCTGCTGCTGTAGTTCATAAGTAAGTATTTCTTCATGATCCGCCTTCTTTTCCCATTCCTCGGCTCTGATAGGCAGGTAGAGCAGGCTGTGGCCGCTGAAGATTACCTGACGGGCAAAACTGACAAAAGCCTTCAGGTTAGGAGTGATTTCTTCCAGGAAAAAATCATGCTCTTTAACACTGTCTTTGACCGTCAAGACAGGGTGCTGCTGTACACCCAGGTAAAAAAGTAGCAGGCCAATAAAAAAGATAAATAGCAGAGGGAGCAGGTTGTACAAATTGAGAAAAATAGCCAGGAGACTAAGCGGAGCGATGATACCACCGCTTACCAGGGGCAGCAGAAGTCTACGGCGACTAAAATAAATGGCCTTGATATGCGGGCGGTCAAAGCTGTAAAAGTGGCCTTTGTACACCAGCATCAGCCTTTCACTGGTGAGCATGCATTTATTTTTCTGATCACCGGCCCGCCGTAAGTAGGCGAGGGCTATGGTTTCTTCTTTTGCAGCCATGAAATGTAAAAATAAAGAATATGCCCGGATAAAAGAGATGCAGATACCAATAAAGCACTGTCATCAGCAGTAAGCTTTTGCATATCACATATTTCTGATTACTTTAAGCCCCTCAAGAAAAAATAAGTAGTTTTTATGGATCATTCTCAGCACAAAGCCACCCTCTGCGTTCATGGCGGAACAGATAAAAGCCTGCTTACCGAAGGGGTCAATACACCCGTTTTTAATTCCTCGGCCATCAGTTTTATGGATTATGAGGAGATACTTTATCCTCGCAACTTCAACACCATTAACCAAAGGGTGGTGGCTGATAAAGTATGTGCCTTGGAGATGGCTGAAGCCGGACTGGTTTTCGGTTCGGGGATGGCAGCTATCAGCAACACCATTCTTTCATTGCTGAAAAATGGTGATCATATCCTGTTTCAGCGTGACCTCTACGGAGGCACTTACCAGATGGCGGTAAAAATGCTGCCCCAGTTTGGCATCAGCTATAGCTTTGCCGATGCTACCCCCGAAGCTATGAGTGAGGCTATACGTCCTGAAACCAAAATGATCTATGTAGAGACACCATCCAATCCGCTGCTACGCATTACAGACCTGGAGATGGTTGCTTCCCTGGCCAAATCTCATGGCCTGCTCACCATGATCGACAATACTTTTGCTTCACCTATCAACCAGAATCCTATTCCTCTGGGGATTGATATCGTGATGCATAGTGGCAGCAAATACCTGGGAGGACATAGCGACCTGCTTTTTGGTGTTACTGTGAGTACAAAAGAGATCATGGATCGTGTGAAGATGGGAGGGAAGATCTTCGGGAGTAATGTCAATGCCTCTACTGCTTCCCTGATTGAGAGAAGTATCAAAACGCTGGCAGTGCGGATGCGGCAGCATAATGAAAATGCCCAACTGCTGGCCGAATACCTGCAGCAACACAATCAGGTAAGGGAAGTCTACTATCCCGGCCTGCCCCAGTGCCAGGGGCATGCACTTGCCAGCAGGCAGATGCATGGTTTCAGCGGTATGCTGTCATTTGAGCCGAAACTCAAGGGGATGTCACAGGCAGAGCAGATGCTGCGCAAGCTTAAATTTATCAGCCCGGCGGTAAGCCTGGGAGGTGTGGAAACACTGATCAACCTACCCGCACGGACTTCACATTCCCTGCTGCCTGCCGAAGATCGAGCCAAAGTAGGCGTAAGTGATGTGCTGATGCGGGTATCGGTAGGTATCGAGGAGATAAATGATATCATCAGCGACCTGGATCAGGCGCTGGATCAGGCCAAGGTATATGCCATGCACAACTGATCAGGGTAAAATAGCTTTCTTGTTACTTGCCAGTACCTCCTGGTAATGAGCCTCGTACATGGGCAGGATTTTGCTTACCTCAAACTCCTTGGCTCTTTCCAGGGCGTTTTGCTTAAAAGTTTGCAGCCTTTCTTCAGATGAAAGTATGTGAATGGCCCTGTCGGTCATGCCAGCTACATCACCTACGGGTAACACATAGCCCGTCTGTCCGTCGATGTTGAGTTCGGGCAGCCCCCCGATATTGCTGGAGATCACCGGCACCTCGCAGGCCATGGCTTCCAGGGCGGCCAGGCCAAAGCTCTCCTTTTCAGAAGGCATAATGAAAAGGTCAGATACCGACAGCACTTCTTCAATGGCTTCCAGCTTGCCCAGGAAGCGGATATCATCGCAGGTGCCCAGGCTGCGGCAGAGGCTTTCGATGGCGCTACGCTCAGGGCCGTCACCTACCAGCAGAAGCTTGGCGGGCATCTTTTTTCGGATGTTATAAAAAACCTTAACCACATCGTCAACCCGCTTTACCTTACGGAAATTAGAGGTATGCACGATCAGCATTTCGTCATTGGGACAGATGGCTTTCTTGAAGTGGTCTTTGCGCTGTCGCTTGAAGCGCTCCATGTCAATAAAATTGGGTATAACCTTGATATCTTTATGAATGCTGAAGTGCTCATAAGTTTCCTGCCGCAGGTTTTCAGAAACCGCCGTGATGCCGTCTGAAGCATTGATACTGAAGGTGACTACCGGTTCAAAGGAAGCATCCTTACCTACCAGCGTAATATCCGTACCATGCAGGGTAGTCACGACCGGGATACGGATACCCTGTGTGGCAAGAATCTGCTTGGCCATATAGGCTGCTGAGGCGTGAGGAATGGCATAATGTACATGCAACAAATCCAGTTTTTCGTACTTGACCACATCTACCATCTTACTGGAAAGCGCCAGCTCATAAGGAGGGTATTGAAAAAGCGGATAAGTGCGGACGTCAACCTGATGATAGAAAAGATTTTCATTAAAAAAATCCAGCCGGGTAGGTTGTGAATAAGTAATAAAATGTACCTGGTGACCCTCTTTAGCAAGTGATTTTCCCAGTTCAGTAGCTACCACGCCACTGCCTCCGAAGGTAGGGTAACAAACGATACCGATTTTCATGTGTTTATGGTCTTCTGTGTAGCCGGTCGCTGATTCAGGTGCTTCTCATCAGACTAGCGACCGTGGTAATCTTCCATAGCCTGGTAAACTACCGATTGTATTTTAGTACGCACACCTTCGGTCAGAAGTTTTGTATTACGTGCATCAGGGTGTACGCGGTTAGACAGAAAAATATACACCAGGTCATATTTGGGGTCCACCCAGGCAGAAGTCCCGGTAAAACCCAGGTGCCCGAAGGAAGCATAAGAAGCCTCAGGAGCGGTGGGTCCTCCATCTCTGAGGTACTCGGGTTTGTCCCAGCCCATCCCTCTGCGGCTATCGTTGTGTTGCCTGATGCTAAATCTGCCGACCGTGCCGGGCTGAAAATAGTGAATTCCACCATAAAAACCATCCTGTAGGTTCATCTGCATCAACACCGCCAGGTCATAAGCCGTACTGAAGAGCCCGGCATGCCCTGCCACACCTCCAAAGAGCGCAGCACCTTCATCGTGTACCGTACCTCTTACCAGCACATTCCTGAAATAATTGTCCTCTTCAGTAGGTGCGATGCGTTCTGCCGGGAACCTCAGCAGGGGGCGATAGGTCAGTGTTTGGAGACCCAAGGGGTCATAAAAATTCTGCGCCAGAAATTCATCCATCGGCTGGTTGGTAACGCGCTCCACCAACTGATGTAGTATATAAAAGCTCAGGTCACTATAGCGATAATTAAAATCGGGTCTCCACGAATGGGGCTTTTTTCCGCGCAGCTTGCGCAGTTTGGCATCAATGGTCCAGTGCCATACCGAATCTCTCAGGCTGCTGATGGCGTAGAGACCGGGTGCTATCTGGCTGTTGAAGCTGCCTTCCGCATGCAGACTGTAAATTTCCGGTTTCAGGCCGCTGCGGTCTTTGGTCATAGACCAGAAGGGAATGAAGGAGCGCAGGCCAGCCCGGTGCAGGAGTACCTCCCTGACGGTCATTTTCTCCTTATCGGTCCCCTTCAATTCAGGCAAGTAAGTAGATACCTTTTCATCCAACTCAATGCTGCCTCTTTCCTGTAGGAACATTATTGCCTGTAGCGTAGCGGCCACTTTACTGACCGAGGCGATATCGTAAATAGTTTCGGGCGTGATAGGCGCTTCTTCTTCATAAGTCTGGTAGCCAAACCCTTTTTCGTAGATGATCTTGCCTTTGCGGGCCACAAGTACCTGGCAGCCGGGGGTCATCTTCTCGGAGATTGCCCACTGGGCAAGTGAATCTATGCCAGTCAGCACTTCGGAAGAGATACCTACGGCTTCGGGCAGCGAATAAGCCAGGCGACCCAAAACCGGGGTGCTCACGCCCAGCCCGGCACTCAGTACGGTAGAGGCATTGACCGGCAGGCGTCCTTTGGCGCCTATGGCACCAAAAAGAATCTGGGGCACCACCTGCTGGGCTACAGGGTCGTCATCATAAGCACACAGGAGGGTAGACAGCTGTTCCAGCCCCTGCAGCTTATGCGGCTGGCTGAATGCTACTATGGTAAGTTTGGTTTCTTTTTCAAGAAACCTGAGCAGGGCCTGGGTTTCTTTATCAAGTTGTACCTGCTTACGCGACGGATGTTCGTAAACCGCCACTACCAAGTGGTCATACTGTTTCAACTCCTGGAACAGTTTGTCGTAATCGGCGTCTTCTTTGGTGTCGTTAACAGTAAAGTGCCTGAATTTTACATAGCGATCCAGCATTTGCTGAAAAGGAGCGCCCCCCTGGGTGTCGGTATTGAGAGTAAGGGAGGCAAAAGTGGTATTGTCCAGAGTCCGTATGGGTATGATCTCCTGCTCATTTTTTACCACGGTAATGGCATTCTCATACAATTCCTGCTTGAGCAGGCGGGCATGGCTGTTGTTCAGCTGCGCCAAGACAGCAGTGGTATCCGCTGCCACATGGCCGTCAAGCCCTACCAGGTATTTGGCTTTCAGTATTTTCGTAACTCTCCGGTCAATGTCAATGCTTTTGAGCCTACCGTCTCTGAGAGCTGCTTTAATGATGCCAACCGCTTCTGCCACATCAGCAGATGACAGCAAGATGTCATGTCCCTCCATGAGGGCCTGTAAGGTGGCATCCGAAACTTTGGAGCCGTACTGGCTGAGAGGCTCCGAGAAAACCAGCCCCTCCAGCCTGAGGTATTTCTCATAGACGTAAGTGTCAGGAATAGAAGTGCGCAGTAGTAGCGAACGGTCTGAAATTTCCTCCAGTTCGGGTGGCATATTGAGCTGAGCAAGTAACCTTCCCTCATTGGGTGAGGCCAGCGGGCTATTGACAGAAGGGTCTGCCAGGGCCAGCATGGAGGTAATGGGAAACTGCCGGTAGCTGGGAATCAGTCCATGTTCCTGCATGCCGCGCATAATACGCAGCCCCTTGGCAAAAGCCAGTCCGGTATCGTGGCTGAGAACATCCGTATTTTCAGGCTGTTTCTGTGTATTTTCGAGAGTGATAACCGGGCTCAAATTAACGTGGATGCCCATAATACGACCCTGTCGGGCAATTTCTTTACCCAGGCTGTACAGGAAAGATTCGTTTTGTATCGCTCCCAGGGCAGTGTAAGAGGGAAAATGGATGGCTTCGTCAAGGCTGCTGCCCAGGCCACGGCGAGCATGGGTGCCTATCAGCAGAGGAATGGCAGACTGCTGCTGAAGCAGGTTGATGGCAAGTATCTGCTCTTGGGTATCTCCATAATGAAAAACAAGCCCTCCGATATGATAACGTCTGATCAGCTCCTGTATGGTATTCAGATCATGGGTGCCCTCAGCAGCGTAAATCGGTACCATCAACAGCTGACCTATTTTCTCATCCAGCGTAAGGGTGTCCATAACCTGCCTGACCCATGCATCACGTGAGGGTCTTCCCTCGGGATCCTTAGCCAGTAAAGAAGCAGGTAAACCAAGCGACAACAACAGCAATACAGAAAGGTGAAAAAGCTTTTGCCGACAAACTTTTTTTAATACAAGGGCGTTCTCCATTTGCATTTCCAACAAATAATTGTCCTATTTAGTGCTGCTTGCCTAAAGGTTAAAAATATGAAATTTCCATCAATTGTACGTCTGCCCAATCATAAGCGCTTCAATGTAGAGCCACGGTATTACGATCCCGTCAAGGAAGATATTGAGGAGCGTACCAGTCGTATCATGCAAGAAATACGCCAGCCACAAACATGGCAGGATAGTCATCATTCAAGCATCTCGGGAGCCTTCTCCAAAAGAGCAAACTACGAAAGAAATGCCAATCTTTTGCAGATGCTTATCCTGGTGTTACTCATAACGTTTATAGTTGGCTACCTCTTTTACGGGAATGACATTTTTTACCTATTTTTGCTAGCTGTACCAGCGTACATATACTTTAGACTTAGAAAATTATCGAAAGGGAGGTAGCGTAGATGTCAGATGTCATTCAGCTTCTGCCTGATGCTATTGCCAACCAGATTGCAGCGGGTGAGGTAGTGCAGAGGCCGGCTTCGGTAGTCAAGGAATTATTGGAAAATGCTATTGATGCAGGAAGCGATCATATCTGTGTCATTGTCAGAGATGCGGGCAAAACCCTTGTTCAGGTAAAGGATAATGGCAGCGGCATGAGCGAGACAGACGCCCGTATGAGCTTTGAGCGGCATGCTACGTCCAAAATTCGCCGTGCGGAAGACATCTATGCCATACGTACCCTGGGTTTCCGTGGTGAAGCTCTTGCTTCTATCGCAGCGGTGGCCCAGGTAGAAATGACCACCCGCCTGCCTTACCAGGAGTTTGGTACCAGCCTACAGATTGAAGGCTCCAGCCTGCGTGACATACAGCCCGTAGCGGCAGATGCCGGCACCTCTATCAGTGTCAAAAACCTTTTCTTCAATGTGCCGGCCCGGCGCAATTTCCTCAAATCCAATGCGGTGGAAATGCGCCACATCATGGATGAGTTTACCAGGGTGGCCCTGGGCAGACCAGACGTTTCTTTTGAGTTTTATCAGAATGACGTACTCATGTATGATCTGGGAAAAGGTAAACTTAGCCTTCGCATAGCCCAGCTGTTTGGTGATGCTTATCGTAAGCAGATCCTCAGTTGCCAGGAAGAAACGCCCCACCTGAGGATTTATGGCTACATTGGTAAGCCTGAGTACGCCAGGCGCAGCAGAGGAGAACAATTTTTCTTCGTCAACCAGCGATTCATTAAAAGTAACTATCTCAACCATGCCGTGCAGAGTGCCTATGAGGCTATGCTGCCGGAGGATAGCTTTCCCTTTTATGCACTTTTTATAGAAATTGATCCCAAGGAGATAGACGTAAATGTCCACCCGACTAAGACGGAGATCAAACTGGGCGATGAGCGTACGGTGTATGCCATCATACGCGCGGCTGTCAAGCGTTCGCTCGGTACCAATCTGGTCACCCCTTCGCTCAATGACCGGGATGAGGAAAACCACTTTAGCGTGCTGAGCAGGATATCACAGCAGGATGCCGAGCATGAAGAAGGGCAGCAGGAGCCCCAGCCCCAGACCTTTCGTTCCGGCAGCGGAAAAGCCTTCCGGCAGCAGTTGGCCCTGAAGAATGCCGACCGCTCACAATGGGAAGATATCAGTCCTCCTCCTGCGGCTGACCAGTCATATTTTGACTTTACTGATGAGGGAGCATCTGCGCCAGGCGCTCATAAAGAAAGTGAGCTGACTTTCCAGAGCGCCGCCAATCGCATTCCTTCGGGTGTACCTCTTTTCCAGGACGCTCCGCATATGGCAGCGCAGGAACAGTCGCCCTTCCAGGTGCATAATAGCTATATCGTAATACAGGTCAAATCCGGGTTGATGATCATTGACCAGCAGGCTGCCCATGAGCGTATCCTGTACGAACATTATGCGCTGGCGCTGGAGCGGCGTTCAGGCATCTCCCAGCAGTCGCTTTTTCCGCAGACGCTGGTTATGAGTCCGTCAGATGTGATGCTAATTGATGAACTTCAGGACGAAATTCGTGCTTTAGGCTTTGATTTTACTATTTTTGGGCAAAACACTGTCGTGATAAATGGCGTTCCTACCGATATCCGGGGCGGCAATGAGCGGGAGGTGTTTGAAGGGCTGATAGAACAATATAAATCCTATCAGTCCGACTTATCCGGTAATAAGAAGGAAAGCGTAGCCCGTTCTATCGCCCGTAAGATGTCTGTCAAAAAGGGACAGAAACTCAGCCCGGCAGAGATGAACGCCTTGATTGACCGGCTTTTTGGCTGCCTGAATTCCGAATATGCCCCCGACGGACGCAAGACTTTTTATATACTGGACCTGAAACAGATTACTGACTTCTTCAAATAAACTACATGTTCGGAAGACTGACCCCCATTGTAAAAAACCTGCTGATCATTAATATAGGAATATATCTGGTGCAGAATTTTGTACCCTTCAGCTTTGTGGAAGTTTTCGGTCTTCGTTACATCTTTGCGGATACCTTCCGGCCTTACCAGTTTTTTACGCACCTGTTTATTCACGGCGGGCTGGGACACCTTTTTGGTAATATGTTTGCCCTCTTCATCTTTGGGCCACTGTTGGAGCGTTTCTGGGGCGGGCAGCGTTTCGTGGTATTTTACCTGGTCACCGGCCTGGGTGCCGCGCTGTTGTATTCGGCTATCAATTATTATGAGGTCAACGAACTGGAGAATGCAGTAGAGTACTATGTGGACAATCCCACACCTGAGAATTTTGATACTTTTATCCTGGAGAATGCCGAGTTTGCCCTGCGTAGCCCGGATATCCAGGAATTTATTGATAATTATTATGACAATCCTGGGGCTTCAACCTACATCAACCAGAGCGAGGAACTGGCGGTACAACTGCTGGAGCGCAAGGCCAATATCCCTATGGTAGGCGCTTCAGGCGCGATATTTGGTATACTGATGGCCTTCGGTTTACTTTTTCCGAATACTGAATTATTTCTTTTATTTTTTCCTTTTCCTATAAAAGCAAAGTATTTTGTGTTATTCTATGGACTATACGAGCTCTGGGCAGGCTTTGAACGTGTACCGGGAGATAACGTAGCTCACTTTGCGCATTTGGGCGGGATGTTATTTGCCTTCATACTCATCAAAGTATGGCAGGGAAAACGTAATACTTTCTATTAGCAGAGGTAGTCATGAACAGTATTTTAGACGAATTTAAGTATGCTTTTCAGCGGCCGAACAACGGCCTGATGAAGATACTGGTAATCAACGTAGTAGTATTCCTGGTACTGATCGTGATCAGGGTCATTGCTACCTTCTCCGGTGCTTCAGAAATTTATGAATTTGTGCTCAGGCAACTCATGCTCCCGGCTGCCCTGGATGATTTTATCCTTAAGCCCTGGACGCTGGTTACCTACTTCTTTACCCACGAAGGTTTCTTCCATATTCTTTTCAACCTGCTCTTCCTGTACTGGTTTGGCAGCATGATCATGGAGTTTCTGGGCAGCCAGAAGTTTGTCAACCTTTATGTACTTGGTGGCCTCGCTGGTGGGCTTTTCTACATCCTGCTCTACAATACCCTTCCCTATTTTGCGCAGCAGGTAGAGGTATCCCGTATGCTGGGAGCTTCCGCCGGGGTATATGCCATTGTGGTAGGGGCGGCTACCTTCATGCCTAATTATACTATATCGCTGATATTGCTCGGGCCGGTCAGGATTAAGTATATCGCCATCTTCTATGTGGTACTTTCCTTTGCGCAGGCCGCTGGTCCTAATGCCGGTGGTGAGCTTGCTCACCTGGCCGGTGCCGCACTTGGCTTTGTATATATCAAGCAGTTGCAGAGTGGTAATGACCTGGGCAAACCGCTGGCTTCTTTTTTCTCTTTTGTGAAAAGCCTGTTTGTACCACAGCCTAAGGTTAAGGTTTCCTATCGCAATGAAGGCAGCCGCAGAAAATCTTCCAAGAGCAGCAGCGGCAGCAGCCGGAAGAGTAAAGATAATAATGTTCAGACCAGGCAGGATGAAATTGACGCCATCCTGGATAAAATCTCTGAAAGCGGCTACGATAGCTTAACCAAAGAGGAAAAGAAAAAGCTCTTTGACGCCAGTAAGAGTTAGATTACAGATTTAGAGATTGAAAATTAAAGATTGAGCCGAAGCAGTTAAAGCTACTTCGGCTTTTTTATGTGCCGTAGGCGGTGAGTATCAGCCTGCGCTGTCCGCCCCGGTCGCGGTTACCATTTTCTTGCAACAAACGGCTCCGAGAATCTTGGGATGCGTCAAACCTTTATCCAATAAAAAAAGCCCCTGGTTTGGTAGCTAGGAGCTTTTAGACTAAGAAAAGCTAGTTTTGCACATTCGCTAAATCTTCTTCTGTTATAGCAAAAGTTAAATTGAAATGAGTACCATCTTTATTTTCTTCATAATAAGCATGATTATAAATTGTCTTATTAGATGGTAACGAAGAACTATCCGGATAATACGTAATATGCCGTTCGTTATCGAAAATAACTTCTACTGAATCTACAATTTCTTTTATAAAAATTGGGGAGGGACCATCCCCTGGATCGTCTTCCACGTGAATTATAGCAGTTTTTTCTTTGGATGGCAGATCGTATGTCTGATCTAATGAGTTTGGATATACTTGCATAGTTGCATCTATATCAGTCTGATTGTCTACAATAAAAGTAGTTGATCTTTCGGGATCACATGCTCCAAAAATTAGTAGAAAAGAAGTAAATAGTGATATTGATAACTTTTTCATAATCAAGGATAAAAATAAGCTTCAAAAAGGTTTTCTACATCTGCCCGGTCACGGTTACCATTTTCTTGCAACAAACGGTTCCTGAAGTCTTGGGGGCTGTCTACAT
>JBKHDR010000048.1:0-30400 GCA_046541235.1 Cyclobacteriaceae bacterium | reverse complement strand
CAAACCCCCATCAATTGTTCAAGGATTCAGATGAAATGAGGTAAATCTGGACGGAGGCCAGCAGGATAGGTGTCACTCGCGGGACACGAGCGTCTGCAAAAAAGTCGCCAGCGATATACTGGCGACCTCTACTTCCTCCGGCCGGTAAACCAACGAATATTTATTCAAAAACCTCCTCCACCGGCTGCCCGGTAGCGCCGTCGGGTAGGGCAATATTGAGCAGCATCGACAAAGTGGGTACAATATCGGTAACGCTCTGGTACTTCACGCTGGAGCCTGGCCTGATGCCCCAGCCATAAAACAGCATAGGCACATGCGTATCATAGTTGTAGCCGGTGCCGTGCGAAGTACCCTGGTAGCGGCTGCTGTTGAGATAACCCGGCTCAGTGATGAAAAGGATATCTCCCGAACGCTGAAAATTATAGCCCAGCTGCAATAGCTGACGCTGGCCGCGGGTAAACTCTTCCGTACGCATGGTGGCAGCGGTGTAAGCCTCTTTGATTCCCTTGAAATCCAACAGGCGATCAGCCACAAAATCCTGCATAGCTTTCAGTTCAATATCCTGCGCTTTGATCAGGTCATGGTTGAGAATGATCTGGCTGCTGGCATGTTCTATCCACTGGCCCTCGCCATATTTTTCTTTAAGCTCTTCGTTGATAATATTACCAATTTTAGAAATTTCCAGGTAACCGCCCGGCATTTTGGCATCTACCAGTAACTTAGGTACATCCACCACCGCATGGTCGGCAGTCAGGAACACCAGGTACTCACCTTCACCTACCTGCTGGTCGAGCATGTTGAAGAATTTGGCCAATTCGCGGTCCAGGCGGATGTAAGTGTCTTCCAACTCTTTGGACTGAGCGCCGAAGGCATGGCCTATGTAGTCGGTAGAAGAAAAACTCACCGCCAGGAAGTCGGTAATCTCATCCTGCCCCAGTTGTTCGGCTTCCATGGCCTCCCGGGCAAAGTCCAGCACCAGGGTATTGCCAAAAGGAGTGGTGCTGAGCAGACCGTAGCCGCCCTGATTTTTATTGATCTCTTTCAGGTTATAAGGAAAGGAAGATGCTTCTTTACCAGGAAAAAGCACCTCGTATTCGCTGGCATCAGCCCCCGAAGCTGTATAGCTTTCTATGGGCAGCAGGGTGTTCCAGGTCTGGCTCAGGTATTTTTCAGGAAGCTTTTGATCGTTAAACTTCTTTACCCAGGCAGGCAGTTCATTCATGTAAAAGGTAGAAGTCATCATTTCACCGCTGCGCCCGTCGTACCAGTAGGCGGCATCCGCACGGTGGCCGGCAGGCAGGGCTGAGCCCCGGTCTTTAATGGAAATGCCAATAACTTTACCTCTTCCCTGGGTAGCCATCTTGAGCTGGTCTGTGATGGTAGTGCTGAGTAGGTTGCGGGGAGAAATCCTGCCTGCCTTTTCAGAACCACCTACTGCCGATACCATAGTGTCTTCCGCACAATAAACCGTACGCTTGAGATCACGGCTGTACCAGTCGTTGGCAATGATGCCATGCATAGCGGGTGTAGCACCCGTGTAAACTGAAGCATGACCAGGGCCTGTATAGGTAGGAATATAGTTGTAGTGAGCGTTGCGGGCCATGAAGCCTTCGTTCATCAGCCTCTTAAAGCCACCTTCGCCAAACTGATTGTAGTAGCGGAGCAGGTACTCCTGCCTCATCTGGTCTACTACTATGCCTACTATGAGTTTAGGTTTTTGTGAAGGATCAGCTTTGGGAACGAATGCACTTAGCACGCCATAGAGGGCTGCCAAAGCACAGACAAGCGATAAAGATCTGATGCTGCTGCTTGCTTTCATGTAAATCATGTGTAGTATAATTGTAAACAAATGGTTGGTATTGAGAAAAGAGGCTTCAAATATCACATTCTTTTCTACAGAATCCACCTTTGGAACACAAAAAGCTGCCAGAAGAGTTTGGAAGTAACATTTTGATAACAAATACCATTGATCAGGCCGGCCAGGGGATGACTCTGGCCCTCTGTGCCCAGTCCTCCCACATGGCGGAAAGTTCTTTTACGAGCTCCGGATGCTCATTCGCCAGGTTGATGGTTTCGGTCCGGTCGCTTTCCATATCATAGAGTTCCCAGGCTCCCTGCCTGCCCAGGGATACCAGCTTCCACTTTCCTTTTCTGATGGCACGATTACCTTCATGCTCAAAGTAGATGGCTTCCCTCTCCAGGGCTTCTCCTTCAAAAACAGGCAGCAGGCTTAACCCTTCCATAGGCTGAATTTGATGTCCACCGTAAGTAGACGGGTAAGCTGCTCCAGCCACATCCACGCAGGTAGCCATAATATCTATGAGATGCCCGGGCTCATTTCTCCACCCATTTTCATTAGCGATACCAGCGGGCCAGTGTACAATCAAAGGAGTGGAAATGCCTCCTTCGTGCACATAGTGTTTGTATAGTCTGAAAGGCGTATTGGAAGCATTAGCCCAGGGTCTGCCGTAGCTTTGGTAGGTATTCTCCGGACCCGGCAGCACATCGGTATGCTCATTACCCAGAATGACCGGCTCACCACGGCGGGTTTCTTCAGGAATAAACAACTGCCTGCCCCAGCCTTCGCCCAGTTCTTCGGCACACCCCCCGTTGTCCGCCAGGAAGAAAATAAGTGTATTCTCCAGCTCTCCCTTATCCTCCAGCGCTTTGATGATTTTTCCGATACCCTGGTCCATGCGGTCTACCTGGGCAGCGTATACTTCCATACGGCGGGCCTCCCATTCTTTGTTTGCGGACTCTTCCCAGGCCGGCACCTTCTCATCTCTTTCGGTAAGCTTCCAATCTGCTTCAATAATATCCATCTCACGCATGCGAGCCAGTCGCTCCAGACGCAGGCTGTCCCAGCCGATATCATAGCGACCTTCGTAGCGGGCAATATCCTCCGGCAAAGCATGTAGCGGCCAGTGAGGGGCTGTGTAGGCCACGTAGGCGAAAAAGGGCTGATCCTCATTTTCATGCTGGCTGATAAATTCAACCGCCTTGCTGCTGATCTTATCGGTATAGTAAAAATTTTCTTCCTCAGGCTCCACCGGCTCATTCCCGTCAGTTAAAGTAATAGGGTCATAAAAGCTCCCCGCTCCCAGGATGGTGCCATAAAAACGATCAAATCCACGCTGCATGGGCCAGTTGTGCTTGGATGTAAGGCTGTCGCCACTCCATTGCCCCATATGCTTGGTCACGTGCCATTTGCCGCTCATGTAGGTGGCATAACCGGCCTCTTTGAGTACTTCCGCAATGGTGACGCTTTCATTGTTCAGGTCACCCCGGTAGCCATCCGTACCCCGGTCATTGGTCATAAGCCCTATACCTGCCTGATGCGGGTAAAGGCCAGTCATGAGGCTGGCCCGGGTAGGACAGCAGCGGGCGGTATTATAGAATTGCGAAAAGCGCAGTCCGTTAGCGGCCAGGCTGTCCAGGTTGGGTGTCCTGATCTCCCCTCCATAACAGCCAATATCAGAATAGCCCATATCATCGGCCATAATGAGAAGAATATTAGGTCTTTGCTGAGAATTGTTTACTTCTTCGGAGGCAGTCTGCGGACGATTTTCGCAGGAAACGAGGGTAAAAGTCAGCCACAGCAGGCATGAGGAAAGAATGGCATGGCAGTTTAAGAAATTCATCAGTTTGAGCTTAGGTTGTAATTGCTTTTGGCGAGGCAAAGAAACACGTACAAGAATTGTCTCCATTTCACCTGAAAGTGAAAAATACTGATATTTTCGTAGAAAGCGGAGTGAAAACTAAAAAACAAAGTTCTGTGTCAGTTCCTTTAGTCTCCAGGCATTTTTCACAGCATTTCCTCCTCCATCATTATTAAAGTACACAAATACTTCTTTGCCCATGCCCCGCCAGTCGCGAATGCGGTCAGCCCACCAGTGCAGATCGTCATCCGAATAGGAGCCTCCGTACAGGTGGTGATGGTCAGGGCCATGCAGCCGGATATAAACAAAAGGGGCGGTGGATCTCAGCACGCAGGGCAGGTAAGCCCCGCTCATGATGCAGTAGGCAGTCTGCTGCTCTTCCAGCAAACGATATACCTCCTCCCGCTGCCAACTCGGGTGGCGAAACTCTACTGCCGTTCGCATCCACCAGGGGATCTTATCCAGGAAGTAAGCCAGGCGGTCGTAGTCATAAGCAAACAGCGGCGAAAGCTGCACCAGCAGGATGCCTCGCTTATCCAGCAGCGTATGCCAGCCGCCCTGTATGGTCTGCAGCCACTTTTCGGGTCCATAGAGCTTTCTGGCATGTGTCAAACCACGGGGTGCTTTGACGGTCATCAGGAAGCCCTCGGGCAGTCTTTTACGCCAGCTCTTGAAAGTGGTTAAACGAGGCCAGCGGTAGTAGCTGCTGTTGAGTTCTACGGTGGCAAAATGCTGCAGGTAGATCGGCAGGCGGGCATAGGGAGGTGTTCCGTGCGGATAAAGTACTCCCTCCCAGTGATCGTAGCTCCAGCCGGAAGTACCGATATGAATGGACAAAGCCTGTACAGGTTGATTGAAAGAGAATAAATCAGTCGGTCAGCACATTGCTGATGAAAGTAGACTTAAGCAGCAGCCACAGCAGAAACAGCCCGATCGCCCAGGAAAGGTAAATCCAGTAGTAGTCGGTAGTGTCTTTGTAGCGGGTTTCCTTGATCTCGGCCTTTTCGTACTGGTCAATGAGCCTGAAAACCTCCTGCAGAGCTTCCTTATTGGTTACCCGGTAAAATTCACCTTCTCCTATCCGGGCAATTTCCCGCAGGGTGGTTTCGTCCAGCGAGTTTTCTACGTAGCGGGTATTACCGAAGAAATCCTTACCAAAAGGCACCTTGCCTTCCTTACCGATAGCAATAGAATACATCTTGATACCATAAGCACGGGCCAGTTCGGCAGCCGTAATGGGATCAAGGTTACCGGCAGTATTGTCGCCGTCACTGATTAACACCATCACCTTGGAAGCTTTGCCTTCGCGCTCAGGACCTTCTTTGCCTTCTTCCACATCGCGCATGCGGTTGGTTGCCACGGCCAGGGCGCTGCCAATAGCCGTTCCCCTGCTTTCTATGAGACTGAAGTCAATGTCTTCAATAAAATTATACAAAAGCTCGTAGTCGGTAGTGAGGGGCGATAACGAATAAGCATCTCCTGAAAACACTACAATGCCGATGCGGTCCTGCATGCGGCCCGAAACGAAATCACGGGCTACCTCCTTTGCAGCCTGCAGGCGGTTAGGGGTAAAATCCTCTATCCGCATAGACTCAGAAATATCTACTACCAGCATGATATCAATGCCCTCGCTCCACTGCTCTACCTGTTCGTTGGTCTTCTGCGGACGGGCCAGGGCCAGGAGCAGCAGGGCCGCTACGAGCGCGATTAACAGGCTGGGAATGAAGCGCAGGTAGGTTACCGGGCTCTGCTTCATGGCTTTTTTGGGAAAAGCAATAGGCAGCTTTTGTCCGGAGCGCAGGCTCAGCAGCCAGCGGACCAAGAAGAAGAGCGGGATGGCCGCCAGCAGGTACAGGAAAAAGGGGTTCTGGTACTCATAAGCAGAGAGTACAGCAGGCTGGAACCATTCCAGTGAGAGCCAACTTTCGTTTTCAATCGGCATTTTTGATCTCCTCTATTCTTTGTTTAAAACGATGATCAGTGTGTTTCTGTAAATGCTCAAAGGGTCTGATAAGTTCGCCGTTGGGCGAATTGCCATAGATGCTGCGGTCTATTGCCCTGAGTTCGTTCTGCAGCAGGTTACCTGCCGGCAGGCCCACAATCTCTTTGGTCGTCAGCTTGGTATAAGGCAGGCGGTCCAGCTTTTCCATGTACTGCTTCCAGAGCAGCAGGGTATTTTCAGAACGCCGCTTGTTAGGTGATTTGCGGAGCGACTCCAGGGCTCTGCTAAACTGCTCCTGGAACTTCTTCTGGTCCTTCTTAAGCCGGTAGAGCATCCATTGCTGCCGGATTTTTTTGCCGAAAATCACATATACCAGTACTGCCAGCAACAGCAAGATTGCAATACCCACCAGCAGGTAAGGATAGTTAAACTCCAGCGGTACATCCCGGTAGGCCATGTTCTCCTTCAGGTCCACACTATCCGGCAGCTGCTGTACGACCCGGTCTATGTAGACGGAATCTATGCTGGCGTAGATGGCCGTACTGTCGGCTTTGCCCTCGCGGCTGGTATTTATCACATAAACCGGCAGGGCCAGGCTCTGTATCGTATCCAGCTCAAAGGTGGTCAGCTGGTAGGCTACGCTATCATAGCTGAAAGCTGAGTCAGAACTGGTGGTAGAGAATGTTCTGTCCAGGTAATCAAAAGGCGCATAGCTATCATCTTCGCCGGGGAATACAACTTCCAGGTTTTTAGGATAGCGAAAACTCAGGATGTAGGTGACCGGTTCGCCTACCTTGAGCGTATCCTGCTGAAAAGCTCCTTCAGGCTTAAGTGCCTGTGCAGATACCTGGGTACATAATACAATGCCTGCCAGCAGGGCGAATATCCTCCTCTTGCTTTGCCTCATATTATGCACTTTTTCTGATCTTTTTTCTTACCCTGAACAGATTGATCAATTTAGGCACATAGTCCTCTTCGGTAGCTATAGACAGGTAATCTGCCTGATGCTTGCGGCAGAAATCTTCCAGGTTCTTACGTGTGCCGGCGTAGGTGCTGCTGACCCTGCTCCGGAAGAAAGAAGAAGATGAATTAACCCAGATAGTTTTGCGGCTTTCTTTATCATAAACAGGTACGATGCCCAGGCTGGGCAGATGTGTTTCCCGCTTGTCTGACAGGTGCACCACGATCAGGTCATGCTTGCGCGAAATCGCCTTCAGGTTTTTGAGGTAGCCATCGTCAATAAAATCAGAAACCAGGATGATGATGCTCCGTCGCTTGAGGATATTGAGCAGGTAATTCATCCCGGCATTCAGGTCGGTTTTGGTAGAAACGGGCTGGGTATCATAGAGCTTACTGATGATCTGGTAGGCATGTTTATCGCCTTTGCCGGGCTTGACGTAAGCCTCCTTCCGGTCAGAAAAGCACAGCAGGCCTACCTGGCTGGATTCTTTGATGGCGGAGAGGGCTAGCACGCCGCAGACTTCCTTACCAATGTCTACCTTCTGATGTCCGGGATCACCAATCTCCTGCGAGGCACTCACATCCAGCATCATGTAAACAATCTGCTCCCTTTCCTCCTTATAAGTTTTGACATATACACTATGGCCCTTGGCAGTTGCATTCCAGTCAATGCTACGGATATCATCACCGTACTGGTATTCCCGCACATCGTCGAAGGTGATGCCCGACCCCTTGAATACAGAGTGATAGTCGCCCTGCATCTGGGTAGTGATGGCCTTACGTATGGATATCTCGTATTTGCGCAGCTTTTTGAGCAGCTTTCGTAGATCTTCTTTATTATTCATATACACATGAAATAACCTTGCCCCTATAGCACGTTAAAAAGCTTATGATAACGCAAATTAACAAAAATATGCGGCAAAGGTAATTTGTTTTATTCTCAGGTCCGATCATAACAAACTACAGCTCGTTTATAGTTATACAGCTGCATATTTTTTCGTTATTAGTACAATTTTTTTAACAATACATTTATCAGCAACTCTGACTCACATAGTTTTCATCTGCCGCGCTGGGCGCAGTGGATACTCTACATCATAGGATTCCTGGCTTTCCTCTGGCTGCTGCTCTACATTGCCTTCCGTATGCCCGCCGTACAGGATTACCTGACCGGCCTGGCTGAAGAGAAAGCCTCTGAGCAGCTCAATACCAAAGTGAGCCTGGGAGGCATTGATATTGATTTCCTGGAAGAGATCGTGCTGGAGGACCTGTATGTGGAAGACCAGCAGGGCGATACCCTGCTCTACAGCGGCAGGTTTAGCGTATCCTTTGATATCTGGCCTCTCACCAGCAAGACCATCAGCATCAACCAAGTCATCATCCGCAATACCTACATTAATCTTTACCAGTTACCCGGCAGCGATTCGCTTAATTTTGAATTTATTCCCGAAGCGCTGTCTTCTGCTGATACCACACAGCAACAGCCTGCGGATACTACTTCCTCCTCCTGGAATGTGCAGGCCAACCAGCTGCTGCTCAGTGATATTCGCTTTGACTATGACGCCGACAGTACGCAGATGCAACTGGCCCTCAACCAGCTTAACCTGCTTTTTGACAAGATAGACCTGGAAGAAGAACTTATCAGCGCCAGCGAGCTGGAAGTAGACGAACTGGCTTTCAGCATGCGCCTGCCAGCCACTTCTGAGCCAGCAGATACAACCAGCCAGGAGGCTGATACTACCGACAGCAATGTGATCAACCCCAGCGGCTATACCTTCCGGCTGGACCTGCTGCAGATTGCCGACAGCCGTATTGCCTACCAGGTGGGCCCTGTGCCTGAGCAGGATACGGTGCAGCAGATGGATTTTGAAAACCTGCTGCTCACCGACATCACCACCCAGGCAGAAGATATTTATGTAGGTGCTACCGAACTTTCACTTGACCTGCCCCTGCTGACTTTCCGGGAAGCCAACAGCGGCTTTGCCCTCAACGACTTTGCCGCCCGGTACAGTATGGATATGCCAGCCCTGGAAGTAAACGTCGAAGAGCTCCGCACCAACCATTCGGAGCTGAACGGAAACATCCGCTATGGAATGAAGCTGGTGGACAATACGGCCGAGATGATGGAAAGCATTACGCTGGAATCTCAGCTGGACGAGGCCATCATCGGGATGCAGGATGCCAGCTACTTTACCGATGCCCTGGCAGCTTACCCTACGCTGCAGGAGTTGCAGCCCCGCCTAAGCTGGCAGGTAGATGTAGCCAACGGACAGGGTACCATAGATGCCCTGAATTTTGAAGTACCCGAACAGGCCAGTCTTGTTGCCGAGGCTTCTTTCCGCGACCTGGCAGCGCTTGACACCACGATTGCCGGATCGCCTTACTTCAACCTGGAGCTACAGGAAATGAATCTTGATTACGCCTTCCTGAGCAAACTGCTGGACGATTCTACGGCACAGTATCTGAGCAATATCCCTCCCCAACAACTGTCTGTCACCGCCTCTGCTGAAGGCCGGCTCGATGACCTGCAGGCACAAGCTACCCTGGAGACCGGGCTTGGGCAGCTGATAGCCAATGGCAACTACCAGCAAACGGCGGAAAATGCTGTGATATCGGCCGATATGCAAGCCAGGCGTTTTGATGTAAGCGCCATCATGCTCGCCCTGGGCAATCCCGACAGCGTGGCCAGGCAGTATGGCAACCTCAGTATGAAAGCCGACCTGAATATGGTGCAGGACTACGGGCCGGCAGATACCAGCATCAGCCGCCTGGATGCTGATGTGCTGGTGGAAAACTTTGGCTATATGGGCTACCAATACGAAGGGCTGGTGCTCAAAGCGGAAAAAAGGCAGGACCAGGTAGAAGCCCTGATCGACTACGAGGATAGCCTGCTGCAGCTGCATGCCGAGGCCCAGGCGTTACTTGAAGGTATTAACAGTACCTACCAGCTGGATATGCAACTCAATGAAGCCGACCTGTATAAGCTGGGACTGGTTGAAGACAGCATTCGCATAGAAAATGTAGCTATTAGCGCTGAAGCTACCGGCAACAATATAGACAACATCAATGGCAGACTTAAGCTGGACAGTATTGTGCTGGTCAAGCAGTACGAGCAGTATGTAGTAGATTCTATGCTGCTGATAGCACAGAATACCGATACCAGCAAGACCTTTCGTTTTGAGAGTGACCGTATCATGGCTGAAGTCAGCGGACAGTTTGAGGTGGCTCAGCTCCCGCAGGCCCTAGAAAATCTCAGGCAGTATTACCTCACTGCCTATGAGTCGCCTCCGGAGGGAGAAGATACCATCAGACTGCAGGGGCCTCCGCAGGAACTTTACTTTCAGTTGGAAATACGAGAAACACCTAAGCTGGCCGAAGCCTTTGTGCCTGAGCTGAAAATTACTGAAACTATCAAAGCCAGCCTGTATTTTAACAGCAAAAGGCGTAAGCTCACCAGCCGGGTTTATCTGCCCAGGGTGATGTACGGCACTAATATGGTTGATAGCCTGCTGTTTACAGCTCAGACTTCACGAAAAGCCATCAGGTTCAATGTAAAATCAGATTATACCAATGTAGCGGGGCTTACCATTCCCGAATGGCAGATCAGCGGTAATCTTTCGGGAGTCTCGTCCGACTCACTCAAAAGTTCTCCCAATCGCCTGGTGGCTACCGATGTAGACTTCAACCTGAAAATCGGCGCAGAAGGAGCCCCTTACCGGGTAGACCTGAATGCCATACTCACCAGCTCTCCCGATAGCCTGATCGTCAGGCTGGATTCTTCTGAACTGGTGCTGGAAGAGGAACCCTGGCAGATATCTTCAGAGGCGCGCCTGCTTTATGCCCAGAATTACCTTAAAATTGAAGACTTTTTTATACAGCAGGACGAACAGAGGCTGACCATCAGTACAGATAACCAGGATGGCAACACCAATCTGCAGCTACTGATTGAACAACTGGCTCTTGGACCGCTACTCAACAGCCTTGATCTGGAGGATATTGATATCAGTGGCCGACTAAACGTAGATTCCAAACTGACCGACCTCTTTGGCAGTGGCGACCTACAGGCTGAGGTGGGTATAGATACGCTGGAGGTACAGGAGTTGCCAGTGGGTAATTTTGCGCTTAATGTAAAGGGAGATCAACTGCTCGGTGCCGAAAATGGCGGCTCTATAGATATGGAGATGGAGTTGGACGGCGCCAGCAACGAATTTATGGCACAGGCCCAATACCTGCTCGACAGCGGCTATATTGATGCCAACATTGATATGGAGCGCTTTCAGCTTGATCCCTGGCAGACTTTCATGACAGAATACGTAGACCAGCTAGAGGGCGTGCTTAAGGCAGACCTTCGGATCCAGGGTACCACCGATGACCCTGAGATCAGCGGAGGCCTTACTTTTGCTGAAGAAGTGACCATTATGCCCAGCCTTACCAGTGCTGTCTACTATATTGATGATCAGCGTATTGATTTTGAGGGAGAACGAATGGTTTTTAATGAGTTTACTATACTTGACTCGGCGCGCACCCCGGCTACCCTTGACGGTAATATTAAATTCTCCGAACTGAGTAACCCGGTGATGAGTCTGGATTTTGATACAGATGACTTTCTCTTTGTAAACAGCGAAGAATTTGAGAATGAAAGTTTCTACGGAAGGGCATTTGCCACCGCCTCCCTCTACATAGAAGGCGAGGCAGACGATATTTCTGTAAGCGGAGATGCGTCGATCAATGAAGGCACCGATATGACCATAGCTCTTATTTCTGAAGCAGAAGATGCTTCAAAGGCAGATTGGGTACGCTTTATCGACAAGAATCTGTATACCGATGAAGATACGCTCCAGATAGAAGGTAATGTTACCGATAGCCTGCAGGCCGTACAGGAGGATACCGCCGCTATTACCGGTTTGAGCCTGAATACTGCCATCAATATCAGTCCTGATGCAGAACTCACTATTGTACTGGACCCCGAAAATGGCGACCGGATTACCGCCAAGGGTGATGCCGAACTACAGGTTTCTATGGATCCCGGAGGAGATGTCAATATACAAGGTACCTATCTGCTGGAAAGTGGAAAATACGTGCTCACTTTCATGCAGGTGATCCAGAAAGAATTTAATATACAGGAAGGCAGTACCCTCGTCTGGGCAGGCGATCCTACCAATGCTCAATTTGATATTACCGCTACTTATACAGCCCAGACTACCCTGGATGAACTACTGGGTCCTTTCAGAGACAATCTGCAGGAGTCGCAGTTAGAGGCTGTATCCACCCGACAGGATGTAAATGTGGTCATGAATATCAGCGGGCAGTTCACTGAGCCTGAAATAAGCTTTGACATAGATGTACCAGCCCTGGGCGGGGCCAGTGCCGACATACAGCAGATACAGACCATTATTGATCGTATTACCCGCGATCAGACTTCTCTTTACAAGCAGGTGTTTGGACTTATTGTGCTCAATCGTTTTCTGCCACCCGATGGAGGCTTTGGCGGTGGTGGAGGTGGTGGCGCAGGCTATACAGCCGCCAACCAGCAAATAAATGAGAGCGTCAGCCAACTGCTGTCGGGGGTATTGAACGAATTGTCTGAGCAGTATTTGGGAGGGATACAGATTTCGCTGGGCCTTGAATCTAACGAAATACAGGCCCAGAATACAGCCCTGGCGGATCGCGACCTGGATGTGCAGCTTTCTAAAACTTTCTTTGATAACCGCCTGACCGTCAGGGTGGGAGGCATGACCAGTATCAATACCAATGATGCCCAATCCACAACTGCGGCAGCGGGTGTAGCCGATGACAACCAGTTTTACGGCGAATTTGAGGTGCTCTACCGTATAGATGCCAGGGGAAATCTGAATATCAGGATTTTCCAGGAAAGTGATAGGAACGTATTTACTAACGAGGTACAGCAGGAGCAGGGGGTTTCACTCTCTTACCAGCGCTCCTTTGATGAGTTTTTCGGAGATGATGAGATCCTTAAATCTGACTACCCCGGTGTATACGGAGAGGAAGAAGAGGATAATGAAGAACCTGAAGAGGAAAAAGAGGACAGTGAAGAAGAAAGTGAAACGCGGGAAAACGATGCACTGGACAATGCCCAGCGTAAGCGCAGGCTTTTCAGGAAACCTTAACGTTCTACCTCAAAAGCATCGTAATGCTGAACACTTCCCTCAGCATACTCCACTTTTTCAACTTTGGCATTGGGTGGCCCCTGTCGGCACCAGGAAACGAAATGCTGTAATTTATCTTCGGGGCCTTCCGCTTCAATAGCCACAGAACCGTCGTCTTCATTACGCACTTTACCCCTCAGGCCAAGCGACTCTGCTTTTTCCTGGGTACTGGCGCGAAAGAACACCCCTTGTACCTTGCCTATTACCTTGATTGTATAATGCTTCATGTGAAAGTAGTTTTATAACGTCTGAGAAATGATATCAATAGCAGAGGAAGTACCGATGCGGTCAGCACCAGCCTCTAGCATGGCTACCGCCTGCTCATAAGTTTTGATGCCACCTGAGGCTTTGATGCCTACGTTAGAAGGAAGCACTTCGCGCATCAGCCGGATATGCTCTATCTGTGCGCCTGTTGGTGCAAAGCCGGTAGAGGTCTTGACGAAATCAGCCCCGGCATCGGCACAGAGCTTACAGGCAGTACGTATCTCTTCTTCGTTGAGGTAGGCCGTTTCAATGATGATTTTCAGCAGCGCATCATTTTCGTGGGCCAGGGTAGCACACTTGGCAAATTCTATTTTCACCCAGGGCATACCCGATTTAAAGGCTGACATATTCATCACCAGGTCAATCTCATCTGCTCCCTCCTCCAAAGCTTTCTTCATTTCAGCCATTTTGGTTTCTGTCATCTGGTAGCCGAGCGGAAAGCCTGCTACCGTCACCAGTTGTACATCTGACTGCCCCAGGTCTCTCCTGGCTTTCTTCACCCAAAAAGGCGGCAGGCACAAGCCCGCAAATTTATGCTCTTTGGCCTGCTGTATCATTTCGTCAACCATACGATAAGTAAGGGTTGGAGAAAGCTGCGTATGCTCCAGAAAACGCTCTATCTGCTTCATAAATTAAGTTTAAAAAACAACCACCAAACCGGCAACCTCCTTCAGCTTATTCTTTGCCTACTTTCAACAATAAGCAGGCATTCAATGTTAAATATTTATATTATGAGCAAATTTTACCTGCCTCGGATGGCATGATGATACATCTAATTTTTTCGCTTTGTCCATATCATATTTCAAATACCTGCTCCTTATTTTTCTGCTTATCTATGCGCTTACCTCCTATGCTCAGCTTCAAAACCTGAAAATTGGCCTGAAAGGTGGTCTTGCTTTGAGTAATCTTAGCCCGCAAAGCCCGGCAGAGCAGCTGCCTCGCATAGGTTTTCATGCTGCCGGTTTTGTAGAATGGCGGTTCAACAACCGCTTGAGCTTACAGCCCGAACTGATGCTGAATTCGGGAGGAGGCATCAGCTATCTTGAACCTGAAATAATGTCCGTTGAACGGGGAACCATTAATGAAGCTGAAACCCGCCTGCTTTACTTTTCACTGCCGATGATGTTCAGGTTCAGGCTCAGCAAATGGCTGGCGTGTGAAGCAGGGCCTTACCTGTCTTACCTGGCTGAATCGGAGGTACAGTACAGGGGCGGAAGTGCTGTCATGCTTCAGAACGGCACAGAAAACTATACACTCAACCGATGGCATACCGGCCTGAGAAGCGGCCTGAGCCTTGAGCTTGCTCCCGTCAGGCTGGGTATCAGTTACGTGTTAGGACTTACGCCCAGCTTACGTTCCGAGGAGGCTGGCCTGCTCCCGGAACGGGGAAAGAACAACATCTGGCAAGCCTCCATAGGGCTGGAATTCTAAAAGAAGCACATTTACGAAACAGCCCTCTCCCGTATATTTATAAATTTGGAACAGGCATAAAAAAAGCTCCATACAGGATGCAGGAGCTTCGTAAAGATATTGCAGAAAAACTTATTTGCCGACCTCACCTACCAGTTCGGCATCTTCCAGGATGTACATCAGCTGCTCGTAATCTTTGTCATTGAGCTTAAGACGCCCCTTGAAGGCCACTACTGCTTCGGTGTAATCAATAGGTTCTTTAAGATAGACTTCCATGACCGTCTCGGGGCCACCCGATCCGCAGAAAAAGCAGGAAGCGAGGGGCAGAGATGATACGATGACATGTTCGGGCTTAAATAAACCCTCAAAAGGAATAATATAGCCGGGTACGGTCACCACTTTACCCTCCAGGCTTTTGGCTTCCTCACTGAACTGGGGAACATAAAGCTCGCCATATTCATCTTCGGTAATCTTATAAGTGACGCCGGCCAGAGCCTTCCATACTTTGTTATCAATGGCTTCCTGTGCCTTCAGATCAGCCGTAAAAGTTGATATTAGGATGAAAGCGGCCAGCAGGGAGAAGATATATTTTTTCATAGCTAGTGTTTAGTCTCTGTCTGAAATATGAAGCCTTACAGCTTTGATGAAGATAACAAAAATATGGCGGATAAATTCAAACCTTTACCGTGCTGTACATTTCTGCCAGTTTGTTCACCACATACTGTACTTCTTCCGTCGTATTGTATTTACTGAAAGAAAAGCGTATATGTCCTCTTGCCGGGTCAGCCTGCAGTGCCTTCAGCACATGAGAGCCCATATTAGATCCGCTGGAGCAGGCCGAACCTCCTGAAGCCGAAATCTGCTTCAGGTCCAGGTTGAAGAGCAGCATATCGTTATCCTCGGAGGGCGGCAGGCTTACATTGAGGATGGTGTAAAGACTTTGCTCAAGCTCTGCCGAAGCCCCGTTGAAGCTCACGCCGGGTACTTTTTCCTGCAGACCTTCTATCATGGCCGACTTGAGCGAAAGGATGTGGCGGCGATGTGCTTCCAAACCCTCCTGAGCCATCTCCAGGGCTTTAGCCATCCCCATGATACCGTAAATATTCTCAGTGCCACCCCGCATATTACGCTCCTGTGAGCCTCCATGCAGAAAGGGATTGATTTTATGCCCCTTCTTCACATACAAAATACCTACGCCCTTTGGGCCGTGAAACTTATGCGCCGACCCGGCTATACAATGCACCTTGAGCTGGCTCAGGTTCAGTGGGTAGTGTGCCAGGGTCTGTACGGTATCCGAGTGAAAAATCGCCCCATGCGCCTCGCAGATATTGCCCAGCAAGTCCAGATTGTTAAGGTTACCAATTTCATTGTTGCCATGCATCAGGGAGACCAGCGAACGCTCATTAGCTGCCAGCAGGCTCTCCAGGTGCTGCGTATTGATATTTCCTTTTTTATCTGTTTCTACAAAATCCAGGCGTATGATATGACGCTTAGCCAGGTCCTCCAGCACATGCAGCACTGCATGATGCTCCAGGCGGGAGGTCACTGCATGTTTGATCCCAAAGGTTTCTATGGAGCATTTAATTGCCGTATTATCAGCTTCTGTGCCCCCTGAGGTAAAGAAAATTTCAGATGGGCTTGCCCCCAGCAGCTCAGCAGTTAGTTTACGTGCCTTTTCCAGCGCAGAACGGGTAGCACGCCCATGGGCATGGATAGATGAAGGATTGCCATAAAACTCCAGCATGTAGGGCTTCATGGCTTCAAATACTTCGGGATCCAGCTGCGTGGTAGCTGCATTGTCAAGGTATACGCGCATGTTTATTGAAATTGATTTACCGGCAGGACGAAAATACGGTAGAAAAGAAAGGCATAGGAAAACCTATGCTCTTTCTGAAATGATTTCTCTGATATCGCTAATTAATTTGTTAGCAAGATGCTCGGCCGTGACCTGAGAATGTGACTCGGATATGATACGAATGATAGGCTCAGTATTGGATTTACGCAGGTGCACCCACTCTTTGCCAAAATTGATCCTCACGCCATCCAATGTATTGATAGGCGAACTGCTGTACCTTTTTTGAATCCCCTTCAAAATGCCATCCATATCAATGTCAGGCGTCAGTTCTATCTTGTTCTTGGAAATGTGGTATTGCGGATAGGTAGCTTTAAGCTGTGTCATGGTTTTGCCAAACCTGGCCAGGTGCGTCAGGAAGAGAGCAATGCCACTTAGGGCATCACGCCCATAATGGATTTTGGGAAAAATCACGCCTCCGTTGCCTTCGCCTCCGATGATAGCTTTGGTTTCCTTCATCGTCTTAACCACGTTGACCTCGCCAACCGCTGAAGCTGTATAGTTGCCGCCATGTTTCTCAGTAACATCCTGCAGTGCCAGGGAAGAAGAAAGGTTAGAAACAGTATTGCCTCCACCGTTCAGGCCCAGGATGTAATCTGCCACAGCTACGAGAGTATACTCTTCACCAAAGGGAACGCCATTGTCCTGGATCAGGACCAGGCGGTCGACGTCAGGATCTACCACAATGCCGAGATCAAAGGCACCCTGCTCAATTTTGGAGCAGATGTGGTTGAGGTTTTCGGGTAAGGGCTCAGGATTACGTTTAAAAGCGCCGTCGGGTTCACAGAAGAATTTCTCCACATGTTCTACTCCCAGGGCTGCCAGCAGTCTGGGTACAGCGATACCTCCCACTGAATTGACACAGTCAATAGCCACTTTAAAATTACGGGCCTCAATCGCAGCTTTGTCTACCTCGGGCAATGCCAGAATTTTATCAATGTGCTTCTGGATATAATCTTTTTTCTCAGAATAAGCGCCTAGCTTTTTGGATGCGGCAAATTCAAATGCATTTTCTTCAGCAATGCTCAGGATTTTCTGTCCATCTTCTGACGATAAAAATTCCCCGTTAGAATTAAGCAGCTTGAGGGCGTTCCACTGCCCGGGATTATGGCTGGCCGTGATGATGATACCACCGCCTGCTTCCTCATCGCGCACCGCCAGTTCAACGGTAGGCGTAGGTGCCAGGCCAATATTAACTACGTCCAGGCCCAGGCCCTGCAGGGTAGCAGACACCAGCTTGGTGATCATTTCACCAGAAACACGGGCGTCGCGCCCGATCACCACCTTGGGAGATTTATTTTGTTCTTTAACAAACATGCCGTAGGCGGCAGCATATTTAACCACATCTACCGGGGTAAGTGCGTCGCCCACCTCGCCTCCGATAGTACCGCGGATGCCGGAAATAGATTTAATTAATGTCAATGAGTAGTAAGTTTAGTGCGAAAAAGTCAGGCTGCAAATTTAGCAAAATACACTAATCAAACTTAGCAAGAACTTTATTTACTTCAGAATCAGGATTACCGCACTTGGTATCTTTACCCACTTCTTTCCCACAGTAGCCACAGGTGCCTCCTTCTTTGTTTAGAAAAGGGCTTTGAGAAGCACAGGTACCTTTAAATTCGCCGTTTTTCAGGAAGATGAGCCTTACACACATCAGCACAAAAAACAGGGCCACAAATCCTACTCCCAGTAATACAGTTTCCATACAGTCTTATTTTAGATGTCTTTTGATATACAAAGTTAGAACGAACTCATGGTAACCAAAGTTCTTAAAAGTAAATTTTACGCATGGCGACAATCATACGCCAGAAACTGTAGCTGTACCATCTGCCAGTACACCAAAAGCGGGTTTATCTGTCGGTGTGCGCCAGCAACTCAGGCGCTACCTTCATTTGGCAGTATTCTCTGATCAGCCGCCGATCTTTAGTGTCATAGCAGTCCAGTTGATTGGCACTGATGAAATGACTGATTGCACGTACTTTCTTTTTGGGCATCATGATGATATCCTCCTTGGCCGTAGCGTAAGCCACCTGATAGGAGTAATGTTTGTTTCCCTGCTGCTTCTCCATCATTATACCGCTCTCTTGATCAAACTCATAATTATAGGCATGAGGCAGGCGTAAAAGAAAAATATCGCCCATAGTAATCAGTTCGAAGAGCTGCTTGCTGTTGTGCCTGTTTGCGTTGGTCAGCTTTACAAACTTTCTTTGCTTATGTATACCATTGTCATAAAACTCTATCCAGCTGACTGTACTGATATGATAGGTTTTGACTTTGCGGGTATGATCGTCTTTGTAAAATACCACATCCAATTTGGGATGGTAAGAGGTAAAGCCATCCCTAAGCTGCTGGCTCTCCAGCATGATTTGTCCTTTGCTCCAGTAGAGATTGGTAATCTCCGTTGGCTGACCTGAAACACTGAGGAAGCTCACCAAAAAAATGAAGGTTAAAAAATTTGCTTTCATTTTTAAAAAATTTAGATAAAATGAATTACAAATCTTCTAACGAACAGAATTATAATTTAGTTAAATGGCAAATAAAGGACACTTTATAATGTTTTTTGACAATAATTAAATAATAAATTTTGAATAAAGCTATTTTTTACAAAATTTAACGGCTAACCAAATTTGAGATAAACTTGGCAAAAAACTCCTCCTTTTATGAAGGAGATAAAAACCATATTTTCATATAAAAATTATAATTGCTATTGAATGGATGCAATAGCATCTTTATTTAACAACTTTGTCTACCTTTCTGAAAGTAGTAAGACAGATTGTTAAAAAAGCAGCTCAACAGCAACTATCGCTTTGCCTGTACCGCTTTCGGATTGAGCGAAGGCATTTTGGCCTCTACTTCACTGAGCCAGTTATCTAATGCAGCACCCATTTCTGCTACCTTCTCCGGATATTGTTCGGCCACATTAGTCTGCTCTCCCATATCTTTTGTCAGGTGAAATAACTCATAGCGATCATCCTCATACCAGCGGATGAGCTTCCAGTCGCCCTGCCGCATGGCTGAGCCAGGGCTACTCCCCTGATTGCCGTAGTGGGGGTAATGCCAGAAGATGGCATCATGCACACTTTCTGCTCCCCCGCTCAGCACTGAGGTTATGCTTTTTCCATCCATATGCTGCTCCGGCTGCAGGGGTATACCGGCCATATCCAGCATGGTAGGATAAAAATCAGTGCTTACCACAGGTACTTCGCTTACGCTTCCCGGCTGCGTTTTGCCAGGCCAGCGGATGATCATCGGCTCACGTATGCCCCCTTCATACAGCCAGCCCTTACCTGCACGCAGCGGCAGGTTGGAAGTTGGATGCCCCTCTGAAGTTGATAGCCCTCCATTATCAGACATGAAGATCACCACCGTATTTTCTGCCACACCGGAGGCCTCCAGTTGATCCAGTACCTTGCCTACGGCCTGGTCCATAGCTTCTATCATACCTGCATAGACAGGGTGGCACTGCACCAGCCGCACCTCCCGCTCGCCCTCCCTACCCCACTGATCCTCCAGGCCGAGGCTGTCTTTTTTGGCCTGATACTTCTGCTCCAGGTCCGGCCGCGATTGTAAAGGGGTATGCACTGAATAAAATGAAAGGTAAGCCAGAAAGGCAGTATCCTTGTGCTGCTCAATAAAGCTGGCCGTTTCCATCGCCAGTCGGTCGGGCAGATGCTCGCCTTCCGGTCCGTTTTCCATCTTAGGATTATCGTAAGGAGAAAAATATTGCTTGCCCGTATAAGGCCCACCCCGGTGATAGCCGCCGATGTTTATATCAAAACCCTGCTGTTCGGGGTAATATGGTTCATCCGGACCCAGGTGCCACTTGCCGGCAAAAAAGGTGGCGTAACCAGCTTCCTTAAGTGCTTCGGCGATAGTCTTTTCCTCGGGTTCCATGTACTCTTTGTAAGGCGCAGGCAGCAAAGGTTTGTCTCTGGTCCAGTGTTTTTCCACATTGTCGGGTTGGGGAGCACCAAACCAGTCGGTAGCCTCTATGCGGGCCGGATATTTTCCGGTCATGATGCTGGCCCGGGTGGGTGAGCATACCGGGCAGGCCGCATAGGCATTGGTAAACTTCATACCACTGGCAGCCAGGCGGTCAATGTTGGGCGTTTCATAAAAAGTACTACCAAAAGCACCAATATCTGCCCAGCCCAGGTCATCCACCAGGATAAAGACAAAATTGGTGGGTTTTTCCTGATAGGCAGGTTTTTCCGGAGCACAGCTGCTTAGCAAGAATATTAGTAATGAACCCAGATGAATTTTAAAAATACTGCGGCGCATGCTATAATATTTTTATGGTGATTAAGCAATGAAGATAATATTATCCTTATAAATCTACCAGATAGGATACATCTGTTTACTTTCATGTGCTAAATTAGTATCATCATTTTTTATACAATCAACATGACAACACCACCCTCCGACCTGCGCTATCCTATTGGTAAGTTCAAGTTGTCCGAAGCTGTTACAGAAACGCACATGCAAACATGGATGAAGGAAATAGCCGATTTTCCGGAACAGCTGAAGACCGAAGTTTACGGCCTCTCCGACGTACAACTGGCATGGCCCTACCGACCGGAGGGCTGGAATATCAGTCAGGTAATACACCACTGCGCCGACAGCCACATGAACTGCGTAATTCGCTTCAAGCTGGCGCTTACCGAAGAAGCCCCTACCATCAAGCCCTATTTTGAAGGGCGATGGGCGCAGCTTCCTGATATGTCGGCTCCTGTAGAATGGTCTTTGAACCTACTGGAAGGGCTGCACCTGAAATGGGCATACCTGCTCCGGCAGATGAGTGCTGAGGAGTATGAGCGCACCTTTGTGCATCCTGAACACGGGAAGGCCTTCACGCTTAAAGAAGCATTGGGCATGTATGCCTGGCACAGCAATCACCACCTCGCCCATGTAAGGCAGGCTAAGCAGTACCGGGGTACCTTCAACCTGGCCTGAGCTCGGCTGTACAGAAAGTCGCTCAGCCTGCCGCCCGAATTTATCTGCTTTTGGCTGGTGCTATAAAAAAGCCGCTTCCCGATGAAGAGAAGCGGCTTGTATTAATAATGCTAACAAATTTTAATAAGCCCTTACTACTTTTCCTTCCATAAAGTTGACAAAGGCTTTGTTTACCACCTTGTTGCCTCCCGGCGTAGGAAAATTACCGGTAAAGTACCAGTCTCCCCGGTGGTCAGGACAGGCTTTGTGCAGGTTGTCTACCGTCTGGTACACGATCTCCAGGTCGGCCTTCAGGTCTTTAGGACGAACAATTTTTCCGATCATTTCAGAAACCTGCTCATAGCTGAAAGGCTCATATAGTTCCTGGACAAAGTTGGGCGCACCTACGATCTGCCCTTCAGTGAGGCATTTTTCGTACACATCATCAATGAGATTCTCCATCTTGGCCTCTTTCAGCAGCGCCAACACTGCGCGGAAGGCCACAAAGTCATACATTTTGGACATGTCTATGCCGTAGCAGTCGGGGAAGCGAATCTGGGGTGCCGATGAAGCAATGACGATCTTTTTGGGCTCCAGGCGGTCCAGCATACGGAGGATACTTTTCTCCAGCGTAGTCCCTCTCACAATGGAGTCGTCCACCACCACGATATTGTCCACGCCCTTTTTGATTACCTCATAGGTAGTATCATACACATGCGCTACCAGGTCGTCGCGGTGCTCGTCGTCGGTGATAAAAGTACGCAGCTTGGCATCTTTCACCACCAGCTTTTCTACCCTCGGACGGAAAGACAGCAGACGGGTGATGTAAGCTTCATCTATGTCCGCCCCTTTCTTTTTGGCATCCCGGATGGCCATGATACGCTCGTTGCTGAGATGGTCTTCCAGTCCCTGCAGTATACCCAGAAAGGAAGTTTCGGCACTGTTAGGAATATAAGAGAAAACCGTATTCTGCAGGTCGTAATCAATACTCTTCAGTATCTGGGGAATGAGCAATTGGCCGAGTTTCTTGCGCTCGTGGTAAATATCGGGATCAGAGCCGCGGGAAAAGTAGATACGCTCAAAGCTGCAGGAGCGTTTTTCCAGCTTCTCTATAAACTGCTGCTCGCTGTAATTTCCCTGTTTATCAATGATGAGGGCGTGAGCAGGTTCAATTTCTTTGATGCTGTCGTAAGGAACGTTAAAAGCAGTTTTGATGGCTGGCTTTTCAGATGCCACTACCACTACCTCATCATCGGCATAGTAGTAAGCAGGGCGGATGCCAGCCGGGTCACGGGCTACGAAGGAGGAGCCACTGCCAATCAGGCCT
Source organism: Cyclobacteriaceae bacterium (assembly GCA_046541235.1). Taxonomy (GTDB): domain Bacteria; phylum Bacteroidota; class Bacteroidia; order Cytophagales; family Cyclobacteriaceae; genus Catalinimonas. The sequence continues at coordinate 7,890 of JBKHDR010000048.1, read as the reverse complement.
GCCATGGCATAGCCACCGTCAAAATCTTTGCAGGAACGCTGCAGTACCCGCTGCAGGTTGAGCGTATTTTCAATAATCTCGGTGATCTGCTGGTTGGTATGGGTAAATTTGTACTGGTCAAACAGCTCCTGGTTTTCCTGGTCCAGGAAGTGCCCAATCTTCTCCATGACCGTAATGGTATCTGCCTTCTCTTTGGGGTGCTGCCCCAGCTTGACGAGGATGTCAAACAGCTCATCCACATTGGTCATGTTAAAGTTACCGGCTACTACCAGGTTGCGGCTGCGCCAGTTGTTCTGCCTCAGCATGGGGTGGCAGTATTCTATAGAATTGTTGCCGTGGGTGCCGTAGCGCAGGTGACCGAGCCAAAGCTCTCCGGTAAAGGCCACGTTCTTCTGCAGCCATTTGGCATCCTTCATTTTTTCGCTGCCGTACTGCTTTTTGGCCTTCTTAAATTTTTTGTTGATTTTCTTAAAAATATCAGCGATCGGTCTCTCCGAAACCGAGCGGTAGCGACTGATATAACGGGAGCCAGGGTCAACATCAATCTTGATGTTTGCCACCCCTACTCCGTCCTGTCCGCGGTTGTGCTGCTTCTCCATCAGAAGATACAGCTTGTTGACACCGTAGAGCGGAGTACCATACTTATCGATATAGTACTGCAAGGGCTTACGCAGGCGTATCATTGCAATCCCGCACTCATGTTTAATTATATCAGTCATAACAGACGTTTTATATACATTTCTTTAAGATACGAAACACTAATCAAAAGTGAACAAGTCTGATCAGATCCAGCAGCCAGTCTGCTTTAAAAAACAGCAGCAACAAAGACGAAACCAGCATTAAAGCCAGCAACTGATCCCCTAATCTTACAGTTCCCTTTATTCCTTTTTCTCCCGAAGATATTTCCTCTTCTGCTTTAAAAAAAAGGTAGAAGGGTATCTTCATATAATAGAACAACGAAACCACGGTATTGAGCAAACCTATCAACAAAAGCGGTAGCATAATAGTGCTTTCGGAAAGCTGATAAGTTTGCCAGAGCGAAGAAAAGAGTAGAAGCTTGGCCGTAAATCCCGCAGTGGGCGGCAGGCCTGTCAGGGAGACCATCACAACCACCACCAGTGTACCCAGCAGTGGGTAGCGCAAACCCAGCCCCCGGTAAGACCTGATCTCGCCGCTGCCACTATAGATACTCAACATTTTAATAAGCTGAAAGGCAGCAAAATTCATCAGCAGGTACACCACCGCATAAAAAAGTATACTTTGGCTGCCCAGTTCAGAATAAGCGACAATTCCGATCAGCATAAAGCCGGAATGTGCTATGGAAGAATAGGCCAGCATACGCTGCGCATTTTTTTGAGACAGAGCCGCAAAATTACCCACTACGATGGTAGCTATGGCGATCAGGCCGGCCACCCATTGCCAGTCAAGTATCACCAGCTGCTGGCTGAGCTGCGCCAGGAAGTGGCTGTACTGCAGCAGCACCGCTATACCGGCTACCTTGGGCGCTACCGAAAAAACCGCCACCACGGGTGTGGGTGCTCCCTGATATACATCAGGCGCCCAGATATGAAAAGGCACGGCAGAAATCTTGAACAGGAAGCCTGTACTTACCAGCAGCAGGGCCAGACTCAGGGGCATGAGAGGAATGGCGCGCAGCCCCTCCAGAAAAGCAGGTGCCGTGATCAGCAGGCTGCCACTGAAGCCATAGAGCAGCGACATGCCGTAGAGCATCAGCCCGGTAGATACACCCCCAAACAGCAGGTACTTCATGCCAGCCTCGGCACTTTTCTTATCAAGGGCAAAATTGGTCAGGATATAGGAGCTGATGGAAACGATTTCTATCGCCAGGAAGAGCATCAGCAGGTTGACCGACATGACCATCAGCGAGGTGCCCAGCAGCAAGCCAAACAGCAGCACGTAGAACTCGCCTATCTTTCCCAGCTGATCCGCTGCCGGTTTGTTCTCCTGGTAACGTATGCTCATCAGCACGGCCAGCAGGCCTGCCAGAGAAAAAACACCTTTCATCAAGATAGCTGTGCCGTTCAGCTGCAGCATAGAGAGCAGCATCACTGGCTCACTTACCGCCTGTAGCGTTTGCCACTGTTCTATCACCATATAAAGGTGCAGCAGAAAGCCAGTGAGAGAAAAAATGACTAACCAGTATTTTCCTTTTTGCCCTGCAATCAGATCGGTCAGCAGGATCAGCAGCAGAAAAGCAGTTAGTATCCCTTCTGGTAAGAGAAAGGGCAAAGCTTCAGTGATGTCACCAAGTTTCTGCTGGAGTAGGCCTGTATCTGTGATCAAAGCTTTAGCTTATCTGAAAATTAGGTTCAAATTTTCCTGTCCGCTTGTGTTTACATAATGTACAAAACTGCTTACCGTAGCATCTACCATACCGATAAATGCCTGCGGATAGATTCCGAAGAAAATAGTAGCCAGAGCCAGGGGCAGCAGCATAACATATTCCCGGGCATTCAGATCCTTTAATTTGACTGTCCACTCGCTGTTGCGCACATAAAACGTCCCGAAGAACATACGCTGCAGCGTCCAGAGGTAATAGCCTGCGGCCAGGATCAGGCCCAGCGTAGCTAGGATGGGCATCCAGCGGGGTAGCAGCATATTGATGGTGGCTGAATTAAACGCCCCTAGCAAGACAAGCACCTCGGCGACAAAGCCCGAAAAACCAGGCAGCCCCAGCGAAGCAAAGAAGGCAAGCACTACCAGGCTGGTGAAATAGGGCATGCGGCTGGTAAGTCCTCCGTAATGAGCAATCATGCGGTCATGCGTACGCTCATAGATGACCCCGGCCGCCAGGAAAAGCATAGACGAGATGAGCCCGTGGCTGAACATCTGGTACAATCCCCCGCTGACGCCCTCTGAAGTGATAGACGCAAAGCCTAATAGCACAAAGCCCATATGCGATACGGAGGAGTAGGCGATCAGCTTCTTGAGGTCGGTCATGGCCAGGGCATTGAGCGCGCCGTAAATGATAGCGATCATGCCAAACAGGCCTATCCACCAGGCAAAGTATATGGCTCCTTCGGGGAAAATGCTGTAAGCAGTCCGCAGTATGCCATAGCCTCCTATCTTGAGGAGTATGCCTGCCAGTACAACAGAAATAGGTGTAGGCGCCTCCACATGCGCATCGGGCAGCCAGGTATGCAGCGGTACGGCTGGTAGCTTGATAGCAAAACCCACCAACAGGCCCAGGAAGGCCCAAAGCCTGAGAGGTAGTTGAAATAAACTACTATTGCTCAGCAGGCTCAGAACCGTATCCGGGATATAATTCTGAGGATCTGTCATCGCGGGTATACTGAAAGTGCGTACCAGTTGCTCGGAAGCGATCGTGCCACTTTGCAGCATTTCCTGTACCTGCCGCATGATTTCTGGTGTAACCTCAGCCGGTAAGCTAGCCAGGCCCAGTGATACAGCTGTTTCTACCGGGTCAATGACACTGGTATAAAGGGCGATCATCACAATTAGGATAAAAATGGAGCCCAGTAAGGTGTATAGAAAGAACTTGATAGAGGCATATTCCCGCCTCGGGCCACCCCATATGCCTATCAGGAAGTACATGGGCAGGAGCATAAACTCAAAAAAGAGATAGAATAGAAAGAAGTCAAGCGCTACGAAGCAGCCCATGATTGAAGCACTCAGCAGAAGGTAGAGCAGAAAGTATCCCTTAACATTGTGAGCGATGGTCCAAGAGGAGATGGCACCAATGAGCATTACCAGCGCACTTAGCAATATCATGCTCAGGCTAAGGCCATCAACACCCAGCAGGTAATCTATGGATAATTCGCCCAGGCTGCCGAGTTTCAGCTGTATCCATTCGGCTTCTTCGGACAGTTGTGGATTAATAAGCCTGCTACTGTCAGCAAGAAGCTTTGTATTGTAAGTCTGATAAACATTGACAGCTACTATGAATTGAAGGAGAGAAGCACCCAGTGTGGTAATCCTGAAAACCTGGTAAAAGCGCGGGGGCACCGGCAATAGAAGCAGGGCTGCTGCCATCGGTATAAAAACCAGGAGGGATAAGAGATGAGCTTCCATGTAATCGGTCTAAGTATGAGGCACCGCTTTGCTAATGAAGCTCCAAAATTAGCTATTATGACGAAAAGATAAATCTAAGCCTGATATTTTTAGAAGAGGAATATTAAATTCTGGAGAAAAGCAGATAATTGGGCTCAGCCTCAGCGATTCCGCTTGAAATCTCCTCTTTTGATAGAACGGATAAACTCCCCCCAGGCAAAGGGGTTGAGCAGAGGATTAGGTCTCGGGCCCGCACCATATTGTACACGGTTAAACTGCTGATCCATAAACCAGCGGTGGTTCATGCTGCCATCCATAGGCATGGCTTCCATCATGCGTGCCAGCAGATCAGCGTTCAGGTTTTGGTTCATGTAGTCATACTGCTGCTGATCAGGCAGTTGTAGTGCCAGTACAGCTTCCTTAAACATTTCGGCGGTAGGAAAGGGAAATACCTCTACAGCAGGCAGGAAGGTAGTATCTGTTTGTAGCTCCACTACGATAGTCAGGCTTTCCTTGCGGTCTTCTGGTACGATAAAGTGCTGTTTTTTATAACCTATAGAACTGATCACCACACTATCTCCGGCCAGCACGGGAAGGGAAAAATAGCCGTACAGATTGGTTGAAGTACCTCTCCCGGCTGCAGGTACATATATGTTGGCTCCCGACAGGGCTGAGGTGCTGTCTTCACCAAGCACCAGACCTGATAATTGTATAATATTGCTTTTTCCCTGAGCATAGGCGAAATGCGTACCGAGCATCAGGCAAAAGATCATGCATCCTGCAATGACTACTATTTTGGTAAAGTCCTTCAAATCAAGCTTATTTTTATTCCCTATCTTTGTATGATAGTATTACTAAAATAATCACAGAAAATCAATATTAACAATTTATGAACAAGAAATTGTATTCAGTGATTCATCAAGTGCTAAATTAAACCTATAACTTTTTAGTTGGTTGAGTATTGTTTAAGGTATGCGTGTAAAAAATTTCAGCCTTTCATTCGGATTAGAAGTTTTCAAAGCATTTTCAGATGAGGCCAGGGTGCGCATCCTTTTCCTGCTGCATATGGAGGAAGAGATGTGTATTACTGACCTGGAGCATATTCTCGACTTTACCCAGACCAAGACCTCGCGCCACCTGCGCTTTCTCAAAAGTGCCAATATTGTCAATTCACGCAAGGTAGACCAGTTTGTCTATTACCATATCAGAAGCCAGGCGAGGGATATCATCGCCCAGCTACTGCAATACATGAACAAAGATGCTGTCTTACAAAAAGATCACGAGACTTTTAAGATCCTCTATTCCAATCGTGAACTGGCTGTCTGGAAACTACACCAACAGCAGAAAAAGCAGCCGCCTTATTAAGCTTTTTGTAATCTTTCCTCTTCCACTTTCCCCTTACTGATCAGCACCAACCCCAGGAAAGTAAGCGCCCCATTGATGATCAGGATAAAGAAACCGAACTGAAAGCCATTGAACCAGTCGGCTGAGTTTATATCCAGCATAAAGCTGATCAGGGGAGCCAGTACACATATGATGGGCACAAAGCGGTCTCTTGCCGCCAGGCCTGTGTATAGTCCGTAAGCATACAGGCCCAGCAGTGGTCCGTAGGTGTAGCCTGCTATTTTGAATACTGCCACGATTACACTCTCGTTGTTGATGGCATTAAAAGCCAGGATCACCACAAAAAGTAAAGCTGAGAACATGATATGCACCTTCATCCGGGTACTTTTATTGATATCCTTTCCTTGCTCCACCCTGGTTTCGGCCCGGTCGTTGCCCAGCCCCAGAAAGTCAACGCAGAAAGAAGTAGTGAGCGCTGTCAGGGCCGAGTCGGCACTGGAGTAAGCCGCCGCAATGATACCAAGCAGGAAGATAATCCCCGCGTAAGCTGCAAAATGGTTAACTGCCAGCATAGGATAGAGGTCGTCGGTCCGTTCAGGTATCGCAATACCTTTGGCATCGGCATAAAGGAAAAGCAGGGCACCCATCGTCAGGAAGAGCAGGTTGACAACTACCAGTATTACGGTAAACCATTTCATATTCTTCTGCGCTTCATCCAGGTTCTTACAGGTCAGGTTTTTCTGCATCATATCCTGGTCAAGGCCTGTCATCACAATAGCTATAAAGGCACCGGAAAGAAACTGCTTGAAGAAGTTATTGGCACTGTCCAGGTCCCAGAAAAACATTTTGGAAATTTGCCTTCTTTCTATCGTAGCGATCATTTCTCCCAGCGAAAGGTCCAGTTCCTGCCCGATTAGATAAATACTGATGATGACCGACAGCAGCATAAAGGCGGTTTGCAAAGTGTCTGTCCAAACGATAGTTTTGATTCCGCCTCTGAAGGTATAGAGCCAGATCAGGATGATGGTAGCCAGTACCGTCACCCAGAAGGGCACGCCAAAACTGTTAAAAAGTGCAATCTGCAGTACGCCTGCTACCAGGAAAAGACGGGCCGCAGAGCCAATGAGGCGTGATATGAGAAAGAAAAAAGCGCCTGTTTTATAAGACCAAAAGCCAAAACGGCGCTCCAGGTAGCCGTAGATAGATACCAGATTGAGCCGGTAGTAAAGGGGCATTAGTACCAGTGCAATAAAAGCATAGCCTGGCACATAGCCTAAAACGACCTGAAAGTAGGAAAACTGCGAATTACCGACTTCTCCCGGAACAGAAATAAAAGTAACCCCGGAAAGCGAAGCCCCAATCATACCGAAAGCCACCAGGTACCAGGGAGAGGAACGGTTAGCGGTGAAAAAAGTCTGTGTGGTAGCGCCCTTGGAAGTAAAGTAGGATATTAGTAACAACAACGCGAAATACCCAGAAATGACACTTAAAACTAATACCGGAGACATGAGTTATAAAGATTAAATGGGCAGCGAATTTGTCCTTTTTTTTTTAAATTTGCTAAGATATACAAATTGAAGCCATGAAATACATATATCAGGAAGACGTCGAAGTGCTTGAAGACGTGATTGAGAAGGAAGAAATTGTTGAAAATCAGGACCTCATCGTTCTTAATGATGATTATAATACTTTTGATCATGTAATCAATACGCTGATCAAAGTATGCAAACATACTCCTGAGCAGGCCGAGCAATGTACACTGATCATACATTACAAAGGCAAATGCTCTGTGAAGAAGGGTAGCTATGAGGAGCTGAAGCCCATGCGTGATGCAATCTGTGATGCTGGCATTGGTGCTGTGATTCGTTAAGGATATTACCATTCTTCTAACTACCTGAGCTTTTTTATGGAATATCCTTCTAAACTTATTGAAGAAGCCGTAAACGAAATCGCCAAATTACCCGGCATAGGAAAGAAGACTGCGCTCAGACTTGCGCTCCATCTCCTGAGAGAAGAGGAAGACAAAACCAAATCCCTGACTGACTCATTAGTTAATTTGCGTACCAAGACGCAGTACTGCGAAGTATGCCATAATATTTCAGACGCACCGCTATGTAATATCTGCGCCAATCCCCGCCGCGACCGCAGTACTATCTGCGTGGTGGAAACCGTAACGGATCTGATTGCCATAGAAAATACCTCTCAGTACAAAGGCCTCTACCATATGCTGGGTGGGGTAATTTCTCCCATAGAGGGAGTAGGTCCAGGCGAATTGAACATACAGTCGCTGCTCGACAGGGTGAACGCCCGCGAGACATTGGTCAGTGAGGTTATTTTGGCGCTCAGTTCTACCATGGAAGGCGACACCACCTCCTTTTTCATTACCAAAAAGCTGAAGGATGCGGATGTAAGAATCACCACCCTGGCCAGGGGTGTGCCTATCGGCAGTGAGCTTGAATATACCGACGAGATTACGCTCGGCAGGAGTATTCTGGGGCGTAAGGCTTATGAGCA
>JBKHDR010000047.1:0-31124 GCA_046541235.1 Cyclobacteriaceae bacterium | reverse complement strand
CCGGCAAATACTCATAAGCCCCGAGGTCAGGCAGGCTGTCTCTGTCAAATCCGCGGATATCCTGTGCAATATTCAGCGGAACACCCTGGTCTATAGCAGCCGAGGTAGAATCCAGGGTGTAGATATAAATAGCCGGATCGGTAAATTGTGGCGGCTCATTCAAAATATTTTCTTCCACAAAAGGAAAGGCTGCAGGGTCTGCTTTGATCAGGTTAGAGCGGATAGCCACTTCAGACGAAGCCTGCTCAAGCAGGAGTGAAAGCTCATCTTTACGGCTACCCCAGATAATATTATTGATGAGTACCAGCTCAAATGGCTGAGCAATGGACGATTCAGCCAGCAAAGTATCAGAAAAGAAAAGGGTAGGACCTTCCCTGGAGACTGCAAGCGCATCATTGGCGAAGGTACAGTGACGGTAGCGGTAGTAGCCTTTGCCAAAATTGCCTACCGCATTCACAATACAATGAGTTACCTGCAGGTTGTAGGCATCAATATCTGCATTACCTGCCAGTATGCCATTGATGGACATATTTTCTATGATGGTATTGCTGATTCTCAGATCCGGTATGGTATCTTCATCGGCAGTAGCCAGGAAAAAGCCTACTTCAGCATTGCGGACTATAGCATAATTTATCAGGTGGTCTTTGCTCTGCTCGCTCATCAGTATACCCTGCCACTGCCCGGGTGCGTTGGCATAGGTATCATCCTGCCTTACGTGGGTAAACAGCACAGGTGCTTCTACACTCCCCTTAACCTGCAGGCTGCCGTCAATCCACAGATTACCGCCCCGTTCAAAATAAAGCTTGGTGCCTGCTTCAATAGTCAGCGTAGCCGGCTGCTGCACCCAGATAGAATCGGTGATCACAAGAGGGCGAGAGCCGCTAAAGGTGGTATCGCGGCTGACAGTCAGTGCTCTGATAAAATGAGCCTCTTGTCCCCAGCTTAGCAGCCTGACTGCCTGTTCGGCTTGATTGGTAACAAAAAGCAGGGCATCTTCAATCAGAAAAGGAAGATCTTCGTCACGGGCAGGAAGCTGCACCTCTACCAGGATCAGCAGGCTGTCGCCGCCCCGGATGAGCACATCTTCAAAGAGGATGTCCTGTCTGCCGTTGACATACACTTTGTAGTAAGAGTCCCTTCCTTCGGCCAGAGCAATATTAGTTTCCACGGCATTTTCGGCTGTGTTATATACCTTCAGTTGCTTAGTGATGCTCTGACGCTCGGTAAAGAGGGTGTCGAAGAGCACGGTATCCTGGCTGAAGCTGAGGCGGAGCTCACCGCTGCGGCTGATGTCCTCCTCATCGGGAGTACATTGACAGAGCACAATCGAAAGGGCGAACAGAAAGTAAAGCCCACTATGCCGCAGCTGCTTGATCAACATATTTTTCAGACCTGGCCCTCTTTCATCTTTTCGGCATTATCGGCCATACGGAGCTGCTCCACAAAATCGTCCAGGTCGCCATCTACTACTGAGGGCAGGTTGTAGACGGTATAATTGATGCGGTGGTCGGTCACGCGGCTCTGAGGATAATTGTATGTCCTGATTTTATCGGAGCGGTCGCCGCTTTTGACCATGGAGCGGCGTTGGGCACCTACCTCGGCATTGTGTTTTTCAAGCTCTATTTCGTAGAGGCGAGAGCGCAGTACGCGAAGCGCTTTTTCAAAGTTCTTAATCTGCGATTTCTGGTCCTGGCAGGTTACCACCAGGCCGGTAGGCTCATGGGTAAGGCGAACCGCGGAGTAAGTAGTGTTTACAGACTGTCCACCCGGTCCGGAAGAGCAGAAGGTATCTTTACGGATATCGTTCATATTTACTTCCACCTCTACCTCGTCCATTTCGGGGAGTACAGCCACGCTGGCTGCCGAGGTATGTACGCGGCCCTGGGTTTCGGTAGCAGGTACACGCTGCACCCGGTGAACCCCTGATTCAAACTTGAGGCGGGCATACACATCTTCTCCCGACACGGTGCTGACAATTTCTTTGTAACCTCCTGAAGAACCGGCAGTAAGGTCGAGCACAGTGAGTGTCCAGCCCCTCTGCTCAGCATAGCGTTCGTACATACGAAAAAGATCGCCTGCAAAAATAGCCGCTTCATCACCTCCGGTACCTGCCCTGATTTCGAGGATCACGTTTTTGCTGTCATTAGGATCTTTGGGGATGAGCATCTGCTTCAGCTCCTTTTCCAATACTTCCTTTTCATCCTCTTTGGTATCTATCTCATCTTTGGCCATCTGCCTGAAGTCCGGGTCTTTTTCAGTTTCCAGCATCTCACGGGCGCTTTTCAGGTTGGCAAGCACTTCACGGTAAGTTTCGTATTTACTGACGATCTTTTGCAGGTCCTTATATTCTTTGCTGAGCTGAGAGTACCTTTTCATATCAGCCATGGCATCGGGCTGTACGATGAGCTGACCTACTTCTTCAAAGCGATCCTTAATGGCTTCTAATTTATCTATCATATACTATGTTTTGTGCTGCAATTTAATAAATGCTACCGGCCTGGAAAGCCTGCCTTAAGAAGATTTCCTGTACAACCTTGAGTATACTAGTCAGGAGTACACAGGTAATACTGACTTAACGTAGGTAGCTGAGTACAAAAAGTTTACAGAAAATTACCCTGTAATGTTTCGCGGATGGATAGGTTTTAAATGCGGCGATAAAGGTGAAAAATTGTAAGCTCCAAATATATCTTTTTAAAACCTGAATTTTTGCACTTAATACGCAACTGTAGCAAATAATCTGGCTCAGCTTACATTCAAAAGCATTATGAAAAGACCTAAGTTCACGATCAGTAGTAAAATTTTTGGTGGCTTCATCACACTTATTGCGGTATTTTCTATCAATGCTGCGGTTAGCATACTAACTATCGACAAAAGCAATGAGATTGTCAGTGATAATATTCAGGTGATTGATCCTTCGGTAAAAGCCATAGATGAATTTATCCTGCTGGTTACTGAATCCAAAATGCTGATCACCAACTGGGTTTATTTGCAAAATAACCTGGAGGACAAAGAAGCGCTTAAAGAACTCCATAGTTTCCGCTACCCCGGGCTTAAAGACAAATTAAAAGAATTGCTGCCCTACTGGCAGGATACCACTCAGATACAGAAAGTAGACTCTATCTTTGATGGATTTGATGAGTTGATTGCTATTGAAAAAGACATCATGGCCACGCTCGTCTCGTTTGAAGATTATGAGGATGCCATGATCAAATGGCAGGCTACGGATGCCATAGAAAGTGAAGTACTGCCCCGCACTGAAAAACTCAAGGAGCAACTCTACGAAATCAGCACTTTAAAGCGTCAGGAAGCGGACATGGCCCAGGAAAGTATCATCTCTTCAGCTGACAGCCTGCAGAATATCATCCTGATACTAGGGATTATCACTATAGTTATAGGTCTGGCTGGAGCTTTTCTGCTTACCCGTACCATCACCCGGCCTATCAACTTTCTGAAAAATATCATCCAAAACCTGGGTAGGGGAGAACTACCTGAAGAAGATGCAGAGCAGGAAAATAATATCAGATTCAATAAAGATGAAGTGGGAGAAATGGCCCAGGCAGTTGATGGGTTGGTAAGCGGCCTCAGAGCCACTTCAGAATTTGCAGAGCAGATAGGCCAGGGAAATTATGATGCCTCCTTCTCACCTCTCAGTGAGCATGATGTACTGGGTAATGCCCTGATCAATATGCGCGACAACCTGCAAAAAGTAGCAGAAGATGATAAGAAGCGCAATTGGGTGACAGAAGGTACTGCCCGTTTTGGCGAAATCCTGCGCCAGAACAACCATGATGTGGCTGACCTGAGTAATACCATTCTGTCGCACCTGATCAAGTACCTGGGAGCCAACCAGGGGGGGCTCTTCATTGTGCAGGAAGAAGAGCACGCCGAACCTTATATGAGCCTGGAAGCCTGTTTTGCCTGGGATCGTAAAAAATATATCGAGCAGAAAATTTATAAGGGTGAAGGTTTGGTGGGGCAGTCCTGGCTGGAAAAAGATACGATCTATATCACTGATGTGCCTGATGATTATGTTTCCATCACCTCGGGCCTGGGAGATGCCAATCCTACCAGCATACTAATTGTACCTTTGCTCGTTAACGAAGAAGTATACGGAGCTATAGAAATGGCGTCTTTCAAAGAATTTAAGGATTTTGAAATTGAATTTCTGAAGAAAATTGCTGAAAGTATTGCCTCTACCATTTCGTCGGTAAAAGTGAACTCACGTACACAAAAGCTGCTGGAAGAATCTACCCAGATGACCGAGCAGATGCGTGCGCAGGAAGAGGAAATGCGCCAGAATATGGAAGAGCTACAGGCTACCCAGGAAGAAATGCACCGCAAGCAGCAAAGTATGGAAGAAAGGGAGGCAAGGGTAAAAGCCGTACTGGATACCGCTCTGACTTCTTTTATCAGTGTGGACGCTCGCGGCAAAATTGACTTTTTTAATAAAAATACTGTAGACCTGTTTGGCTACGGCAAGCATGAACTGGAGCAAATGTCAGCCGCCGAACTTTTTGCCGGAGCCGCTGAAGGCGATTTCATAGAATTTCTCCAGGAAAACATCAACAAAAATAAGGTGGTAAGCCTGAAGAACAGGCTGGGAATGAGGTTTGAGGCAGAACTCAGAATTGGAGAATTTTCAGTCAATGGCAAGCAATACTATATCATTCGTATTGTAGAAACAGAACAGTATGCTACCAAAGCGCAGGCATAAACACGAAGCAGGCTGGCTTGACAGTTGAGACGGATATAAAAAAGGGTGCGCATCACCGCCTGAGGCTGGAGATGGGCACCCTTTTCAATTTATTGAGCAGAGCAGCTGCTGGCCTAAGCCGCAGCATGGGTTAATAACCCAGGATCTTCATCATGCTTTCGCTGTCCTGTTCAGCCGCAAAAAGGCGGTAATCCAATTCTCCGTTATCCTTTTTACCTATCACCACATGCCTGGGTGCCGGGATCAGGCAGTGCTGTATGCCCCCATAGCCCCCGAGAGCCTCCTGGTAAGCGCCGGTATGGAAAAAGCCTACATACTGCTTTTCACCTTCTTGGTATTTGGGCAAAAACACTTCGTTGGTATGTGCTTCTGAGTTGTAGTAATCCATACTGTCGCAGGTCAGGCCACCCAGGTTTACCTTCTGGTATTCATTCTTCCAGTTATTTACGGCCAGCATAATGTATTTACGGTTTAGTCCCCACACATCGGGCAGCTGGGTGATAAAAGATCCATCAATCATATACCAGAGTTCTTTATCATTCTGCAGCTTCTGGTCAATAACTGAATAGATCACCGCTCCGCTCTCCCCGACAGTATAAATGCCGAATTCAGTGAAAATATTGGGAGTGGGAACGTCATTCTCGTCGCAGATTTCCTTGATATTCCTGACAATCTGCTCAGTAATATACTCATAGTCATAGGTAAACCAGAGTGAGTTTTTAACCGGAAAACCTCCGCCTATGTCAATGGTATCCAGGTCCGGACATATCTTTTTCAGCTCACAATATTTGTAAACAAAGCGGCTCAATTCGCTCCAGTAATAGGCCGAATCGCTGATGCCCTGGTTGACAAAGATATGCAGCATCTTGAGCTTAGCCCGTGAGTCTTTGATGCGGTTTTGATAAAAATCAGCGATATCACTGTAGCGTATCCCTAGGCGCGAGGTATATAGCTCAAAACGGGGCTCCTCATCAGAGGCTACCCTGATCCCTACATGGTACTCTCCTTTGATTTCCTTTTCGTAAAATTCAATCTCATTCATGTTATCCAGAACGGGTATACAGTGGTCAAAGCCATCGTTTACCAGCTCGCTGATATATTTCTTATAGAGATCACGCTTAAAGCCATTGCACACGATCAGGATATTCTTGTCTATCTTCTGCTGCTGGTACAGCCTGCGGATAATCTCAATGTCATAAGAGGAAGAAGTCTCCAGATGAATGTCATTCTTGAGCGCTTCGTTCAGCACAAATTCAAAGTGGGATGACTTGGTGCAGTAGCAATACTGGTATTTTCCCTGATAATTAAGCTTCTCTATAGCATTCTTAAACAGCCGCTTTGCCTTCTGGATGCTATGGCTGATCTGCGGCAGGTAAGTGATTTTGAGAGGAGTACCAAACTCTTCGATTACATCCATGAGGGGCACTTCATGGAAGAACAATCCTTTTTCGTCAATTTTAAAATCAACCGTAGGGAAGTCAAAAGTTTGTTCTATCAGGTCTATGTATCTTCTTTTCATTGAATAAATAGAATTACTCGTACCGCCAGGCAGTACATCTAATGATGGGTTTAAATTTTATATGGTTCAAAAAGATGTAATTATCTAAACCGGCGAAAAGTTGCATTAAGCTTTGGTAAACGATTTTAAGTCTTGCCTGTTTATCCTGTTTGCCATGAACGCTTCGCCTATCTGCTAGGAGGAGAAGGCTCTCAGTATGCACAGCAGTCATGGAATGGTATTTCCCGGGTACTAGCCAATAATCACTACCCTTTAGCTTTATCAGATGCCATGCAATATTGATATATATTTGGCATCTTTGCAAAATTCTGACATCTATGCATCAGTGATGCCTTTCATTAATTAAGCCCAAAAATGGACATAGAAAATCTTATTGTACAGGATATAGTCGGTGCTTTTTCTGCTCTTTACCAACATCAGCTAGCCGCCGATGAGGTCAAACTGCAACCTACGCGAAAGGAGTTTGCCGGCTCACATACCTTCGTCACTTTTCCTTATGGTAAAGTTTCCGGCAAAAATCCCCAGGCTACTGCCGAAGAAATCGGGAAGTATCTGAAAGAGCATAGTGAGGTGGTAGAAGACTTTAATGTGGTCAAAGGTTTTCTCAACCTGGAGATCAGTGATACATTCTGGCTGCAGGTAGTAGGGGATGTCATACAGGCTGAGGCAAAAAACCAGCGTCCCTATGGCTTTGCCGAACCTTCAGGCCGCAAAGTGATGGTAGAATTTTCTTCTCCCAACACCAATAAGCCGCTGCACCTCGGCCACCTGCGCAACAACTTTTTGGGGGATAGCGTGGCGCGTATCCTGCAGGCCCGCGGCCACGAGGTACGCAGGGTCAACCTGGTCAACGACCGCGGTATCCACATCTGCAAATCCATGCTGGCCTACCAGCGCTTCGGCAAGGGCGAAACTCCCGAAGAAGCCGACCTGAAGGGCGACCACCTGGTAGGAAAATACTATGTGCAGTTTGACAAGGCCTACAAGCAGGAAATAGAGGAATTGAAGGCCGGGGGAATGGAGGAAGAACAGGCGAAAAAGGAAGCTCCGCTGATCAAAGCCGCCCAGGAAATGCTTCAGAAGTGGGAGCAGGGCGATGCCGAAGTAACCCAACTGTGGGAAAAAATGAACGGCTGGGTATACCAGGGCTTTGACAAAACCTACCGCTCTATTGACGTCATGTTTGACAAGATCTACTACGAATCTAATACGTATCTCCTGGGCAAGGACATCGTAGAAGAAGGCCTGAGCAAAGGGGTGTTCTTTCGCAAGGATGATGGCTCCGTCTGGATTGACCTGAGTGATGAAGGCATGGATGAAAAGCTGGTACTCCGCTCCGACGGTACCTCCGTCTATATGACGCAGGACCTGGGTACTGCCGATCTCCGGCATGATGATTACCCTTTTGATAACCTGGTGTATGTGGTAGGTAATGAGCAGGATTACCACTTCAAGGTCCTCTTCACCATTCTCAAAAAACTCGGGCGCAGCTACGCTGACGGCCTGTACCACCTGTCATACGGTATGGTAGACCTGCCTTCAGGTAAGATGAAATCCCGCGAAGGTACTGTAGTAGATGCAGATGATCTTATACAAGAAATGATAGACACGGCACGGGAGCATACACTGGAGCTGGGCAAGATAGAAGGCTTTACCGAATCCCAGGCACAAGTCTTGTACCGCATGCTGGGCATAGGGGCCATCAAGTATTTCCTGCTCAAGGTAGACCCTCGCAAGCGCATGCTCTTTAACCCTCAGGAGTCGGTGCAGTTTCAGGGTAATACAGCGCCTTTCATACAGTACACCTACGCGCGCATCTCTGCCATACTCCGCAAAGCCGCTGAGCTGCAGCTAGATCTCAAAGATGCGGCCATATTATCCCGGCAGCAGAGCCTGCAGCCCAGCGAGCGGGAGGTGATCAGGCTGCTGGCAGAGTTCTCACAAAAGATAGCAGCGGCAGCCGATGACTACAGCCCCTCCGTGGTTGCGCAATATGCTTACGACCTGGCCAAAGAGTACAACCGCTTTTACACCGAAGTACCTATTTTTGGAGAGGAAAATGCGGATGTGCTCCACTTCAGGGTGGTTTTTTCAGCGGCTGTGGCAGAAACAATCAAAACCGCCATGCGTTTATTAGGCATCGAAGTTCCCGAAAGAATGTAATCCCATGAAAGTCCTTATCATCACCATTTTAAGTCTTTTGAGCATAGCGTTCATTTCTATGAAAACAGTACACGACATCCCCGCTTCTTTCCACGATTTTAGCCTGCGCAACATAGAAGGAAAAGAAATTAATTTTTCAGAGTTCAAAGGTAAAAAAGTGCTGCTTGTCAACGTGGCCTCACGCTGCGGCTATACGCCTCAGTACGAAGGCTTGCAGGAACTGCATGAAAAGTATGGCGACAAAGTAGTAGTGCTGGGCTTTCCGGCCAACAATTTTGGCAGTCAGGAACCGGGAAGTAACCAGGAAATTGCAGCCTTCTGCGACAAAAATTATGGTGTCACCTTTCCTATGTTTGAGAAAATATCAGTCAAAGGCATAGATAAGCATCCGCTCTACCGCTGGCTGAGCGATAGCCAGCTCAACGGCTGGAATAACCAGGAACCCAGCTGGAACTTTTGTAAATACCTGGTAGATGAACAGGGAAAACTGCTGAAGTTTTATCCTTCATCAGTAAAGCCTATGTCGGATGAAATCATCAAAGCCATAGAGGGATAGGGAATATGAACAAATTCCAGGCCTGGGTGCTGGCGGCCCGTCCACGCACGCTGCCACTGGCGCTGGCCAGCATAGGCATGGGCGCGTTTCTGGCGGCATCGGTAGAAAGTTTTGACTGGAAAATTTTCCTCCTCAGTGCACTTACTACCATTTTCCTGCAAATCCTGTCCAATCTTGCTAATGATTACGGCGACTCGGTACATGGAGCAGACAGTGCCGAGCGTGAAGGCCCTGCCCGGGCCGTACAATCCGGCTACATCAGCCCGGCAGAAATGAAGCGTGCCATGACGCTATTTGGTATGCTGTCGCTGGTGAGCGGTATCTGGCTCCTGTTGACAGCACTGAGCAGCGAACAGCTCCTGCTCCTGCTTTTTTTTCTTGTATTAGGCTTATTAGCTATTGCCGCGGCCATTACCTATACCTCGGGGGGCAAACCCTACGGCTACGATGGCCTGGGAGATATTTCCGTGCTTATTTTCTTTGGCCTGGTAGGCGTACTGGGCTCTTCTTATCTTTATACCCAGCAGCTCAACTGGTCTTATGTACTACCCGCATTAAGTTGCGGCTTTTTTTCTACCGCCGTACTTAATATCAACAATATACGCGATATACGTACGGATAAGCTGGCGGGCAAAAGATCCATACCCGTAAGGCTGGGACGTGAGCGGGCAGTTATGTATCATTGGGCGCTGCTCGCGCTGGGGCTGGCCAGTTCGCTGTTGTATGTGCTGCTGCATTATGCATCCCCCTGGCAGTTGCTTTTCCTGCTGACGATCCCTATGCTGATCAGAAACGGGAAAGCGGTCAAGCGTTATCAGACAGCTGCCAGTCTTGACCCTTACCTGCGGCAGATGGCGCTAACTACTCTGTTATATGTACTTACTTTCGGGTTGGGGCACCTGATAAGCTGAAAATTTCTCTCAGGTGGTTTGCTAACTCCCTTCTGTTTCGTACCTTTTTTTTCGGAAAAGGATTAAGTGAAATAATTCAGCATTTGCCTATTTATTACAGAGTGGCCACGAATCCTTTGATTTTATCGTATAACTATATGGCAACCTTAGCCTGAAAACACAAAAACTAAAGTCATGAAAACCATTCTTGTTCCTACTGATTTTTCTGAACAGGCGCATTATGCTCTGGACCTCGCCCATGGTATAGCAAAAAAAAGTTCAGCAACCGTAAAACTCCTTCATGTGGTAGAAGCTCCTCACGGAACTTCGTTTAATGCTTTGGGAGAAGTGACCGCCCCAGATGGCATGGATTCGCTCTTTTTTGTACAACTGATGAAGCGGCAGAGAGAGCAACTGGAAAAGCTGGTCAAAGATGCCAAATACCAGGATATTAGGCTGGAGGGAGAAGTAGAAGTGGGTAACCCTTACGAAAGCATTTCCCGCACTATTTCTGATAAAGAGGTAGACCTGGTGGTGATGGGCACCCAGGGGGCTAGCGGCCTGGAAGAAATCCTGATTGGCTCTAACACCGAGAAGGTGGTAAGAAGATCCAAATGCCCGGTGCTTACCGTCAAGTCAAGGGTAGAAGCAGATTCTATCAAAAATATTGTATTTGCTACCGACACGCGGGATGCCAGCGAAAAGCTGATGAGTGAGCTGGTTAAGCTGCAAAAAATATTTGATGCTAAACTGCATCTGGTATGCATTAATACTCCCAGCTCTTTTGAGTCGGACCGCTACTATAGGAAAGAAATGCAGAAGTTTGTAGATAAATACAAACTACAGAACTATACGATCAATGTCTACAACGATGATCTGGAGGAGGACGGTATTGTCTTCTTCGCCGAAGATGTCAATGCAGATATGATTGCCCTGGCTACCCACGGCAGAAGAGGCCTCAGTCACCTGCTCAGCGGCAGCATAGCCGAAGACGTAGTCAACCACGCCAAGCGTCCGGTCTGGACATTCAGTATCAGAAAATAAATGATCAGGCGTCTTGCTTCCAGAGGTGAGGCGCCTTTCTCCACTCCTGCAGCGAACTGAGGTCGGTAGCCGATACCAGTTCCTGCTCCAACGCTTCCTTGATCAGCACATCGTAATTGCAGAGGGAAACAAAAGGGATTTCAGCATCGGCAAAGCGCTGCCGGGTTTCATCAAAACCATAAGTAAATACGGAAACCAGGCCCTGTATATCCAGTCCCAGCAGGTCAAGAGCGGCGATGGCCTTCATGGAACTGCCCCCGGTAGATACCAGGTCTTCAATTACCACTACTTTTTGCCCTTTGATCACTTCGCCTTCTACCATATTTTCCATGCCATGGCCTTTGGCTTTGGTGCGTACGTACAAAAAAGGAAGGTCGAGCATATCAGCAATCAGCACGCCCTGGGGCACACCGGCGGTAGCTACCCCTACGATAGCCTCAGCTTCAGGAAAGCGGTTGCGGATAAGTTCTGCCAGTTTATCCTTGATATAGGCGCGTATCTGAGGATAGGATAAGGAAAGGCGGCCATCGCAGTAGATGGGAGACTTCCAGCCGGAGGCCCAGGTAAAGGGTTTGTCAGTGTTAAGCTTAACTACCCCTATTTCTAAAAAAATGCGGGCAATTCTTTCTGCTACAGAATCATCTCTGCCATTGGTAACATTCATAACCGGAAAAATTAAGGTCGTGTAAATAACACTATTTATGACTATCCTAAAGAATTGCAAATTTAGGTAAAAAAAACTTTACTCCTATTAATCCATGACAAAGCAGACGAGGGTAAAAGCTTAGCAGTTAGTGGCTTAGCTGTTTTTTTATACCTTTGTAAAAACGAGGAGTAGGAGTAAATGGTGGTACCTAAAGCCACGCAAAGGCAGACTACATGCCGATTAAATAGATGATGAACGATCTGATCTGGGAGTTTTTTGATAATTCTGATGATCCTATACTCATATTTGATAAGCGGCAGCACATAGTGTATGCCAACAGCTCGGTTTCAGCGCTGACGGGGCAAAGTCCTCTGTACCTATCTGCTTTAAATTTCAACCAGCTTCTGCATCCTGATTACACCTCACAGTTTCATCAACTGATTTCCTCCTTTTCTGCCGGCTCATCTTTTTCGCTGCCCGCCAGTATTTATTCTTTAGCAGGCTATAAAGCTGTGGGGCTACAAGTACAGCGCCTGTCAGGACCATCAACACACTGGATGGTGATCATTAAGCCTGCTGAGCGGGAGGCCCCACCCGCACCTCTGTCTCTGCCGGAAAAAGAACAGCTAGACAAACAACTGAACGTACTGCTGGCTACGCTCAACCACCTGACCAAGTCTCCCCGGAGTGATCAGCTGGATTTTAATGAGGAAATGCAACAGTCAATTTCTGAAGTGTCAGGCCAGTTGCAGCGTGTGCGTGCTGGTCTGAAGACAGTTGAAACCAGCCATTTGCCGAAGGCAGAAATAAGTATAGCCATTGAAAAAAAGCTGCTTCAAGGACGGCGCCTGCTCTATGTGGATGATGTGATGCTCAACCATCTGCTTTTAGAAGGCCTCTGTAATGGCTGGGGCATCACGCTGGATTCTGCTCTCAACGGACAAGAGGCACTGGATAAGATGTATGAGACTGCCTACGATCTGGTGCTGATGGATTTGCACATGCCCCTGATGGATGGCTTAGAAACCAGCAGACGCATCAGGCAGTCGAGGCGGGTAAAAAACCCTAAACTGTCTATCATAGCTATATCTGTGGATAATACCCTAAGCCTTGATAAATTGCAAGAGCATGGTGTGGATGCGCTACTGCAAAAACCTCTGCAGCCAGAAGAACTATATAAGCAGCTGTTGATTTATTTATCCTAGGTGGATTCTGCACAGCTTCTTCCTATAATCAAATTATTGCCAATATATTACAGTTGCTATTTGCCAACTCTTTCCTCTTGCTGTCGCAGATTTAGCTTAAAAGCAGCATCAGGAAGAAAAAGCCAGTAGATAATTATTAGAAATATTAAATATTTTATATTAAAAGTTACATTTGTAATTAAATAATTATATATTTACTCTGAAAAAAATAATTTTCAGAAATGTAGTATGGATAAAGGTAAGCTCAATGACATATTTAATGAGACCTCAGAGCCCATCGTCATTTTTAATGCGCAGGGAAGGATCATTTATACCAACCAGGCTGCTTACCAACTATTGCGCTATGAGGCAGAAGGCAAAAGCATATTTCAGTTGCTTGAACAGAGTGTACATGCCGCCCTCCAGGAATTTATTTCTCAGCCCTCCACCAGACAGTCATCATTTCTGCAGAAAGAGTGCCTGCTCATAGATAACAGACAAGTTTATATACCTGCTACGCTCATGCTGAGTGCTATCCGCTATGAGCAGGCATATATTTATATGATGGTGCTGGAATATGCGCAGCCTGCGGAAGAAGAATTAAGGAACGATCTGTACAAACTACTGGCAGATCATACCCCTGCCCTGGTTTCACTATATGATGCTTCTCTCAACTGCCTTTATGTCAATCTTTCTTCAGCCGATATTTACGGCTATAGCCCAACTGAATATGCCCGGCTTGGGGGTTTTCTCTCGCTCATTCCGGAAGAAGAAAAAGCACAGCTGACCCAGTTAATGGCTCAGGACACCCTACATAAAACCATTCTTAAAACTTATACTTACCAGGCCAGCCACCGGGATGGTCATTTGATTTGGGTACAGAATATTGTAAGGAGGATCTATGATAGGGAAGGAGCTTTGTACCACCTGATCTCCTACGAGCACGACATCAGTAAGGAGGTACAACAATCAGTGAGGATGCATGAGGCGCGTTATATGCCTGATGCGCTGCTGCTGCTTGATCCGCAATGGCGAATCAGTTATGCCAGTGCCGAGGCAAGAAGTATTTTACAAAACAGTGAACCTGAGGGACAAAGTATTTATGATTTTGTAGTGCCGTCAGAGCACAAACAAGTAGAAGAGGAGCAGCTGTCGCAGCTAAGCCGGGGCATTATCAGCTCCCGCCGCCTGCTGAGACTGGGCAGTGCCGCACAGCCTCAGCGTTGCTGGTGTACGTTCAACAAATTCTTTGACGAAGAGGGCATGCTACTCTATGTAGTATTACGTCTGCAGCAGGATACGGAAGTACAAACTCCTCATGAGGCCTCAGCGACAGAATATTTCAGGCTGGTGATGGATAGCCTGGACGAAATCGCCTGCCTGACTGACAGGCAGCTGAAGCTGCAATATCATAATGAACAGGTAGAGCACCACCTGGGCTATAAGAAGCAAGAACTTGCTGGCAAACCTCTTGATGAACTACTACATCCCGAGAGCCGGAAGCTGCTGGAGCAAAAGCTACAGGAAGCAGAGGGTGGTTTGCCTGTAGAAATGTCGGCTCGCCTACTGACGAAGGCCGATGGGTATCAGCCTTACCAGCTTCGGCTGCGCCGCCTGGATGACAAGCTCAGGAAAGAAGAAGCTTTTTTTATGTTGCTGTTGCGGCCTGTGCCAGCCTCAGTGCTGTCACTGAGCGAGTCTCTGCCTTATCTCATGGAGGCATTTGCTATGGTAGAACTGCCTTCTGGAAAGATACTACAGGTCAACCAGAGCTTTGAGCAGCAGTATGCACAGGAGCAAACCATAGATTTACTTTTTAAAGAAGAACAGGACAGCCGAAACTTCCGGCAGGTGCTGGAAAACCCCGATGTTTCGTTCTACAGTGCAGAGGTGGAAATGGCAGGAAAAGACGGTACATCTATACAGGCTAAAGTATCTCTTTCTTCCATTCGGCAGGCAGGGAACGCCATTGGGCTGCTGCATATCAGCGATCTTACCAAAAGACAAAAACAGCAGGATGAAATTAAAGCAGCAGAACTGAGGCTGAGCGAAAAGGATGAATTCATCGCTATGCTTAGCCATGAAGTCCGCACTCCTCTCAATGTCATACTGGGGATGGTACACCTGCTGCTGGAGCGCAACCCGCGACAGGATCAGCTGAAACTTCTGGAAACCCTGAAATTTTCCGGAGAAAGTCTGCATGCCCTGGTCACCAATATCCTGGATTTCAACAGGCTGGACACATCGGAAGTGGAGGTTGAAATAAAAGATTTCAACCTGAAAGAATTTGTCCAACGGATCAAGCAGGCGTATCGCAGCCTGGCTAATAACAAAGGCCTCATTTTCCGTACTCTCATAGAAGACGATCTCCCTGAGCTACTGAAAGGAGATGTGCATCGCCTCGGACAAATCCTGAATAACCTGCTCAGTAATGCCGTCAAGTTCACTTCTCAGGGGCAGGTGGTACTGAGTATCTATGTGGAAAAGGTAGAGCCTTCAGCTTTTCAGCTGCTTTTTGAGGTATCAGATACAGGCACTGGCATACCGGAAGAGATGTGGCAGAAAGTATTTGAACCCTATCAGCAGGCAGACAAGAATATCTACACGACTTACGGAGGTACCGGTCTGGGCCTTTCTATAGTAAAGAGGCTGGTAGACAGGCTGGAAGGAACGATCAGCCTGGAAAGTAAAGAAGGGCAGGGTACCACCTTCAGAGTCAGGCTGCCTTTCAAAAGGGTTAACAGTGAAAAAGAGGCGAGCCAGCAGACCAGCCAGAACTTCATTCACCAGTTTCAGTCGCTAAGGGGGCTCAGAGTCTTGTATGTAGAAGATGTGATTCCCAACCAATTTCTAATGGAAGGTCTGTGCGATACCTGGAGTGTAGAACTTGATACAGCGCTTAACGGACTGGAAGCTCTGGAAAAGGTAAAAAATAACCAGTATGATCTGATCCTGATGGATATACAGATGCCGGAAATGGACGGTTACGAAACAGCCGGTGAGATACGTAAGCTGCAAGACCCTCATTACCGGAATGTTCCTATTTTTGCACTTTCAGCGTCCATATCAGAGCGAACGCAGGCACGCATCAGAGAAACGGGTATGAACGATTACATCGCCAAGCCCATCAATCCGCATGACCTGCACCAAAAGTTAAGTACAGTTTTTAAAGAGAGAGCAAGGGAAGAAACTCTGACAGAGGAGAGCACAGAAGAGGCTTCATCATCTGCAGTAGATGTATCAGTAAGGCTGGATGAAGCTGATTTTGAAGAATTAAGAACTTTGTATATTGATGACACCGCTGGTTATGTGAAAATATTGCATCAAATCCTTAAACTTACGGAAGAAAGTGCAGTCACCATTGAAATAGCCTTGAAGAGAGGAGAAGAAAACATTTTTCGCTCCAGCGGACATAAGATCATGTCTTATGTCAGGCTGCTGCACCTGGACGAACTGCAGACCTTACTGGAAAGTATCAAACATGACTTTGGGATCATTTCCCAGAGTCCTGATCCTTTGATACAGGAATTGAGACTGCGCTTTGATTACCTGATAAAACAACTAAAACTGGAAACAGAAAAATACGCATCATGAAAAGAAGAACCTTCGTCAGGCACAGCCTTGCAGCTTCTGTAGCTGCTTCATCAGTTGGAGCCCTTTCTGCCCAACCAGCTCAGCAAGTCAACAAAGAATATTATGAGCTACGAGTTTACACGCTCAAATCAGGGGGTAAACTGAAGGTTTTTGGAGATTATCTTAGCAAAGCAATGATACCCGCTCTCAACGAAATGGGGATCAAAAACATTGGCGTATTCACAGAGCTGGGCCAGTCAGACCCGCCCAAACTGTATGTGCTCATTCCTTACCAGTCTATAGAGCAGTTTGCCACCGCCCAGCAGGAAATGCTCAAAAAACAGGTATACCAGCAGAACAGCCGCCCTTACATGGAAGCCACACCAGGAAATCCCAACTTTATCCGTATGCATAACTACCTGATGGAGGCTTTTGATGTAATTCCTCAAATAAAGGTTCCTGAAAAAAAGGACCGCCTCTTTGAGCTGCGCGATTATGAGAGCTTCAGCGAAGAGGCCGGTCAGCGTAAAGTGGATATGTTCAATGTAGACGAAATGGACATCTTCTACGAAACCGGCCTGGACCCGGTCTTCTTTGGCAAAACACTCATCGGCCAGGACCTGCCCAACCTCATTTACATGCTGGTATTTGATGACATGGAAGCGCGCGACCGCAACTGGCAGAAGTTTATTGATCACCCGGAATGGAAGCGCATCTCAGGCCTGGAAAAATATGCCAACACCGTATCTCAGGTCAAACGCACCTTCCTGAAGCCTACTGACTACTCCCAGATCTGATCAGGATTTCATGATCAGCTGCAGTTCGTTGAGCTTGAGCAGGGCTTCTACCGGTGAAAGGGTGTTAATATCTGTTTTCTCCAGCATCTCCTTCACCTTGATGAACTTAGGGTCGGCTTCAAAGAGGCTGAGCTGAAAATTCTGCTGACGGGGGATTTCCT
This sequence comes from Cyclobacteriaceae bacterium, assembly GCA_046541235.1. GTDB lineage: Bacteria > Bacteroidota > Bacteroidia > Cytophagales > Cyclobacteriaceae > Catalinimonas. Next base: position 13,877 of record JBKHDR010000047.1, on the reverse strand, counting down.
TTACCTTTTTAGCGGCCCCATTGCTGCTGATCTTGTCCTGCTCAAGGTGGTGCATGATCTCGTTGGCCCTTAGCACCACCTGCTGGGGCATACCAGCCATCTGGGCCACGTGTATCCCAAAGCTATGCTCGCTGCCTCCTTCTTTAAGCTTGCGCAGAAAGAGGATCTTATTGTTGATTTCTTTTACCGCTACATTATAGTTGCGAATGCGCTCATGATCAGTGGCCAATTGATTCAGTTCGTGGTAGTGGGTAGCAAAGAGCGTTTTGGCGCGGAAACGTGGATGGTTGTGAAGGTACTCTACAATAGACCAGGCGATAGAAATGCCATCATAGGTGCTGGTGCCCCGGCCTATCTCATCCATCAGCAGCAGGCTGCGACTGCTCAGGTTGTTGATGATGCTGGCTGTTTCTATCATCTCTACCATAAAGGTTGATTCTCCCCTGGCCAGGTTGTCAGAAGCACCCACGCGGGTAAAAACTTTATCTACGATACCTATCCGGGCCGAGGCAGCCGGTACAAAAGAGCCCATCTGGGCCATCAGCACAATAAGGGCCGTCTGCCGCAGCAGGGCCGACTTTCCTGCCATATTGGGGCCGGTAATGATAATGATCTGCTGCATGTCGTTATCCAGGTAAAGGTCGTTGGGCACATAATTTTCTCCTGGGGGGAGCTGCTTCTCGATCACCGGATGACGGCCCTCTTTGATATCCAGGACTTCATCATCGCTCATGAGGGGCCTGGTGTAGCGTTGCTGATGGGCGATCTGGGCAAAGGAGGCCAGGCAGTCTACTACGGCCAGCGTACGGGCATTCTGCTGAATCTGCGTAGTGTAGTCAGCTGTAGCCAGTACAAGTTCATTAAAGAGCTGCTGTTCTATGCGGCATAGCTGCTCCTCGGCATGCAGTATTTTTTCTTCGTAGGTTTTCAGCTCTTCGGTGATGTAGCGTTCGGCGTTTACCAGCGTCTGCTTGCGTATCCATTCGCCCGGTACCTTGGCCTTGTGGGCATTGCTTACTTCCAGGTAATAACCAAAAACTTTATTAAAAGACAATTTAAGAGAAGAAATACCAGTTTTCTGGATCTCCCGCTGGCGCACCTGCTCCAGGTAGTCTTTGCCGGAGTAAGCAATTTTGCGCAGCTCATCCAGCTCTTCGTGAATGCCGTCTTTGATCAGTCCACCCTGATTACTTACCAGGGGCGGGTCTTCCCGCAGTTCTTTTTCAATCTTATCCAGAATGAAATCGCAGGTGTGGAGCTGGTCAGCGAGTTTTTTTAGCTGGGGGATGTCCAGAGATGCCAGCAGATGCTTTACCGGTATACTATGCCGGAGTGCTTTTTTGAGCTGCAGCATTTCACGCGGGTTAATACGCCCGGCAGCCACTTTGGAAATCAGCCGCTCCAGGTCGCCAATAGTCTTGAGGTATTGTATGATCTGCTTGCGCAGCTCATCCTGTTCCTTCAGCGCCTCTACGGTATGCAGTCTTTCTTCTATGGCAGACAGGGTTTTGAGGGGCAGTACGATCCATTTTTTGAGCAGGCGAGAGCCCATAGGCGTACAGGTCTGGTCCAGTACCTCTATCAGCGGCACGCCCCCCTCATGCTGGGGATACACCAGTTCCAGGTTACGGATGGTAAACTTATCCAGCCACACGTATTTTTCCTCCTCAATACGGGCAATGGATGAGATGTGCCTGATTTCTTTATGCTCAGTTTCTTCCAGGTAATAAAGGATAGCTCCGGCGGCGATGATGCCCTCGCCGAGCTCTTCCACTCCAAAACCTTTCAGCGACTGCGTATTGAAGTGCCGGGTCAGCCTTTCGTAGGTATAGTCAAGGGTAAAGACCCAGTCCTCCAGGCGGTAGGTATTGTACTCATCTTTGAATGCCTCCTCGTACTGCTTACGGGCCTGCTTGCAGTAGATCAGCTCTGCCGGGCTGAAGCTCTGCAGCAGTTTCTCTATATAGGCCATGGAGCCGCGGGAGAGCACAAACTCACCGGTAGAGAGGTCGAGCAGGGCGATGCCGATCTGCTGTTTGTCAAAATGCAGGGAAGCCAGATAGTTGTTACGCTTGCGGTCCAGCACATTGTCATTAAAAGCCAGGCCGGGCGTCACCAGTTCTGTAACGCCCCTCTTCACTACCCCTTTGGCAAATTTTGGGTCTTCCAGCTGATCGCATATAGCTACCCTATGTCCGGCTCTCACCAGTTTGGTCAGGTAGTTATCCAGGGCATGGTGAGGAAAGCCTGCCAGCTCCACATCAGAGGCGGCGCCATTAGAGCGTTTGGTCAGTACAATATCTAGCACTTTGGAGGTGGTAATAGCATCCTCGCCAAAAGTTTCGTAGAAATCACCCACCCTGAACAGCAATATGGCACCGGGATATTTCGCCTTCAGAGCGTAATATTGCTTCATCATGGGGGTTTCTTTCGGGGATGTCTTAGCTTTCACATTCGGCATAGGCTGTGCTGATTTTTGTAGGGCAGATTTTGCAAAAATAGGAAGAAGTACAGCCTCCGGCAAAACAAATCCGTTGCTAAAAGTGTAGACTTTTTCTGGTTCGTCAGAATCATTGTATTGACTATCAATATCTTATGTTGAGCAAAACCCTGGTAAATGCTCCAGAAGAGTTGAATTATGTTTGCACAAAGTTATTTTAACAGCCCTGTAGACGAGTATGAGAAAACTAAAAAACGAAGAGCTGGAACGTATCAGCATTGAAGAATTTAAAGCTAAAAAAAAGCTGCCCCTTGTCATTGTACTGGACAACATCCGCAGTATGAACAATGTAGGCTCAGCTTTCCGTACTGCCGATGCCTTCCTGGTCGAGAAAATCTATCTTTGTGGTATTACCGCTACGCCGCCCCACCGGGAAATCAACAAGACTGCCCTGGGTGCTACCGATTCGGTAGACTGGGAGCACAAAGAAAATACGCTTCAGCTCATAGAAGAAATGAGGGAAGAGGGCTATAAGATCATTTGTATAGAACAGGCTGATGAAAGCGTACCCCTGCAGGATTTTCTGCCCTACCGGGATACAAAATACTGCCTGGTTTTTGGCAATGAGGTGTTTGGTGTGACCGATGAGGTAGTAGAACAGGCGGATACCTGCCTGGAAATTCCGCAGTTTGGCACCAAGCATTCTCTCAACGTGTCTGTCAGCATAGGCGTGGTGGTCTGGGATTTTTTCAAAAAGCTGGAAGACTGAGCCTAATTTACCGCTTTCTGGTCACGCTTTGGGCCCTGCTGAGCCGATATCACTAAGAATTAAGTCGGCAGATTCGCAAGGGGAATGCTGAAACACTACCTTTGCGGCATGAAAGCAGCAGAAGAAAATCCCTGGCAGCGACTCAGCAGCCGGGAAGTTTACGATAACCCCTGGATCAAGGTGGAAGAAGACCAGGTGATCAACCCCAGGGGAGGTAAAGGCATCTACGGAAGGGTCAGTTTTAAAAACAAGGCCATAGCCATCATACCCATTGACGAGCAGCAGCATACCTGGCTGGTAGGGCAGTACCGCTATACGCTGGAAGAATATTCCTGGGAGATACCTATGGGCGGAGGGCCGCTGGAAGTTCCTCCCCTGGAGTCTGCCCAACGGGAGCTGAAAGAGGAAACTGGACTGGTCGCACAGAAGTGGACACCCATCATGCGTATTCATACCTCTAATTCGGTCACCAATGAGGAGGGTTTTATCTTTATGGCAGAGGAACTGGAGCAGCAGGAGACCGAATTTGACGAAACCGAAGACTTAAAGATCATGCGACTGCCTTTTTCAGAAGTTTTGGAGATGGTGATGGACGGCCGCATTACCGATTCGCTTAGTGTGTCAGGTATCCTGAAGGTCGCTCGTATGTTAGGCGTTTAAAGGTTGAAAAAGCTTGCCGGAAGAGTTGCTGCGTGAATTTTTTAATGTGAGAAAGAATTTTTAGCTGCCAGTCGTGTTAAGCTTTCGGCAGTATTGTTACAATCATCACTGCTGAAGGAAAGCAGTTATAGAAAACATGTCATTACAATCCCTAAAAATACATTTCCGTAAAACTTCGCTCATCGCTTATCCCATCGTATTGAGTCAACTGGGACACATTACTGTGGGTGTAGCGGATAGCGTAATGGTGGGTGAGCTGGGTACAGAGCCCCTGGCCGCCGTTTCGCTGGCCAATAGTATCTTTTCGCTGGTGCTGATGTTTGGCATAGGCGTATCTATGGCCATCACGCCCCTGGTGGCCGCCGCTGACGGGGAAGGTGACCTGAAGAAATCAGGCCGGATATTCAGGCATGGGCTGGCTATCAACCTGCTGGCCTCTCTTGTGCTGGGCTTGCTGATCCTACTGGGCACGCAGCTTCTGCCCCTGCTGGAGCAGCCTGAGCGGGTAGTTGAGCTGGCGATTCCTTATTTGCTGATCATTACCTCATCGCTGCTGCCCTTTATGCTGTTTCAGACCTTCAAGCAGTATGCAGAGGGGCTTTCGCGTACCCGTACAGCCATGTTTATCACGCTCAGTGCCAACCTGCTGAATATCTTCTTCAACTACCTGCTCATCTACGGCAAATGGGGCTTCCCGGAAATGGGCCTCAACGGGGCCGGGGTAGCCACCCTGATATCCCGTATCCTGATGCTGATCGCTATGGTCGTTTATGTAAAGCGCGCTTCCTGGTTTAACCAAAAGATTACCATGAAAAAGCTACAGAAAACGCTGATGGTCCGTATCCTCAAAATAGGCATACCCACCGGCTTTCAGTACGTATTTGAAGTAGGGGCTTTCAGTACGGCGGCCATTATGATGGGCTGGCTGGGGGCACAGGCGCTTGCCGCGCACCAGATCGCCCTCAACCTGGCAGCAGTAAGTTATATGATGGTGACCGGTATTGCGGCGGCTTCTACGGTAAGGGTGGGTAACCAGCTGGGAATGAAAGATATACCCAACATGAGGCGGGCAGGTTTCAGCGCTTTCCTGATGGGCCTGATGCTGATGACCAGCTCGGCGGTGCTGTTTGTCAGTGGCAAGTATTTCTTTCCTTCGCTTTACATAGATGAGCCAGAGGTAATTGAACTGGCCGGTTCGCTGCTGATCATCGCTGCTTTTTTCCAGCTGTCGGATGGCGTACAGGCCGTAGCGCTGGGCACGCTCCGAGGTATGGCTGATGTAAAAATCCCGACAATCATTACCCTTATTGCCTACTGGGTGGTGGGTTTGCCGGTAGCCTACCTGCTGGCTTTTCCGCTCGAACTGGGGCCGCACGGCATCTGGTACGGGCTGCTGGTGAGCCTGACCATAGCGGCAGTGCTACTGGTAAGCCGTTTTCACTATATCAGTAAAAGATTATTAAGAAAATATCCAGCAGAGAAACAGACAGCCGCTACCTCTGCCTGACCTACTTTTGCCATGAATCCGAAACTCCTGGTTATTCTTTCAATTTTTGCTCTGACTGCCTGTGATACTCCGGAACGTAAGGTGGAGCGTGGTGAAGTTGTCAATGTGTATTCAGATTTCCTGCGTGCCGATGATGAGGTCTTGTTTGATGCTTTTGAGCAGCAGACGGGGCTAAGGGTCAACCTGATCATTGCTAAGGCCGAGCATATCTGGAACAGGCTGGAAGATGCGCCTGACAGCACCACCGCCGACCTGTTTATGCTAAAGGGAATAAGTCAGTTACAGAAAGCTACGCGCGATGGCCTGCTGGATAGCATCCCAAATGTCAACCTGCTGCGCATGATACCGGAGCACCTGCGCGATGACCAAAATCTCTGGACTACCATGGCCTATAATGTTTATGGAATCACTTATCGCACTGATAGTGTAGACAGCATACAGCTACGCTCATACGCGGACCTGTCCGCCGGGCAGTGGCAGGAAAAACTGGCTTTGGAAGGAAATGTGATGCATTACCAGTCGCTGGTAGCTGCCATGCTGGCCGACCAGGGCCGGGAAGCCACCGAAAACTGGCTCAGGGGGCTGGAGCAAAATGTGCAGGCGGCAGGCAGCAGGCAGCTGGATAGCAGCCTCTGGCTGAAGCTGACAGATACAAAAGCTTACTTTCTGGAAGCAGGGGAAAAGAAGGCGGACGTTCCCCAGGCTTTTCTTTTTCCTGCCACTGAGGCTTACCTGCAAATCATGGGCGTAGGTATTTATAAAGAAGCACCTCACCCGGAACGGGCCAGAAGGCTGCTGGCCTACCTGCTCTCCCGCGAAGTGATGCGGCAAACTGCCGAACAATGGCAGGCTTACCCGGCATCATCAGAAGTAGCTATACCGGCAGCCCTGCAGCAACTGAGTAGTTTTCAGCCGGATACAACGGCACAAAGTATCATTGGGCGCTATGCTGAAGAAGCCGCCGACCTACTCAGGCGCCTTCCCCAAGCAGCTACTCCCTGACCCAGCGTACCTTCTCCTGAATGGGCTTCCTTCTGCCTTCGGGCCATTTGCCTTCTTTAGGCATGCCTATATATAAGAAACCTAATAACTTATCCTCAGGACCTAAGTCAAAAAAGGCTTTGGCTTCTTCCATATAGGTGATGCCCCCGCTGCCCCAGTAGCAGCCCACCCCATAGGCGGCGGCTGTCAGGTACATATTCTGTACGGCGCAGGCGGTGGCCTCTATCTCCTCAATTTCCGGTACCTTTTCTTTAGGGTCACGCTGCATCCCTATGGCCATGATATGAGAGCAGAGCAGAGGGTTTTCCTGTAGCTTATGGTACTTTTTTTCATCAAAATTACCAGCCTCGGTGCTGACTTTCTTATACAATTCTGATTGAAAATCGGCCAGCTTTTTTAGGCCCTCTCCGCTAAAGACGGTAAAGCGCCAGGGCTCGGTAAGCGCATGGGTAGGGGCCCAGTTGGCGTTTTCCAGCATCTGTTCTATAATTTTATCATCTACCTTATCACCGCTGTAGATGGCAGGGTAGATGGATCTTCTTTTGCGAATCAGTGCATTGGCCTGTTCGGGATCTATTTTAATTTCCTCAAATTCAGTCATGGTGATGTGTCAAAAATTATTTTACAATATCAGCTAAAGTGGCTCTTACTCCTTTTTGTACGAATTCACCCAGGTAATGCTTCACTCTGGCGGCAAAATCTCCCAGATTTCTGAGGTCCTGCTCCCATAGCTGCTGGTTGAGCAGCACCTTATCCACCAGTTCGTTGAGCAGCACCGGATCATTGAGGTTAGCATCCATCCAGAGCTGGTAGAAATAAGCTGCCTGGTCATCGTTGATAGGATAATCCTTACCCTGGAATTCTCCGAAGTACTGTTTATCTGTTTTGTTGACAGGACGCAGGAACATAAGGTAAGCCGCGAAGCCGGCGCACATCAGCTCGGGTACCTGCCCATATTTATCATAGTATCGCCTGAAGGTCAGCCCGTTGCGCATGTTCATTTTAGAAGTATACTGCAGGGTAATGCTGATCAGCTTATGATTAAGAAAGGGGTTGCGGAAGCGGTCCAGCACATCATGGGCAAAATCCATGGCCATTTTCTGGTCAATTTTCAGGGTAGGTACGATCTCCCGCTGAATGGTATGGGTAATAAATTTAGACATCACTTCATCTTCCATACAGTCGTAAACGGTTTCCAATCCGCAGAGGAAGCCAGCCGCCACGCTGATGGTATGGCTGCCATTGAGGATGCGCAGCTTACGCTCCCGGTAAGGTGTAATGTCATCGCTGATGATGATGCCTTCGTCAGCTGCCAGCCAGGGCGCTTTAGCCAGCAGCTTATCCCTGGGCCCTTCCACGGCAAAGAGACGGTACACTTCACTTACGGTGAGCAGCTCATCCTGAAAGCCTAATTCTTCCTCGATCTTCTTCTGCTTTTCATCATCTGGCTCTCCGGGTACGATACGGTCTACCAGGGTATTACAAAAAATAGTATGCTCTCTGACCCAGGCACTGAAGTCACTGCCGAGGCGGTTGATCGTAGCCAGCTCCAGCACAATATCTCTGAGCTTGCTGCCATTGTCCAGAATAAGCTCCGTCGGCAGAATCAGCATACCACTGTCGGGTGAGCCGCCCAAAGTCATAAACCTCTCGTAGAGGAAAGCCGTGAGCTTACCGGGAAAAGACTGGGGCGGGTTAGCTTCAAGATCATCGTCTTTCTGGAGGCTGATGCCGATTTCAGTCGTGTTGGAAACCACCGTAGTGACTTTGGGATTACGGGCATAGGCCAGAATCTGCTGCCAGTGGTCGGCCGCCGGTAGTGCCTGGCTGACAGCAGCACTTACTGTAAATTTTCTGATAGTCTCGCTTTTGGCAAAGCCTTCCTCACAAAGAGTAAATAAGCCGTCCTGTTCGTTAAAACTGCTGCTTCTGCCCGAGCGGGTATTGTTAACAACCACCACTCGTCCGTTAAAACCCTGCTCCCGCTGGGCTTTGTCAATGAAGAAGTCTATCAGTCCGCGCAGCAGGGCTCCTGAGCCAAACTGTATGATGGTTTCGGGAGATTCAATCTGCTGCTTACTCGGCAGTGACAGGTGCTCATGGGATAAGTCAGATTTGCGTACAAGTCGCTGATTCAGACGCTCAGGCATGGATGTGTATGAGGTTAGTGGATGAAAAAATATGTTAGTTCTAGGTTAAAGCTGCGAGTTGAAACTCTGTGTCTGCCTAAAATAGGTTGCCTTCAGATCAAGCTAATGATGTCGTATTAGTTATTGGATATTGAATTTAGAATACCAAACAAAAAGTAATGCCGGAGGTTCGTCCGGCATTACTGTTATTTAGCGCAGCTGTGCGGGTATTTCATTCATATTGTAGAAGGTAAAGGCGTAAATGTCGGCCCATTCTTCTATTTGCTTGGAGGTAGGCTTGCCCGCGCCATGACCCGCCTTGGTAGCTATACGGATCAGTACCGGGTTTTCGCCTTCATGCTTCTCCTGTAGCGTAGCGGCAAACTTGAACGAATGTGCCGGTACCACGCGGTCGTCATGGTCAGCTGTGGTGACCAGCGTAGCGGGATACTCCACGCCTTCCTTGATGTTGTGCAGCGGAGAATAGGCATAGAGGTACTCAAACATGGCCTGGGTGCTGTCGGCGATGCCATAGTCAGGTGCCCAGCCGGCCCCGGCAGTAAACTGATGGTAGCGCAACATATCAAGCACTCCCACGGCGGGCAGGGCTACTTTGCTGAGGTCAGGACGCTGCGTCATGGTAGCACCTACCAGCAGGCCGCCATTGGAGCCCCCGGCGATGGCCAGTTTTTCGGTAGAGGTATAGCCGTTGGCTTTCAGGTATTCTCCGGCGGCGATGAAGTCGTCAAACACATTCTGCTTGTTCATCTGCGTACCGGCCTCGTGCCAGGCTTCACCGTATTCGCCTCCCCCCCGCAGGTTGGGCATGGCAAACACGCCACCATTTTCCAGCCAGTACACACGTGCCACACTGAAAGAAGGCGTCAGGCTGACGTTAAAACCGCCATAGCCGTAAAGGTAGGTAGGATTCTGCCCGTTGAGCTCCAGCCCCTTCTTGTGGACGATAAACATAGGAACCCTGGTACCGTCCTTGCTTTCGTAAAACACCTGCTTGGTTTCATAGGCCTCCGGATTAAAATCTACCTCGGGCTGGCGAAAGAGCTTTGACTCTCCGCTCGGAATGTGGTAAGAGTAGATCGTCGTCGGATAGGTGAAGGAAGTGAAGTAGTAGAAAAGGGTTTCGTCTTCCATTTTCCCGTTAAAACCACCGGCGGTACCTATGGCGGGTAGTTCTACCTCCTTCTCAAAATTACCCTGCAGGTCGTACTGCTCAATGCGGGTAGAGGCATCTTTCAGGTAGTTGAGGATCATTTTCCCTCCTACAAAGGATGCCCCTTGCAGCACCTCTTCTTTTTCCGGCACCAGGTCTGTCCAGTTTTCCGGCTGAGGGTTGGCAGCATCTACGGTGACAATGCGCTGGTTGGGTGCATCCAGGTTGGTCAGCAGGTAAAGCTTACTGCCTTCGGTATGTACGATGCGGTGGTCGTTCTCAAAGTTGTCAATGATCTGGATGATTTCTCCGTCATTTTGCAGGTCTTTGACATACAACTCGTTGCCGCTGGTGCCATTGGCCGCTGTGATCTGCAGGAAGCGGTCATCCTCGCTGACGCTGCCGCCTACATAGCGACGGGGTGTTTCTTCTCCGCCAAAAACAAGCTGATCGGTATTCTGCGGCGTGTCCAGTTGGTGATAGTACAGCTTGTGGTTCATATTCAGGCCGGAGAGGTCGCTGCCTTCCTTGGGCTTGTCGTAGCTGCTGTAGTAGAAGCCTTCCTTGCCTTTCCAGGAGATGCCGCTGAACTTGACATCCTGCAGGGTATCCCCTACCTGCTCTTTGGTTTCGGTGTCAATCACAATGATTTTGCGCCAGTCGGATCCGGATTCGGAGATGGCGTAGGCCAGCAGGGAGCCATCTTCCGTAAAGCTCATCCCGGCCAGGGAAACGGTGCCATCTTCAGAAAATTTGTTGGGGTCCAGGAAAACCTCAGGCTCTGCCTCCAGGCTTTCCTGCACATAAACTACGCTCTGGTTTTGCAGGCCGTCGTTTTTGGAGAAGTAGTACTTATCACCCTGCTTAGAGGGAGCCGAGTACTTCTCATAGTTCCAGAGTTCGGTCAGACGCTGCTCTATATTTTTGCGAAAGGGAATGCTCTCCAGGTAGGCATAGGTGACCTTGTTCTGAGCTTCTACCCACTGGGCAGTTTCTTCAGAGCGGTCGTCTTCCAGCCAGCGGTAAGGGTCGCTCACCTCGGTGCCAAAATAGGTATCAACCTGATTTGTTTTTTGAGTAGGCGGATACTGTACTTCCATGATACTTTCATTTTTGGTTGCTTCGCAGGACATCATTAATGCACCACCCAGCAACAGGCTCAGTTGTGTTTTCATAATAAGCTCAAGTAAATAATTTTGCGAAGGTAAAAGAAAATGCTTTGCGGTAAAACAAGCAGCTTTTCTTATCAATTGTATATTTACCAACATCCGGATCAGCACCTTCATTCCGGAAGGGATTCGTTTTATTTTTTAACCTTAATTAAAATGGAAATATTAAAGGCTATCCTTACCGGACTTATCATTTTTTTTAGTATTGGTGCATTGTTGGCTTATGTCAACAAGCCTTACTGGTTTATACGCATATTTGATTTTCCGCTGCTCAGTAATACCATTGTTCTTACGGTATTTACCATTACCTATCTACTACTCTTTAACATATTCGACGGCTGGCAGGTGACCCTTCTGGCTGCTAATTTTATCGCCATCATTGTGGCCGCATTTAAGCTCTACCGCTATCTTCCCTGGGTGCAGAAGGCGGCTCTACCGGCACAGATCGATGATCCTGAGCGTCAGGTTAGCATACTTAATGTCAATGTGCGGCAGAGTAACCGCAAAACGAAAGCGCTGCAGGAAGTCATAGAAGAGCTGCAGCCAGACCTGGTAGTAATGCATGAGACCAATAATTGCTGGCATAAGGAAATGGCGTATCTGAAGGAGTCTTATCCTTACCATGTACTCCATCCCCAGGAAAACACCTATGGCATGCTGCTTTACTCTCGCCTTGAGCTGCTCAACCCATCGGTAGAGTTCCTTTGTGATGAGGGTGTACCTTCCATACATACCTTTGTAAAACTTCCCAGCGGCGATCGGTTCAAGCTCTACTGCATACACCCTAAGCCACCCGAGGTAGGCTCCCACACCAAGAACCGGGATACTGAAATTGTGCTGGTAGGCAAAATGATAGGTGAGTCTGATGTACCTAGTGTGCTTACCGGCGATCTCAACGACGTACCCTGGTCAAAGGCTCTTATTCTATTTCGTAATTTGAGCAATATGGTAGACCCCCGGCGCGGCAGGGGCTTTTATAACACCTATAATGCAAAATTCCCGATCTTCCGGTATCCGCTGGATTTTATCAACTTTACCGGTCATTTTCGCCTGCTCAGTCTCAGAAGAGGAAAGTATATTCACTCTGATCACTTTCCTTTATATGCCCAACTGAGTTTTGAGCCTGACGAAGCTTATGATAATATGTACAAGCTCATAGAAGAGGAGAAAAAAGATGCGGATGAAATCATCAGTCAAAAAGATCGTAGCGTCATTCCGAAGCCGGGCATGCCCCATATTGATGAATGGTAAGTCAATTCATGGCAAAAGGATACCTGACAAAGCTCTCTGAACCCATAGCGTTTTTCTCAAAGCGGGCCAGGCAGTAAGGCTGGTACTCTTCGGTTATGGCTGTTTCCAGGCTTAGTGATTCAGGGTGAGGCTGACCCTTCAGAAAAAAGTAGACCTGCGTATTTCCATATTTGTTGTGAGGCATAAAGCTGCCATACTTTTCCATCTCCTGCCATAGCGTATCAGCTATACTCACAACATAGATTCTTTTGACAGGCCCTGTATTATTTTCATTCCTGACAAAAGCCACTTCTTCAGGCGCACCGGCCAGGTCCTGTATACCGGGCTGCGTAACAGCTTCACGTACAAACCAGGCCATTAATAACACTATCAAAGGACCAAAAATATAGCGTTTTTTCATACTTACGATTTTAAAACCTACCTGCTCTTGCAGCGAAGATAAAGAAGCTGAGCCGGTAGATATTTCTTGTGCTAAAATGATTCTATTTTCAGGCTTTCAGATAATCCTTCCGAATATTTAGTACTTAAACCTATGAACTCTTCTACAAATTCTAGGTTAGAATGAAAAAAAAATTTTCGTTATGATGAGTCTTACTTTTTTAACTGCTTTTGACCTTTAAGTCTCTCCTTTCTTCTCTCTGCGCAAAGCCGGGATACGCTGATCACTGCCTCCGTAGACGCTCATGTTTTCAAACCCAGGCTGGCTAAAAGCTCTGACTTGTCTCAACTTCAACTGCCCGAAGGGTTTACCATACAAAAATTTGCCACCGACCTGGGCAAGCCCCGTATGATGGCTGTAACTGAGGATGGTACGCTCTATGTCACCCGCTGCGCAGGGGATGTGCGCATGCTCAGAGACACTGACGGTGATGGGCAGGCCGATGTAAATAAAATGGTACTGGAGTTGGAACAAGTACATGGTTTGGCTATTCGCAATGATCATCTCTACCTCATTACGGTAAACGAAGTATACCGCTCAGGCATTCAGGAAGGCGGCATGCCGGAGGAGCCGGAACTATTGATGGAAAACCTGCCGGATGGCGGTCAGCATCCTAACCGTACCATAGAATTTGGTCCTGATAACAGGCTGTACGTTTCGGTAGGTAGTACCTGTAATGCCTGTGCCGAAACCAGGGAAGAAAATGCTACCATGCTGGTGGCCAACCTTGATGGCAGCGAGCGGGAAATCTACGCCAAAGGACTGCGCAACACCATCGGCTTCGACTGGCACCCGCAAACCAATGAGCTCTTTGGCCTGGATCACGGCATTGACTGGCTGGGCGATACTACCCAAAAGGAAGAGCTGAACCGCCTGGAGGAGGGTAATAACTACGGATGGCTGTATGTATACGAGGATGGGCAGCCCAACCCAGCCGATGAGCCGCCTAAGGGGATGAGTTATGAGGAATATGCCAAGCAGATCACCTTCCCGCTTATGACGCTACCGGCGCACTCTGCCTCTCTTGATATGCTCTTTTACGATAAGAAGCAATTTCCGGAAGAGTATCAACAGCAGGCTATTGCCAAGCTTCATGGTTCGTGGAACCGAGCCGAGCCCAGCGGGTATAAGCTGGTCAAGATTCAATTTGATGAAGAAGGTCAGCCCGAGGGTTATGAAGATTTCATTACTGGCTTCCTGGTAAATGAGCAGAAGGAATACCTGGCTCGCCCCTGCGGACTGGCAGTTTCTCAGGATGGTTCGCTTTTCTTTTCTGATGACGCAGGGGGTGCTATCTACAAGGTAAGCTACGAGGCTAAAGGCCGCTAAAGCTCAGGCTC
>JBKHDR010000046.1:0-31464 GCA_046541235.1 Cyclobacteriaceae bacterium | reverse complement strand
TAGAATATTGAAAATAGAACTTTGCAAAACGCAAAACGCAAAACGCAAAACGCAACTACATTCTCCTACTCTGAACTTACTAACTCTGAACTAATAAACTTTTAAGCAAATGACTAAAGGCGTACAGACAAGCGAATTTTTTCCTGAAATAGGTAAAATCAATTATGAAGGCAGAGAGTCCGGACATATTTTTTCCTACAAGTTTTATAATGAAAACCAGGTAGTAGGCAACAAAACTATGAAGGAGCACCTGCGCTTCGCAGTAGCCTACTGGCACAGCTTCTGCAACGAAAACAGTGATCCCTTTGGTGCAGGCACCCGCAAGTTCCCCTGGAACAAGACCAGCGACCCTATGGACAATGCCAAGTACAAACTGGAAGCTGCCTTTGAGTTCTTTACCAAGCTGGGAGTCCCCTACTACTGCTTTCATGATGTAGACATTGCGCCTGAAGGAGATACCGTAACCAAGTCGGAAAAGAACCTGCAGGAGATTGTCAAGATGGCTAAAGAGTACCAGCAATCTACCGGCGTAAAGCTGCTCTGGGGCACGGCCAACCTCTTCTCTCATCCCCGTTATATGAATGGCGCCTCTACCAATCCTGACTTCCAGGTGGTCTGCCATGCGGCTGCGCAGGTAAAGGCAGCACTCGAGGCAACTGTAGAGCTTGGCGGAGAAAATTATGTGTTCTGGGGCGGTCGTGAAGGCTATGCAGCTCTGATCAACACCAATATGAAGCGTGAACTGGATCACATGGGTCAGTTTCTGCGTATGGCCAGGGATTACGGGCGAAAGATAGGCTTCAAAGGTAATTTCCTGATAGAGCCTAAGCCTGCTGAGCCCAGTAAGCATCAGTATGATTATGATGCGGCTACGGTCATCGGTTTCCTCAGGGATCAGGGCCTTGCCGATGATTTCAAACTCAATATAGAACAGAACCACGCCATTCTGGCCGGGCATAGCTTCGAGCACGACCTGCAAACCGCCTCCGATGCGGGTATGCTGGGAAGCATCGATGCCAATAAAGGTGATGTGCAAAACGGCTGGGATACGGATTACTTCCCTACCGATCTTTATGACTGTATCCATTGCATGATGATCGTGCTGCAGCAGGGAGGCATCGCTCCCGGAGGGCTAAACTTTGATGCTAAAGTGCGTCGTACTTCCTCCGACCTGGAAGATCTCTTCATAGCCCATATCGCCGGCATGGATACCTTTGCTCGTGGCCTGCTCATTGCACATGATATCCTGGAAAATTCTGATTTCCTCAAAATGAAGCAGGAGCGCTACGCCTCTTTTGATGAAGGCGACGGTGCCGCTTTTGAAGCTGGTAAGCTCAAGCTGGAAGACCTCCGGAACATGGCAGAGCAGAAAGGCGAGCCTCAGAAAAGAAGCGGAAAGGTGGAGCTTTTTGAAACCATCATCAACAATTACATAAAATAAGAGAATTCATAAAGGTGCGGACCAAGCAATTATGGCAATGGTCCGTACGCCTTTTTTACAATATATTTATCAGTGATCATGAAAGAAGTAGCGCTCGGCATAGACATTGGCGGTACCAATACCAAGTTCGGCTTTGTAGACAAAGAGGGAAATTTGTACGGAGAGACCTCTATTTCTACCGTCAAAACACCGGCGGGAGATGTAGAAGCTTACCTGAAGTATCTCTATGATGAGATTGAGATCCTCAGAGGAACCGTCAAGGATGAGCTTAAAGTAGTAGGGGTAGGCATAGGCGCACCTAACGGCAATTATTTCACTGGTACCATAGAATATGCACCCAATCTTTCCTTTAGAGGCGTGGTGCCGCTGGTCGAAATGTTCAGCAAATATTATCAGGTGCCTATGGTGCTCACCAATGATGCCAATGCGGCTGCCATAGGTGAAATGATCTATGGTGGAGCCAAGGGCATGAAAAATTTCATCATGATCACTTTGGGCACTGGCTTAGGTAGTGGGTTTGTGACTAATGGCGAACTGGTGGTGGGCCAGGATGGCTTTGCCGGTGAAATGGGACACCTGTTGCAGGATACCAACGGCAGGGTTTGCGGATTGGGCCGTAGGGGCTGCCTGGAGGGTTATGTATCAGCTACAGGTATTAAAAGAACCGTCTTTACCCTGCTGGGCGAAATGAACGCAGACAGCCCGCTGCGGGATGTAACCTACAACCAACTGACAGCTGCCATGATTACTGATCTGGCCAGGCAGGGAGATCCTATAGCAACGGCTGCCTTTGACAAAACCTGTGATCTGCTGGGGCAAAAGCTGGCTGACGTAACCGCTATATTCAGTCCTGAAGCTATCTTCCTGCTGGGAGGCCTGGCCAAAGCAAAGAATCTTCTCTTTGAGCCTACCAAGCGTTACATGGAGCAGTATATGTTCCAGATCTTCAAGAATAAGGTCAAGCTCCTTCCTTCTGCCCTTGAAGACAGAAATGCAGCGGTGCTGGGTGCCAGCGCCCTGGCATGGAAGGAGATGGGGGTAAAGGTGGAGTAATCAATCAGACTACCTGCGCCCTGACCTGGCAGGCTTAACATCTCCAAACTCATAGCCAAAAGGCGTAAAGCTCAGCTTCATAAGTTTAAAGTGCTGTAGACCAAAAGGGATGCCTATGATTGTCAGGCAAAGAGCCACGCCAAGTACCAGGTGCGTGAGGGTGATCCAGATGCCACCCAGAATGATCCAGAGTACATTGAGCAGGGTAGAGATACCTGAGCCAGATTCAGGCCGGGCGTTTACCTCATTGCCAAAGGGCCAGAGGCTGGCTCCTGCCAGCTTAAAAGCCTGTATGCCAAACGGAATACCAATGATGGTGATGCACATAAGCAGACCGGCTAACAGGTACTCCAGCGCAATGGCAAAGCCTCCCACTATAATCCAGATGATGTTACCGATGAATTTCATATTAAAAATTGTTGGTCGTCAAAAAACCGGCGTCTTCATAAACTGGTTGGCAAGGTAAAAGGTTGCCAGCAATTTTGGCCCTGGCGCAGATAAAAATTGCAGAATGAGACAAGCGCTACCAAGAAAAAAGCCGACCTCTTAGGGGGTCGGCTTAGTTTTTTACATGGTAAGCCCAGCGTCAGCCCTGAGCATTTTCAGGTCGGAGAGGGAAAGCTTCACGCTTTCCAGTTGTCCCCTGATCAGGTTACGGGTAGATTCCTCTGCCTGCATAAGCTGCTTCTCAAAAAACTTCAGGTTGGATTTTTCCTTCTTCAGGCAATCTTCCAGTGTCTGCTCAACGGTATTGAGAATAAGAAGTAGATCGGGCTGGGCGAATGACTCCTGTATGTAATCAGGATCATGAGGGCCTGCGGCAGGCTCACCTCCCAGGTAACGAACTTCTTCGCGGATAGACTTGCGGAAGTTCTCTCTCTGTTCGGCCAGGCACATGAACATACCTTTCAGGCTCGGATTATCAATTTCTTCGGCTGCACGGTGGTAGCCTTTTTTGGCGTCAATGTTGAATGCCAGCAAATCGTTTAACTGACTGATTATTTCTGAATTCTTAGTCATGAGTTCCAGAATATATAAAGTTATAAACAGTTTAAAAAATAGTTCTTAGTTAAGATATACGCAAAAATAGCTCTTTTTGTGATTGTAGTTTTAAAATTTTTTTGCAGAAAAGAACCTGAAAGCAGTATTGTACTAAAATAAAATAATTCTAAGCTAAATTTTAAAGAAGTAAAATAATGCTCCTCTGAGCTTAACCTATGTTTGTGCTGCTTAAGGCAAATATTATGCTATAAAATACTGCTAATGTTATTAAATTCTGTATTTTAATTAAGTAACAAAATTAAATTTAATATTTTAAGCTTTATTATCTAATTTAATTCTGATATTTAAAGAAATATGCTCATAAAAGTTTGATTTTATTTGGTAAAAAAGTTTTGGTAAGTACAAAAATGAGAAAAGCAGGCCTGAACCTGCTTTGTAGAATTACTTACCCGCTTTGTTGTGTATTTACCTTCTATTCGCTTCGGAGCACCTCGGCTGGGTTGCAATGCGCCGCCTTAAATGACTGGTAAGCTACGGTAAGCCAGGCTGTTACCAAGGCAATCAGGCCTGCTACTACAAAAACCAGCCACG
Organism: Cyclobacteriaceae bacterium; assembly: GCA_046541235.1. Classification (GTDB taxonomy): domain Bacteria; phylum Bacteroidota; class Bacteroidia; order Cytophagales; family Cyclobacteriaceae; genus Catalinimonas. The sequence goes on along the minus strand of JBKHDR010000046.1, from coordinate 27,377 downwards.
ATAGAGATACCCGGTAGGCAAATGCCTCCAGCCACTGCTGCATAAGGAAGTACGCCAATGGGGCTCCCAGTCCAAAGGCTATCAGCACCAGTTTGGAAAACTCGCCCGACATTAGCATCACCAGGCGTGCTTCAGAAGCACCCAGCACCTTACGGACACTTATCTCCCTGATACGCTGCTCTGCTGTGTAAGAAGCCAGGCCCAGCAGGCCCAGGCAGGAGATAATAATGGTCACCAGTGCAAAAATACCTGCCAGCTTGCCGATGGTCTGTTCTGACTGGTAAATTTCTTCAAAATCCTGGTCCAGAAAATGATATTCAAAAGGAAATGCCGGGTTTAGCTGCTGGCTACTGCTCTCCAGAGCGGCCAGGGCTGAGGTTAACTGCCCCGGCTGGGTTCTGACAAAGGCAAATGAGGTATTATCAGGCCGGAGGCGGATAAACAGGGGGCCGATTTCGCTGCGCAAAGAGGCAAAGTGAAAATCCTTCACCACGCCTATGATCTCACCTTCATACTCATCCCAGAGCTTAATGTGCTGGCCTACGGCTTCTTCCATCCCCATGGCCCGGGCAGCTTCCTCGTTAATGATGATATTCATGGTATCAGTAGAAAACTCCCGGGAAAAGTCTCTTCCTGCCGACAATTCCATACCCATGGTCTGCAGGAAATCGTAATCAGCATTGATGATACTAAAGAGGATCTGTTCATCAGGCGCTTTTCCTTCCCATGACAGGCCCGTAGTAGAATTGCCTACACTCAATGGATTTTGGCTGGCGGCTGAAATGCTCTGTATACCGGTAGATTGCAGCAATTCTTCTTTAAATACAGCATATTTGTCCTGCAGATCGCCCTCCAGGTACATGTAAAGCAGGTTTTCCCGATCCATACCCAGGCTTTTATTCTGTATGTACTGTAGCTGCCGATAAATTACGGAAGTGCCTACTATCAGCAGCAGAGAGATGGCAAACTGGAATACCACCAGGGAGCGGCGAAAGTTAGCTGCAGCTTTGCCTGAGCGCAGGTTTCCTCTCAGGATCTTCATGGTGTTGAGAGAGGCCATATAGACAGCGGGGTAACTGCCTGCCATCAGCGTAGTAAGCAGCAGCACGCCCAGCAGCAGGAGCAGGATGTCCGGGTTCAGCAGGTCAAGAGGAATATTCTTACCAGTAAGTGTATTGAAATAGGGCATCAGCAGCCATACCAGCAGGAGCGCCAGCAGTGTAGCCAATAGCACAATCAGGAAAGATTCGGCCATAAACTGGACAAAAAGCGAGCGGCGGCTTGCCCCTACTGCCTTTCGCATGCCTACCTCACGCGCTCGCCGGGAAGCGCGGGCTGTGGCCAGGTTAGTAAAATTAATACAGGCAATGAGCAGGATAAAGAAAGCGATCAGCGAAAAAATTTTTACATAAGTGATGCGTCCGCCCTGTAGTTTTCCTTCTTCATAATCTCCATACAGGTAAACTTCTTCAAAGGGTTTAAGAAAAGCATCCGCATCTGAGCTTTCATCATGTTCGCGAATGATATCCTTGAGTTTGGCATTCAACACCTCATGCGAAGCATTTTCTTTGAGCAGCACATGCATGCGCAGGCCGTTGTTACCCCAGTCTTCTACCCAATCATTTCTTTGGATAAACTCTTCAATAGGAAGCACAAAATCAAACTGCAGGGAAGAACTGGCCGGCGGATTGGAAAAAACTCCAGTTACCTTAAATTCAGCACGGTTGTCTACACGAAGCATCTGCCCAAGTGCCGGTCCGTTACCAAAAAGCTTATTTGCCAGCTTTTCAGATATGGCTACAGAGTGAATATCTTTAAGAGCAGTGGTGGGATCACCTTCTATAAAAGGGAAAGAAAAAATTTTGAAAAAATCCTCTCCCGCAAAAAAGCCTTCTTCTTTATAAGATTGTTCATGGTGTGCGATCAGTAACTGCTGTTGCCAGGTCTGGAGTTCGGCTTCTTCCACTTCAGGGTATTCTTCTTCCAGGGTTTGGGCCAGGGGTTTGGGTATGGCACTCCAGGTAAAAATATTTCCGTCGGTAAAATAGGCATGACGCATGGCCTTGAAAAGACGACCCTCTTTTTCGTGAAAACGATCCATTTTCAATTCATCTTCAACCCAAAGCAGTATAAAAAGGCTACAGGCAATGCCTATAGCGAGTCCGAGAATGTTGATGAGCGAGTAGGCCCGCTGCTTCATAAAAAAGCGCAGCGCGATGTTCAGGTAGTTGCGGATCATGGCGATTTGGTTTAGTTGATACAGGGGAGACTCCTCAAACCGCCATTTGTAACAGAAAAAAAATAAAAAAGCCTACCCTTAACGGGCAGGCCCCTCATCCGGTCGTCAGCATCCGGATTTGGTGTTTGGATTAATGAAGATGAAAGGCTTACTGTACCATGTTACCTTCTTCGTCGAAGGTAAGCGTGCCAGACTGGGAACCATCAGAGATAGTCAGCTCGTACTGGGTACCTTCCTCAGTAGTTACTTCGTAGGATTTGCTTACTTCCCACTCGCTGTACTGTGACTCTTCAAAAGCCTGCTTTACCGGCTCGGGAAGTTCTTCAAACTTCACTTCTTTACGCTGGTCCTGCACAAACTCAATGGCAGTATCCTGCTGTACAGGCTGAGCGTTGGCTCCGATAGTAGCAAAGGAGAAAGTTCCAAGGGCGGCGATTGCGATGATAGTACGTTTCATAAGTAAAAAATTAAAAGGGTTAAAAAATTAAGTTCATGTGTTATGAATCTGATTACCCCAATTGCGAGAAACGTGCCACCAGGAAGAAAAGAATTTAATCAACTGATTATCAGTAATTTATAAATTGATGTAGATAAGTTCTACACTGATTCTACGAGTATTTGCTGTACAAATACATTCCAAAATGTAGTTTTATTCTACAAATCAGGGAAGCAGCAGTGTGCAGAAGATCAAGATGTAAGCTGTGCCAGAATGAAAGCCTGAATAATCAAAAAAAAATTATTGGCCTCTTTCCTCCAGCCCCAGTCCAAAGAGAGCGAAGTCGTATTTGACAGGGTCATGCGGATCAAAGCTCCTCAGGTTTTGAGTCAGCTCCTGCGCAGCCAGCCAGTCGGTCTGCTTGCGGCTGATGAGACCCAGGCGGCGGGCCACCCGGTCCACGTGCAGGTCGCAGGGGCATACCAACTGCGAGGGACTGATTTTTTTCCATAACCCAAAGTCTACGCCCCGCTCATCCTGGCGCACCATCCAGCGCAGGTACATATTGAGTCTTTTGCAGGCCGAATTTCTTTCGGGGGTAGCTATATGTTTGCGGGTGCGCTGAGGTGCGTCGGGCAGGCTGAAAAAAGTGTGGTGAAAGTGGATCAGGGCATTCCTTACGTCTTGGCCTCCAGACTGCATACCCCCGGCAAAAGCATCTTCCAGCGAAGTATGCTGCTGGTAATAGTGCCTGAGAAATGCGATTAGGTAAAGCGCATCGGTAGCATTAAAGGTGCGGTGTTTGAAATCAAGATAGGGTTTGAGCTCGTGCTCCCGGTGGTGGAGAATGAAGTCATAAGGCGCGTTGTCCATGAGCTGAAAGAACTCACGGCACTTGCTGATGATCGTCTTGCGCTGCCCCCAGGCGAGTATCGCTGCCAGTAATCCGCTGATCTCAATATCCTGCTGCCTGCTGTAGGCATGGGGTATACTGATGGGATCCAGGGCAATAAAAGCCGGGCGGTTAAATTCCTCAGTCTTGGTCTCCAGCAATTCGTACAGTTCCCGGTATCTTTTTCCGCGCAGCAAAGTCAGACAGAAGCTTTGAGTTGCAGGTCAGCAGCCCTGATGATCAGTTTGCCTTCTTCCTTTTTTTCGTCAAACCAGAGAATGATCTTATCCGCTTCCTGCTCCACCTTCCAGCTAAAAGCTTTCACAGTTTTGAGATGGTGCAGTGTACCAGTTTTGGCATTGAGAAACACCAGGTCGAAATCCGGAAGTTGTTTAGGAGCCACGGTGTTCCACTTCTGCAGCAGGATACCGTCGAAGCATTCAAAATGAAAATTGCCGAAATAATGGTCAGAAAGGTCTTTGATGGCTTTGTTGGCCTTAAGGCGATAGTAAGCAGGACCAAACATGATTTCATCCTCAAACTTACTTTCTAGCTGCAGTGAACCTAGGTTGGCAAAAGGTTTCCAGTTGGCTACCTGCTGGGCTTTTTCTTCCCCCCACACCGGGATCATAGAAATAAGCCTTGAGAGGAGCGAGAAAATATGAATCAGCCCGATAAAAGCCAGTGAAAACAGCAGGATGAAGGGGTACATCAGCGTAAACAGGGCTGTCCAGACAGCATTGAGAAATTTCTTAAATGGCGTAGTTGAACGGTTAGTAGACATGTCGATCAGCGTTTTTGTAAATAAAAGGCGGAGCCACCCAGACGGGAGCAGCTCATAAAAATAAGTTTATACCTTTTAGTTTACAATGAAACCATAATCTAATGAATAAGTTCGCCTATTGCCTACTCAATGTAGGTGATTTCTACGGGAAACCGCTCGTTGATACCGCCTAGCTTTTCGTAAGCAGCCTGAGAGATACGGATATTTACCTTGTCGTTCACGCCCGTATCAGGCAGTTTGCCCACTACTCTGACAAATACCGCCAGGTCATTCATTTCATTACGTATCTGCATGATGGTACCCACGGGAGCACTACGGTGCAGGGCCAGAAATTTTTTAGTCTCCGGGCCGCCCTCAATAGCCGAGGCAAAGCCGATTTCGCTTTTCTTCTCATATTCTGACAATGCTTTTTTCTCAGCGGCACGTATTGCCCTTATGCGTTGCTTTTCCTGCTCCAGGGCTTCGGCCCGGCTCAGCCTTTTATCATATACCTCTTCTTCCTCCTCTTCCTCGCTGTCTTCCATACGGTTAGTGCTTTCAGAAGCACCGGTGATCACCATATTTGGCGCGCTAATAGTGGCTACCTGCAGTTCGGAAGAAGAGATAAGTTCACGCTCACGGATCATAAGCTGTTGCCCAAAGCTGATCCGCTCATCGGGCAGATTGTTGAGCTTCTTAAGCGTACCTACGGTGACGCCATAGGCGCGGGAGATAGCAAAGAGGGTTTCACCTTCTTTGACCGTATGCACTACATACTTTTTAGTGTCAACGGAAGCCTGTGCTTCAGGCGCTCTGGCAGAAGGGATGTGGTAAATGACAATCTCCTGGCCAATAGACAAGGGCGTTTGGCCAATCGTATTCCAGTTTTTGATTTCATCCACACTTACCTTGTATTGCCGGGACAACTGGAAGAGCGTTTCTCCGGCTTTAACCGTATGGATGGTCTTATCACCCTGGCTGAGTTGTACATGCACAGGCACCAGCAGTGTATCTCCTACGCCCAGTTTATCGGTATTTATGTCGGGATTGCTTTTGCGCAATATATCTACATGCGCATCATACTGGCGAGAAATGGCAAAGAGGGTTTCTCCTGCATCTACCTTATGCACGATGTATACCTCTCCCCTGCGTACCAGGGTGCCTACCGAATCTGCCGGCATAACCACTTTGGCCGGAGCAGCCATTCCTATAATACTGATAGCAAACAAAATAACTGAAAAACTAAATCGCATAACTTAGCAACTCTCTTTTATGCCTGACAAACAATACGTGATGATGTGCGATAAAGAAGGTATCGAGCCCCACCTGGCTGAGTTGGTCATCCATTTTTTCGTGCAGCAGCGGTTTACCTTCCTGGTCCAAAACTAGTAAATAATTAGCCAAGGCCTTATCTTCTGCGATGTAATAGCTGATGAAAATTTTACCCTCATACTCCAGGTACTCACAGCCCTTCAGCGGATTGAGGTTGAGGAAGTGCAGGATGAAGCCGCTTACCGTCTCAAAGTAGGCATCCTCTTCCGTATAGTGAAACGGATGGCGAATGTATTTATTTTCTGTAGAAAACTTCCTGAGCTCAAGATGCGCTTCCTTGTGAGATAGGTACTTTTCGGCATCACCGTGTAGCGAGACCTTTCGGAAGTGCGTTTCATCCCCAACACTTTCAAAACCGTATACCCAGGGATAGCGGATGTCAATGACCTGCAAATGCTGGCTTTTCCAGCAGACCTCCTGTTGCAACACATCCAGGGCAAAGTAAGACTTTTTTTCCGGAGTCTGTGTATCTTCAAATTCGTGAAAGATAAGCACATCGGCATCGGCAGCACTTAGGCCAAGCCACCAGGGTTCGGAAAAAGTGAGGTCCTGCCAGAGCAAACGCTGTTCGGACAGCAGGCAGGCGGCAAAGCTCACCTGGTGGGCCTCTTCATCCCTGAGTTCAAGAAAAAGATAGCGGGCATCATGATCGGTAAGCAGGTTCCATATTTTGCCCGTAAAAGAAAATGAAAAAGCCTGCTTCAACTTTTCTGGCAAGGCGCTGGTTTTTTATTTATCATTAAGACCCTTAGCTTAGAAAAACTAACATATGATACAGATAAACAATTGCAAGGTACTGATTTCTTTACTAGCATGCTGGCTGCCCCTGCTGATTCAGCATGTGGAAGCACAAAACGGTTCCGGTAATGACCAGCCTCAGGTGCTGGTGATGGAGATTCGCTCTGAAATAGATGCCCGCACCAAGCGCTACGTAGACCTGGCCTTTGAGGAGGCAGAAGCCATAGGAGCAGATTATATCGTCGTAGACATGGATACCTACGGTGGAGCACTTTATGATGCCGACGATATACGTACGCGCATGCTGGAGACTGAAATACCAGTTTATGTTTTTATCAATAAAGATGCGGCCTCTGCCGGAGCCCTGATCTCTATTGCCTGCGACAGCATCTACATGTCGCCGGGGGCCAGCATAGGCGCAGCCACCGTAGTCAATGGCGGAACAGGTGAGGAAGCACCGGATAAGTACCAGTCGTACATGCGGTCCATCATGCGAGCTACTGCCGAAGCCACCGGCCGTGACCCCCGCATTGCCGAAGCCATGGTGGACGAAGATCTTGAAGTAGAGGGTATTTCTGAGGCTGGAGATGTAATCACTTTTTCTACTTCCGAAGCCCTCAAACACGGCTACTGTGAGGCAGAGGTACGTAGCATTGAAGAACTGCTGCAGCGTAGCGGCCTGGAAGAAGGTTCTTATGCGCTTACCGTCTACGAACGCGATGGCGTGGAGCAGGTGATCTCTTTCTTTCTCAACCCTTTCATCAGCGGCATACTCATCCTGATTATGCTGGGCGGCCTTTATTTTGAGCTGCAAACACCCGGTGTGGGCTTTCCTATACTGGCATCGGTAGTGGCGCTTATCCTTTACCTGGTACCTTATTACCTCAACGGCCTGGCCGAAAACTGGGAAATCGCTGCTTTATTTGTCGGGATAGTGCTTATTCTCCTGGAGGTGCTGGTGATACCCGGCTTCGGGGTTGCCGGTGTAGCCGGGTTAGGGCTTACCATAGGTTCGCTGATCCTGATTATGCTCAACAATAATAATTTTGACTTTTTCTTTGTAGGTGCCGCTGAGGTCATGGAGGCTGTCACAACCGCCCTGGCAGGTATGTTGGGGGGTATCCTCCTGATGTTCTTTGGAGGCATGCGCCTGGCCAATTCCGAGGTTTTTAAACGGGTATCGCTGGAAAGCACCCAGTCGCGCAGCGAAGGCTATACCTCGAGCGTACGTACACAGTCATTTATTGGCAAAGAAGGTGAAGCCTATACCGTGCTCAGGCCCAGCGGCAAAGTTATGATAGATGATGAACTTTATGATGCCTACACCCGCGGCGACTATATCAGCCAGGGAGAGAAAGTAGTAGTAGTAAGTGAAGAAGGAACTTCCCTGCGTGTCAAGCTGGTCAAGGATGTAGCTAAAGAGGGACTGGCCTGAGGATAAAGAAGACATTGTCAGTCAAGAATGATCATGCATAAAGTAGATGTTTCTGTTTTGATTTTCCCTACACTTCAGGACTGCTTAGGTGAGGTGTGTCTCTGTGTTTGACGTTAATAAATGTTGCTAAACTTTTATTTACTGCCTCTAAGCACAAATCATAACGTTTTATTGCTTCAGTTAGCTAAGTCCCTCATTTCTTTACGTCTCTCTCTACCAGATAGTATTTTCCGTATCAACCAAGCAGTTTGATGTTTAGCGGCTAAATCAGTAAAGCTGTTGTCATCATGTCCATAGATAATTCTGTAGTCAGGGCTTATAATATTTAGGGAAAATTTTTAGCTGAGCGAACATCTTAGATTGGTGATGAAGACATTGTTTTCTTTACATTTTTAAACAGTAAAATATGAACAGCTATAAACATTTAGATATTGAAATTGAAAACTATTCAAAAAAGAAGCTTATTGATGATATAAATTATATTTAACATATCTCAAATAAATTCTCAGTTTGTTAGTGAATTTTTAAAAAACACGTATTAGTATAACATTTTTTTAATATATTTAAATATACGGGTTTATATCTGTTATCTACAATACATTCACTAACTACCTTACTATGAGAATTGAAAAGCTGCTTCAATCTTTTATGCTGCTGCTTGCCGTGTTAATCCCGGTAATGCTGCAGGCGCAGAGTACTGTAACAGGTACGGTCACTGCTCCCGAAGAGGGAGTTCTTCCGGGGGTCAACGTTCTGGTAAAAGGTACTACCACTGGTACAGTGACTGACATGGACGGAAACTACCGCCTTACTGTGCCTGAGGGCAATGATGTGCTGGTGTTTTCATCAATAGGTTATGTAAACCAGGAAATTGCCATTAACGGACGTACTACAATCAATGTAGAATTGCAGGCCGACATACAGTCGCTCAGCGAAGTCGTAGTAGTAGGTTACGGCTCGCAGGAGAAAAAAGAGATCACTAGTGCCGTTGCCAGCATAGACTCTGAGCAGTTTAACAGAGGTAACGTTAATGACGTATCGCAACTGCTACAGGGTAAAGTGGCCGGTCTTACCATTACCAAAGCCGGTGGTAACCCCAATGAACCTTTCAACATTCGTCTAAGAGGTCTTTCAAGTTTGGGAGGTAACTCGGAACCACTGGTAGTAGTAGATGGTGTGATCGGTGCTGACCTTAATAGTGTAGACCCTAATGACATCGCTTCCGTTGATATTCTGAAGGACGGCTCTGCCGCCGCCATCTATGGTAGCCGCGGTTCCAGTGGTGTGATCCTGGTCACAACCAAAACTGGTAGGGCCGGACAGACCAAAGTAGACTACAATGGCTATGTAGCGCTGGAAGAACTGGCCCGGGCTGTAGATGTGGCTTCTCCTGATGAATTTAGACAAGTAATTGCCGATATCGGAGTACCTCAAAATGATCTTGGTAATAATACGAACTGGTTTGAGGAACTTACCCGTCCGGCCGTTACGCATGTACACAACCTGGCATTGTCTGGAGGAACTGAAAAGACAACTTACCGCGCTTCTTTCAACCTACGTGACGGACAGGGTGTGGCTAAGAATACCGGCTTCCAGCAGTTGAACGCGCGTCTCAACCTAACCCAGCGTGCGCTGGATGACCGCCTCTCACTAACCATGAACCTGGCCGGTACCGTACGTGATAATGAACTGGGCTTTGACAATGCTTTCCGGTATGCCACTATATTTAACCCTACTGCGCCGGTATTCAGTGATGATCCTAACGACATTTATGACGGTTATTTTCAGCAACAACTCTTTGATTACTTAAACCCGGTAGCGATCCTGGAGCAGAACCAAAACGAACAGGATGTAGAAAGAATCAACTTCAACTTAGAAGCTAATTTTCGCATCCTTGACGGATTGAACCTGTTGGCCCGCTATGGTCAGCAGCGTGAAATGGAAGAAGGCTTCACTTACTATGATAAAAATAGCTTCTTTGTCGGTAGGGACAGAAATGGCCTGGCTGACAGAAATCTGTTCAACGATTTTAACCAGCTTTTTGAAACAACCCTGACCTACGACCGTGACTTTGGCGGATTGATCCTAACGGGTCTGGCCGGATACTCTTTCCAGGAATATGTGGAAGAAGGCTTTGGCGCTTCAGGAGGTAACTTTATCACTGATATTTTTACCTACAACAACCTGGGTGCTGCACTGGATTTCGACAATGGTCTGGGAAATGTTTTCAGTTATAAAAATGATTACAAAATTGTGGGTTTCTTTGGAAGATTAAACCTTAACTATAACGGAACCTATTTTCTCTCAGCGGCCGTCAGGCAGGAAGGCTCTACGCTCTTTGGAGAGGGTAACAAATGGGGAACCTTCCCTGCGGTTAGCGGTGGTGTAACGCTGACCAACCTACTGGATATCCCAGCAGTAGACAACATGAAACTGAGAGCCAGCTATGGTGTAACGGGTAATACGCCTGCCGATCCATATCTCTCACAGCTCCGCTTTGGACCTCAGGGTAACTTTTTCTTCAACGGACAATTTATTCCCAGCTATGGTCCTACTTCTAACCCCAACCCGAACCTGAGATGGGAAAGAAAGGCTGAGTTTGATGTTGGTGTGGACTTCACCATGTTTGGCGATCGCCTGAATGGTACCATTGATTACTATCAGCGTATAACGACTGACCTGATCTATCCGCTGACTGTGCCCGTACCGCCAAACCTGGTGGGTACTACCGAAATAAATGTGGGTGAGATCAACAATGACGGTTTGGAGCTTGCTTTGAACTATGCAGTGATACAGAACGACAATTTTACCTGGAATACCGGCTTTAACGGTTCATATTTCCTTAAGAACGAACTGGTATCCCTTTCTGATCCTGAGGCAGGGCTGGATTTCGGCGGTCGTCGTTTGCTCGCTAACCTGGGATCTCCCGGTCAGAACAATACGCCACTCATCCTTGCTGAAGAAGGCGGTGAAATTGGCCGTATCTGGGGTAGAATATATGACGGGGTTACAGAAAACGGTAACTGGAGATTCCGCGATCTGAATGAGGACGGAGTGATTGACGATGCCGACGAAACGGTAATAGGTACCGGCCTGCCGGATGCTGAACTTGGTTTTACCAATACTTTCACCTACGGAAACTGGGATTTGAACATCTTCATCCGGGGTACTTTCGGTCATGACCTAATTAACACTTTCAGAGCTTTCTATGAGGTCAAATCTGTGGCAACATCGTATAACGTTGTGCAGACAGAATACTATGATCCAAATCTTAATGACTCCCCTCTTTTTAACAGTATCCACGTAGAAGATGCTGACTTTATAAAGCTGGATAACGCAACACTGGGCTATACGCTGCCTATCTCAAGCGAAAGTTTGTTTTCAAGCGCAAGATTCTTCCTGTCTGGACAGAACCTCTTCTTCATTACTAACTATACCGGCGTAGATCCGGAAGCACGTTTGGCTGATGGTGATGGTGATGATGCTGATCCTTTGGCTCCTGGTATTGATAGAAGGAATACCTGGTTCAGGACACGTACCTACACATTAGGTGTGAATCTTAGCTTCTAAATCAAAAATTAGTACTTATGAAAAAATCTATCATAAAATTATCTCTCACAGGTTTACTGGCAGTGCTTATTGCGCCTGCCTGTACTGACCTGGACGAAACTATATATAGTGAAGTAACCCCTGACCAATTCTTCCAGTCTGAAGAAGAATTTGTGTCAGCTTTGGGTGCGGCTTATACCCCTCTCTACGGATACGCAGGTACTGGGGGTATTTACCCACTACAGGAAGTATCTACTGACGAACTCGTAGTACCCACCCGTGGTCAGGACTGGGATGATGGTGGGCACTGGCGCCGTCTTCATCAGCATACCTATCAGTGGGAAGACCCAACCATCAATGGGGGGTGGACTTTCAGTTATAGCGGTATCAATACCAGTAACCGACTGATTTTCCAATTTGAGGAATTAGGCGTAGAAGGTGCCGATGAATTTATCGCCGAGTTAAGAGCTTTACGTGCACTGTACTATTTCTGGCTATTAGATCTCTATGGTAATGTACCGATCGTAACGGAATTTGATGTGCCGCAGGATTTTGCTCCGGAGAATAACTCCCGCCAGGAAGTCTTTGACTTTGTGGAAACAGAACTGATGGAGACTATGGATCTGCTTACCCGGGATTCAGGCGGACCCGCTTATGGTCGTGTCAACTACTGGACTGCACAGACCATCCTCGCCAAAATGTATCTCAACGCAGAAGTCTATATTGGGCAGAATCGGCTGGATGATGCATTGGAAGCAGTGAATGAAATTATCAACTCTGGTAACTACAGTCTTGCTCCTGATTACTATGATAACTTTATAGTTGATAACTCATCGTCGCCTGAATTTATTTTTGCTATTCCTTATGATGAGGTATTTGCCCAGGGTTTTCAGCTACATATGGCTTCCCTCAGTTACCTGAACCAGAATACTTATAATTTGCAGGCGCAGCCCTGGAATGGTTTTGCTTCCCTGCAGGAATTCTATCAGTCATATGACGATGAAGACGTGAGAAAGCAAAACTTCCTGGTAGGTCCGCAGTTCTCCTCAACCGGGGAGCGTCTGGTGGATACTGGTGCTGAACCCAATGATCCGGATGGTCCTCCTTTGACTTTTACACCCGAAATTAATCAATTAGGTCCGCAGGCGTTCCGTCAGGCAGGCGTAAGAATCGGCAAATGGGAGATTGAGCAGGGAGCTACTGCCCACCTTAGCAATGATTTCGCCGTATTTCGCTATGCAGATATCCTGCTGATGAAAGCAGAGATCCTGCTCCGTCAGGGACAAACCGGAGGAGAAGCCCTGGCACTGGTCAACCAGATCAGAGAGCGTGCTGGTATAGAGTCTTTAGATGTACTTAATGAGGATAATCTGTTAGCCGAAAGGGGCCGTGAGTTATTTTCTGAGCATTCCCGTCGTACTGATCTGATCCGCTTCGGCAGGTATAACGATGCCTGGGAATTTAAGCCCGTTGACCCCAGCAATCACGTGAATATCTTTCCTATCCCTCGTCCTCAGTTAGAGTCAAACCCAAACCTGAGACAAAATCCTGGTTACATAGGACAGGGCCAAGGCGGGTGATTAGGTATTAAAATTTAGTAATTATCACTACTGGAAAAGCAAGCAATGACAACATTGCTTGCTTTCTTATTGCAGGAAACTTGGTTTTCAGGAACCTGAAAAATGGCATACCTTTTTGTACTTTGCCTATTATCACACTCTACACGAGAATTTTTTCAGTTTTGATATTAGGCGGAATTACAGCCTGTTCAATAATCTGGATGAACAAGTCCAGTTGTTCAGACATTTTTCTTAGTGCGTTACGCCAGCACTCTAACCCGTGGCGGAAGAAACTATTGGCTTTGTATCCATGATTCTTTACCTCAATAGATTTTTGATGTTTATTGCTCCATCTACCGATGTGCAGGCAAACCGTGAATGCGATAGCTACTAAAGTAAACAGCTTACGTAAACGCTCTAAATCATCTAGATGCGTATCTTCCAAGCGAAAGCCCCTTTGCTTTACACTTTGAAAGAAAGTTTCAATCGCCCAACGGCGCTGGTAGATATTTAAAGCTAAATGTGCGAAAGTATTAGTTATAACGATAAGATGCTCGTCATTCTGCTTGGTTTGGCGCTCAATCTCTCGCGTTCCTGGCAGGCTAATGAGGAAAAAACCGTAAACAGAAGTTCGGCTACCATTGTACGCTTACCATCCTGCAAAGTATCTATACCCATATCCAGTGAATAGACTGATACGCCGTAGCTGGTTAGCTCGTCCAGGAGTTGCAAATTATCGCCGGTGCTGCGGCCTAGCCTGCTTACTTCACTTACCAGGACCTTATCAATCTGGCGGGTGCTGGAAAGCTGGAGTAGGCGCTGGATTCCCTCTCGGTCTTGGCGGCGGCTGGCTCCGCTGATTTTTTCTTTGATGATCTCCACTACTTGTAGGTTCTGGCGCTCGGCCTCTTTCTCCAGGTCGCTGATCTGGCGCTGGTAATCCTGGCGGGCGGTAGATACTCTGACGAAAATAGCTGATTTCATTGGTTTGTAGCGGCTTTAAACGCTTTCCATGATATTACTTGAATACCATGAATATTCTTAGCTGATAGCAAGGGTTTATCACCACTAATTAGCAATTCAGCTTTAGCAGCTAGGCATAAATCGAACAAAAAATTATCACCAACATCAGGTGAATCTGTGACTATTGATTTAAGCTTTCCCTTTTTTGGTAATTTCATGCAAAGCTTTTGATGCAAAGAAATGCAGTCTTTAACCTCTCCTTTAAAATATTTTTTTAAGTTTTGGCCGCTGTAAAACATCTTCAATTTCATCTATAAGCTGTTGAGTAGTAAATACTTCAAGATTGTACTCGTAAATAACTCTAACCAGTTTATCAATATCCCCTAAAAAGTAACTTACCCAAATATTGGTATCAATGACTATCTTTTTTCCTTTCATTAATTTTTTTTCTAGCTGCCTTACATTCTGCTACAATTTCAGCCATTGATAATGATTTTTGGCCTGACTGTTTCACTGAATTTTTGATTTTTTCAGCTAGTTCTAAATTTTCTGCTTTTGATAGTTCTCGATACAAGGCTTTTTGCTCATCGGCAGATAGTTTTTTAACAAGTTTGGTAATTGCTTCTATCCTTTGATTCATATTAGTTGGTGCCTGCATAATTAATAGAATTATTGTCATCAATTTAACGCATTCATCCGGATAATGTACCAAATAATCCAATGTTTTTTGTGGTACAGCGGGAAGGCTTATTTCTGGCTGATTGCTGGCAGATTGCAGGCTTATTGCGCCATACGTTTTTTTTAGCACAATATCATCCAACTTGGAGCAGGTTGGATTAACTTTTATGGTACAGTAAGGTCCAGTGGACCAAAAATCAGGTCACAAAAAAGGGGTAGGGGCGCAAAATAAAACCGGTCACTCTGGTCCGGTTCATATCTTTTCAGCTTGGGGCGCTATTTCAGGCGGCGCTGGCCATGGCTGTACTTGCTCCAACGTGGAAACCTCCAGACCATTCAGGCTATCTTTTTGGGCTGATTTACGTATATTTGCTTTAGGATGGTCGGCATACTGTTTCTGGTCTAGCAAGCCGAAACTTGTACCATCAACGGGCTTTAATAGGTGGTCAACATAGCGTCCGTAGCTTTGCAAGCTTGGACTAGCATCACCGCTCAAGCCTTTAAGATTTGAAGGAAAGTGACGGGCAAAATCTGTGTAGCTCAATCCGAAGCTTGCAGCGGAGTCATTTTCCTTTTTCTTTTCTATACCATCCAGTTTTTCAACATTCTTTGGAGTAGGAATCAAAGTAGCATGGTAAACAAACCTACCTTCTTTGGTTTCCTTTGCTAAAAACCCAAACGGATAAATTTTGCCTTCCACTTCAACAATGCTCCAAAACTCGTGCATAGCCACTATTCCTAAATTATTTCTTTTGTGTGGCTTTTCAGCTATATGTACAGCTACTTTGATAATGTCCTTGATTGCAGTAAATGACTTTACTTTAAGCTCACCCACATTTTTGCTGTACCATTTACCTACTGTGTCCTGATTAATTTTGACATATTTTTTAGTATGCCGATTGTAGAAAGACTTACCGACAAAATTTGATTCAAGATGCTGTTTGACTACGGTAAGCATTTCCTTAATTGACTTAGCTTCCCCATACACCTTTTTATCAGCTTTCGGGATGAAGTCAAAGTAATACTGATCTACCTTAAATCCAGACAACGGCTGATCGGCTTTTTTTTTCCCTTACGCTTTTTGGGTGTGCCGTTCAGTTGCTTATGGCAGTCGCATCCGGAAAGACCAAAAAGGGCGGTCTGACTTTCTGCACCACGTGTTGGGTCGAGATCAATCCAGCGTATTTCTAGCTGTCTAAACATCATGAATTAAGCCCATCCGAAAGCGTGGAATCCCATTCAGAGAGTTGTGCTTGATATTCATGTAGGCCCCTCATACAGGGTTTTATCTTTGCATTCCTAAAAACCCGGTTCACCGGCCAACTCCGATTGTGTTTCTTTTTTTCTAATTTCATCTTACGCTCTTGCGTTCACAGAACTTTCTACTTCTCCTCATATGTTTCGCATTTATTATTTATGTTTGCACCCAAAAAATCTGAGCATGACACGTAAAATTTCCCTGGCCCTCGCCCTGACCTTTGCCGTTCAAAGCGCCTTCGCCTGGGGGCAGACCGGCCACCGGGTAATCGGTCAGATTGCCGAATGGCACCTGAGCAAAAAAGCCGCTAAAAACATAAAAAAAGTGCTCGGCCCCAATTCCCTGGCTATGGTCAGCACCTGGATGGACGAGATTCGCTCTGACGATGCCTACGACTACACCAATACCTGGCACTGGGTGACCATACCTGATGGCACCAAGTATAACCAGGAAATACAGGAAGAGGCCGGGGATGCCTATGGCATGATCCTGGAAATGACCGCCGCCCTCAAAACCGATACCCTTACCCAGAAAGAAGAAGAGGAATACCTGATGATGCTGGTCCACCTGGTGGGCGATATCCATCAGCCCCTACACGTAGGCACTGGCGAAGACCGTGGTGGTAATGATGTAAAAGTAGAGTGGTTTGGCGGGCCTTCCAACCTGCACCGGGTGTGGGACAGCGATATGATAGACGGCAAGCAGCTCAGCTACATGGAACTGGCGCAGCACCTCAACCGCCGCGCTACCGACCGACTGGTGCAGCAGTGGCAGTCGGCCCGCCCTGAGCAGTGGCTGGACGAAGCCATGGGCATGCGTCCTGAAGTCTATGACATACCCGAAAATAAGCGCCTGGGCTACCAGTACTCCTATAAAAATTACCCCTCTGTAGAAGACCGCCTGCTGATGGCGGGAGTTCGCCTGGCTGGTGTCTTAAATGAGATTTACGGCTAAATGCAGCTAAATTGGCGCCTGGTATTTAATTATTTCCTGGCGCCTTTTTATGATTTATCTGTAAAAAACAGTTCTCAATCTATCAGATTGCAGATCAGTAGTACCTGCCGATATATTCATTCTCCACAATAATCCGCTTCATGGCCTGAGGATCAATCGTACCCTGCTGGTTGTAAACGATTTTGCCCCCAGGTTCTACCAGTAGGGTATAGGGCAAAGCGCCCTGCCACTCCGGGTCTACGGCCTCAATTAAGGCGTATTTGTCGTCGGTATCAAATATATAGTTCTGGTTGGAAGCCTCCTTTTTCTGCAAAAAGCTCAGCACTTTGTCGTGCTTTTCAGGCTTGTCGGCACTGATGGAAATGAATTCAAAATCCCTTCCGCGGTACATGCGGTTGATCTCAACAAAATCAGGAAACTCCATAATACAGGGACCGCACCAGGTGGCCCACACATTGATCAGCCGCAGCTTATCAGACTCATTGGCAATGAGCTGACGGATGCCATCGGCTGAAATACTTTCCAGGCTCACTTCTTCTTTGGCCCATTCATCCAGTTGCTTCTGTACCCATTCATCTTTCCAGCCCCATTTAATGGAACAGCCAAAAGTTTTGGTCTGCGGCTGGCTCACCTCTTTGCCGTCCATGATCTCCTCTATGGCCTGACGAGCATCTTCGGCTTGGGCCGTACCGGGTTTTTCTGAAGCATCCAGCCGGCCTACGTATCGCAGGATACGGTCCTGGTCAAAAATAAAGATATGCGGGGTGGCCACCGGACCGTAGGCCAGCGCAGCCGCCTGCTCATCACCATCGTAGAGATAGGGAAAATTATAGTTCATTTCCTTCACCCGGATCTGCATCTCCTCGTAGGTATCGCTCATATCAGAGTAGCCCAGCTCGGAGAGGCTGATTGCATCAGGGTCGTTGGAAGAAATGCCCACCAGCTGGAAGCTCTCATCCCGGTAATCATTTACCAGGTCTATCACCCGCTGCTCATAGGCCTGGGCGGTAGGGCAATGATTGCAGGTAAACAGTAAGGCCAGTACTTTGGCGCCTGAAAAATCGGAAAGGCTGTACCTTTTTCCGTCAGTACCTTTGAGGTCAAAATCAGGCGCACTAGCCCCTAGCGCCAGTGTTTCAGGTTCTTTCTTTTGCGGTTGCGCATGCAAGCAAACAGGCCACAGGGTGATCAGCAAGATGAAAATGCCAGGCTTCATAGCTAAGGTTGTTTTGTTAGAGGAACATCCTTTAAGTTAGCTATTTGTAATAAAAAATCATTACCCCATGCAGTATAACTTGTAAAACCAAAGGCTTATCCTTAAGCTTGTTTACATACACCATTAATTAACCCAAACCCAATCTAAATGAAACAGGCAGTATTCAACAAAAAAGGCCATGCCAGTGAAGTGCTGGAGATCAAAGAAGTACCCACGCCTGAGCCTAAGGCCGGAGAAGTGCGCATCCGCGTAAAGGCCGCCCCGGTCAACCCTTCCGATTCCCTGTTTGTACAGGGCTTTTATGGTATGCAGCCCCGTTTTCCGGATTCACCCGCTGGTTTTGAAGGTGCCGGCGAGATAGATGTGATTGGTACCGGCATTGGCGAAGGCATTCAACTGGCCAAAGGCATGAAGGTCTGTTTTGCAGCCCTGGGCACCTGGTCAGAATATGTAGTAGTGCCGGCCACTCAGTTGGTACCTCTGCCAAACGGACTTTCGTGGGAGGAGGGTGCCCAGCTTTTTGTCAATCCCTTCACGGCACTTGCCATGCTGGAAGAGGCTAAGCTGCAAAAAGGCGACTGGCTGCTGCTTACGGCTGGTTACTCGGCTGTCAGCAAAATGGTAGTCAAAATTGCCAAAGAAAGAGGTATCCGCACCATCTGTACCGTACGACGCGATGAGCAGGCTGATATGCTGCATATGATGGGTGCCGAGGCGGTTATCAATACTAAAAAAGATTCTTTCAGTGAAAGGGTCAGAGCCCTTACTGATAAGCAGGGCGTCAAGGCCTGCTTTGAAGCCGTGGGTGGAGAAACTGCCGAAGAGGCGCTGCAGTGCATGAGTAAAGGTGGCAAAATGATCATCTACGGCCTGCTCAGCGGTAAAGACGCTAAATTCAACAGCGGACTGCTTATCTTTAAAGAGATTACCGTCAAAGGTTTCTGGCTGTCGCGATGGATGGTAGAATCCAGCCTGAGTACCAAGGCAAAGCTGGCATCAGAACTCCACAGCCTTGTGAAAAAAGGGATCATACCTTTTGACGTAGGGGCCACTTTTCCCCTGGATCAGGCAGGAGAGGCCGTTACTTATAGCGATACGCCAGGCAAATCGGGCAAGGCAATTATCCTCTGCTGAACCAAGTCATCACAGCTTCTTGTTCAGAAACCCGACCCCCGTTTTGGCGGGGGTTAGTTTTACAAACCCACAAATAACGATAGCAAGCCTTCCCGCACCTTCGGCTCCCCATGAAAAATTTCTTTGTACTTGATAATCAATCTCTTGCACGTATCTAATAATCTTTTGCGGCAGATACACATAGTTCCCATATTTACAGTTAGGAAGGAACCATCCTACATGAAGTCTGGTCTTTTACAAGACTACAATTACTTAAACTATCGTAAAGCTGAGGAATGTGAGAAATATCGTGTGGATCAAAATGTGCCTGAAGCCCAGTTTCTTCGCTGCTTTTTTTGTATTTTCTATTCTTACTCTGGGCGTCCCCTTTTCAATAGCTGAGACAGACCACGTTGCCCTCGGCAACAACAGTGCGAAGGTACTTCGTAGTGTGAGTAAGCTTACCAATGATTTATCTGAACTGAAAGCTTTGGCCCATGTGGATAGTGCCATGCACCGCTTCCTGAAAAAGCAGGGAATTGTAGGTGCTTCACTGGGTATTGTTAAAGATGGGCAACTGGTATATGCCAAGGGTTTTGGTTATACCGACGAAGAGTCACAGATAGCTGTAGAACCTTATCACCTTTTCCGCATCGGCAGCATCTCCAAGCTGATCACCGCAGTAGCCATTATGAAACTACATGAGGAGGGCAAATTTCAGCTGGAAGACAAGGTTTTCGGCAAGAATGCTATCCTGAAAAGCTATGATCATATTATTATAGATCGCCGTATCCACAACATTGAGATACGTCACCTGCTCAACCATACTGCCGGCTGGAGTAAGCGTACTTATGGCGACCCTCTTTTTATTCCTCATAAAATTGCTGCCGAACTGCAAATAGACAATACGCCTGCACTGGATAATATTATGGAGTTCATTCTCTCCAAACGTCTGCCTTATCGTCCCGGTGCTTATTACGACTATTCTAATTTCGGCTATGCTGTTCTGGGTAAGGTCATAGAAGAAGCCAGTGGACTAAGCTACGAAACCTATGTCAAACAGGAAATCCTTGCTCCTCTGGGCATTACCGGCATGAGACTGGCCCGCAGCCTGCCCGAAGAAAGGTTTGAGAATGAAGTTTCCTACTATGATTTCACTTATAATAACCTGCGCCCTGCCCTGGATGGCAGCGGCACGCTGATGCCCACTACCTACAGTTTTGATATTGAAGCACTGGCTGCCGCCGGCGGATGGCTGGCTACACCTACCGATCTGCTCAAGTTCCTGGTAGCTGTAGACGGTTTTAAAAATACACCCGATATCCTCTCCAACAATTCGCTGCTTACCATGATCAAACCTGAACATGGAGGAGGTCGGCCTTATGGCTGGAGAGGCATCACTGCCGACGGTACCTGGTGGCGCACCGGCACATTGGCGGGCACTTCGGCTATCCTGAAGAGACTGGACAATGGCATTTCCTGGGTGATGCTGGCCAATACCAGTAACAACCGCAGCCGCCACTTCAACGGGCGCATCAATTACGTAATGCACCAGTCTTTTGAGCGATTGCATGAATGGCCTGAGCAGGATCTTTTTGCGCTCAGCTATTACAACGATTTTCTTTAAAAACACTAACTGGCCGCTGAGCCGGTTTTTTTTATTTCAGTTCAAATAAAAACACCCCCTCACCGCGGCAGATGCTTTGGCAAGGAGGTGAAAAAAAAGGTCTTGTAACATTGGTTTGTGCCCTCACAAACTCATGGGTATTTTTTTAGGCCAGCACGCTCAGTTCTTCGCCCACTTCTTTAAAAGCCTGTATGGCTTTGTCAAGATGCTCTCTTTCGTGTACGGCTGAAATCTGCACCCGGATACGGGCTTCTCCCTTGGGCACTACCGGGTAGTAGAAGCCGATCACGTAGATACCTTTTTCCAGCAGCTTCTCGGCAAACTTCTGCGCCAGTGGAGCCTCATATAACATCACCGGCACAATAGCATGCTCACCCGGCTTAATGTCAAAACCGGCAGCGGTCATCTGCTTGCGGAAGTATTTGGTATTTTCTTCCAGCTTATCGCGCAGCTCGGTTGTTTCTGACAGCAGGTCAATGACTGCAATAGAAGCCCCGACAATAGAGGGTGCCAGGGTATTGGAGAAGAGATAAGGACGGGAATGCTGGCGCAGCATATCCACAATTTCTTTGCGGGCAGCGGTAAATCCTCCGGAAGCGCCTCCCAGGGCTTTGCCCAGCGTGCCGGTAATGATATCCACCCGGCCCATGACATTGCGGTACTCGTGTACACCCCGGCCGGTCTTGCCCATAAAACCGGTAGAATGACACTCGTCCGACATCACCAGGGCTTTGTACTTATCTGCCAGATCGCAGATTTTATCTAACTGGGCAATGGTGCCATCCATAGAGAAGACGCCATCCGTCACAATGATGCGATGGCGGGCCCCCTGCGCCTCCTTGAGTTGCGCTTCCAGGTCCTGCATATCGTTGTGCTTATAGCGGAAGCGTTGTGCTTTACAGAGACGTACGCCGTCAATGATGGAAGCATGGTTAAGTGCATCGGAAATGATGGCATCTTCCGGACCCAGTAAAGGTTCAAATACCCCCCCGTTGGCATCAAAAGCCGCAGCATAGAGAATGGTATCTTCCATTCCCAGGAATTCGGAGATTTTCTTTTCCAGCGTTTTATGAATATCCTGCGTACCACAGATAAAGCGCACCGACGACATGCCAAAGCCGTGCGAATCTATGGTTTGTTTGGCGGCTTCCAGTACTTTGGGATGGGCAGAAAGCCCCAGGTAGTTGTTGGCGCAGAAGTTAATTACTTCTTTACCGCTGGTGGTCTTGATAACTGCTCCCTGTGGCGTAGTGATTACCCGCTCACTTTTATATAAACCAGCCTCCTTAATTTCGGCCAGCCTTTTCTCCAGCTCAGGTTTAAGCGTTTCGTACATAGGGTATGAAATTTGAGTTGTGCGTTTAACTATGTTGCTCTAGCAACGTTAAGTTAATGAGAATAATTTCAAGCCGCGCTAGGACGAGGCTTTGCAAATTTCGTATTTTTGCGGCCAATATTAAGCAGATGCTTGGATAATATTTAGCAACACGAACGGATATTTGATTTCAAAGAAAAGAATGCCACAAGGCAGCTACAGATTGATATGAGCGAACACACGAAAATTCTGGTCATTGGAGCGAACGGACAATTAGGAACGGAACTGAGCACTGCCTTACAGGAGCAGTATGGTTATGACCAGGTCATCACCTCTGATATTCACCCTCCCAAGCAAAAGCAAGCCATTTTTGAACCACTGAACGTACTGGATAAAGACAGGCTGACCTCCTTAATTGATCAGCATGAAATCAGCGAGGTGTACCTGCTGGCCGCTATTTTATCTGCCAAGGGAGAACAGAATCCCGGCCTTACCTGGCAGGTCAATATGGACGGGCTGCTGAATGTACTTGAACTCGCCCGCGATGGCAAGATCAGCAAAGTATTCTGGCCCAGTTCTATTGCTGTGTTTGGCGCCACAACGCCCAAGCAGCATACTCCCCAGGAAACGATCACCTCGCCTACCACCATGTACGGCATCAGCAAACTGGCCGGTGAAAGGCTCTGTGCCTATTATGCCAAAAAATTTGGCGTAGATGTACGCAGCCTCCGCTATCCCGGTCTTATAGGCTACAAAGCCCTGCCCGGTGGTGGTACCACCGACTTTGCCGTAGATATCTTCCACAAGGCATTAGAAGGCGTAACCTACCAGTGCTTCCTGAAAGAAAATACCACCCTCCCGCTCATGTATATGCCGGATGCGGTGCGAGCCACGATTGAACTGATGCAGGCGGATGCCGAAAAGATCAGCGTACGCTCCAGCTATAACCTGGCTGGTTTTAGCTGCTCACCCATAGAAATGGCTGAGGTCATTAGTGAGCTGATGCCCGACTTTACTATTGCCTATGAGCCTGACTTCCGCCAGCAGATCGCCGATAGCTGGCCCAACAGCATTGACGATACCAAGGCCCGGGAAGACTGGCAGTGGCGGCCAGAGTACGGCCTGAAAGCCATGTCTAAAGATATGCTGGAGAACCTGAAGAAGATAAAGGAAGAGGAGAAAGCCTTGAATTTATCCTAATTGCTTTTCCAGCTTATCGAGTTCATCCTGTAGTGCCGGGCGCCTGGGGTAAGCCAGGCGCAACTCCCTTATAAGAGCCTGTACTCGTTCTTTTCCACCGGCCCGGCTCATTTGCTGCAGGTAATAACAACCGCTGCTATAGTCGCTTCTGCCCGAGGCACGGTCAAAGTGCTCCGATATTTTTTCTTCGTACATATCCAGCAGTTCTTTCGGGAAGTGTTGCTGCAGGTAAGGCTGATATTGTTCTATTACAGACAATGATTTGTGCTTCTGTACCACTTGGAGCAGGTCTTTCCATCGTTCTTCCCTGATGTATATTTCTCCCAGCGTGTGGTAGGGTATCCATCTTGATTCCCGCTCCAAGTTTCGCAGCAAGCTTTTTAAGAATGGCTGCCATTCTTTATTGCTCACTTCCTTTTTCAACATTTCGTAGTACTGCATATCATGTCCATAATGCAAAAATAAATGCTGCGCCAAGCGGATAATTTCTTTACGATCACTCTCTGCCTGGGCAGTTTTCAGGAGCCATTCCTGCCACTCACGGGTTAGTCCAGCGTAATCCTCATCATGCTCCATCCCTTCCTGTACCAGTTCTTTTACACGAGGGTACTGTTGCTGCTCAAAAGCCTCTTTGATCAGCTGACGCCTGAAGCCGGGAAGATGACGATTGTTCCAGATATAAGCCTCAGCGGCAGCCTGCTCATCACCGGATTGCTGCATCAGTTGCAGTCTTATTCTCGCCATGGATTCTGCCCTGTAGTGAGAATCCCGCTGCTGGTCAAGCAGTTGATAAACCCTCTGCCTTTCATCCTGCTCCCGGGCCAGGTGGGCCGTCATCTCCAGGAAATCCGTATCAAAGCCATAATCCGAGAATTCCTTATTTTGGCAGGCTGCCAGCGCATACTGAAAAATATCTTTCCTGACTGCTTCGTCATTCGTATGCTCGGCTATGGCCCCTAAGAAGCCTATGGCCTCACTTATCAGATCGCCGATGGTGCCACTGCTATCGTCTGCATTCATCATGGCCTGCAGCATCTCTTCCAGCACTGCTTTGGCTATATTGGCCGCCACACCCGGCTGAGCTTCCTGCAGCATCTTTTCCGCATTTTCCAGAGTTTGCATCACCGGCTGAGAAAGATCAAAGACTCTTTCATAGTCGATATAGCCGTATCTGTCGCTCATAGATTCTACAACAGCGCGTATTTGTCGGGCAAAGAAGTCCTGAGAGGTGTCTCCCGAAAGGTGGCCAAAGCGGCTGTAGAACAGTTGCCGGAAGGACTGATCGTGTAAAACAGCTTCTTTGACAAAATCCTGCAGGTTTTCGGGGTTGATCTGCCTGATGATATCATCCGTCTGATCTGCCAGGTTCTGCGGGAGTGGGCTTGCTCCCTCCAGTACATCACGTAACACCAAAAAACTGGCCACTACATGCTTGCACAAAACGCCCTCGTAGGGGCAGTTGCAGGAATATTCTACTACATCCTTGCCTTCAAGTTCCACACGTACCAGATAGTTGGAAGACCCGGCAACATTGAAAGCCCAGATATCCTCGTCTATCCTTTCCGGTATGCCTACCTGCCGGTTCTGGTAATAAGCGATGCCTCTTTGCAGAACCTTATTGGCTGTATGCGATTCAAAATTGTCTAATGAAAATAGCAAAGGAGTAAAAACTTATGTTGGATGATATTACCACTGATAGCCCCGCTCGTTCCAGTATCGCCAGTCGTTGATTACCTCAAGCGTTTCCTCATCAGCCTCAATATCTTCCAGATCAAGCAGGGGCACGTAAAATACATCTTCATCATAGGCGATGCCAACAGCCATGCGATCACCTGCCATGTCTTCTGAGAGCATTTCCAGCACTTGTACTTTGCGTTTTTTAGCTCCTCCATTCTTTCGCTTAAAGTGGTAGTATGCCTCAAAGGGGAAGTTCATATTATCGCAAAGATGATAATACCAGCTCATTTTAACCTCGTCTTCGCTATGGGCATCCACCACGATTTCGTAGTCAATCTTATCTTCCATTACTTTGTCTTCAGGTATTTTAGCCATAGTATGTGTTATAATGTTCCATTAAAGTATCGTAATGCCCATATCCATCAAAAGCATTCTGAGCTGTTTGGAGCATATCGTGTTGATATCTGTCTAAAGATTCAGCCTGTCTAAGCTTTTTCAAAGCTGCCTCGTAAAGATCTTCAAAATAGATGTAGAAATCATCTCCATAGTCACCCCCATAAGTATGTGCCAACTGAGTAGCTTCCTGTATGGCGTAAATCCTGATTTTTACCTGCACATGTACATCGGGAGTCAGTTTATCCAAGGTGAAGATGAGATGATCCACCTTATTGATATCCATTCCTCCTTCAAATCTATCATCAGGATAGAGAGCTTGCTGTATCTGTCGGCAGTACCTTTCGTAGACATCATCAGCTGCCTGATTTAGCCTTAAGCGATAAAAATCAGCCACTTCGGGTAGCTGCTCATAAAGCAGAAGCAAGTGTTTAACCAACTCCGCTTTACTTTGCTTTTGCAGATGCGTTTCCAACTGTTTTTTGAAAGCTTCACCCATTTTTTGTCATTCAAAAACTAGAATGGGAATATAACTTTCTGCCATTACACCACAAAGTTTCCATCAGAAAAAGCCCTCGCCTGCTGTACAAACGAGGGCTTTTTATTTATCCGCGAATCAGGTTTAGCGGATATTCAGCTTTTCGCTGTTGCCAATATCCTCCCTGGCCGATTTTCCAGTAATCGCCGCTTTGGCAAAAGCAGCCAGTTGCACCATTTTGTTGGACTTTACATCCCAGTACTCTGCCTTGTCTACCGTCACTTTCAGCAGGCTGATATCAGGCGTATCCAGTCCCTGTGCAAACCAGCCTTTCAGGGCCGGGTTCCACAGGTCCTTCATTTTGCCCTTATCCTCTACAATTTCAGCCATTCCTGAGACAGATATATATGTATCAGAACCCGGATCGGCATAGGCTAAGTTGACGCTGCGGTTTTTGTGCTCAATCACATCGGCTTTGTCTGACTGATCACTGGTAAAGAACCACAGCACGCCCGTTGACTCAGCCTGGGTGGTATGCATGGGGCGGGAGCGCAGATGTCCATCTCTTTCTTCAGTAGTCAGCATGGCTATCTTTACCTTATCAATCTTTTCTTTTAGTTTGATAGCCGCATCAGAATTTTTTGAATCGCTTTGCATAAAAATTATTTTTTGATAAAAAATGGATTCATTTAAATCATTAAAAACTACTGAAGCCAGGCGATGTTCAGTTGTTCTCGATATGCATGTAGAAATTATTACAACTCTTGCGTAATTTCACACAATGGGTGATTACGATCGTATTCTTAAAGAAAACATAGAAAGCCTGCTACTGCCCCTGGGCAACAAGCTGCTGGGGCTTGACATTGAAAAAATGCAGGATCTGCCGGGCAATCTCAGCCAGACCCTGGAGCGACAGCCTGATTTCCTGAAGCTGGTGACTGATGCCGATGGGAATAAATACATCCTGCACCTGGAGTTTCAAACGGTCAACGACCAGAACATGGCCAGCCGTATGCTTACTTACTTTGCGCTGCTGTACGAAAAGTACCGCCGGGAGGTCAGGCAGTTCGTAATTTACCTGGGTAGCCGCAAGATGACTATGCCGGAGAGGCTGGAAGTAGGAATGACTAGCCATGCCTATCGCATCATCAATCTACAGAAAGTGAGCGCCGACTCTCTGCTAGACGCAGCGGAGCAGCCTGAAGAAGCGGTATTGTCTGTACTTGCAAACTTTGACAGGCAGGAGGCTTCCAAAGTGCTAAACAGGATACTGCACAAGTTGCAAGAACTTTCGGCCAATGAACGGCTGTTAAAAAAGTATATCAAACAACTGGAGATTTTATCCCACTTACGTAATTTACAGGAAGAAACGATCAAACAATCAGAAGCTATGGCTATCACATACGATATCAAAAAGGATGTTCGCTACCAGCAGGGCAAGAAGGAGGGAAAACTAGAAGGAATATTAGAGGGGAAAGAAGAAGGTGAAGAAAAAAAGCAGTTAGAAATTGCCCGCAACATGAAAAAAGCTGGTATGTCTGTAGAGCAAATTGCTGAACTTA
>JBKHDR010000045.1:0-33074 GCA_046541235.1 Cyclobacteriaceae bacterium | reverse complement strand
AGGAATAAATCCTAAAATTTACCGGGCTTTCCATTATTTTACAAACGATAAATTTTTTACCTAAAAATTAACCTGAAAATGAACGAAGTGTATATTGTATCTGCCGTACGAACACCCATAGGTTCGTTCGGTGGCAGCCTCTCTGCCCTGAGTGCTGTAGATCTGGGTGCAGCCGCCATCAAAGGCGCTTTGCAGAAGGCCGGCGTAGAAGCCTCTGCGGTACAGGAAGTACTAATGGGCAATGTGGTTTCTGCCAACCTTGGTCAGGCTCCGGCCCGGCAGGCGGCTGTGGCTGCCGGCATTCCTTATGAAGTACCCTGCACCACCATCAACAAGGTATGTGCCTCCGGTATGAAGGCAGTGATGCTGGCCGCCCAGTCTATCATGCTGGGCCAGCAGGATATCGTAGTCGCCGGCGGTATGGAGAGTATGTCTAATATCCCCTATTACCTGCCTAAAGCTCGCTTTGGCTATAAATACGGTGGCGGTGAGTTGGTAGATGGCCTGGAAAAAGACGGACTTTTTGAGGCTTACTACAAATTTGCCATGGGTAACTGTGCTGATAACACGGCCAGGGAAATGAAGATCAGCCGGGAAGAGCAGGATGAATTTGCTATTAATTCTTATAAGAAAGTAGCCGCTGCTACCGAAGCCGGTCAACTGAAGCAGGAGATTGTAGCAGTAGAAGTACCTCAGCGCAAGGGTGATCCGCTGAAAATTGAAGAAGACGAGGAGTACAAGCGCGTTCAATTTGATAAGATTCCGAACCTGCGCCCGGTATTTTCCAAAGATGGTACCGTCACGGCAGCCAATGCCTCTACCATCAACGATGGCGCCTCGGCCCTGGTGCTGGTAAGTAAAAAGAAAGCGGAAGAACTGGGCCTGAAGCCGCTGGCCAAAATTCGTGGCTTTGCCGATGCTGCGCAAGACCCGCTCTGGTTTACTACCGCCCCCGCCCTGGCTATTCCTAAAGCCATGAAACATGCGGGCATCAGTAAGGCTGATGTGGATTTCTTTGAAATCAACGAGGCTTTCGCCGCCGTAGTAATCGCTAATAATCGCCAGTTGGAACTTGACCCAGATAAGGTCAATGCATTTGGTGGAGCAGTAGCCCTCGGGCATCCGCTGGGCTGCTCAGGCGCCCGTATCATCAGCACTCTCAACAATGTGTTACACCAGAAGAACGGTAATATTGGCGTAGCCGGAGTTTGTAATGGTGGCGGCGGCGCTTCTGCCATCGTCATTGAGCGTACCTGAGGACCTTAAAAAAACCTCTGATTCGTTAAAGAAACTTTTTAATATCGTTTACACTATGTAATATAGTGTTGCAGGCTGTCTTATCGCTGTGCCGCTGGTCGGCATGGAGGAAAGTCCGGGCAGCGCAGAGCACCGTACTTCCTAACGGGAAGGATGCAGGCTGGTGACGGCCGGTGTACAGAAAGTGCCGCAGAAAATATACCGCCCCGAGTAATCAGGGTAAGGGTGAAATGGTGAGGTAAGAGCTCACCGCTCTGCTGGTGACAGCAGAGGCAGGGTAAACCTTACGGGCTGAAAGGTCAAATAAGCTAGGGAAGTTCCGGCTTGCCGGTACGAGAGGGCTGCTCGCCCGACCTAGCGGGTAGACCGATAGACCCTGTCAGCAATGGCAGGGCCAGATAAATGATAAGACCTGCTGCCCCGGCAGCATGACAGAACCCGGCTTACAGGCCTGCAACATTATTTTATTTTTTGAAATTTGTACTATGGCAAAAATCCTGATCATTGATGACGAAAAAGCCATCCGTGGCTCACTCAAAGAAATTCTTGAATACGAAAAATACAGTGTAGACGAAGCTGAAAACGGTGAGGCAGGACTCAAGAAACTGGCTAACGAAAAGTACGATGTAGTACTGCTGGATATCAAGATGCCCCATATGGATGGCATGGAGGTATTACAAAAAGCTATGGATGCCGGGCATGATGCACAGTTCATCATGATCTCAGCTCATGGCAACATAGAGACAGCTGTAGAAGCCACTAAGATTGGCGCTTACGATTTTATAGAGAAGCCACCGGATCTGAATCGCCTGCTGCTTACTGTTAAAAATGCCCTCGACAAATCTGAACTT
This sequence comes from Cyclobacteriaceae bacterium, assembly GCA_046541235.1. GTDB lineage: Bacteria > Bacteroidota > Bacteroidia > Cytophagales > Cyclobacteriaceae > Catalinimonas. The sequence goes on along the minus strand of JBKHDR010000045.1, from coordinate 30,966 downwards.
GTAGAAGAAACCAAAGTCCTCCGCAAAAAAGTATCTGGCGTTACTGATATCGTGGGCGAATCCCCTGCTATTGCAGAAGTGAAGAAAACCATAGAGCGGGTAGCCCCTACCGAAGCCAGGGTGCTGGTGACCGGACCCAATGGTACCGGAAAAGAGCTGGTAGCCAAGTGGCTGCATGCGCTGAGCAAACGTGCTAGTGGTCCCCTGGTTGAACTGAATTGCGCAGCTATCCCTTCTGAGCTGATTGAAAGTGAGCTTTTTGGTCACGAAAAGGGATCTTTTACCTCGGCTATCAAACAAAAGAAAGGAAAATTTGAGCAGGCTCATGGTGGTACCCTTTTCCTGGATGAAGTGGGCGACATGAGTCTTTCTGCTCAGGCCAAGGTTTTACGTGCCCTGCAGGAGCATAAAGTCAGCCGCGTGGGCGGTGATAAAGCCATCAGTGTAGATGTACGTGTGATTGCCGCCACCAATAAGGACCTGAAAAAAGAGATTGAGGAAAACCGCTTTCGCGAAGACCTTTATCATCGGCTGAGCGTGATTCTGATCCATGTGCCTCCTCTGAAGGAACGTAAAGATGATATACCACTACTGGTAGATAAATTTCTGACGGATATTGCTGAGGAATACGGGGCACCCAAGAAAAAAGTATCTCCGCAAGCTTTGGAAAACCTGAAAGAACTGGAATGGACAGGCAACATCCGGGAACTCCGGAATGTGGTGGAACGCCTGGTGATTATGTGCGATGCCGAAATCAGCGGCGAAGATATCAGGCGATATGTTTGAGTTTAACATCAAACAGTCAATCCACAAATTTTAAAAGAGCAATTTTCATTGCTCTTTTTTTTAGCTGTTCGCCTTGGTTTCAGCTTTCACTTCCTTTTCAATAGGTTGGTCATCTACAGCATAGGCAGGGCACAAAACCTGAGGAGCACAGGATGACATAAAAGCAAGGGCTATTGCAGCAAGTACAAGTCTAAATTTCATGACATTGTGTTTTATGTAATTTAATATGCATCAAATTTAACATAAACATTACATAAGTCAAATAAATAATAAAATTTATATAATTATTTATCCACACTTCTTGCGCTAACCTGCCACCATCAGGTTGCAGCCCCTGGTATCCGTATTATCAAACCGGCCTAATACTTCAAAGCTGCCATTCTGCTGATGGTACTTACCCAGATCCTGAGTTTCTATGAAGGCACAGGAATGTACATTGGCCAGGTCTATGACATTGATACCTCCGTAGCGAAGATTGTTGTCAAAATGAAAGGGATCATTGATATCACGCAAAATAATGCGCATCCAGGGCGGCGGATAAAATTTCCCTTCACCCTCAGAATAAGCCTGCGACATCAGCTCAGTCATACCGTATTCGGAGTGTATCTGCTGCACATTAAGCCCTCGACAAAGCAGCTCATGCAGTTCCGCACGTATCATTTCTTTCCTTCTCCCTTTCATTCCGCCAGTTTCCATCACCACTACCCCTTCCAGGTTGGTTTCTCCCCTTTCAGCCAGTTCCAGGAGGGCAAAAGTAACCCCCAGCAGCAAAACCTTACGTCCACTTTGCTTTGCCAGACCAATTTGCTCAAGCAGGTCTTCATAGTTTTTCAGATAAAAGCCAGAGAGTGAAGAGGCCGATATTTTTATAAAGTGTTCAGCCATAGCCACCAATGAAGCGTGCTGACGCTCCAGATAAGAAGGGAGCAGGGCAAACACATGGTACTCATGCAGGCTACCATACACGCTCTCAAAGCCCCTGCGGCATACTTGCAGGTAGAAAGCCATATCCTCAACATAATGTCGGCTGGTTTGCTGCCCGGTGGTGCCGCTACTTTCAAAATAATCAGATGGCTCCTTTGTAGAGATTTCTCTACTTAGTACTTTGTGGTTCTTAAAAAAAGAAATAGGCAAATAAGGTATTTCCTCTAATTTACTGACCTGAGAAGGCTGAACCCCCAGAAAATGAAGGTATTTGCTATAAACAGGGTTATGCTGCGCCTGCCAACGAAACAGGGAGAGCGCCTGAGCCTCAAAATTTTGAGCATGGACGCCGAATAGCTTATCTTTAAAAAAACGTGCATTCATAGGGCTGTAAATATATCAAATTGCCATCTTTATGCGTTCATTATAAATATTAGTAGCTTTAATGATATGAAGCGGTATTTTTTCTTTTTGTTGTTTTTTGTCTCTTTTCTAGGCTTAAGTAGCTGTTATGAAGAGCCTGATTTTCCTATGGAGCCGCGCCTGGTTGGTTTTGATGGTGAAATTGGGCAGGGCATCAGGTTTGTAGATGTTCCCAATACACAGGCCGATTCCCTGATCATCAGGGTCAGGTTTGAGGATGGAGACGGTAACCTGGGTGTCAGTTCCAGGGAAAGCAATCCCATACTCAGCGAGCCCATTTTCTATCCCCTGGATAATCAGGGAAATTATATCAGGTTCAACGCAGCTACAGACGTATTTGATTGCAGGAATTGGGATCCGGTAACTATCATTGATGGCGATACTATCAATGATACCATACGAATTGAGTTCAATCCCAATTTTTTAAATTTTGAAATTGATCTTTACGTCAAAGAGGAAAGTGGTTATGAGCTGTTTGACTTTAGGGCACCTCCCATTTGCCGCCAGCCTTTGGGTGGACAGTTCCCCCCTCTCAAAGATAACTTTGAAAATACCAAACCACTGGAAGGTGTCATCCAATATGGGTTTTCATCTGTAGCCCTGATTAACCTTTTCCGTAACGATTCACTAAAGATAGCCGTGAGGATAAGAGATAGGGCTTTGAACGTAAGCAATACCATAGAAAGTGAAGCATTTACGCTCAGAGATGCTGAAACTGACACACCTCAGTGATTCGCTTTGGCAGATAGATCCTTTTTTAGCAGGTAAAAAAACTTTAGCATAGATTCACGGCTCATGATCCTACTGGGCCGTTTTTTTTTGTCATCCCCGCTTATCAGCAGGTTCTCATTACCTTCCTGCTCCAGCTTCTCTAGAGCATACAGCAGGCTATCAGAAGAGTTAAGTTGAGATGTAGGTTCACGTTCTCCTCCAGTCGCTTCCTCTGTCTCAGCCAGCGGAAGAATATCCTCAAGCCTGAGTACCTGAAGTTCGAGGCGAAAACGCTGTATGTTAAAGAAGTCTCTTACAAAGTTGCTGGCAGGCCTGAAGACCAGGTCCAGCGGGCTGCCAATCTGCTGCACCCTTCCCTGATCCATGAGGCAGATAGAATCGGCTAGCGTCACTGCCTCAAACACATCATGCGTCACCATGATCATGGTCTTGCTGAGGAGCGCCTCCATCTGCAGAAATTCGGTCAGTATCTGCTGCTTGGTGATGGGGTCCAGGGCGCCAAAGGGCTCATCCATCAAAATCACCTCAGGGTCAGCCGCCAGGGCACGTGCCAACCCTACGCGCTGCTGTTGCCCCCCGCTCAGTTCGTATGGCATACGTTCTCCCATCGTTTCATCTAAGCCTACCAGATTCATCAGTTCACTGCAGCGCTCTCTGATTCGTTTTTCAGGCCACTTAAGAAGGCTGGGTACGAGCCCGATATTCTGGGCTACGGTATAATGCGGAAAAAGACCAATGCTTTGTATAACATAACCAATATTGCGGCGTAGTTTTTCCAATGGCTGCTGCCTTACGTCCTGCCCATTCACCCTGATCGTCCCGCTACTGGGTTCAATAAGCCGGTTGATCATTTTGAGCGTAGTGGTTTTACCACAGCCGCTTGTGCCTAGCAGCACCATATTATTCCCTCTTTCTACCCTGAGGCTGACGTGGTCTACCGCAGCTTTCTCACCGTAGTACTTGCACAGCTCAATAAGCTCAATCATACTTACAAATTAGAACTAATTCATAAAACGAACTACCTGCCAGAAGAGTGTCTCAGAATATTGCTTAAAATCAGTAAATACCTCACTTAGGTATAGAATGATCTTACTGACATTATTTTCATAGCACTATACAGAACAAATTGCAGAGCAAAACCGGCCCAGCCTGACCATTTTTCAACAAAGTGATACCACCAGGCCCAAGCTCAAAAAAAATTGATTCTGTATGAATAAAAATTTTACAAAAAACCTGTTGAAAGGCGGTACACTTGCACTTAGCATTGGCTTCCTTTCTGCCTGCATGCCTGAGGATGACTTCCAGGACATCGAGATCATGGCGCCCTCTCCCTCTCTCGCGCTTCCTATTATCAACACCAACCTGGTAGTAGAAGACATGATCAATACGGAAGCAGAAGGTGTGTTACAAGAAAAGAGCGACCGCTCGTATAGTCTTTTCTACCGGCAAAGTGTCTACTCCAAAAACCTGGAAGAGTATGTTCCTGAAATTCCTGCACAGCAATTTACTGAGCGTTTTTCACTGGGATTTAATTCTCCCAACTTCAGTATTTCGCCCGAAGCCAGGAGCTTTGATGGTAAAATCCCTATGGATATGGGTGAACTGGATGTGTATAGCATAGAATGCAAAAACGGACAGTTTGACCTGAATGTTTCCTCCGACTATGAGCATGATGTACAGATCAATATTACCTTCCCCGACATCCTGGATGCAGACAGGCAGCCGCTCCAGTTGTATTTTGAGCTCAGAAAATGGGGCAGCAGAAGCAGTAGCCAACGGGTAGACCTTACCAACCACCTCATCAATCTGCAAAATGATAGTATTCGCTATGACATGAGCGTCAATGTAGTAGCCATGGGCGGATCTATCAGCGAGTTTGAGCAGATCTATCTTGACTTCAACATTACCGACATAGACTTTTCCTACCTGGAAGGTAACTTTCAGGATATCATAGTTCCTCTTGAGGCAGACACCCTGGAGATTCCTATCCTTGCCAGTGCAGTAAACGGCGATGTGGCTTTGAACCCCTCTTTTACCTTCAACTTCCAGAATAGCTTCGGGGTAAAACTCGTTCCTGACCTCAGCCAGGTGTACGTCAATCGCAAAAGTGGAACTATTGTCAAGCTGAAAGATGAGGCTGACAGTGACTTCTTCAGCGGCAATTTTGAATTTCCTTACACCCTCAGCAGAGATGATGAACCTGCTACCAAGCTTCAGCTGGTTGACCGCGACAACTCAAACATTGAGGAGGCTTTTGCTGAACTGCCCAGAGGCATTGCCCACGACATCTCTTTTAAGATGATGAGTCCTGAAAATGATACCAGTTTTATTTCAGATCAGAGTATGATAGGCCTAGACCTGGAGGTAGAACTCCCCCTGGAAGGCAGCTTTGACATTATACTGGAAGATACCATTGCCATAGATCTCAACTTTGAGCAGGATATAGAATCACTGAAAATGCTGATCAAGACAGAAAACGGCTTTCCCATTGATGCACTCCTGCAAGTCTACTTCCTTGATGCGGAAGGCAATCAGATCCTGGACAGCAACAACCGTCCTGTAACCCTTTTTGATGAAGAAGCCCAACTCCTCAATGCGGCACAGATTACTAATACAGCCACCGGCGAAACCAAAGCTAACACCCCTGATATGCCCATTTCAGCTACTATGAATGCTAAAAAGTACGAGGCCATCAGGACTGCTGGTAACCTCCTGGTGAGAGCCAGCATGAGCAGCAAAAGTGCGGACCAGAATATGATCAAGCTGTACTCATTTTACAATATCCGTTTTAGCATGGCTATGCAGATCAAAGCCGCTTTGTAAAACATCAATTCAGCTTCATCTATGAAATATATATATTTAAGCATTATTTTCATCTGTACTCCCCTGCTTTTAAAAGCTCAGCAGGAGTTTACCTCACACATTATGCATCACACCTTCCAGTCGATGCATACCAACCCAGCGACTGATCTACCCCACAAGGCCAGCATTACATTGGCTTCATCCGTACAATTAGGTCTGAAAAATACCGGTTTCACTTACAATACCCTCACTTCCCAGATCCGTGAAGGTGAAAATGGGCGTTACCTGGACCTGAACGAATTGTCTAATAACCTCAGGCTGAACGGCAGAGATTATATGCACCTGAATGCTTCTTTTGATGCATTTGCTGTCAGCTTCCGTGCCGGAAAAAACCGATTCTCAGTCAATATAACAGAACATATCAACGCACGCTTTAACTACAACAGCAGCCTGCTAGATGTACTGGTCAGTGGTAACACACCTGGTAGTACACTGAGTACCGGAGGATACAAAATCAGGGGTATGCACTACCGGGAATATGGACTGGGTTATAATCGCAGGATCCTGGAAGAGGGTAAACTGATTGTAGGAGGGCGTATCAAGCTGCTGCAGGGTATGGCCAACGTGAATACCGTCAAAACAGATGTCAGCCTGAGCACAGCTGGCGAGCAGGATATGTATGCTATTACCGCTTCATCAGACATACTGGTGCGTACGGCTGGCAGCAAGCTGTCGGAAAACATAAGCGGAGACTACCTGCTTAACTTTGGCAATACCGGACTAGGTGTAGACCTGGGCGCTACCTATAAATACTCCAATAATTGGACTTTCAGCGCTTCACTCATCAACCTGGGAAGCATCAAATGGAAGGAGGATGTGGTCAATTACCAATCATCAGGTGAGTTCGTTTTTGAGGGGATTGATAACAATGATCTTTTCAGCGGTAATTTTGAGGTAGACCAGGGCCAGCTGACGGATTCACTGACTCAGATTTTTGAGTTTACCGAAAGCGATGAAGCGTATCGTACGGCACTGCCTGCACAGATGTATCTGACGGCCTACTACCAGCTCGCCAGAAACACGCAGGCATCGGCAACTTATCATGGCAATATGTTCGGTGGCTTACAAAACAGCCTGGCCCTGGGAATTACCCAGAGAGCAGGAAAATGGTTCCAGGTAGGTGCCACCTACTCTATGCAGGCCAGAGCTTATAATAACCTGGGCATGGGGATCATCATTGGCAATGGCTTTCAGCTATACGCCATGTCTGATAACATACTGGCATTTATGCAACCCGGTGGCGCACGGACTGCCCAGTTCAGGGGTGGGTTTAATTTCGCCTTTTAAGCAGGACGTAAGCTAAACCTGCGGCCAGACCTCCACCCAATACGTAGAGACCGGTTTTCCAGCTCAGGTTCTGCTTGAGATAGAAAGGAGCCAGTTTTACATAATTGAGAGTGGCTTTCTTGTCCCTACCAAGCACTATCCATTCTTCATTATTTACCTTTACAATGACTGACTGACGTTGCTCCGCAAGAGCGGCGTTTGTCTTTCCTATAGCATTAAAACTGGGTTTAAAAGGGATAGGCAGGTCAACAATAGATTCCAGGCTCTCTTTGTTTGGCAGATCAATGACAAGGCTACCATCGGCGTCGTTAGTCACCCTGATCTCCCCTGACCCGTTGGAAATGCTCAGGTCAGCAAAAATTTTTACAGGTTTGGCCATGATAAAAAGTTATTAGGAATGAACAAGGAAAAAAATATAGGTAAAAGCATGCGCCTTTACCTATGATATGTATCAAAAAGAATACTACTTGTTGACATTGTCGGTGGTAGTAATTCTGAGTGTTCCGTTCATTTTCCAATGGGCATGTTCAGTACTTCCGTTGGTACCTGCTTTACTTGGTACGTAGAGATCAAAATCATCAAACTCGTAAGTGATCTCAGCATTGCGGCCTGTCAATTTATCGTACAGTCCGATTGCCAGTTCGGGCCAGGTTTTGGTGTCTTCTTTAGCCATGATTTAAAAATTTTGGATAAAAAAATTAATTATAAGATTGAATGTAATATTGAGACTATCCTGGGGGCAAATTGTTTTTATATTTTTCCCTGGCTTTAAACATAAGCTGGAGATTCCGGTAATAATTTTCTATTTTAATCATTTCAACGCAAGCCTAGCTATTGAATAAGCCGCTTTGAGAATTTTCCTTATATGAAAAGTATTGTCAGCCTTATCTCCCTTATGCTATGTATTTTACCACCTGCCCTGGCACAGTTTGAGCTCAGGGGCACGGCAGATTATATGCCTTCAGGTTGTATATTGCTTACACCTGATGTCAGATATGCTGAAGGGATTGCCTACAGCACCAACAAACTGGACCTTACAGATTACTTTGAAATAGAATTTGATATTTACCTGGGCGACAAGGACGAAGGAGGAGCCGATGGTATTGCCTTTGTCATTCATAACGACCCCAGGGGATATGATGCCTTCGGCACTTATGGTGAAGGACTGGGCTACGGGCGTTTTAATCCTAACTTTGCCTCCGGCAACTTTATCTCACCCTCTATAGCAGTAGAGTTTGATACCTATCAGAATCCCTACCAGAATGATCCGGCCTCTGACCATGTGGCTTACCTGGAAAACGGCAGCAGCTACCATGAAACTTACTGGAATGGCGGAGATGATGCCTTTGACCTGGAAGATGACAGTATGCACAATTTCCGCTTCAGCTGGAATCCTGAAAATAATGAAATCATCGTGCATCTGGATAATAACATTGTCTACCAGGGTAAGCGTAATTTAGTTGAAGACATCTTTGAAGGAGCTACCGACGTCATCTGGGGATTTACTGCCTCAACCGGCAACAAGTACAACATGCAATATTTCTGTTTCCGCCGAATCGCCTACGGCAAACCTGCCACACAGCCGGATCAAAGTACAGAAACACCTGCTCGTACCGAGTAAATTATTTCCTTTCTTACGTGGTTTGATTTGGGTTGATAAGCGGTGGTTTTAGCTGCCACATCCGATTATCTTCATCAGTAAAAAAGCTAATGTTCCGCTGGCTCCCCTATCCCTTCCTGAGGTTTACCCCTGTATTCATCTTTGGTATCCTGCTGGCAATTCATTTCAGCTGCCGCATTCCGTCGTGGACCCTCCTGCTGCCAGGCGTACTTTATGCCGGGCTGGCTTATCTTATACCAGCCAGGTATCGCTCTGCCTGCTCCGGCCTGACCGGCCTGCTTGGCTTGTTGCTGCTGCTTTTAACGGCCATCCTTTATACCAACTTCAGACAGGTTCATCAGAAGATACATCATATTGTAAAAGCTGATACTTCTTATACCCACTATATTGCTACAGTTAAAGAAGCAGCAGAAAAAAGAGCCAATTCCTATAGATCAGTACTCTCGGTGGATTACCTCCTGCTGGCAGATAGCAGCAAGCAAATAAAACAACAGCCTGCCAGCGGCCGCATCATCGTATACCAGCCCCTTGAAGATAGCCTCAGGCTTCTAAAATTCGGACAGCAAATCCTGGTGAAAGGGCAGCCGCAACTGGTAAGAGAACCTATGAACCCGAATGAATTTGATTACCGGCAGTACCTGGCTTATCAGTATATTCATCACCAGCAATACCTGCCTGATTCTCTATGGATAAATTATGGCCACCAGGCCGGTAATCCTGTTCTTGCCTTTGCCAACCGCATCCGGAGGGCCTCACAGCAGCTATTCCACCAGGCCATTCCTGACAGCAAGGCAAGAGGCATTGCTCTGGCCCTGGTGCTGGGGATCAAACATGAGCTGGCGGATGACATCCGTAGCGCTTATGCCGCGGCAGGTGCCATGCATGTGCTGGCTGTATCAGGGCTGCATGTCGGGATCATTTACCTGGTTATCAGCTTTTTGCTAAAACCACTCAAAAGCAGAGGAAGGTGGGGACACCTCCTGCTGGCCCTGATCTGCCTGCTAAGCCTTTGGGCTTATGCCTTTCTTACCGGGCTTTCTGCCTCAGTACTTCGGGCCACAGTCATGTTTAGTTTTATCATTATTGCGCAGGCCACCCGCCGGCAGACCAACATCTACAATACCATCTTTGCTTCTGCCTTCTTTCTGCTACTCTATGATCCTTACCTGATCATGTCGGTGGGCTTTCAGCTGTCATACCTGGCAGTACTGGGCATCGTCTACCTTCAGCCTAAAATTTACCAGTGGGTAGCTCCTGCCAACAAATACCTGGACTGGCTGTGGAGCCTCACCGCTGTATCCATCGCGGCCCAGCTGGTTACATTCCCGCTCGGCCTTTATTATTTTCAGCAGTTTCCTGTTTTTTTCTGGCTATCCAATATCCTGGTCATTCCGGCAGCTTATGTGATCCTCTCGCTTGGGCTGCTCTGTCTGCTAACAGGCTTTATCGCCTTTCCTTTGCTGTTTTATCCCGGCTGGCTGCTGGAAAAATGCATTCAGGTACTCAACTATGGCGTTGTCTTTATTGAAAAAATGCCCTACAGTGTTCTTAAAGGTCTTTACTTTAGTGCGCAGGAAAGCCTGCTGATTTACCTGGCCATCATCTTCATGCTGCTGCTGTTCTCTGAAAGAAAATTTTCTTTTGTCCTCCTGCTAAGTTGTTGCCTGTTGTTACTTTCTGCTTCACGCATACATAGAATTTACCGCCATGAGCAGTCTACCGGCATTACCTTCTTTCACGTACCCAAGGCCAGCCATATGAGCCTGTTTACCGGGCGAAATAATTTTCACCTGGGCACAGATGATGAAAAATCAGCCTACCATATTCAGCCTCATTACATTTACAAATCGTACCATACGCACTACCTGAATGATTCTCTTCCTTCTCCACTGGCCCTGGGGCAATGGCAAAATACCAGGCTGATCGTCTGGCAGGGACAGAAAGCAGCCCTGATCACCGGATCTTTTACCCAAACCTATCGTTTGCCCGACAAAGTGGAACTGGACCTGCTGGTGATCTGTAACAATGCTGTCAGGAAACTGGATGAGGTCAATGAGTTGTTTGACTACCGCAGGCTGATTATCGACAGCTCCAACTCTTATTATCGCGCCAGGTCACTGGCAGCACAGGCAGAGCAGCAAAATATTCCGTATCATTGTGTACCCCTGCAGGGCGCATTTACCTACCAGATTCAACAGCAAAATTGGCAGACATCAGAATTTTTTATTCAGAACGCTACCACTACCGCTTACCCGAGCAGCACCGCTTCCCCATAGATAAATACCTGCTTACCAAGGAACAGCTCCTCTACCGGGGCATTATCAGCGAAGAGCAACTGGTTGATCCCGGCCTGGCCGATGAGGAAGATATTTTAAGGGTACATACGTCTGATTATTGGCAGCAGGTCAAGACACTCAGCCTGCCGCCCCGCATGATCAGGCGCATTGGCTTGCCCCTGAATGAAACTTCCGTCAAGAGAGCCCGCAACAGTGTAGCCGGTACCATGAAAGCCGCAGAGGCTGCCCTTGAATCCGGCATAGGCATGAACCTGGCCGGCGGCACCCACCATGCTTATCCTGACCGGGGAGAGGGCTTCAGCACCCTGAATGATATTGCCATTGCTGCTACCCATCTGCTGCATCACCAGAAGGTCAGCAGGGTACTCATCGTTGACCTGGACGTACACCAGGGCAACGGAAATGCTTTCATTTTTGCAGACAAGCCGTCCGTCTTCACCTTCAGCATGCATGGGCGGGATAATTATCCACTCAAAAAAGAAAAGTCAGACCTGGATATCGGTCTGCCAAGCGGTACGAGAGATGATGAATACCTTGATATTCTTAGAGATACCTTGCCCCGCCTGATCAAACAGCAGAAGCCGGATATCATTTTCTACCAGTCGGGCGTGGATGTACTGGCTACCGATAAGCTGGGCAAGCTCTCGCTCAGTAAAGAGGGCTGTCGCCTGCGAGATCGCTTTGTGTTCCAGCAGGCCAGGCAGCATGCAGTTCCCATAGCTAGCTCCATGGGTGGCGGCTACTCGGTACGTATGGCCGACATTGTGAATGCTCATTGCCAGACTTTTGAAGAAGCAATGGCAATATACGGCTGATCAGTCCAGCAGTTCCTGCAGGCGACGGAGGGCAGCCTGGTTGCTTGGATGCTGAATATTGTTGAGGATATTGGCTTTTTCGCGACCGGTCATGCGCCAGCTCAGGGAAGGGCGTTCTGAAATGGCCTTGGCATTTTTCTCGTCTACATAATCCCAGTGAGATACGTACTCAATATCAATTTCTTCAAAATCCACCTCCAGCCAGGTCTGCATAAATTCCAGGCGGTCATCATTATTGATATCCTGTATGTTGAACAGATTACTGTAAAGGAAGCGAAAAGGAGCGGTCATACGCTGCAGCAGCGAACTGCTGGAAGGCTTCTCTATCGCTTCATTCTTTTCAGAATCCCGGATACTGAGCAGCACCACGCCCGAAGTGTTAGCATTGATCCAGTCTTTAAAAACATATACAAAGCGCACGGCATCAGATATACCGAAATTATCGGTCAGCCCGGCATCCATGATCTGTATGCGGGGTTCGGTAGGCATGCTGATATTGGGCGTTACATAAGGGAAGGCCGCGTTCATCCGCAGAGCCGTCAGAAAGCGCAGCGAACCTGCATCCTGATCCGCGAAGAAACGCATGAAATCCACGCCCTTTATTTTATCGGTATTTCCCTGATGCTGTGTATACAGGCCGGTGTTCATATAAGAAACATGCTGCGGCGAAATGAACAGCTTACGACCATCGTTGACAATGGCTGGGCTAAGCAATAGCATAGGTATCAGTGACTCCTGCTCTGGCTTACGGTAGTCAATGAGGCTTTTGTCAAGTATGTAATTGGTATTCTTGTTCAGTTGCTGCTCAAAAGCGAAGCCTCGGTCCTTAATATAGCTCCTCCCTTCGTGCTCAAAAGGCTGAAAGCGTATAAAAAGATCATTGACTAGCAGAGTGAAGATAATAGGATTCAGGTGGTCTTGCCCCAGGCGGTTGATGTATTCGCGGCTGTAGACAGAAGGCAGCAGTTTATCAGTATCTGCCGAGGTAAGCTTTACCAGGGGGTCGGTATCTTCCTGCCCGGGCAAGTTGTTCATTTTTTCCTGCAGCAGCAGTTCACGGAAATAAGCAGCGCCTACCAGTCCGCCCGAGGCCCCGGTGATCAGCTGCGTATGCTCCATCAGTTTGCCCCCGGTAAGGCTGTCTGCTGTCTGTAGGGAAAGCATCGTCCAGAGGGCTGCTCGGAGGCCTCCGCCGCTGCTGCATATAAATACCATCCTGGGTTTCTGAGTAGTATCAGCTTTGGTGAGCTTAGACTTCCAGTTTTCCAGTATCTGTAGGGTAGCCGCTTTGTCCTGCGCATACTGAAGGCTATCGTTGAGGCTAGCCAGTTGATCCAGGTCATAAACGGCCGGGGCCGCTTCATAATCCAGGCCAAAAGCCTGGTAAGTACTGCTGACCCAGTTATTTTTGACTACGGCGTTGAGCAGGAAAAAAAAGACGATAACCGCTGTGGTAGCCCAGCCCCTCAGCCAGTAAGTGACCGCCCCGATCAGCATCATGATGATGGTAAGCAGCAGCACCCCGCTGGCAGCTGCGGGTATCTGCATCAGCGGACGATCATGAAAGAAGCCCAGCGCCAGGATGAGCAGGAAGATAAAGGATTCAATAATAACCGAATTGAGATGGTTCTGGTCAAAGACTTTGGTGACCAATGCCTTATCGTACGAACTGGAAGGTGCTTTTCTTGGCACAAAATTTACATCCAGGTAATAATCTACCCTTGTCTTGTGCTTACGCGCCTCCTTCAATTGCTGCATTACCCTCACCCTGGATATTTTGACCTTTTTGAGACGGCGGTCTACATTGGAGGCCAGAAATTTAAAAATATCCTTGTTGGTAAAACGAAAGTAGACAAAAAGAAAAAGCTGCATAAGCAAGAAGCCGCTCAAAAAGCCGCTCACCTTCAGCATAATGGCAGAGGCAGTATTGTACTCATTGTCGAGCTGGTAGCCGATGATCTGCACCAGATAGACCGTGACAAATATCAGCGGAATGATGGCATTGTTGACCGCAAACTTGGAAAAGGGTCGGGAAAGAGCGCCCAGAAAGCCAAAATTTGCTCCATCCAATATATAGCAGGTAATATGATAGGCCATGGTAAGGCCTCCCAGCGAGATACCGACGATAAAAAAGCTGGTAAAATCTACCCTGCCCAAATACTCAGGGTCCAGGAACAGGTAGGGTATACCCATATTGATACCGAAGCTGCCGCTTACCACCGAGAAAAGGAAGACCCATCCCAGCAACAGCAACTGGTTTTTGCGCAGATGCAATACCAGCAGTTGTATCGGCAGGGAATAAAACAGCGGATCTATGACCTTTTCTTTGAATTGCTTCATGTACGGCTCAGCACCAGTGGTACTTTTGTTAGTGAAGAAGAGTAGAAAAAAGCATTCGCTTCAGCATTCTCTCTTTAGTTAACGTAACACTAGCGTTTACCTGTATACAATTCATATTCCAAAAGCCTGGATTCTATTTTTCCATTGAAAAATTCTACCTTCCTTTTGGTTTTCAGGCCTACAGTTTTGCCCAATCTCAGGTTTCCGGTAAAAATGTAGCCAAAATAGCCGGCACAATGCTGTTTGAAAAAATCGCCTATCTGCTGGTATAAGCCGGCCAGTTCCTCCTCCTCCCCCAGCCTCTCCCCATAGGGAGGATTAATCAGCACCACAGCCTTCCCTTCGCTGCCTTCCGCCGGACGGGGCAGCTCGGTATCCCTGAAATCAGCAATTTCAAAGCGGATAAGACCTGCCACACCAGCAGCAGCGGCATTCTGCCTGGCGGCAGAAATGGCTTTAGGATCGTTATCAGTAGCGATGATGACCGGCATCTGGTTGACAAAAGTATCCATGCGCTGCCTCAGTTGCTGTTGTGCCTGCGATATCATCTTCTCCCAAACCAGCCTGTCAAAAGTCTTGAGATGCATAAAAGCAAAATTATCTCTTAATAGCCCTGGAGCTTTACTGGCTTTGATGAGCGCGGCTTCTATGGCCAGCGTACCACTGCCGCACATAGGATTGACGAGGGGCTGCGACGGATGCCAGCGGGTAGCCTGCACCACGGCCGCTGCCAGTGCCTCCTGCATAGGGGCTTCTACCGTCACTCGGCGATAGGCATGACGGGCAATACTTTCACCAGAAGTATCCAGGAAAATACCGGCTTCCTCCTCCCGCCAGTGCAGAAAGACTACAATACGGTCCTGCTTGGGACCCGTATCGGGCCGACGACCGTACTTCTGCTGCAGGCGATCAACAATAGCATCTTTTACTTTGAGGTTGGCAAAGCGGGTGTCGCGTATGGTCAGGTTTTTTACATAAGAACCCACACTGAAGTAGCTGTCGGCAGGAATATAATCCTCCCAGGGGATATTGATCAGGTAACGGTACAATTGATCTGCATTCTTCGCATTAAACCGCCTCAACTGGTACAACACGCGGTGCGCAGAACGCAGGTGGAGGTTCAGGTGCATGCAGTCGTGCAGCGTGCCTTCAGTGCTTACTTCCAGTATGCTGCTGCTTTTTACCGGATAGCCCAGGGCTTTTACTTCCTCAGCCAGCAGGGGCCCATTGTGGGGGGCACAGGTAATGACAATGGTAGGTTGCTCATTCATAGGGCAAAGTTGGGCTTAATAATTAAGAAATGCAGTTATTCAGCCAAGTTTTGCTCGTAGTTATGAAGCAGAGGCTCACTCTGGTTGAAGAACTCCGCTACCTTTAAAAGCATCAACAGTTTTAGAACTAATTGTTTTTAGTTATGCTCATGTTTTCTGAGGATGATTTGCAAGCATGCGCGGCTCAGCTTTAACTTAGAGTCAGTATAAAGTGCGTGGCAAAAGCTGATACACCAGTTACACTGCCTGCAACGATCGGTCAGCAAAAACCAACTAAACCAGTATGCCCACTACGTCTTTTCAGATTAACCTGGATAAAACCAGGCTTGTACCCATATCTACTGAGGAGCTTGACCAGCTCCGTGAACTTAGTATACATACCTTTGAAGAAGCCTTTGCTGAAGCCAATACAAAAGAGGATATGCGGTTGTATACGGAAAGTGCTTTTAGTCAAAAGCAGCTTCTGCAGGAGATGCAAGACCCTGACATTACTTTTTATTTCCTGAAGCAGCAGGATATACTTCTGGGCTATTGCAAGATAAAAAGGGGGTTACCTTCAGCTGTCAGAGAAAAAGGCCCTGCCCTGGAAATCTGCCGACTCTACGTGAAGCAGACTTTTCAGAAACAGGGACTAGGACAGTGGATGCTGGCACAGATCATAGCTAAAGCCCGGCAAAAGTCACTGGACTTTGTCTGGCTGGGTGTTTGGAGTCAGAACCCTGATGCCATACGTCTCTATGAACGCCAGGGCTTTGAAAAGATAGGATCTTATACTTTTATGCTCGGCCGGGATGCACAGACTGATTTCATTATGAAACTAAGACTAAACAAAGCATCATAAGCAAATGGCAACCTTTGCAAACTCAGACCTGCTTTAATGACAGTTTTCTTTCTCTGGAGAGTAAAGCTTAGTTGGTGATCTGTAGTGAATCCAGCCTTGACCTGGTTTGGTTGAAGATAGAATCCAGTCTTTCTACTTTTTGGAGCTTTCCATTAACAAGGGTATCAAGCTGCTGAAGCTTGTCCAGTTTTGTATTGGCCAGGGAGTCGATCCCCTCGGCTGTACGGTTTATTGCATCCAGTTTTTCGTCCATTTTCTGGCTGATATCGCCGCAGGAAGCCATCCATACAAAGAGTGTGATTGCTACAAAAGACCTGGTGATGAGAGTTTTCATAAAACAAGTGGGGATTAGGTGAATAGTTTATTCAAAGTCGTTGTATCAAATATGGAAGTGATACTATCATTTAACGTTGCCCTAATTCCTAAGTTGCAAATGGGGCCGGTACGGCTGGTATTTAATTTACCTGCTGCTTGCCAAAAGAGTCAGGTCTGTAGGGAAATACGGAGAAGCAGGTTTACCTGCTGCGGTAGAGGTAAGACTGCTCAGTCACTATGATAGGCCGATAGGTGTAACCCATGCGGTGCGATTTTTTCCGAATCAGGAAGAGAGGAAGCCCGGCCGCAATGGTAGAGATAGAAAACTCGTTAACCTCCTGGTCCAGGGAGGGCCGATTGCCCTGCACAGCTATATTATTGATCTGGTCAACTATAAATCTTCCCGCACCGGCAATGATCAAAGCGGCACCCAGGGTGTGCCGGAAGCTACCCATCTCAAAGTAAATCTTTTCTATTTCATGCAGCATCACAGTATCGCTATGCGTTATGATTGCTGTGTCCGCGAGGCTCTGGATATAGGTGCTTACTTTCTTCCGGCTGCCTTTGTACTTATAGCTGAATGCCTGTCCGGGGCTGAATCGCGCCACTGCCTCGTCATGCTTGATTACTAACAGTTGCTTTTGCCCGTAAAGCTGATGGCTCATACTGATGAGGCAGGCTGACAGAAAAAACAGAATGTATTTCTGAATATTCAATGCTTTGTAACTTTATAAATGACCAGTGCGCCCGCCATTTCCTGGTATGATAATTTGATATCCTGATGAGGCAGGCTTTGCGCAGGCTCAAGATAAGCATTCATCTGACATTAAAAAAGCCGCCCATCTTACTCAGGGTCAGCGGCTGTCACTTAATATGAGATTGAGCTTTGCCAATATAAAGTCCGGCCAGTCATACTATTATTTTTTCTTTAATAAGATAAGAGAGCGGGGGTAAAGATCCAGTTTTTCAGATACCAGTTGTTCTTCCAGCATACGCTGAGGCTTGTAAGTATCAGCCAGCACTTCCCATTTTGCATTGCGAAGCGTCTTGGGAAAAGTGAAAGGCAGCTCTTCCCAGTAGCTGTTGACCAGCAGCAGGTAGATTTCATCCCTGATACGTTCCCCTTTCTCATTGTACTCTTCCATGGCTTCACCATTGAGCAGCATCCCCAGGCAGCGGACATAAGATGAATTCCATTCTTCGTCGGTCATATCCTGCCCGTCGGTACGCAGCCAGCGTATGTCCCTCACATTGGTACCGTGGACCTTTCGTCCCTGGAAAAAGCGGCGGCGGCGCATCACCGGCGAATCCCGGCGGATAGCGATCAGGCTGCGGGTAAATTCGCAGAGGGCAGTTTGCCTCTCGTCCCACTCCCAGTCAAACCAGCTGATCTCATTGTCCTGGCAGTACACATTGTTGTTGCCATACTGGGTGCGGCCGTACTCGTCACCCATACTAAGCATAGGTATACCCTGGCTGAAGATCAGCGTTGACAGAAAATTTCTTTTCTGCCGCTCCCTGAGTTCTATGATCTTCGGGTCATCGGTGGGACCTTCCACCCCACAGTTCCAACTCAGGTTATGCGACTCTCCATCCCGGTTATCTTCCTTGTTTTCTTCATTGTGCTTTTCGTTATAGCTGACCAGGTCGTGCAAAGTAAAGCCATCGTGAGCGGTGATAAAGTTAATGCTGGCTGTAGGCTTACGCCCAGTAGTCTCATAAAGGTCGCTGCTGCCACTCAGGCGGTTAGCAAGTTCGGCTACCTGGCTTTCGTCTCCTTTCCAGAAGCGGCGTACACTGTCGCGGTACTTGCCGTTCCACTCGCCCCACTGTACCGGGAAGTTACCTACCTGGTAGCCTCCTTCGCCTACATCCCAGGGTTCGGCGATCAGTTTAACCTGAGAGACAATAGGATCCTGGTGAATGGTATCCAGGAAGGTAGAGAGTTTGCCTACTTCATGCAGGCCCCTGGCCAGGGTGGAGGCCAGGTCAAAGCGAAAGCCATCTACCTGCATCTCGGTGACCCAGTAGCGCAGGCTATCCATAACCAGCTGCAGAGAACGGGCATTGAGCATATTGAGGCTGTTGCCAGTGCCGGTATAATCCATGTAATACTGCTGATTCCCTTCTACCAGGCGATAGTAAGCGGCATTGTCAATTCCTTTGAAGCAGAGTGTCGGCCCGTAGTGGTTGCCCTCAGCCGTATGATTGTACACCACATCCAGGATGACTTCAATACCCGCCTCATGATAGGCTTTGACCATTTCTTTGAATTCTCTCACCTGCTCTCCCATGTTTCCCGAAGAAGAGTATTCAGAGTAAGGCGCAAAAAAGCCTATGCTGTTATAGCCCCAGTAGTTAGATAAACCTTTGTCTATCAGTATCTTGTCGTTAACAAAGTGATGTACCGGCAGCAGCTCTATGGCAGTAATACCCAGCTTTTTGAAGTACTCAATGATCTGCGGCTGCGCCATTCCCCGGTAGGTACCTCTGAGTTCAGGGTCAAGCTCAGGATGCTGCGCGGTAAAACCTTTTACATGTACTTCGTAAATGATAGTTCTGTGCAGCGGAATATCGGGCTTCTGTACGCCCTCCCAGTCAAATTCGGAATCTATTACGATTGATTTGTTCATCCCCGCAGCACTGTCACGGGAATCCATGGTAAGATGACGATCCTCCTCCTCCTCTTCTACCGGATAACCGAAAATAGCATTACTCCATTCTATTCTGCCGTTGATAGCTTTGGAATAAGGGTCAATAAGCAGCTTGTGCGCATTAAAACGCATGCCATTTTCAGGAAGATGCGGCCCGTCTACCCGGTAACCGTACAGTTGCCCGGGCTTCAGACCGGGAATATATACATGCCATACGTGGTCGGTCTGCTCCCTGATACGAATGCATACTTTCTCTTCGGTATCCGATCCATTTTCAAAAAGACAGAGATAAACAGAAGTAGCATTTTCACTGAAAAGGGCAAAATTGACACCTTTGCCATCATAAGTAGCCCCCAGGGGATAGGGTTTTCCCGGCCATGTTTTGTATTCAGTATCTTTCAGGGTAGGTATTTCAAACTGCGAAAATGTAGGCATGAGTGTAAAAAATTATAAAAGTTAGTTGCTGTACTTCTAAGCAGAACAAAAAATGGAAGGAAAGGTTAGAGAAAGCTGCCTGTTGAAAACAAGAGATAATACTTAAGCAAAATTTCTTAACGAAACAGTTAAAAATTTTCAGAAAAGAGGCTTAAAGGGATCTTCGCCTGCCAGATCCTCTACAGAGGATGAGGCACGTATATCTTCCAGCCTGATGTCTATGGGGCCTGCATGGTGGCTGGCTACCCTGGCCCCGCTGTAGAGCGTCTGCCAGTCAGACCAGCTAAACTCCACACCTCCCAACGGAATGATAGATACCCACAGTTTCCAGGCGCTGGGCAGGCCGCTTTCATCCAGTAGCCAGAGATAAGAGTCTCCCGGCGTAGCTCCGCCGGAAGTATAGGTAACCAGCAGCGCCTCCTCTCCGTCCTCCATGATCACCACCTGACGCTCCACACCCGGGTCAAATACCTTGTTGGGTGCGTTAAGCCAAAAGGAATCATTCACCCAGTATTCCCAGGCCTCACGTAGCAGTTCTGCTTCCCGTTCTGTATCACTGATTCTCTCGCCATTTCTAAACACCAGTCCGCTTACAGAATCCAGCCTGATCAGGGCCTCATACTCGTCAAAGCTGACCCTTGCCAGTTGTCGCTCCTTGTCCCACAGATGCTCGTGTCCTCCGGGGAATGTCCACTGTACAGCGACAGTTTCCTCCCAGGCCTTATGGTTGATTGCCTCCAGCATTTTTTCAGCCAATGCATCAGCCTCTGGGCCCTTTTTGCCCTGCGGCAGGGGCTCATCGGCTATGAAGTAAGCTACCACCAGCAGTACAAGCAGTGATAAAATGCTAATGAGGATGTATTTTTTCATAAATGAGCATCGTTAGACTTAGGGAGGAAATTTACTAATTTTGAGTCATCGCCCAAGTTTTTAAATTATCCTGCATTTTGAGAAAAGCCCTCCGCCTTCTGATTATCGTGTTACTTCTTTTGGCCGTTATTGCGCTGGCTTTCATACGTCCTCTGGACCAGCAGCCTTACCGGGAAAAAATTTATTACCAGAAGACCCTGGCAGCGCTGGATAGTCTGAAGGAAAACTTGTCTGCTGTGGAAGGTGATACCATCAGGGCGGGCTGGAGCCAGTGCAATATTACGCCAGCGCAGAAGCTCCATCTCATGGGCTACGGCTGGAAAGGCGATTATGAATCAGTGCATGACTCGCTGATGCTGCGCTGTTTTGTTTTTGATGATGGACGGCAAAAGGTAGCCCTGCTGAGTTACGACCTGATGATCGTTCATCCTGACCTTTCGGCTGCTATCCGGCAGGCGGCAGATTCGGCAAAGCTTGAGGTAGATGGATTGTATTTTACAGCCGTACATACCCATAAGGGCTATGGCGAATGGGCCAGGGGACTGGGAGGTTGGCTCACTGCCGGAGGATATAATCCTGAGCTGGTCAGTTTTGTGGTAAAGCAGACGCTGGCCGCTATCAGGGAAGCAGACAAGAGCCGACAAAAAATTCAAATAGGCTATGCCGCTTTTTCTCAGCCCGACCTGCTGCGTAACCGCCTAACCAAAGGACCCGCTGATGATGACCTCCTCAGGGTGCTCAAACTGGAAAAAGAAGACGGGCAGACCGCCCTGCTGTGTACCTTTGCCGCCCATGCCACTATGATCAACAGCCGCTCTATGCAGCTTTCGGCTGATTATCCTTCTTCCCTGGTAAAGGTGCTGGAAGCTCACCCCGAGGTTGACTTTGCTGCGTATGCGGCCGGTGCTGTGGGCAGCCACAGCCCCTACCGGGAAGGTGATTTTTCTTACCAGCAAATGGATGAATACGCTACCCGGCTGGCCTCCCCCCTGCTTGACTCGCTAAATAATATCCGGACTTCTTACTCACAGAAGCTGATCTATACTTCCCTGCCTCTTCACCTGGGAGAGGCACAATTGAAAATTGCCGAGTCGTGGCGAGTAAGCCCCTGGCTGTTTGAGGCTTTCTTCGGCAAACTACAGCCACAACTGAGCGGCCTGCGGCTGGGAGATGTGGTGCTCATGGGTGTGCCGGCAGACTATTCCGGTATGCTGTACGGAGATTTAGATGCCCATGATCTGCCCCTGATGGTAACCAGCTTCAACGGAAATTATATCGGCTACATCATTCCTGATGAGTACTATAATCTGCCCCACCGGGAGGCGCGTGAGCTCAATTGGTTTGGGCCTTACACCGGCAATTATGTCACCGAAATGATGAATCTCTTGCTGGCGGTTTTAGCCAAAAAGGCATAAAAAAAGCGGACGATAAGTCCGCACTGTCTGGTTTTGGTCTTGGTTGAAATTCTCACATATTTTCTACGTTGATCAGCTTACCCTGCTCGTCAAAATGCAGTTGGGTTGAGTTGGGCTGGTCGGCCAGAGCAAGTACATACACTTCGTTATTTACTCTATTGCTGATCATCAGGTAATCAATCCAGTGTTTTGATGCGGATGAAGGAATGGTATATACCTTTTTAATATCCAGCTCGCCGAAAGGGCTTTTTGCAAAACTTTGCAGCACGGCTCCGGGAATATCTTCTTTCTCAATTAAAGTTTTATTCTCCTGTACAACGAATTCATCGGTCATATACTCCTGATAGAAGGAAGATTCTACGATTGTATCCTCGCCCAGCACCAATCCTGTGATTACCATCAGGCTCAGTATGTAAAAAAATAAAATGAATTTCATAAGCCCTCCTTTCAATCAATTTTCAATCAAACAAGAAGGAAAAACCATACCATAAGCCAAAATTGCCTCTAAAAAGCTGTATAGGAGGTTTATTGGTGCCATTGT
This sequence comes from Cyclobacteriaceae bacterium, assembly GCA_046541235.1. Lineage (GTDB taxonomy): Bacteria > Bacteroidota > Bacteroidia > Cytophagales > Cyclobacteriaceae > Catalinimonas. Next base: position 8,537 of record JBKHDR010000045.1, on the reverse strand, counting down.
GGAAACATGTGTGGAATTTTTTTCCACAAAGTTTACACAGTTGTGGGTAATCTGTGGAAAATGTGCAGGTTCACTGCTTTCACTACTCCGCAAATGGCTGTAAAAAAGGATCGGCAGGATGATCCTCCTGACGATCTTGCCCGATCCAATAACAGATTTGAAAAGGTGGCTTTTCGTGATGAGTCTTCTGTGCCAGCAGGTGGATGCCCAGCATAGAAGGAATGGATATCAAGCCAAGCAAGGCGGCAAAGCCCAGCCTATGCATGGTTTTACGTAACTTTGTATTCATCAGTCGCTTCTTCATAATCTGCTTCTATAACGATGATCTGCAAATACTATTTTCAATGTAGGTACAGCAAAATGGCTGTATTTCTTACATCGGCAGTTGATTTACAGACCAAAAACAGGCAAAGAAGGTGGGGAATATGTAAGAAAATAATGTTTTTATAAAAACGAACCCTTAGTTTTCAGCGGCATACCGCCGCTGATACTCCTGCCAGGTTTGCATGGACTTGCGCAGGTGTACCGCCTTGTCTTCGTCAATGCTGTAGCATTGAAGACCTACCGGTCCTTCAAAGCCCTGATCCAGGAAAGTTTTCAGAAAACGGTAGGTATCAAAATTACCCTCACCCAAAGGTTGGATAAAAGAAGTCCATATATCCTGCTGGTCGGCATCCCGGGCATCGGCCCCGTTGAGGCTGATGGCAAAGAGGTAGGGCATAGCCTGCTCCGACAGGGGTTGAAGCTCCACCCATGGATCTACGCCTGCCTGGTTCTTATGCGCCAGGTAGTGGCAGAGGTTGAAAGTCATCCCAAAATTGCGGCGATTCACTTTTTCTGCCACCCTGATCGCATCCTCCACACTTTCTATCCAGAAATTCATATGTGGATAGAGCATCACTTTGATCCCGTACTGCTGCGCCATATCGGCAATCTGCTGCAAAAGGGGCACTGCCAATGTATCGTATTCGCTGGAAGAAGGTGGGTACTTTTTGCTGGTGACGTACAGCCAGGGCATAGCGCCGCTACCCTCTATCATTTGAAAAACCTCCTTCAGGCGGGGATCATATGGTTGCTCCGGATTGTCCAGGTTTATGTTGACGTAGATGGTGTACAGCTTGAGGTCATTTGCCTGCAACGCCAGGTATACTTCTTCAAAATTGTCAAGCCCATTCTTTTCCATCCCATCATAGCCATTCCTGGTGAGCAACTGTATTTGCTCTTCTACAGTATCATACTGTTCATCTTTCACACCATTGTTGAAAACAAAAAATGGATTATCCAGGTCCTGCTGAGCCTGTACGGAAATATGCAGGCAAAGGGAAAAGAGCAAGAGTAATTTTCTCATATCAGATCAGCTTGTAATTTGTGTGGGCAGAGGTTCACCTACCGTATGTTTAGGAAAAGATAAGGAAAAAACTGTTAGGCCGGCTGACGGAGCACTCACTTTGATATTGCCGCCGTGCAGGCTCATGATATTGCGCGAAAGGCTCAAGCCGATACCTGAGCCATTTTCTTTAGTAGAAAAGAAAGGGACAAAGATTTTATCCAGTTTATCCTCCGGAATGCCTGCGCCATTATCGGCTACTTCCAGCAGCACCTGCCCGTCCAGTTCTTTACCGATCAACCAAATCTGCGCCTTTGCTACCTCCTGCAGCGCCTGCCGGCTGTTGGTCAGCAGGTTGATCAGAATCTGCTCCAGCAGGCGTCGGTCGGCCCAGAGATGCAGGCTGTGAGGCTTTACCTCGGCACTGAGTTGGATACCCTGCTTCTGCAATTCGGCTCGCATCAGCTGGCGAATATCTTCAAAGAGTTCCTGTACCGAAATCATTTCCGGCTGGGGCTGCGGTATCTTGGTCAGCTTGCGGTAATCTTCTACAAAGCCCAGCAGTCCTTCACTTCGCTTCTGTATGGTACGCAGCGAATAGGCCAGGTCTTCCAGCAGTTCGCTATCTACCTCCTCGGGCTTTTTAAGCCTCCCTTCTGCTGACTGCAGCATCAGCAGCATGGTTTCGCTTAAGGACGAGACCGGGGTCACCGAATTCATGATCTCGTGGGTCAGAATGCGGATGAGCTTATGCCAGGCATCAATCTCACTCTGGCTGAGTTCCTGGGCTATGTCCTGGAAGGTGATGATACGGTAGGGCTGCCGCAGCAACACAGCCGAACTTACGTGCACCGAAAGCCGCTTCACCTCGCCTTTGACCGGTATATCCAGAAGACGACTTTCGTTTTCCCGCAGTTGCGATACCTGCTCCACAAAGCGAGGGAGGCTGTTCTTCAGGTTATGCCAGTAGTGGTAGGTACCGGTCTGCAGTATGTCCAGGGCCGGCTGGTTGATCAGGGCAATCTCATCCTCCCCTTTGATAGAAATGATGCCGACTTTGATATGCCGAACGATCAGCCGGAGGTATTCGTACTGGGCTTCTTTCTCAATTTTGACATTTTTGTAAGCTTCAATAATCTCGCGGAAAGCATCGTGCAACTCCCGAAACTGCCGGTCCTGCTTCAGGCTGTTGAAGCTGGTGGTAAAGTCATTGTTTTTGATGGAGAGCAGCAGTTTGGCCAGTTCGCGGTTGGTACGCTGTACGTAGCGGATGAGTTCGTACACTTGCAGGATGAGTAGTATACCCAGGATGATATGGTTAAAAAACAGCTCCATCCTGCCAAAGATGTAGGCCAGCCCGCTCATGGTCAGCAGCAGCAGGGCAACACGGATGATAATATTGACTGAAAATGATTTCATATTGGCCTGAATCGGGCCAGAGGCCCATGAAGATATTAGTCACTCGGCTGGAACCGAGCGACTAGAAACAATGAAATCGCCAGCGTCTCGCTGGTGATCAATATTCTTTAGGGTCTCTGGCCGGTAATATTATTTTTACAAGCCATACTTATCCAATCTGCGATACAAAGCGGTACGAGTCAGGCCCAATTCTTTGGCGGTGCGTGTCACATTGCCCTGGTTACGGGAAAGCGCCCGTTGGATGAACTGCTTTTCATTTTCATCCAGCGTCAGCGGTTCGTCCTCTACGGCAAGACTTGTGGCAGACATTCCTTTTTCACTGAGGGCAAAATCATCCGGCTGCAGGCTATCACCCTGGCTCAGGATGATGGCCCTTTCCACGGCATGCTGCAACTCGCGAATGTTGCCGGGCCAGGTATACTTCTGCAGCTTACGCAGGGCTGACTTACCCACTTCAAGATCGGGTTTGTTATACTTTTCAACATAGATTTTCAGAAAATGCGCTACCAGCAGGGGAATGTCCTCACTGCGCTCGCGCAGGGGCGGCACAAAGATTTCTACCGTATTGATGCGGTAGAGCAGGTCCTGGCGGAAGCCTTCTTCCTGCCGTCCCTCAGCCAGCATATCGTAGAGCGGCATGTTGGTGGCACAAACGAGGCGGATGTTGAGCGGAATTTCTGTATTGCTTCCTACCCGGCTTACTTTGCGTTTTTGCAGCACCGTCAGTAGCTTGGCCTGCTGCGGTAGCGAGAGGTTGCCAATCTCATCCAGGAAAAGGGTGCCGCCATTGGCAGTTTCAAACTTGCCTGGCTTGTCCTGGTGGGCATCCGTAAAGGAACCTTTGGTATGGCCGAAAAGCTCGCTCTCCATCAGGCTGGCGGTGACGGCGCCCATGTCAACCGTCACAAAAGGACCGTTTCTGCGACCTGACTGATGGTGCAGCGCCCTGGCGACCAGTTCTTTGCCGGTACCATTTTCTCCCAGGATGAGCACATTGGCATCGGTATCCGCTACCCGCTCTACCAGTTCAAACACCCTTTGCATTGCTTCCGATTGACCGATAATCTGAGGAGCTTCGGTAGTAGCGGCTGCATTTTTTGGCAGGGGTTTCTGGCCTGACGATTTTGCCAAAGCTTTTTTGACAGCCTCCAGCAGTTTGGCGTTCTTCCAGGGCTTGAGCACGAAGTCGGCTGCCCCCTGCTTCATGGCCTCTACTGCCAGTTCAATATCCCCGTAAGCGGTGATGAGAATGACGCCGGTATCAGGCGAGATAGTCAGGATGCGCTCCAGCCAGTAGAGTCCCTCACGCCCGTCGTGCTCGCCCCGGCGGAAATTCATATCAAGCAGTATCGCCTGGTAGTGCTCCCGCGACACCCGCTGGTTGATGCTGGCAGGATTTTGCTCTGTATCCACCTGGGCGAAAAACTGCTTCAGGAACATACGGGCCGTCGCCAGCACATCGGCATCATCGTCTATGATCAGTATTTTTTTGTTTTGCTTTTGCAATTCCTAGAGTCCGATGTGCTTTTCTATCCTGTCTATCCGAGCCCGCATGTTATCCACATCCTTTGTTTTTTCCATCCAGGCTTTCATGATGTCAGTCAACGTATTTACTGCACCAACAATGCGATCGTTGTCTTCCTTTTGCCTTTTCTCCAAGCTCTCGAAACGCTTTTCTAAGCTATCAAAGCTTTTTTCTAAGCTAACAAACCCCTTATCAAGATTTCCCAGACGTTCTACCATTTGGTCTTGCCGTTTTAAGCTCTCAGACAAGAGCTCGACAATCTTATCTTCGTTTTTCATATTCATGTTTTTTAAAGCTTTTTACGAATATAAACAAATTCTCGGTTCTGCTCTTTGTCACAAAAATGAACAACTCAGTGTAACGAAAACGTGACAGTCCGCCTATCTGGAATAAGCCCTGAAAATCTTTATCTTCTGATAATCAGCATCTTACAATTTTTCACTTTCTTTGGAACAGAAGCTGGATAATGTGTAATAAATAATGATTGATGATGAACAGTAATGTAGCGCATCAGTCATTATTCACTTATCATCAATCATCATAAAAGATGCTTTACAAAACTTCCGTCCGTAACCTCTGGAAAAACAAGAGTCATACCCTCATCAATGTGCTGGGCCTGTCTATCGGAATTACCTGTAGCATCGTGCTCTTCCTGCTCATCCGCTTCTGGCTGAGCTTTGATACTTTTCATTCCCAAGCTGACCGCATCTACCGCATCGTAAGAGAAACTACTTACCAGGGCAATACTGATCATACACCCGGCATGCCTGTCCCTGCAATAGAAGCATTGCGCAATGATTTTCCCGAACTGGAAGAAGTAGTCTTTATGTCTTACTTCCGCCAGGGACTGGTTACGGTAGAAGACCGGGAAGGCAAAAAGAATTTTGAAGAAAATGACGGGCTGGTGTACGTGGACTCTAATTTCTTTCAGTTGCTGGATCGCCCGCTGCTCTTAGGTGAGCCTGAGCAGGCACTGAATGCGCCCAACGAAGTGGTGATTGATGAAAGACTGGCTGAAAAATACTTTGGGCCGGACTGGAGGCAGCAATCTATTCTGGGTAAGACAATTACTTTGAACAGAGATACCGAACTTAAAGTCACTGCCGTGGCTGAGGCGGCACCTGACAATACCGACTTTCCCTTCAGCATGCTGATCTCCTACGCTACTGCTCGGAAAAAGATGGAAGAAGAAGGCGGCTGGGGCAGTATAAGCAGCGACAACCAAATCTACCTGCTGCTGCCCGAGGGAATGACAGCCGCGCAAATTGAAAGCCGGTTACCTGATTTTACAGAAAAGTATGAAAGCCTGCTTGAAGGGCAGCAACTCAGGCTGTCGCTGCAACCCCTGTCCGAACTACACTATGATACCCGGTACTCCGGCTACAGCTTCAGCAATATCCCCCGCTACGCTATCATCAGCCTTAGCGCAGTGGCGCTCTTTATGCTGCTGATTGCCTGCATCAACTTCATCAACCTGGCTACCGCCATCGCCAGCAAGCGCGCCAAAGAGGTAGGCATCCGCAAAACACTGGGAAGTTCCAAAGGGCAACTGGCGCGTATTTTCCTGACAGAGGCCGGGATAATCACCTTGATCTCCCTGCTGATTGCGCTGGGCACCGCCGAACTCCTGCTGATCCGTATGAATAATTTCCTGGAGATGGAGCTTGAGTTGAATCTGCTCACTGACCCTCAGCTGATTTTGTTCCTGCTGGCTGTATTGATAGGCGTGAGCCTGCTGGCGGGCAGCTATCCCGCCTGGATACTCACCCGCTTTGAGCCCGTGCGGGTACTCAAATCCAGCATGGAGGGCAGTATGAAAAGGGGATTTAACCTGCGCCGTACACTGGTCGTCTTCCAGTTCGTCATCGCTCAGGCCTTTATCATCGGCACGTTGGTACTGCTGAGCCAGATGCGTTTTATGCAGCAAGCCGATCTGGGGTTCCGTAAAGAAGGCATCCTCTCTGTGGCACTTCCCAGTGGTACGGGGGAGCTGAAAAAAACCTTCAAGCAGGAAGTGCTGAGATTAGCCGAAGTAGAAAAAGCAAGCCTGAATTATAGTAGTCCGACCTCCGGCTCAGTCTCGGTGACCTCTTTCAAGATAGATGAAGATGAAAATACCTATCATACCCAGGTAAAGTTTGTAGACAAAGATTATATGGACGTCTACGAAATCCCCCTCCTGGCAGGTACGGGACTAACTGAAATAGATACGATGAGCCGCCTGGTAGTGAATGAGGCCTTTATCAAAAAAGTAGGTCTGGAGCGGCCTGAAGATGCTTTGGGCCGGCAGGTGAAGATATGGGGCAAGACGCTGCCCATTGTTGGAGTGATGAAGGATTTCCATACCATGTCACTCAGTAACCCGCTTGAGCCGGTAGTGCTGCTGGACCTTGAAAATTATCAAAAAGTAGATATGCTGTTAAGCAGTGTCAATGTCGGACAGGCATTGGAGAAAATAGAAGGCGTCTGGAAGGCTACTTTTCCTGAATATACTTTCAGTTACCAGTTTGTAGACGAAGAAATTGGGGAGTTTTATGAAGGTACCCAGCGGATGACCGTCATCATTACGATTGCTTCCCTGATCGTCATTTTCATTGGCTGCCTGGGCTTGTACGGGCTGGTGACTTACATGGCCGAGCAGAAGACTAAGGAGGTAAGCGTGCGCAAAGTATTGGGAGCTTCCATAGGAAGTATTGTCGGACTATTCTCCAAAGAATTTGTCCGCCTCATTGTCATTGCCTTTGTGCTGGCTGCTCCCCTGGCTTACCTGCTGATGAGTGCCTGGCTGGAAAACTTTGCCTACAAGATTGACCTGGGGGTGGGGCTTTTTGCCGCTGCCATCCTGATCACGCTCATCATTGCGCTTTTCACCATCAGCTACCGTTCCATACAGGCTGCCCGCACCAACCCGGCGCAGGCGCTGCGGAATGATTGATCTGGTTTGAAGTTAAAAGAGACAGGTTGAAAGTTCATTGTTCTCTGTTCATTGTTTGTCATTCTATGCAAAGGTCTTAGCTGCACCCTGCACCTCTATGATTTTTTTGTTATACTTACACCCGTTAACCATAACCGGATAAGATGGAAATTTTAGGTTTGGATGTAGGAGGCTCAGGAATTAAAGGAGCTATTATAGATACTGACAAAGGGGAACTGATATCCGAAAGGTATCGGCTGGATACGCCTCAACCCTCTAAGCCCGTGCGGGTGGCCGAAACGGTCAGCAAAATTGTGGATCATTTTGAATGGAAAGGGATTGTAGGCTGTAGTTTTCCGGCGGTGATCATCAAGGGCAAGTCCATGACGGCCGGCAACATCAGCAAGAAATGGATAGGCACGCAGGCCGATGCACTTTTTAGCGAGCACTGTGGAGGCCTCAAATTTTACCTGGCCAACGATGCCGACCTGGCCGGTGTGGCCGAAATGAAACTGGGTGCGGGCCGGGGTTTGGTGGGTAAGGTGATGATGATCACCGTCGGAACAGGGCTTGGCACCGGCATGTTCTACAACGGACAGCTCATTCCCAACATGGAACTGGGCAGGATATTGTATAAAGATGGTGAGCCTGTGGAGTACTTTGCCGCCGACTCTGCCCGCAAAAAGGAAGGTCTGTCAATGAAAGAGTGGGCTCGCCGCTTTGACTACTACCTGCACCATATGGTGCGGATTTGCTCTCCCGATTACTTCATCCTGGGGGGAGGTATCAGCAAAAAGTACGACAAGTTTAAAGACTATCTTACCATAAACGTTCCCATAAAAGTAGCGGAGGCCAGAAACGAGGCCGGAATCATAGGCGCCGCCATTCATGCGGAAACATTGCACGCTCAGGTGCAGGCAGGTTAAGGATTGTATTCCTCCCCTGGCTTATGCCCTCATAAGCCATCTTCTGCTTATCATTTACCACCTTGGACTGCCTGGTTTTCTCACAGTACCTGGCAATTGGTTGCAGCAAAATCGGCTGGCAAACAATACTGACATAATTTGCGTAAATTCAGCCATGGACTGGAAAGATCGTATTACTTCAGACAAAAAAATTCTTCTTGGTAAACCTGTGATTAAAGGAACCAGAATCTCGGTAGAATTCATCTTGGAGAGATTAGCTCATGGCTGGACAGAAGAAAAAATTTTAGCTTCTTACCCTCATTTGAAGAGAGAAGATATTCAGGCAGTTTTCGCTTATTTAAATGATTGTGTAAAGGACGGTTTACTCACGGAACCCAGAAGTAAAACAGTCTGATGAAATTTCTTGCTAATGAAATTTTTCCCTTT
>JBKHDR010000044.1:0-33813 GCA_046541235.1 Cyclobacteriaceae bacterium | reverse complement strand
CATTAAGTTTTTAAAGGTTTCTGGCTACTGCTATTAGTAGCAAAATCCAGCCTACAATCATCAGTACCCCACCGATAGGCGTAATGGCACCCAGCCAGCGGATACCGCTCAGGCAAAGAATGTAAAGCGATCCGGAAAATATAAATATGCCTCCTATCATGCTGAGTCCGGCATAGCCCAGCAGTTTATCACTGATCTTATACATCAACAGTCCTATGGCGAGTAAAGCCAGGGTGTGATAAAACTGGTATTTGACCGCTGTCTCAAAAGTATCCAGACGGTTCTGGGCCTCCAGAGTAGCCCTGAGTGCATGTGCTCCAAAGGCCCCTATCATGACAGATAGCGCCCCAAATACTGAAGCACTCATTAATATTATTTTTTGCATGTTTTGTTAAACTTTGAAGTTTACAGGTTGAAAATTTAGCCGTTAATCGTAATTTCTGCTGCCAAAAATAGTGGTGCCAATGCGTATCATCGTACTGCCTTCCTCCAGAGCGATCTGGTAATCTCCGCTCATGCCCATAGAGAGTTCATGCATCTGTACATGCCCGGGTAAGCCATCTATATTCTTTACTTTTTCAAAAAGATTTTTAAGATACTTAAACTCTTTACGTACCTGGTTTTCATTTTCAGTAAAAGTAGCCATCCCCATAAGGCCGACAATACGGATATTTCCGGCATTCTTCAAAAAAGCTCCCTGTAATAGCTCAAAAAGCTCCTCTTCCGACAGGCCAAATTTATTTTCCTCTTCAGCAATATGAATTTGTAAAAGGCAGTCTACCACTCTTTCTACCTTAGCAGCCTGTTTGTCAATTTCCTTCAGAAGCCTGGGGCTGTCCACCGAATGGATCAGATGTACAAATGGCGCTATGTATTTGACTTTGTTACGCTGCAAGTGGCCAATCATGTGCCAGCGGATGTCCTCAGGCATCTGCTCATGCTTGTCCACCATCTCCTGCACCTTGTTTTCTCCAAAATCCCTTGCCCCTGCTTCGTAGGCTTCCATAAGTGTGGCTACTGGCTTGGTCTTGCTTACTGCCACAAGGAGGCAGGAATAAGATGATATTTCTTTCTTCAGCTGCTTAAAATTATCCGCTACACTCATATCTTGTAAGATCAGTTTTCTTTAGATTGATTTATTCCAGTAGTACAAATCTGCAGAATGATTTCCTAGTGTTTAGAGTTTACTTTCAACACACGAGGACTTTAACAAAGCGCTACAGCTTGTGTTATTTTACAGTAACAAAATTAGCCAATTAACAGCTAGGTTAAAACCCGCATAAAATGAAAAAAATTCTACTAACGTTCTTCTTATGTACAGCAGCTTATTGGGCCAGTGCACAGGAAGATGATCCTTTGCGGCAGTTCAATGAAAATCGTAAAAGAATCACCCAGACTGGTATGCTGACCCTGGGCAGCTGGGCTGTGGGCAACATCGCTGTCAATGGAGTCCTGATGAGCCGGTCTTCAGGAACTCCTTATTATTTTCAGCAGATGAATGTTTTCTGGAACCTGGTTAACCTGGGCCTGGCAGGATTTGGCTACTATAATGCTACACAAATAGACCCAGCTGCCATAGGGCTGACCGAAACTGTGGATGAATATTATTCCTTACAAAAAATTCTGCTTTTTAATGCCGGGCTGGACATTGGCTACATGGCAGGTGGATTGTACCTGATAGAAAGAGCCAGGCGTAGTGGAAACACTGATGAGAGACTCCGAGGTTATGGACAGTCTGTTATCTTGCAGGGAGCTTTTTTACTGGCATTTGATACTATTTTGTTTTTTATCCTGGATGCAAGGGCTGATAACTTACTACCTTTGCTCAACCTCAGCCAGGATGGTGTAGGCATGCGGATCAGATTTTAAGTTGAAGGTATGGATGTTCCCAAGTATACGACAGAAGAGGTCAATAAGCTGCCTGATGAGCCGGGTGTATATAAATTTTATGACAGCGAACCCAAGCTGATCTACGTGGGCAAAGCCAAAAGCCTGAAGAAGAGAGTGGGCAGTTACTTTAACCGCTCTTCCAATACTACCCGCAAGACCATCAAGATGGTGAGCGAAATCAAAACCATTGAATTTACCATCGTCAACTCCGAATTTGATGCATTACTTCTTGAGAACAGCCTGATCAAAAAGAACCAGCCGAAATACAATATTCTGCTAAAGGATGATAAGAGTTACCCCTACATTCTTCTGACCAGGGAGCGTTTTCCACGTATTATCCCAACCCGACGTATGGTGCCCAATGCTGGTACCTACTTTGGTCCTTTTGCCAGTGTCAAGGCAATGAATAATATCTTGGATCTGCTGCGTAATCTATACACCATCAGGACCTGCCGCTATGATCTTTCTGAAGAAAACATCAAAAGCGGTAAGTTCAAAGTCTGCCTGGAGTACCATATCGGAAACTGCCAGGGCCCCTGCGAAAACCTACAGTCTGAGCAGGATTATATGCGTGATATTGAGCAGGCTACCAACATCCTGAAGGGGAATCTAGGAATTGCCCGGACCTATTTTAAAGAGAGAATGCAGGAAGCTGCCGAAAACCTGGAATTTGAACTGGCGCAGGCTTATAAGGAAAAAACAGACCTGCTGGCAAAATACCATGCCAAATCACTGGTAGTAAATCCACAAATCGGTGATACGGATGTTTTCACCATTGTTTCTGATGGTAAAGTAGCTTTTATTAATTATCTCAAAGCCAACAATGGCTCCATCGTCCTTACTAAAACCATAGAAGTAAAGAAAAAGCTGGACGAAAGCGATCCCGAAATTCTGGCTTTACTGATGGTTGAACTGCGCGAACGGTATCTCAGCAGTGCCAAAGATATACTTACCAATGTAGAAATCCCTGTACAGATAGATCACATCAATATTGTACAGCCCAAAATAGGAGATAAACGCAAGCTGGTGGATATGTCTATTAAAAATGCCCTCTTCTACAAGAAAGAAAGATATAACCAGGTACTTGATAGCAAACAGCAAGTCAACCGTGTTCTTGTCACCCTCAAAGAAGATCTCCGGCTCAAAAATCTTCCCATGCAGATTGAGTGCTTTGATAACTCCAATATTCAGGGGACCAATCCGGTAGCATCTATGGTTTGTTTTAAGAATGGCCGCCCTTCCAAGAAAGATTACCGCAAGTTTAACATCAAGACGGTTGTAGGCCCGGATGATTTTGGCTCCATGCACGAAATAGTGCACCGCCGCTACCAGCGCCTGCTGACAGAGGAGCTTCCTATGCCTGATCTCATTGTTATTGATGGTGGCAAAGGCCAGCTCAATGCTGCCTGCAATGCCCTGAAAGACCTCGAGCTTTACGGAAAGATACCTATCGTTGGTATTGCCAAGCGACTGGAAGAGATCTATACTCCGGAAGATCCTTATCCTCTGCACATTGATAAGAAGTCCGAATCGTTGAAATTGCTACAGCGCTGCCGGGATGAAGCACACCGCTTTGCCATCACCTTTCACAGGCAGAAGCGTTCAAATGCAGCCCTGAAATCTGAGTTAGAAGATATTCCAGGCATAGGAAAAAAAACAGCCATGTCGCTGCTCAGAAATTATAAGTCTATCAGCAAGATCCGCGAGGCTGATTTTGAAGAACTTGCCGATAAAATAGGCACCGCCAGGGCACAGGCTGTCAAAAATGCACTGGATAAGGCATAAAAAAAGAGAGAAGTACCAGGTACTTCTCTCCAAACAATTGTGTTATGAACCAAATATTAGTATTCCCAGAGTTCGTGCTCTCTCTCCAGAAGATTGTATTCGTATTCCAATGACTGCAACAGTGCCTTTCTCCTGTCTCCATCTACCTTGTCAATAATGTAATCATTTTCAGGGTTGGAGTGCTTAACGATATGTGCACTGAAGAGTCTCAGATCAAAGGCATGCTTCAGATTAAGGTGCTTGGCATCGTTTTGAGGATTCACCCAGACGGCAATCTCAGGATTTTCCTCAAACACTCTTACCAGATCCATATATTTGAAGGTAGCCACTTCTTTTTGCAAACCTGTGGTAGGAAACATTTCAGGAGGAAGGACCATCTTGACAGATTGGATGTCATAGTACTGACGTCCTCTTCTTTTATCAAAGATAATATCTTCCATAATCTCCAGGATAGTCACATCCGTAGCAAAGAACAAATTATCTGTAGCAGAGGATGCACCTGTGTCTTCAGAATCCGATGCCGTGGAAGCAGTGCCTTCAGCACCATCTCCTTCAGATTCAGAGTCACCCCATCCGCCTCCCCAGCCATCATCTTCTTTCTCTTCTTCCTGCGGCTGCCCAAAGCCCATAGCAATTTCATCTTCAGAAAGAGCCGGACCATCAGTAGGTATGGTAAGGTTCTCAATGAATTGCTCTTTAGACATGCGCTGGTTGAGCGAATCGCTGGTATATGGATACAGCGTACCATTCATGACTGCCTGAATGAGTACTTTAGTAATTTCCCTATTGGTAGAGAAGAAGGGCTGGTTCTGCTTTTCCTTCAGATCCATTCTACGCCATACCCTTGTTTTATAGAGCTGGTCTGTTTCATGGATAGGCCTGATGGAATTAGGATTGTAACCATCCGATTCCTGCGCCTTCAGTGATGTAGTAGCCGCAAATGAAATTATGGCTACTCCAATACCGAATGTGAGAATTTTTATGAAATGCTTCATAACACCTGTTTTTTATATTCTTCTTGATTAGTTCAGAGGAATGTTGATAAAAGCTTCGCTGGCACCCATAGGCACCTCTTCAATCTCATTTCTGAAGTTCATTCTCTGTACTTTCTTAATTTCTATGACAAGACGGTCGCCTTCTTTGGCCTGCTGCATCAGTCGTCCAAGATTAGCAGTTTCGTTGGTAAGGGTTTCCTTGCCTACGGGTCTGCTACCTCTGGCCAGGATGATATCAGCCTCAGATACCCGGTAGCGAGCATCTTTGGGCAGGAAGGAAGCAAAATCTTCATCAGGTTGAGCTTCGATCTTGATTGATCTCAGTCTGCTGGCAGACTCACCCTTCTGCATGTTTACTGGTCCTCCTCCGGGGCCTTTTATAACAATAGTAGGTTTGGGCACACGACGTACGCTGAATGTTTCGCTTCCAATATTGTATCCACCGCTGCTCACGCTAAGAGTTACCTTGGGAGATTTAGGGATAACCGTTACCTGACCAGTCTTCTGTCCTTTGATGGCAGTACCACCACTGGCAGAGAAAGAAGGATCATAAGTAGTACCCAAAGCAGGTACATTAATCTGCAGATCATTTCCACAGTTCAGATACAATGCCTGTACTGACTGAGACTGAACTTGTATGACTGGCTTAGTAACGTAGTAGTTAAAGGTCTCTTCGTAAGTTTCCTTCTTACCACTCTGCTCAATTGTAATAGCAGCTTTGAATGATTGTTCCGCCTTATTATCAGCATCATACTTATCTGCCTGAGCAGTAAACTCTATCTTACCCATGCCACCATCTACCGGAATTGATTTTCCATTAACAGTCATCATTGGACTTACTGCGCTAGATGATGCAGCGATGAAGAGATCAGCTTTATACTTAGTACCTGCAGCTACCACATTTGACTCGGGACGCACCATGGCTACAATGTTGTCAAACTTTAAGTCAGCAGCACCTACCTGACGTGCCAAGTAATCCAGTGCAATGGTTTCGCGGGCCAGTACCTCAGTTTTCAGTTGGCTAAGCGAAGCCAGACCAGCCACCATAGGTGTACTCTGGAAAGTAATCTCTGAGAAGGTTTTCATATTCTGCTCAGGATTATCTTTGAATACGGGGTTTTCAATGGCATCCAAGGCAATAGGTGCAACATCAATACCTGTCAGGTTAGTCAGATAACCAGAATAACCATTTAGTTCTTTCTTCAGTTCTTCACCTTTACCCTGTCTTACCATCAGGTCAGCGATTTCATCTTCGCTTTTACCACCAGCATACTGTCCATCCTCCTCTACACCACCAGTCATCACTATAAACTGGCTTTTCAGAGAGTCAATGGTATTGAGCACTTTGTTGGTCTGAGCACGTACTTCTCTGGCTTTTTCAAGCACAGCTACGTCTTCTTTACGGTTACCGGCATCTTCCACCGCAGCGCTGATACGGTCTACCACACTGGCATTCTGTATCTTTGCTCCATCGGCAGACTGCTCAAGGCTTTCATCAATGAAGATGAATTTTTCAAGTACAGTATTACTTACTTGCAAGGCCAGAAGCGCGGTAAGTACCAGGTACATCATACCAATCATCTTCTGCCTTGGGGTTTCTTTTCCTCCAGCCATATTACTTTGTTTATTGAGTTACAAAATGAATGTTGGGAAAAATTAGGCTTTCATGGCGCTAAGCATGTTACCATAAACCCTGTTCAGTGAAGAAATATTATTGTTCAGTGAAGCAAAGTTATTTTTGAAGTTTTCAGCATCTTTGCTGGCTTCAGACACGCTTTCCATGGCAGTACTCAGATTTGAGTAGAATTTGTTCATAGCCTTTAGGTGGCTGTTGGCATCCTGCAGTTCCATTTCATACACTGCGTTCAGAGAAGCCAGGTTCTTGGTTACATTCTGAACCTGAACATGGTACTCTTTGGTGTCTTTGCTGGCGTTAGCCATACCTGACATTGCTTCAATAGCAGTTGAGTAAGACTTGTTCATAGTTACCAGTGACTGAGAGGCCTGCTGTACATTTTTAGCATACTCATCTGTAGCCAGTGCAGCATTAGAAACCTGACCCATTTTGTTAACAGACTCTGAGAGATTTTTTAACCCTCTGCCGAGGCTATCAACCAGTTCAGGGCCCACTTTAGAGCTTTCCAGCATAGCGTCAAGCTTCTTAGTTACAGAGTCGCCATTGCTCTTACCATTAGAAATTTTTCTTCTGTCAGCGGCATCAACATCACCAACCAGTTCGGGATATACCAGTGACCAGTCGTATTCCTGATGCTTAGGTTCAAAGGCGCTAAATAAAAATATAATTGCTTCTGTGGTAAGCCCTACCCCCAACATAATTCCGGCTCCAGGCAAATGAAGGATTTTAAACATAGCTCCAACAATTACGATTGCTGCACCGATACCATAGATTTTGGGCATAATGCTGCCATAAAGTAGTTCTGTAAATCCACCTTTTTTCTTGCTCATTGTCTTAATGATTTGAGTGATTAACTTGATTTAGACTGTTTAGAATTGATTATTAGAATTCGTTTCCGGCTGATCTGCCGATGTAGGTCATGGCACATCTGAAACCTGTAAAAGCGGTTGTAGAATCCTGGTGCTGGTAAGTACGTGTTCCTGTCTGTAGGAAGTAAGAAACATCTTTCCAGGAACCACCCCTCACCACTTTACGAGGTTCAGTAGGATCATTGTATGTAGGGTTTAAGTCCCATACGATAGCTGTAGCAGCAGGATTATAAGCATCTTCACACCATTCTGCTACATTGCCTGACATATCGTAGAGGCCAAAGTCATTAGCAAAATAGGAAGCTACCGGAGAGGTATAAGCAAATCCATCATCAAAGTAGTTTCCGCGCCCAGGCTTAAAGTTAGCCAGCATACATCCTTTTGAATTACGTATGTAAGGGCCTCCCCAGGGATATTTTGCCATATCACGGCCGCCACGGGCTGCATATTCCCATTCAGCTTCTGAGGGCAGACGGAAATTAGGCATTACAAACATGCCATTGCTTTCACGGTAATTGTTGAGGTAAGCAGTTCTCCACTGGCAGAACATCTGAGCAGCTTCCCAATCCACCCCTACCACCGGATAATTATCAAAGGCGGGGTGTGACCAGTAATACTGAACCAGAGGATCGCCCATATGGTGCGTATAGTTTTTCTGCCATACGGTGGTGTCAGGATAGAGAGCATCCTGAATGTAATTGGCACCTTTTCCTACCAGGAAGTCATACTCTCCCTGACCTTCCTGTACTTCATAAATGAACTGACGATACTCATTGTTGGTAATCTCGGTGTCATCCATGAAGAATGCGCCAATGGTAATCTGCTTGTTGTAATTGATTTGAGACGCTATGGGGTCTTCGTCTGATTGTCCGGTGTGGAATGTTCCAGCAGGTACCTGCACCATGCCATAGGGAGTGGGCATGCCGTCGTATTCTCTGCCCTGCACCCCTACGAGCTGGCCATAATCTTCTCCGTTATCGCCGAAGAGACCACAACTCTGCAAGGCAACAAGCGCTATCAGGGACATGATAGCACTCCCGCTTTTAAAGATTTTACTCATAACACAAATTGTTTTTATACATACACGAAATATGAACACAAATATTGTGATCCTGTTTTAACTGAACTATTGAAAAAGTGCTAATTTTCTTTGTTGTAATATTTCACCTGTTTTATAAGAAAATTATAATTATTTCAACAAAAAATACACATAATAAGTAACTACTGCCTGAATCTGGGCGTTCTAATGATCTTCTTATCGCTTGCCGAAGATACCGGCAAGCTGTAAGTCAGCATAATTTCATGAGAAGTTGCTGCTTTTGCTTCCTGAGCTACTACAGTGTAATCAAAGGCATAGCCTAATCTAAGAGATTTTTCTTTAAAGAAGCTGTAGCCGATCATGCCCACTACTGCTTCCTGCTGACGATAAGATACGCCTCCCCACATGGTATCGTCGTAGGTAGCCATAAGGCCCATATCAAAGGAGTAAGTATTCAGGTCTGACTGCACCAAAAAAGAAGGGGTGAGCCTTACCTTATAGGTAGGTTCATAGTCGAACCCTCCTGTTACTGCAATATGATTTTCCAGAGGATTGTTCAAAGTATCTACGCCTACAAATTCAAACTGACTATCGATAAGGTGTTTGAAGCCTACTCCCAGATAATATTGCCTCGCCCGGTAGAATACACCTGCCGAGAAATCGGGTCGAAGTTGGGAGTCTCTTCCATTAGTTTGGAGTAAGCGATCGTCAGGGTCTACGGGACGATACTGATCATAGTCTATGGTTTGAGAGAAAACACCGGCTCTGATACCGAAGCTTAATTTCCCGTTACCTACACCAAGATGATAGGCGAAAGAAGCCTGAGCTTCCAGGTTAGTGAGGGGTCCTATATTATCATTTACAACATGTAAACCAAAACCACTCCTGAGCCGGAATAAAGGTGCATTCAGACTTACCACCTGCGTATTGATACCACCACCTAAATCTCCGGTAGTAGGCTGATAACCCGCCCATTGGGTACGATGGAATGCGGTAAGTGTAGTTACACCCTCAACGCCTGCGTAGGCAGGGTTATAAAAGAGAGTATTAAACATGTATTGGCTGAACTGCGCATTCTGTTGCCCATATCCCACTGACCATATGGACAGCAGACAAAACACAAATAGTAGAAGTTTCTTCATACGATAGCGGGAGAATATCTCAACACACTTCAAAGGTAGCGGTTAGAAAAAAAATAAATTTATCAATAATTGCTATTTCATACAACGTACCCTAAAGTATCTAATTGTGCGCCCCTTTACAATTCTCCCGTCGTAAAAAAACTACTTTTTGTTCGCTTCTCTGATGTAAGTCTCTAAAGCACCTGTCATAGAGGGGGCATTAGGCATGGGTGCTTCAATATCCAGTATCAGACCGGCATCCCTTACAGCCTGGGCAGTTGTAGGACCAAAAGCGGCAATACGGGTTTTGTTTTGCTCAAAGTCGGGAAAATTTACAAACAAAGAATTGATACCCGAAGGACTGAAAAATGCAATGATATCGTAATAAACATTATCAAGATCAGACAGGTCTGCTGCTACGGTTTCGTACATTACTGCTTCTGTGTACTTGTAGTTATTCTTTTCCAAGAAGTCGGGAATGTCATTCTTGCGAATGGATGAGCAGGGAAAAAGATACTTTTCGTTCTTGTGTTTTTTGAGAATTTCCAGTAGGTCCTGAGCTGTTCTGAGGCCGGTAAAGATCTTTCTTTTCCTGATCACAATGTACTTCTGCAGATAGTTGGCGGTCTGCTCCGAGATGCAGAAGTACTTCATATCAGCAGGCATCTCAATCTTCAGTTCTTCACAGATGCTAAAAAAATGGTCTATGGCGTTTCTGCTTGTGAAAATAACTGCTGTGTGCTCCAAGATATCAATTTTCTGTTTTCTGAAATCTTTGACACTTACAGGTTTTACCTCAATAAAAGGTCTGAAATCAACCTTAATGCTGTATTTCTGGGCTAGATCATGATAAGGAGATTTTTCATTCTGAGGCTCAGGCTGAGAAACGAGTATGCTGTTTACTTTGTATAATCTATCTTTCGGAGTTTTGATTGAACTTTCGCTCATACTTAAACCTGTTTGATTAATTGAGGGGATATGTTAAATACTAATTGAATCAGTAATGAGGTGAAAACCACCCCCTCTAGCTTAATAAAGAAGTAGTTCCTAAAGGAGAAGCAACTCTATTCCTAGCAGTAAGGGCACGATTTCCGCAATGCAAATGTACGAAAATAAATAAACATTTCTAAACGCTCCCCTGCTGAAGAGCCTGAAGTACAGAACGATAACTCTTACTACCGATAACCCTATAAAGAAGTAAATTAACAGTCTGAAATAAGCGGCCTGATACATCCCGATACCTGCAAATACCACAATTAGCAGCACAAACAGTATAGCGCTATAAATCAGTGATAGGCGCATGTAATCCAGCATATACATATACCTGAGTTGCTTAAGCCTGAACATGCTGCCAAACAACATGACGATGATGTATTTGAGCCAGATGGCCGCAAATACCAGCACAGCTACCTCTCCCCACAAAACCATGTAACCTCCAAAAGTGGAAGGCTGCAGGTCAAGAAAGGGAAGACTGATGTTGATCATATCAGACACTGAGATCATAATGATCAACAGATAAGAGAACAAGAGGCAGTGCTGTATCAGGAACATAATGTGAGCTTCGCTGATGAGTCTGACCCGTCCCTGCTCTTCTCTCACTTTTGCAGAAAAAGCAAGAC
Organism: Cyclobacteriaceae bacterium; assembly: GCA_046541235.1. Lineage (GTDB taxonomy): Bacteria > Bacteroidota > Bacteroidia > Cytophagales > Cyclobacteriaceae > Catalinimonas. The sequence continues at coordinate 22,859 of JBKHDR010000044.1, read as the reverse complement.
GAAGATTATAAAGATTACTACTTATTTTTGGATACTGATTGATAAGGACGGCATACAACACCAGGATAAGCAGTAGACCTAGTGTAAAAAAATCAGCCAGAGGAGAGTCTGTTCTTCTCATGGAGGCATTTACTTTCTGGCTGGCTAATGAAGCCTTGGTTCTTGCTATCCAAAAGCCTATCTCCTCAAAGTCTCTCCCTGGTTCATACACTGAAATCAGTATCTGCTCTTTGTCATACAGGCTGCGCAAACTGTCAATACTCATTTTTATACAGCTTTGCTCAGGATGAAAGGAGGCGATCTGTTTTTCCAGCAGCACCGAACTATTGGCAGGCATACAAATAATAAGCTCATTTCCGCTATACCGATCCAGGTCCAGCAACACACCTATCACAGGTATCTCCGCCATACCTTCGTCGATGTAGGGTACATAGCGGTTATTTTTATCTATAGTAATCCACTCGCGGCTGAAGTCCCTGATGATCTCATACTCAGACTGCCAGTTTTTGGCAAGCGCACCGGGTTCTACTGGTTCGGCAGTTACGTTCCAGGCTGTAAGTAGCAGGCACAAGAGAAGCCATAAACCTGCTTTGCTATTGTATATGATAGTCGATGCCATCTTCACCATTAAGCATTAATTATACCGTAAATTTCTTCTCATTTATCACATTATTCCCATAAGCCTGTCAAAAATGGCTAACATAACCAAAATGTATTTTGGAAAGATTCACATCAAGAGGTTTTCCCTGCTGTTTTCCCAGTGCGTAAGCAATCATAAAGTTACCAGCACCAGTACTTATACTCATTCCACCTCCCAGGCCAAGGGGAAAGTCCAGATAGGTCTCCCCTACGCCGTGCATGAGCCAAGCCTGATCATAAAACAGATACAGGAAAGACTGTTCATCTGCTGTCTGCTCCAGCAACAATCTTAGTTCCAGATTGGACAAAGCGTAAGCAGAAGCAAAGAAAAAATTGTCGTTAAACCCGCGTAGAGAGTTGAGCCCTCCCAGCCTGTAGAGATCATTGAGAAACAGCTGACGGGCATCTGTCCAGGCACCACTCATGCGGTGGTAGAGACTCCAGGTTTTACCAATACGGTGATATTGCCTTAAATTTGCCTCTGCGGTGATCTGCCACAAGGTGGATGGCGCTTCCATATCCGTTGAAATAAAGGTCTTTTCACTCATCATTTTGCGCCCCATACCCAGCTCAATATCGGTGGCTATACCTTTTGCAGGAAAATGTACATCATCCAACTTACTAAGCTGCCAGTTTACCTGAAGCGAAAGCAAACTAAAATCAGCCAGTTGCATAGGCTCGGTACGCTGCTGATCAACCGCCCTCTCGCTAAGCAGGCTGCTGTTACGCATGCTGGTACTGATGCCCAAAGAACCTCCTTTGCTTAAAGGATAAGAAAAACCCAGTTGCAGATCCCGGTTGATGAAGAGTGTATCCTCTTTCAGAAGACGAAAAGACAGTCCAGCCTGCAAAGGTGTACGTAACAAATAAGGATGCTGATAGGATAGCAGGAGTTGCTGAGATGCCAGTTGCAGACGCTGCCACTGCAGCTGAAGCTGTTTGCCACTCCGCATGAGATTGTTGAGCAGAATTTCAGCCCGGCCCGTAAGCAGCAGCTGACCCGGCTTATTCTCATTAGGCAGAAAATTGAGCAAGGCATCTACCTGGTTACTTTCTCTGTCTGATAATGCCAGGTGCAGCTCCGCTTCATCATTCTGAAAACGCACTTCTATCTCTTCTGCCTGATCCAGATAAGGAATGTTCTTTAAATGTCCTGTCAGCTGCTGCAACTTTTTTTCACTGTAGGCGCTTCCTTCAGGCACCCTGAGGCTGCTGGCCAGAAAATCAGCCTTTACCTTGTCTGTACCATGAATATGGAGCTTACCAAAGGTAATATAGGGCCCTGGCTTGTAATCAATTTCTGCCTGTACCTGGCTCTCATTGATTCTGATGTTACTAAGACGCAGAGAAGCAAAAGGAAATCCTTCGTTTTCTGCCGCTGTAATTATCCTATCCATCAGCTTTTGTATATCGGAATAAGCAAATGGACGATTAAGGAAGAAGCGCTCTCTGAAGCCGGATTTTTCCTGCATGACGGGGTCCAGGTTTCCCGGTAACAGGTAAGCCCACTGGTAGCGGGGGCCTAGTTGCAAAACGACTTCCCAGTGATCCTGCCCTGTTTGGACCGGCATTTCTGCTTTAGCCTCAAAATAACCATCCATCTGCAACTGGCTGATCAGCTGCCCGATGGCACTTTTCACCGACAGGCTATCAGGTTGTCGAACTGACACAGCGTAGCTGTTGAGTATCTTCTGATCTTCAGGACTGCTCAAAAAAGTCAGATGCTGCCCCATAAGCAGCCGGGACTGGCCACCAACGAGCAGCATCAGGAGAAGTAAAAAAGGGTATAAGTCTCTGAACATCAGCTAGATTACGAAACAATTCATTCACTATTGTAAAGCTCCGCAAAAAAGCCAGAAATGCAAAGCCCGCCTAGCAGCAGCAGGCAGATATGTAAGTGATTAGCACATGTTCGTGATTTCTGAAAGGCAGAAAACCTTTTTATTTAAAAAATTCATTGGTATACAGCATAGAGCTGTCAATCTGCCCGTGGTTCATGGGGACGCCCTCTTCGTCCTTTAGAATCTGATGACTGATCATCCAGTCAATAAAGTTTACCCAGCGTTGCCCCTCCATAAAGCCCCAGCGGTCGTTAGCAGTCAGCAGGGCAGGCTGTATCATTTTAAGTGAATCAGTGATAAAATCCAGGTTTTTGAATTCAGGCTGATCTACGTGCCTATGCAGTACCTGAGCAGCATTTTCCGGATGATCATGTACATCGCGCCAGCCGCGCTCAGTAGCCTGCAGGAAGACTTTCAGTGCCGCATTTTCTTCATTGATAAAATCCTGATGTGATACAATCAAAGGTGAATACCCGTAAGGCACGCCGTAGTCGCCCATCTGGAAAGCATGGTACTGCAGGTGATCATGTTCGTATTTTGCCTTGACACCTTCCCAGGGAAGGAAAACCCAGGTAGCATCGGCTTTCTTTTCTACCAGTTCGTCCCACATGGAGAGCATTTGAGGATTGGTAATTTCAAATTCGCCTTTTCCACCATCATTCTTCACCATTTGCCGCACGATGTCATCTTCAAAGCGGGCATTGTAGGAGGCAAAGCGCCTGCCATCCATCTGTGCTGGTCGTTCGATGCCACTGTCTTTCAGCGCGACGATAGCACTGGTATCCTGTTGCAGGTTAGCGGCAATGGCCAGCAGGGGCGTGGGCTCTTTGCGCATATTGAAGCTGATCACACTTTCGGAAGGCGTAATAGCCAGGTGTACCTGCTTCTGCGCCAGCTTTTTGGCTGGAGTTACTGCATAATTATCATCGGCCGGATTAATGATTTCCAGGTCCAGGCCGTCATCTTTATAGTAGCCTTTGGCATCAGCGATGAGAATGCCGGCATGTAATGTATTAGGTGTCCAGTCTAGTGCTAATTTAAGATGCATATGCGTTTAACGTTTAAAGTTTAAGCGTTCAGCGTTTGCGCGTACTTTAACGCATAACGCTAAACGCGGAACGTTTTAAAATCTTAACCGAAGGATGGCATAGAAGTTACGCGGGGGCTGTACAAAGTAGCCCGGCACAATTTGCTCACCAAAAGACACCGGCTGTCCGAAGCCGTAATATTGCTCGTTAAAGATGTTGTTAAGCTGTAGACTTAAAGAATGCTTACCAAAAAAGAGCGTCGCCCGGCTGTCAAGCAGGAAGTAAGCAGGCAAGATCAAATCCTCCTGGTTGGTCGGCTCCAGAAAAGATTCACTCACATAGCGGGGACTTACTGCCAGCGTCAGCCAGTTGAGCGGACGATATTCCACACTGGCATTCAACAGCCACTCCGGACTGATGATAGGCTGCACATCAGTAAATACCTCATCGCTGCCTTCGGGCGCGTATTCCTCGATGCGGCTCTGCATGTAGGTCACATCACCGCTGAAAGATAAGCGGGCAAAAGGACGGTAGTTCCAGTCTATCTCTACACCTCTGCGGAAACTGCTGGGTACGTTTTTGCGCAACTGCACAAATCCCTCCGGAATGGCCTGCCCGATAGGCGCGATCTCATTTTCAAACTGCATGTAAAAGACATTGGCCTGCCCACTGAGTTTACCGTTATTGAAGCGAACGCCGCCTTCAAAGTCATCTACATATTCCGGCTGTACCTGCTCTACATCCTGCACGCTGGCCAGGTTGAAGGTATTGATCTGAGTAGAACCCAGGATGTCAAATCTGGTGGGCTCGCGGCCGCTTCTGCCGTAAGAAGCATAGAGGTTAGTACGGTTGTTTACGGTGTAGGTCAGACCGATCTTCGGATTCAGGAAGGTCCAGCTACGGGTAGGGATCTCAGCCGACTGACCGAGGAAAGTCTCGTCTGCATTCAAATCAAGCTGCACAGTACGGAACTGCACATCTCCGAAGAAAATCAGGTCGCCCAGTTCGTAGCTGGCTTTGGCAAAGAGGCTCAGTTCGTCTTTCTGAGATTCATCCTGGTAATAGGGGTCGGCGTAGTTTGGAATAACAGCTTCTACATTTTCCCGCTGAAAAGTGTAGGCATGTAAGCCTCCGTTGATATCCCACCTGCCATTCTTCGACTCATGGTTAAGGTAGGACATGAAACCGTAGTGGTCGTTGTAAAGCGGGTAATTGATTTGCATGAAATTACCCTCCGCATCAGGAAAGCCAGCCGGGAAGTCCCCTCCTGCTCCACCGTAGTAGGCCGAAGAAACCCAGGAGGTGTTAACGCCAAGAAAGCGTGTGTACTCCAATTGTACCAGGTGCTGTCCAAAGTTGTCAATGTCATTCTCTGACACATAATTGGTGCGCGGATCTACTTCAATATCGGGCAGGGCTACCGGCAGGTAAGCCAGGTCGTTGCGGGTTCGGCCGGTAAAGCCGGTCAGCTTGATCATATCTTTCTCCCCGAAGTAGCCTCCGGAAAAGAAGAAGGAGTAAGACTCCGTGCCGCTATGGTAACGATAGCCGTCCGAACTGGTACGGGTAAAGCGGGTGTAGAAAGAGAATTTATCATTCAGCAGCCCGGTCTTCACCTCACCGCTGGCGCGGTAGGTGCCGAAAGAACCGCCCAGAAACTGCGCCTCAGCACTGGCTGCACTGTCCTGCAGGTTGACCGACTCAAAGTTGATAGATCCGGCATAAGAGGCTGTTCCGTTGGTACTGGTACCCACGCCCCGCTGCACCTGCACCGATTCTATGCTGTTGCCAAAGTCGGTGAAGTTGGAAAAGAACACGCCCTGGTCAATCATGTCGTTGAGGGGCACGCCGTTGAGCGTGATATTGATGCGGGTCTGGTCAATGCCCCGCAGGCGCATCTGCCCGTAGTTAGTCAGTCGGGTACCGGATTCGGAATAAGCAAGAATAGAAGGCGTTTTCTGTTCCAGCACAAAAAGCGCGTCTTGCCCCACGTAGAGCTCCTCAATTTCCTGCCGTGTGATGGTCTTCTGCGTTACCGGGGCTTTCTGGTCAGCACGGATGGCATTGATCACTACTTCCTCCAAAGAGCGGGAGGCAATAAGAGAAAAATTCTGCGTGACTTCGTCCTGTTCTCCGCTGATAGTCGCTTCCTGAGCCGCAAAGCCTACATAGCTCACCTTGAGCTTGGCCGGAGTCTGACTGATTTGCAGGCGGTATTCGCCCTCTAAATTGGTAGTCGTTCCCTGGTTGGTACCCGGCACGGTGATGTTAGCACCTACCAGTGCCTCGTTGGTCTGGGCATCAGTTACTTTTCCCGTTACAACGGTTTGTGCCCACACACTTACCGGCAGCAGTACAGCCGCCAGCATCTGCATCCATAAAATTCGCATGTTTGAAATAATAAATTGGTCAATAAACCGGAGACCAGGGGATAGCCTCCATATCTTTATTTACCATACCTTTCCCTTCGCCCGCATTACCGGGATCAGGTTCAATGGGTATAATCTCAGCCCGTTGTATTAGGGCACCCCTTTAGTAAGCCGTAAAATTAGGCAGGAAATATGAAGGATGCAAAAGGCAAGCTGCACCATCTTCACTTTCTGCCAAAATGGTCAGGCAGATTTATACGATGCTGCCCATCTGCTGGCGATTCTTTGCCGTTTTTGGAAAAATCCGTATAAAATTAAATTTTAGGCGAGCAAAACCAGGATACGTATGTTGAAGCAAACCCTCTTTTTAATTTATTTTTTTACCCTTTTTACTTTCCATTTTAGTCAGGCCCAAACGCGCCTCTTTGATGTACGCGACTATGGCGCTACGGGCAGAAAATCCGAAAAAGCCACAGCCGCTATCCAGAGAGCGATTGATGCCTGTGCCGAAACCGGAGGCGGCACAGTCTATTTCCCTCCCGGTGAATACCTTTCGGGTACGGTGCGGCTGAAAGACCATGTCAACCTCCACCTGGAAAACGGGGCCCGCTGGTACGCCAGCCAGGATACGGCCGACTACCAGGTGCCCTACAATATTTATAAAGGAAACAACCCCAGCCAGCCGGTGCTCATCTATGCTGAAGAGGTAAATAACATCGGCATCAGTGGCCAGGGACTGATAGACGGACAGGCCCGCCGGGAATATGATGACCTGCGAGGGGTAGATAGCTTCATTGCCGAAGAAACAGAGCTGGCCCGTGCCTCGGGGGTGGAAATGAAAATGTACTATAAAATCCCGCCAATCATGTCCCTGATCTATTTTGTTGACTGTAAGGATGTTAAAATCAAGGATGTTCATATCAGAGAATCCTCCAGCTGGACGCTGCACGTACAGTGGTGCGAGCGGGTGGAAATCAGCGGTATCCTGCTGGAATCCAGCCTGGAGCAGGGTGTCAATGCTGATGGCATAGACGTAGACGGTTGCCGGGATGTACTCATCTCCAATTGTATCATCAAGACTGGCGACGATGCCATCGTACTCAAATCTACCCTCACCAACGGACGTTTTGAGAACTGCGAAAATGTAACAGTCACAAACTGTGTGTTGACATCTACCTCTTCCGCACTTAAGATTGGTACTGAAACTTTCGGCGACTTTCAAAATATCGTCTTCAGCAACTGTACCATTGAAGATACCAACCGCGGCCTGGGCATTATTGTGAGGGATGGGGGCACGGTGAGCGATGTGGTTTTCTCCAACATCAGTATGCAGCTCGACCGTAAGCACTTCAACTGGTGGGGAGATGCCGACCCTATCTGGCTGGTCATCCTTAAGCGTACACCTGAGTCAAAGGTAGGTAAGATAGAAAATATTCTTTTTGAAAATATCATTGCCCACGGACAGGGCAGCAGCAGGCTGGAAGGTTTTGCGGGTCAGCCCCTGCGCAATATCAGCCTTTCCAATGTCCAGTTATTCATGCATCCGGAAGATACGCCTGACAAACGGGCTACTCATGCGCTCATTGCTAGTGATGTACAGGACATAAGCCTGCACGGACTTTCGGTATATTGGGATGAAGCCAGGCCGGAGGATAGGTGGCAGAGTGCTGTGTCTATGGAAAATGTGGACGGGCTGATCATAGCCGATTTCAAAGGCAGACAAGCTCTGAGGACAGCTTCTGACCCGGTCATTTCGCTTCGTAATGTCGGCAATGCTGTCATTCGTGATGCGGAAGCTACCGAAGCAGTGCCTGCCTTCATCAGGGTCAGCGGGGCAGATACCCGCAAGATTGCCATTACGGATGTAGACTTGCTGGGCCGTGCCCGACAGAAAGTAGCCGTCGCACCCGGCACGCCCCTGGAGGAAATCTTACTGAAGTAGCTAGGGTTTGAGAAATTGCTGCGCTGCCTCCTGGGCTGTTGCTAGCCTTTGCTGCCTGCTACCGCTTACTTCCTGCACGTTTTGACCAGACAGTTCTTTACGGTAGATCTCAAATAATTCTTGCCTGTCGTCGGGATTTTCACGCTGGGGATCATACTCCCAGGGAATGTCGGGTGCGCAGAGCAGGTAGAGTTCAGGACGCTTTTTTTCAAGTTGCTCCAGTATCCAGGGATGGCAGCGCCCGAAGCGATACTCACTCCAGATTTTGAGCACCTCCAGGCCGGTATCGCAGATCAGCAACTGATTGGCTTCTTTTGTGTATTCTTCTTCTCTTTTTATTTGTCCCCTAGCTATTTCCAGTAGGTCTGTTTCCTGGTATTTTCTGTCAAGCGTGTTGATGTAATCCCGGGCAAACTCTGGCACCCAGGGTTCGGCAAATACTGTGGCTAGCTGTCTGGCGAGCGTAGTTTTGCCACTGGATTCCGGACCGGTGATGATGACCTTTAGAGGAAGTGATTTCATTGCTGAGAGGCTGTTACTCCTTTTTTCTTAAAGAATACCTTTCTGATCCACTTGGGCAGAAATATGGCGCCCAGTATGAGGTAAGGATAATAAGAAAGCATCCTCCAGAGGATATTTGTCACAAAAGTATAGTCGCCCAGGAAAGTGGTGAAAAACTGCGTAAAGAAGAACTCTGCTGTACCACTGCTGCCCGGTGTGGGAGAGATCAGCATGGTGATCCACATCATAAGATGGCGGCAGAAGATCAGCAGATGCTCCCAGGGAGAAACATCGGTAAATGCTGCGATCAGGCAGTTGAGCATCAGGTATCGCGCCGACCAGATCAGGAAAGTAGCGATGATGATCTTGCTCCAGTAGCCTCCGCCTTTTCCTCTTAACTGATGCGAAGCCAGGATGATCTCATCACCATGGCTGCTGGCTGCGTATCGCCAGCGACGGAGAAACTTTACCGAGGTCACCTTTAGCATCAGCCATTTAAATCCTCTGGGGCGGATGAAGACCGCATAAAACATGAAAAAAGTATATACCGCAATCAGAACATAACTGACTACGAAAAGCACCTGCAGGCTGTTGCCCAGTTCTAAGCGCATGCCTTCCGAATCAGGGAAGAGCTGATCGGCGGTGAAGAGCAGAGCTAGTGGCGATACAAGGACAAAGAATAGATTGTCCAGGATGGCGGTAAGCATCACATAGGCCAGGGACTTACCCAGGCTGATGCCTTCTTTCATGAGTACAAAGACAACCACCGAGGTGCCGCCTACGATAGAGGGCGTGACGGCTGAAGCAAACTCCCAAAAGATAATGACATAGATACTGCTTGTCCAGTTGAGTTCGTTATTGGTCAGTGTCTTGATCCGGTAGACATAGCCGACATCACGAGCAAAAATCACCAAAATAGCCAGCAAAATAGGCAGCAGGTCCGCGTCAAAAATAAGGCGAATTTTGTTGGCAGTCAGGTCAGGATCACTGTAGAAGAGGTAGAAGACAATGCCCAAACCGATCACTATGGGAATCCATATCTTGTTTGGGTTGAGCGTCTTGAATATTTTCTTGGAGTTGATATCCATTATTGTGCACGTACTTCTGCTTCTTCAGTCCTGATCACCCAGAAATTATTGTAGCCTTCACCCAACTGCAGGCTGATATCGCCCAGCTGTAGCAGCTCCAGTATGGCCAGAAAGTTAAAAATGACCGCTATTTTATTAGGATCATCCATGATCACGTCCTGAAAAGATAGTCTTTTGCGATCTTTCAGGCTGCTAAGAATATAACCCTTTTGCCCTGAGATGGTGTAGGGATACTGCACTACCCTGTGCGGCTGCTCCTTCTGCTTCATCTCAAAGCGCTGCGTCACTCGCTCAAATACTTTGAGGAGCTTGTAAAGCGTCACATCCTGCAGTTCGGCCTCTACATTATTAGACTCTGAGAGTTTCTTTATTTCCTGAACCAGATTTCCGCGCTCGTGTTTGACCGCCCTCTCCTCTTCCATTTCGGCCAGTTCTTTGATAACCGATTTGTAGCGTTTGTACTCCAGCAGATGCTTCACCAGTTCTTCTCTGGGGTCTATCTCCTCGCCTTCTTCGTTCAATACCGGGCGGGGCAGCAGCATTTTGGCTTTGATGCGCATGAGCGTAGCCGCCACCAGGATAAACTCGCTGGCCACCTCTATGTTCATAGCCTCCAGTTCGCGGATGTAGCTCAGAAAATCGTCGGTGATTTTGGAGATAGGAATATCGTGTATATCAAGCTCGTCGCGCTCAATAAAGAAGAGAAGCAGGTCGAACGGCCCCTCAAAAAGAGATAATTTGACTTCAAAACTCAAGGCTGCCTTTCTTTTATAGTATGAATTAATATTTTTACCAGACAGAAAGCTAGGCAAATTTATGAGAATATATTGGCAATCATGGGTAGGCTTTAAAAAAAGCTTCTTTCCTTTGCACTTTATTTGCTCAGCAATGTTTTTAAGTATTGAAAACATTCGGAACTCAACTAAGTTTGAGTAATACCATCAAGAAATTTAAGCATGTTGATAAAGCCCGGTAACCTTCTCGCCCAGATTGATCAGCCCGCTGATCTCAAGAAACTTGATCAGGCACAGCTGGTGCAGCTTTCGCAGGAACTACGACAGTACATTATTGATGTTGTATCGGTTTACGGAGGTCACTTTGGTGCCAGCCTCGGCGTGGTAGAGCTCACCGTAGCTCTCCATCATGTATTTGATACGCCTCATGACCAGTTGGTTTGGGACGTAGGCCACCAGGCTTACGGGCATAAGATACTGACCGGACGTCGGGATAAATTTCATACTAACCGGCTTTATAAAGGTTTATCCGGCTTTCCCAAGCGCAGCGAGAGCGAGTATGACGCATTTGGTGTAGGGCATTCCTCTACTTCTATCTCTGCCGCATTGGGAATGGCTACTGCTTCCAAATACCAGGGCGCTAATGAAAGGCAGCACATTGCCGTAATTGGTGATGGTGCCATGACGGGCGGTATCGCCTTTGAAGCCATGAATCATGCCGGGGTATCTGATACCAACCTGCTGATCATTCTCAATGACAACTGCATGTCTATTGACCCCAATGTGGGGGCACTCAAGGATTACCTGACCGACATAACTACCTCGCAGACTTATAATAAGATGCGGGACGATATCTGGAAGGTATTGGGCAAGTTCAGCACTTTTGGCAAGAGTGCGCAGGAAATAGCCGCTAAGGTAGAAACCAGTGTCAAAACTTTCCTGCTCAAGCAGAGTAACCTCTTTGAATCACTCAATTTAAGGTATTTTGGCCCGGTAGACGGGCACGACGTTACCCACCTGGTACATGTGCTCAATGACCTAAAGAAAATTCCCGGCCCTAAGATACTGCATTGTGTCACTACCAAAGGCAAGGGCTATTCCCTGGCCGAAAAAGACCAGACTAAATGGCATGCCCCGGGCAAGTTTGACAAGGTGACCGGAGAAATTCGCAAAAAAGTATACGACACGCCTCAGCCGCCTAAGTACCAGCAGGTATTCGGGCATACGATTGTAGAGTTGGCTGAGCAGAACGAGAAGATCATGGGCGTCACTCCGGCTATGCCTTCCGGTTCTTCACTTAACATCATGATGAAAGCCATGCCTGAGCGTGCTTTTGATGTAGGCATAGCCGAACAGCATGCCGTCACCTTCTCCGCCGGCCTGGCTACGCAGGGGCTGATTCCTTTCTGTAATATCTACAGCACCTTCATGCAGCGGGCTTACGACCAGGTAATCCATGATGTATGCATACAAAAGCTCCCCGTCATATTCTGCCTGGACAGAGCAGGGGTGGCCGGTGCCGATGGCCCCACACACCATGGCGCTTATGACTTAGCTTATATGCGCTGCATCCCTCACCTGGTAGTTTCTGCGCCTATGAATGAAGCAGAACTGCGTAACCTGATGTATACAGCTACCCTGTACAAGGACGGTGCTTTTTCCATCCGTTACCCCCGCGGACAGGGCGTAATGCCCAACTGGAAAACGCCTATGGAACAGATTCCGGTGGGTAAAGGCAGGATAATACAGGATGGCGAGGAGGTAGCCATTCTTACCATTGGTCATATCGGAAACTATGCTGTTGAAGCCTGTAAAAAACTGGCAGCAGATCATGTTCATCCGGCCCATTTTGATATGCGCTTTGTCAAACCTCTGGATGAAGAGATGCTGCATGAGATATTTAGCCGTTTTAAAAAGGTCATTACTGTAGAAGATGGCTGCCTGATGGGTGGCTTCGGAAGTGCAGTGCTGGAATTTATGGCAGATCACGGCTACCAGGCACAGGTGAAGCGCCTGGGCATACCAGATCAGATCATTGAGCATGGTGAACAACTGGAACTGCACCAGGAATGCGGCTACGATCCGGTAGCCATTGAGCAGGAAGTACGAGCCCTGCTGGGTGTGAGCGTAATCTGAAAGACCTGTTTTTGTAAAATGCAAAAGCCCTTCTGAATTGCTCAGAAAGGCTTTTTTGTTTCAATCAGCTACTACTTATTCCGGGATCAGTTCAACATTCATATCAAAGTGAATCTCTTTACCAATAACGGGAATAGCACCATCCAGCAGCTGAAACCATTCAACCCCAAAGGTGGTGCGGTCAATGCTCCCTTTGAGATTAAAAACCGCCACATCATTGCCCCACATATCTTTGGTAAGGCCTTTAAAGTCCGCCTGCAACTTTACTGGCTGAGTATTTCCTTTAATTGTTAGGTTACCTGTCAGATCATATAGACTGCCACTCTTGAGGGTAAACCCAGTGCTGACGAAGGTGATATCCGGAAAAACGGACGTATCAAGGAAGTCAGCGGTCTTCAGGTGGTTATCACGCATGGTATTGCCGGTCTCTATGCTATCAGTAGAGATTTTAAGATACACTTCTGCTCCATCCAGTTTATCAGAACCGAGTTTCATACTACCTTCATATTCCTTGAAGGTTCCACTGATCTCGGCCAGACCCAGGTGCTTGATCCTGAAGCTGATGACTGTGTGATTGGTATCAATCTTCCATGATTTGGCAGCAATTGACTGATTTATTAATGACTCCATAAAATGCGATTTAGATGAAAATTGATTAAAGTTTATTCTTTTCCGGCCTGTAGTTGTGCAATGGTCTGGTCTTTTTCTTCCAGCTGGGCTTTGATTGCCGCCAGCTCTTTTTCCATGGTTCTGAAATCCTGTTCCCGCTGCATCAGCTGATCATGCATCTCTTTGGCTGAGTTGACAGTTTTCTGCATCCTGGCCTCCTGTTCTTTCTGCTTACGGATATCCCTGATGATCACCGTGTATATTTTTTTTCCCTCTACCTCACCTTCAGTAAGGGCCAAAGAGACCGGGAAGGTAAAGCCATACATATTGCTTTTGCCTACATATTCACACTGGTTACCTAGCTGCTTGGCTTTCTCCAGATAGTCGCTGAGCAATGTACTACCGGCACAGTAGCTTTGTAAAATGGTAGCAAGTGGCTTGCCCATCAATTGGTCGGCCTGGTAGCTAAACATCTTTTCGCCTCCTTTATTGATAAAGATGATATTCAACTCATTATCCAGGTACAGGATGGCATCCTGTGTGGTATTCAGCAGCACTTCTGCACGGCCTTGTTGTTCACGCAGTTCGGTCAGCCTTTCTGCCAGTTCATTCTTAAGCTGTTCTCTTACTTGAGCTAGTTCCGCCAGCATGCGCTCATTTTCCTTCTCCTTTTGCAGCATTTCGCTTTGTGTACGCAGCATTTCTTCCTGCGTAGCCTGTAGTTCTTCCATATTTTGCCGCATCTCTTCTTCCTGTGCCTTCATCTGCTCTGCATGTACTTGAGATTCTTCCAGGAGCCTGCGATTGTGCGCACCTGCTCGGGCGTTGGAAATGGTAGAAGCGATACTCTCGCCCAATTTTTTGAGAAAATCAATCTGGTAGGTTTCAAAAGTTAGAAATGAAGCCAGCTCTATGACGCCGTACACTTCTTCATTGATGACCAGGGGCACAATCAGGACAGAACGCGGCCCGGCCATACCCAGGCCAGAGGTGATATGTACATAATCAGGAGGTACATCTGTAAGATAAACATAGTCTTTCTCCAGGAAAGCCTGCCCCAGTAGCCCTTCACCGATATCTATGCGCTTTTGCATGTGTTTTTTTCGTTCGTAGGCATAGCAGGCGATCAGTTCAAGGCTTTGCTGTTCAGCTTCATCTTCGCTCAGGATGAACAGCCCACCCTGGTTGGCTTTCAGGTATTTTACCAGCTCACTAATAATCGCATCGCCCAGTTGGCTAATTTCCTGCTGGTTGCTGCGGAGGATATCTACAAACATGGCCAACCCCTGCGTGGTCCAGTTCCTTTGCTGCTCCCGTAGGGCTATAGCCTTCATATCTTCTTTGACCTGCCTCAACGCTTTAGCCAATCTCTCGTGCCTGATGAAAGAAAGCTTTTGTACCTGGCTATCATCTTGGGTCAGCAGAGGAATCTGTAGAGCTGCCTGCTGCAGGTCTTCTTCCTGCTGCCTGATCAGGCGGATTGAAGGAGAAAGTTCAGGTAGGTGGCTATCTTTTATCTCAGAGGGCTGTTTATTTCCTTTAAGTACTTCCTTAAGCTCGTCAGCGTACTTATCAAAAGGAAGCAGCAGGCGTGTGCGCAATAAAATATAAAGCATGCTTATGCTGACCAACAAGCTTCCTACAAATGAGTGATGAGGAGATAAACCTATCCAGGATACCATACTGTAATACACTGACAAGCCAACAAACAAGGCTAATGCTACCAAAATCGTTACATAGAGGTGCGTACCGTATCTGGATAATGACATATTCTCATTATTTAAAGACGTAAATGTAATCAACCCTATAGCTATATGTGTTCACAAAAGGCAGGCTTCATTACCCAGGTAATTTTGCGGGTCAAAGTGAGAACAAAGAAAAAAAATGAATAAGTAAAAGCTTCCAAAACTTAAGTCTGAAGTAAGTTGCGCCTCCGGCACCTGATACTGATGCTTCAAACTCCTACCGAAATGGATCAGATTATTTTGTCTAGTAATTTTCCCTATTAGTATAAGTTTGCAAAATTTTCACTCAGCTTTGCGTTAGCTAAAGTAGCTTGCTTAAGTAATTCTCATAAATATACTTCCATCAAGATGAACGTTAAGAAATTTGCCGTAGCCGGTATTGCTGTACTTATCCTCGGTAGCGGCTTTCTGGCCATGAAAAAGTTTGCAGGTATGAAGGAATCCCCTACCGAGCGACCTAAGCTACCCTCTGCCAACTATGTAAAGGTAAGCTCGGTAGCCTATAAGGAGATGGATACAGAAGTAGTGGCTTATGGACGTATCACCTCTTCTCAGACGCTTAGTATCATCGCCGAAGTTGGCGGCAGGCTGCTTCCCGGTGCCGTAGAACTCAAACCGGGTGTAAATTTCCGCCAGGGCCAGGTGCTCTGCCGTATTTATGGCGAAGAAGCTCGACTGACACTCCAGTCTCGTAAGAGCGAATTCCTGAACCTGATTGCATCCAGCCTGCCCGATTTCAGGATTGATTATCCTGAAGCTTATCCCAGCTGGCAGACCTACTTTGAGCAGATAGAAATGGATCAGCCCCTGCAGGAACTGCCAGAGGCCAATAATAATAAGCTCAAGACCTTTCTGGCCACTAAAAATATTCTCAGAGACTATTACAACATCAAAAGCCTGGAGGAAAACCTCAGGAAGTATACCATTTATGCTCCTTACGATGGCAGCATTGTAGATGTAAATTTTGAAGTGGGTACTATTGTCAATCCTGGTACCAACATTGCAAGCCTCATCCGTACCGACCGTATGGAGCTGGAAATTCCACTGGAAATCAACAATATCAAATGGGTAGAAGAAGGATCTGCGGTTGAAGTCATGTCGGAAGATGGCAGCCAGAGCTGGATAGGCCGGATCGCCCGCATAGCAGATTTTGTGGATCCCGCTACTCAGTCTATCAATGTCTATGTCAGCATAGAGGCGGGGCCTAACAGCGGCCTGTACGACGGCATGTATCTTAAAACCGTCATCCCCGGTACTCGCCTGGGCAGTGCTATGGAGATACCCCGTCGTGTACTTCAAAATGAAAATGAAGTGTTTGTAGTAGAACAAGGCGTACTTAGAACTCGCCAGGTGAACATAGAAAAGATCACACGGGATCAGGTACTGATCAGCCCGCTTGACGCCAACAGCCTGGCCGAAGGCGACAGCCTGGTGATTGAGGCGCCCGCCAATGCGATTGAGAATATGAAAGTAACTACTTTTGATGCCACTCGCTCCTCACAGCCAGGCAGCGACAACAAAACAGAAAATACCAACGCCCAAACTGCCAATGCTTCATGAGAAAAATAGTCGAGTTTTTCGTCAGGTACCCAATCTGGGCCAATGCCATTCTGGCCATTATCATCATCTTTGGTACTTTGGGGCTGCTGAACATCAAGATGTCCTTCTTCCCGGAAATAGCACCGCGTGATATTTCTGTAAGGGTGGCCTATCCGGGAGCCTCTCCCGAAGAGATGGAAGAAGGTGTTACTATCAAAGTGGAAGAAGCACTCAAAAGTGTGACCGGCATTGAAGAAGTCACCTCCACTTCTTCTGAAAATACGGCTACCATTCGGATAAGAATTCTAGACGAGTATGATATAGATGAAGTGCTGGCAGAGGTAAAAAATGCCGTAGACGGTATCAACTCCTACCCGGCAGGTGCCGAAAAGCCTACGGTATTCAAGGATCGTTCGGGAGGAAGTACGCGGGTGGCTTTTCTGACTCTCAGGGGCAACACCAACCTGAAAGCCCTCAAGGATAAAGCCGAATTGGTAGAAGATGATTTCCTGAATTCAGGCGTCATATCCCAGGTGAACCTCTTTGGTTACCCTGACCTGGAAATATCGGTAGAGGTTAAGGAAGAAACCCTTTCCCGCTATGGGCTGACCTTCAGCCAGGTGGCCAATGCGATACGCTTTAACAATCGGGATGTTTCTGGTGGTTCTATCAAAACTTTGGAAGAAGAGATCAGGATACGTGCCAACTCCAAGGAGAATGCCCCTGAAGAAATCGGCCGGATCATCCTCAGAGCCAATCCTGACGGCAGTAACCTACTGCTCAGGGATATTGCCAATATCACCCTTAAGTTTGCTGACACGCCTAACCGCTCCTTTTCCAACAACCAGAGAGCTGTTTCTATCAATGTGGAAAAGCTTCCTGAAGAAGACCTGCAGAAGATTTCTTCATTTATAAACAAATACGTAGAAGAGTTTAACGCCCAAAATGAGGGATATGAGCTGTTTGCCAGCTTTGACTTTAATGACCTGCTTCAGCAGCGGGTAAGCCTGTTGCTGAGCAATGGCGGTACCGGACTGGTGCTTGTACTTATTGCGCTTGGCCTTTTCCTCAGCCTGCGCCTCTCTTTCTGGGTGGCTATCGGTATTCCAATCTCGTTTCTGGGCATGTTTATCGTAGGTAACATGGTGGGTATTACTATCAACATGCTTTCACTCTTCGGTATGATCCTGGTGGTAGGTATCCTGGTGGATGATGGTATCGTGATCGCCGAAAATATTTATACGCATGCTGAAAAAGGCAAAAACCCTATGCAGGCAGCTATTGACGGCACCGTAGAAATGCTTCCCTCTGTATTCACGTCGGTAGTCACTACCATCATCGCGTTCATCCCCCTGATGCTGCTGGATAATGACGGCTTTACGACCGAAATGGCCATTGTGGTTATTGGCTGTCTTGCTTTCTCCCTGGTAGAAGCCTTCTTCGTACTGCCCTCACACTTAGCTACGGGCAAGGCTTTAATGAAAAAACAAGGCAAGCCCAAGAAAGATAAAGTAAGGACTGCATTAGACAACGGAATCAAGTATGTAAGAGATCGCTTATACGGGAAAGTGCTAAACTTCCTGATTCGATATAAGTGGGTTTCTTTCACCCTTCCTATTACTCTCTTTATGATAGTGCTGGGCATGATACAGGGCGGCCTGATCAAAACCACTTTCTTTCCCTCCATTCCTTTTGACAATTTCAACGTATCCCTGGTGCTCAAACCGGGTACACGGGAAGATATTACCGAAGATTACCTGAAGCGCTTTGAGCAGGCCGTATGGGAGGTAAACGAGGAAATCAAAACTGAAAGAGGCAGTGATGAATCCCTGATCAAAACCGTAGACCGCAACGTGGGTAGCGATGGGGGCCGGGGTAATGCCGAGAGAGGCGGCCATGCGGGGCATCTGCAGATCAACCTGATTGATATGGAGGAGGTGGAAGATATTTCCAGCTTTGAGATCGCCGGCCGCATACGACAGCGAATAGGTGCGGTACCTGAAGCCCAGAAATTCTCTGTAGGAGGACAAAACCGCTTCGGTAACCCCTTTGATCTGGCGCTGCTGGGCAGCAATATGGAAAACCTGATGGCCGCCAAAGAAGAGGCCAAAGCTGAGATCGCCAATATTTCTTCTCTCAAAGACATACAGGATAATACCGCCTCCGGGCAGCGCGAGCTTCAGCTGTCTCTCAAGCCCAAGGCTTATTTCCTGGGCTTCTCCCAGCAGGACATTACCAACCAGATCCGCCAGGCTTTCTTTGGAGAAGAAGCCCAACGCCTGATCATCGGTACAGATGAAGTAAGGGTGTGGGTACGCTATCCTGAAGAAGACCGGCTGACCATCTCCCAGATGGAGTCTATGAAGATCAAAGATGCTGCCGGTAATGAATACCCGCTCCGCGAGCTTGCCGACTATTCTATAGAAAGAGGAGTGATCAACATCAACCACTTTAACGGTAAGCGGGAAGTGAGAATACAGGCCGACCTGGTAGATCCTTACGAGCCGGTACCTCCTGTCATTGAAAAGGTGGAGAAAGAAATACTTCCTCCCATCCTGGCCAAGTATCCCGGGGTTACTTATTCTTTTGAGGGGCAGCAGAGAAGATCCGCCCGTACGGCAGATTCATTCATGAAGATCTTCCCGGTAGCCTTTATCATGATGATACTCACCATCACCCTGTCTTTCCGTTCCCTGTACCAGGCCATACTGATATTGCTGTTGCTTCCTCTGGGTTTGGTATGTGCCGCTATGGGACACTGGATACACACTCAGCCGATTTCTATCCTTAGTATCTATGGCATGATTGCTCTATCGGGGGTGATCATCAATGATGCTGTGGTGATGCTCGATAAGTATAACCGCAACCTTACTGACGGTATGAATGTAAAAGATGCCGCATTTGACGCAGGTAAATCACGTTTCCGTGCCATTTTGCTTACTTCTATCACTACCGTAGTAGGATTGTTCCCGCTGATCCTTGAAAAAAGTTTCCAGGCACAGTTCCTGATCCCAATGGCCATCTCTGTAGCTTACGGTGTGATGTTTGGCACACTGCTTATACTGCTGTTCTTCCCGGTATTCATCCTGGTATTCAATGATCTGAAGCTGGCCTTCAACCGGGGCTTGGCTAAAGTGTCTGCCTGGATGCATCCCGATGAACCGGTCTTTATTCCCAAAGCAGAAGATGTGGAACCAGCCATTAAAGAAAAGAGAAGATTGCAAAGTCTGTAAAATAGGCAGGAAGGGCATTATCCCTTCCTCTTTTCTCACCTATCACAAATTTAACAGAAGTGAAAATATCTCATAAACTACTGCTTGTTGTCTGCCTGCTCCCGCTGTCAGTGGCCAGCAGCTTTGCCCAGGACAACGAGCTTTCCCTTTCGGAGGCCATACAACTGGGACTCAACAACAACTTTGACATTCAAATTGAAGAGCTGAATGTGGAGATTGCCGGAAATAACAACAACTGGGCCGCCGCCGGTCGCTGGCCAACCATCAGTTTTAGCCTTAGCCAGAGTAATAACTTTCGGGACGTGGATAACCCTGCCAGCTTTCTGCAGGGATTAACCATATCTAATGACATTGGCCCGGCGGTAGTGCTCAACTGGGTGCTTTTTGATGGCTTTCGGGTACAGATCAACCGGGAGAGGTTACAAAAGCTGCAGGATCTGAGCATGGGTAATGCCCAGCTGATTGTAGAAAATGCGGTGCAGGCCATCATCAACCAGTATTACCTGACCCAGCTTGAGAAAGAAAGGCTGGATGTATTGGAGGATGTTTTTCAGTTATCAAAAGACCGCTACGAATATATCAGGCTCAAGAGCGAACTGGGCAGTGCTGTTACCTTTGACGTGCTACAGGAGCAGACGGCCTTCCTGACCGATTCATCCAACCTGGTGACCCAGCAGGTCAACTACCGCAATGCCCGCCGTACGCTTAACCTATTGATAGCCCAGGAGATTGAACTGGAGTATGAGCTGGTAGACGAGCTGGAAATTAACCTCAACACCTATGAGTTAGAAGACCTTTACGATAAAATGGTCAGCAGCAATATCAACCTGCAAAACCAGTACCTTAACCTGGAACTGGCCCGTGCCGATACCCGCCTGGCCAAAACGGAGCTGTATCCCAGCCTGGGCTTCAGTGCCAGCGGTTCGTACACCTGGAGCCGCCAGGATCTGAGCAATGCTGAATTGCTGCGCCCGATAGACAACCCTATCACCAGGCCTAAAACGGCCAACTATGCAGCCGGTCTTACCCTTAATTACCTGCTGTTTGACGGTGGCAGGGTAAAAAGGTCTATAGAGAATGCTTACACAACCGAGCGCATCCGCCAGTTGCAGATAGACCAGCTTAGGCTTAGCCTGCGTAATGAGCTGATTGCTACCTATGACCTGTACAATGCCCGTAAGCAACTGCTGTCAGTCTCAGAAGAAAATATTCGTATCGCCAGCCTGAACCTGGAACTGGCCAATGATAGATTCGAGACCGGGACTATCAACTCCTTTGATTTCAGGCAAATACAGATCAACTACCTGAACACCGCCCTCAATAACCTACAGGCTAAGTTCAACCTGCTGGACTCCGAAACTGAACTGCTCAGGCTCACCGGCGGTATCCTGAATGAGTACGAAAATGTAGAATGATTTTATCTTTATCTGCGGACATCTGCTGCATGTTCGGTTACTAATGTATGAAAAACGCTTATCTACAGCATATTACGGCAATGGCTCTTGGCGCTTTGGGCGGCTGGGAGCCTTTGCTGCTTCTGATCCTCGCTGCTTTTGTGCTGGCGCTTGACCTGGCGGCTATCCGCCATATTTTTGGGCAAGAGGCTTACTCAGGCAGACAAAAAGCCTTATGTACAGCCTTTATATTGCTGCTTCCTGTTCTGGGAGCATTACTGTACATCCTGATCTTCCGGTCTCAAACGGACGCATGAGTTGCCCACATACACAATGAATTTTGCCATAAAGTTCTCAACAAGCCCGCTTTGTATTCTTACATATAGCCCATTAACTTTATGTTTGATTTATAAGTCAAACCATACATCCGAAATCATCAACAGATGCGCTACACTACCCATATCTGCTTCTTCTTATCGCTACTTATTTTAACAGCCTGTGATCAAGCCGAACCTGGCTCTTTTGAGGCATTTTTATCCACACAGAAGAGTCGTAGTTTTGACTTACTCATCAGTCAGGGCACTGTCATAGATGGTAGCGGTCAGCAGGGCTCAGTGGCCGATGTTGTGATAAATGGCGACAGTATCATTTTCATAGGAGAAGTAGACAGCAGTGAGCTGCAGTTTGCCAAAATTATTGATGCCAGAGGCAAAGTAGTCACACCCGGCTTTATTGATACCCATTCACATGGCGACCCCCTGGAAACACCTGATTTTCATAACTTCCTGGCGATGGGAGCTACTACTATCTCTCTGGGCAAAGACGGCTCCAGCCCGGCTTATGAAGATTTGGCAGCATGGATGCAGAAAGTAGAAGACACCATTCCGGGGGTCAACATTGCCATGTTTGTAGGACATGGTACCCTGCGTATGCTTTCAGGTATCAAATACAATCCCCGGCCCACGCAGGAGCAGCTGGTGGATATGGGGCAGATGCTGGCTAAAAACCTGGATGCCGGCTGCTTTGGTATGACCACCGGCCTGGAATATATCCCCGGTACCTATGCGCCAGATTATGAACTGGAACACCTGGCAAAAATCGTCGGCGAAAAAGGCAAGCTCATCACCAGCCATGTACGTAATGAGGATAATGAAGCCATAGAAGCTTCGCTACGCGAACTGCTTCTACAGGGTAAGTATGCGCCCGTACAGGTGTCGCATATGAAGGTGGTGTATGGACAGGGAAAAGACCGGGCAGAAGACATTCTTAACCTTCTGGCTGCTGCACGGGAAGAAGGTATCAAAGTAACGGCCGATGTATACCCTTACAACGCCAGCTATACCACCATCAGCATTGTTTTTCCTGAATGGGCACTCCCTCCCAATAATTATAATGAAGTTGTAAAAACAAAACGAGGAGAACTGGCTGCATTTCTCCGTAACAAAGTCAACCAGCGCAATGGCCCCGAGGCTACCCTGCTGGGCACGGCACCCTGGGCAGGCAAAAGCCTGGCACAGGTAGCTGCCGAGTTAAATAAGCCTTTTGAAGATGTGCTGATAGACGATATCCGCCCCGGAGGTGCTTCAGGAGCTTATTTTGTCATGAACGAAGAATTGCAGTCACGCTTTATTGCCGATTCTCTGGTGATGATCTGCTCCGATGGTAGCCCCACCTCAAGGCATCCGCGCGGGCATGGTACCTTCGCAAAGATCATAGAGCAATATGTAATGAAGGACAAGCTCTTCAGCCTGGAGGAAGCAGTGCGTAAAATGACATCTTTACCTGCACAGACTATGGGTATCAGTGATAGGGGCAGCTTAGCGCCCGGTATGAAAGCTGATATACTGGTATTTGACCCTGCCAGAATCAGGGCCACCGCTACCTATGAAAATCCTTTTCAGCTGGCAAAAGGATTTGATTATGTTATCCTCAACGGACAGCTGAGCATAGCCGAAGGAAGGTTTGCTAAAGAGCGGAATGGGAAGATGCTCCGGAAGCTTTAAAGTGGTTGAAGGGGCCAAGATCAAAGCGTAGGGTTCTGCATTTGTAGTGAAGAAAGAA
>JBKHDR010000043.1:0-34987 GCA_046541235.1 Cyclobacteriaceae bacterium | reverse complement strand
CCCCAGTAGATGCGGCCGTCGGGACCCATTTCAAGGCCGGAGAGGTTATGGCCGCTAAATCCGATGTGGATACCGTAGCCATGAGAGATGGAGGTCTTTTCATCAGCGATGCCATCGCCGTTTTTATCTTTGATGCGCCACATATCAGGAGCTACTCCTACGAAAAGTTCATCGCCGTGAGCCATGATGGCTCCCGCTACGTCGGTGACTTCGGTGTTAAAATCTTCTACCATGAGCTGAGAGAAATCAGCTACGCCATCACCAGATTTGTCTTCCAGGCGGTAAATATGTTCTTTTTCAACGGTCATATCGCGCCAGTCATGTGAGCCATCACCATTCAGGTCTTCCAGCCATTGGTTTTTACTGCTGTTTTCAGGTGATAAGGTAGTGTGCAGGAAATCCCTTTTATCTTCCACGCTCTGAAGTGAAATGGATTGAATTTCCCAGTCCTGGTGCCCGCGAATATCAAATTCAGAGTTCTTCTGCCGGTTGGTGCGGCTATAGTAAAGCCTACCCAGATCGTCCATATCAATAGAGATAGGATCGGCCAGTAGGGAGTCGGTAGCCCAAAGGCTAAGTGAAAGACCCTCGGCAAGTTCGGGTTTGATAAGATTTTCAATGGAGTCAGCCATCTGGGCGGCTCTTTCCGGGTTCATCTGAGTGATTCTCAGGTCGAGCTTTTCTGCTTCCTGGCAGGCAAACAAAAGACAGGCACAAAAGAAAGGAATTAGTAAGCGGGTAGGCTGCATGTGTAAAAAGCTGGTTACTTTCAAATCAATTTTAAATGGTAAATTATAAATTTTTGGTATTCAAATTACTAAGGTTCTACCAACAGGTGCTCAAAAATGACAAATTAATACATAAAGAGGACACTGCTAAAGCCCGAGCCCTATATTTGTTTTGGTAGGCGAGAAATGCCATTCTGATCATAGCCTGTCAAACACAATCCCGCTTAGCGGTTTATATAAGTGTAAGCAACAAAACTGATCTGAGATGAAGCATGTATTTTTTATCCTGATGATGATCTTCTTATTTTTTAGCTGTGAAGAAGAGGAAATAGTGGATGAACAGGTTTTTGATGAAACCTTCACGTTTGAAGAAAGCATGGCTGGCTGGGAAGGTGACTTTGCGGATTATCCCATAGGCGAGGATGAGTTTTTTGAATTGAACTATGATCGTGAGCCGCTGCCTGCCCCTCTGGACCAGGATCGTTATGGTTTGGTGCTATCCGGCAGCAACCGCAGTGACGACTTTTCATTCTTACCAGCACCGCAGTTTTGGGACCATCTCAGCTGACTTTGGCCTGGCGGAGTACTACTGAGACCAGATGCCCAATGAACTGAATGCGCCCAACGAACCAATAGCCCTCATCAGCTTCCATGCCGGTGTGGCCGTTAATATGAACTATGGTGTCAACAGCAGCGGTGCTGCGGGCGCAGTGCTGGTAGCTCCTGCGCTACAGCAGTATTTTCAGTATGAGGCCCAGATGGCTTGCCGTGATGGTTATATCCAGCAGCAGTGGGTGGAGCTGCTTAAATCTGAACTGGATGCCGGTCGGCCCATGTACTACGAAGGACTTGGTAATGGTTCGGGTCATGCTTTCGTATGCGATGGCTACCAGAACGATGAATTCTTTCACTTTAACTGGGGCTGTGGCGGTATGATGGATGGATTTTACTACATCAACGACCTGAGCACGGCCGAACTGGGTACAGGTGGAGGTAACGGAAGCTACAATGAAAACCAGGCTATCGTCTACGGCATCAAGCCCCAGGGCGGAGGAGGCGGTGGTACTAACCCTGATACGGTTGAGCTCACTACTTATGATATGAAGCTTTACAGCCTACCTTTAAAGTAGATAGGCTTACCGGCATAGACGATGAGCTGACTGCCTCCGTACGCATGTATCCCAATCCTGTGAAAGACAGGCTGAAGATTATCTTTAGCCTAAGCCAGCCTGAGCGCATCGTCGTATATGATCTATTGGGCCAGGTGATAAACAGCTTTGATGTATCCGCCAGTGAAATGAGCCTGGAGATGCAACAACTTCCGCAAGGTATCTATCTGCTTCATTGCGAGTGGAAAGACCAGAAGCAAACGCTCCATAAAATTATCAAACCATGAGAGTGCTGCCTCTAGTCTTGTTGTTCATCCTGGCCTGTAGTCCTAATGGAGGAAAAAAACTTATGAAAGCCACCGCTCCGTTCATCATCTATAAAACCAGGGGAGACTATAGCCAGCAGGTGCTGGTCAGGCTTTCTGAAGACGGAAAGAGGATTATTTCTTTTCCTGCTCCTTCTGACTTGCGGGTGGGAAAAGAATTTCTTCTGCCCATCCCCCTTAACCAGGGCTATTGGCTTGACCGGCAGGGAGTAGACGCAAAGACGGTGTTTCTTAACATGAGCTATAAAGCTTATAGTCAGCTACCGAGCCCTCCCGAGCAGGCGCAGCTTCTGGCAATGATAGAAGATCGCAGCCCGATTACCGAAATGTACTACTGCGGAAGAGCGGCTGACTTTAAGGATGTGGAAAAAGAGCTCAAAGAGGTGATTCAGCAAAAGGGACTAGACAGATTCAAGAGATTGCTTTAAAAAAAAGGGGAAGCTTAATCAGGCCTCCCATTTTTTATCTTTACCAGGTAATAACTGAAGATAGTGCTGCCATTTTTTATCAGGGAGCAGGCCCATGAGCAAATGGTAAATGACAAAAAGCTCCAGGGCAAAAGGCAGATAGCCCAGGTAGCCAAGCAGTGGCATTTCAAATACATACCAGAAATCAACATAAGGTACGGTATAATACCACTTGGGCTCCGAATAATAATTCCACATCTCCCAAAAAAAGCCACAGATCAGGCAGCCCGTCCACAGAGCCATGACCTCCCGCCAGTCTCTTTGTCCGGTGCGGCCGATAAGCGTACGATTTCCCAGCCAGTGATTGACCGGGTCCAGGATGAGGTAGAGCGACATCCAGATAAAAGCTGCCGAGTATTCAGGAAACACGAACACAATCACCAGCAGAACCAATCCGCTGATGAAGAGAAAGAGAATGCTTCCTCTGCTTTTCCCGATACCCGGCCCTTTGCCCAGCTTCTGTAGCCACCTGAAGCTGCCGATCAGCTCGCTGCTTTCGAACACTGCCGGGATGACGGTGGAAAAACTCAGGCTGGCGAAGAGAAAGTATTCCAGGTCTGAAAATTCTTCTCTTCCGGTGTAGTGCCAGTAGGCAGTACGTTCGTTGAAAATTTCAAACAGCCACCAGGCCGGGGCGGAAATGACAAAGAGGGAGAGAAAACCAGTTTTACTACGGCTCAGCAATGAATGCCCCTTCCGATAAAAACAAAGTCCATCTGCACTCAGGATATAGCCCAGCCACAGCGGAAAAAAGCCGTAGTGGGTACGCATTCCCTCCACTCCCCAGTTGACATACCAGAAAAGTAAGGTAAGTACCAGGCCTAACCAGAACCAGTAGGGGAGATTTCGTTGATTCTTATCAAGCTTTGACATGTTTTTAAAAAATAATGAGGCTTTTGAACAGCTTGTCTTTTGGCAATTTTTCCCTGTCCGCTTGAGAGCGGACATTCTCCTGCTATAACATTAATCATTCTTCCAGGGTTAAGGCTGAAAAAAATAAGTCATATGGAATACATTAAATTTTTTAAAATGAAAAAGATAAATGACGTTTTTGCCTTACTTTTCAGTTTCCTTCTGTTGGTTAGTAGCGGGCAGTGGGCAATGGCCCAGTATGAGACCGTAGTCACTGATGCTGGCGCTGTAAAAGTTGAAAATCTCTGGGAGGGGCTGGAACATCCCTGGAGTATGGCTTTCCTGCCTGATGGCCGTATGCTGGTCACCGAAAGGCCGGGAAGGCTTAAAATTTTCAACCTAAGCGACAGCAGTATGAGTGAGCCGCTACAGGGGGTGCCTGAAGTTTTTGACAAAGGACAGGGAGGTTTGCTGGAGGTAGCCCTGCATCCGGATTTTGAAAATAACCGTATGATCTACCTTTCCTTTGCCGAACCTGGCGAAGACAGCACTGCTTCTACCGCCCTGGGCAGAGGGGTGCTGGAAGATGACCAAATCCGTGATTTTGAAGTTATTTTCAGCCAGGAGCCTAAAGTAGAAGGTCCCAACCACTTTGGAGGAAGGATAGTCTTCACTGAAGATGACAAACTTTTTCTCACACTGGGAGAGCGTTATAAATTTGAGCCTGCCCAGAATTTGTCTAACCACCTGGGTACCATTGTTCGCCTGAACCTGGACGGTAGTGTACCGGAGGATAATCCCTTTGTCAACGATGCTGATGCCGAGGCTGAGATCTGGTCGTACGGGCACCGTAACATTGAGAGCGCAGCCATTGATCCAAATACCGGTAAATTTTGGGTGGCAGAAATGGGACCACTGGGAGGTGATGAATTGAACCAGCCTGAAGCTGGCATAAATTACGGCTGGCCGGAAGTGAGCTGGGGCCAGAATTATGATGGCACCGACATTCCTGACCCGCCCACGCAGCCTGAATTTACCGATGCCGTCATTCAATGGACACCCACCATTTCACCTTCAGGAATGATATTTTACGACGGAGATGTTTATACAGAGTGGCAGGGCAGTGCGCTTATCGGTGGCCTTACCGCCAGCGGCCTGGTACGGGTAAGCACAAACGGCGAACAGGCTGAAGAAGTGGAGCGTATTCCGCTGGGGGCTCGTATTCGCGATGTCCAACAAGGACCTGAGGGAAGCGTGTACGTAATCACCGATGAAGAAGAAGGCCATCTCTGGAAAATCAGTCCACTGGAATAAGATGACTGCTTGCTTGCAAAATCTTTCGTTCTTTCAATTATAGGGCAGAGGGTGACTATTTCTGCCTTTTTTTATGCCTGTCGTGGAGCAATACGCTGTTTATACCCGTTTGATAATCCTTTAGCAGGAAGGTGAGACTGAGTTCATCTGCAATGTCAAGCAGGGTTATAACGATAGTAATCCAGAACAAGGGCTCCCACACCCCAAAGAAAAAAGAGAAGGTAAAAAAGCCAGCCTGTACAAAAGCGGCCGCCCGGGCTACGATGGTATGGAAAGACGTGGGTCTGCGCCATTTGATAAGCGCCACTACCAGTTGGATGGCATAAAGCAGCAGCAAAAAAATGATCAGCCACAGATGCTGCAGAAAGAAATCCGTCTCCAGGTAGGCAAAACCTACCAGACCAGCAATAAGGTAGAGCACATCTCCGTAACTATCCAGCCTTCTTCGCTCAATGCCATCTTTTCCCATCAAACGTGCGAAAAAACCATCAAGTGCATCCGTACTGAACATGATCAGGTAAACAAAGCCGCAAATTAACCGGGAAACGGAAAAAAAGAGGATGATCATAAATGGAAATGTGATAATACGAGACCAGGCCAGTGCCTTCCCTATCTGTTCTGCTTTCATAAAAAATAGCTTCGCTCTACTGATCTTTTGTTTCCTGCAAAAGTGACCCTGCTTTTTTTACTTCTGCTAAGTGAGAAAAATAAAGATCTTTCATTCCGACACAGAATTAGGATATCTGTACCATTTTATCAACAAAGAAGTGAGGACTTAGTTAAATCTGTGTTCTAAATCTATATTCAGGATTTATGTTTAACCACTCCGCATTAAAGAAAAAATCAAGCATGCCAGACTTTACGGCTGCTTTTGATTCGTCTACTGCAATGATTATTTCCCTGAGTCAGTTTCTGGAAGGTAAAGGTTTTCCCGGAACAGGCAGTATGCCCGCCAACGAAATCCTGGGAAAGCTGCTAGACTGGCTACCTAACTCACTCAAGCGTAACCTTTATGCGGAGAGTGGCAGGTTTGACGGATTGGATGCGGCAGAAATAGGTACTGTAGACATCGCTGACATGGAAAAATGGGTTTGCAGTATCTATAAAGATCAAAAGTACCCTGCTATTGCCATAGGCTCTACCAACGGAGCTCTCAACCATCTCTACGCTGCTCTGGGTATACCCTGGTTGCCCCAGACTTTTCTGATTCCTGTCAAAAAACCACCCTATCTGGATAAAGACAAGCCCAAAGAAGTGATTTCCTGGGCACAGGAAGCAGCTGATCTTTTGTTGAAGAACAACCCGGGCCTGGGACTCCACCACATGATGGACCCTAACCACGACCGCCTGCACCTCAATACCATCACCTACTTCAGGGTAAAGAAACTGGGCCTGGGAGAGCATTACCAGAAATTTATCAGCGATAAGCTGCAGGAAGGTGGTAAAATCCTAATCATTAACTGTGAGCAAAAGTGGCCGGTTTCCCGGATTTCTGAGAGGAATGTCTTTCAGTTTGGAGGTGCCGGGGGTGGCATTAAGGCGGAGGAATATTATCAGGGTAGTGAAAGAGTAAGCCGCTTTTTGAAAGAGTATGAGTCCAACGTAGATCACTGGGATGCCCCTGACATGGACGAGGAGGCGCCCGAAGCGGAGTGGGGCTACCAGGATGCTATAAACAAAGATATACTTTCTCTATCCAGGGAGAAACAGATAGAGGTAGAGCAGCTGCGATTTGTTCACCCGGAAGATCCCTCTGCTTACGTAGCTGATCTCTATCGCGACTGGTACAGGCAGATGGGGCGGGAAGACGACCGCCTGCTGATAGAATGTTTTGCCCTGCATGATCCCTATTGGGCCATCAAAAGCTGTTCGGTGCCGCTATGGATGCTTTTCAACGATGGCCAGTCAGCCGACTTTGTAGAAAACTATCTCAAAAACCGTCCGGAATTTGATGAGATTTACATGATGCTGATGTCACATGGTACTGAAAGTATAGGTTTGGCAGGCATAGAAAGATGGGATAAAATCCTGACTTATGCACGTAAAAATCAGAAGTATATCGGCGTGAGCAGGGACGATTACCCGGTAAACTTTGGTGTATATATGCGCTATTTTGAAGACATGCAAGATAAAATCTCCGAGCGATATCCTTTACCAGAGAGTATGCAACTTTCTTACGCCAGGGAATTTCTGACAAGCCAGCCAGATCGCTTCAAAATGCATTGGGAAGACCTTTCATAAACAAACGCTGACCGTTAAACTTCAGCGTTCCTGCATCCTAAATCCCAATCCCTAAATTGCAATCAACCCCCTTGTTTGTTTCTCTACCAGTAGCGAGTAATAGCCCCTGTTTTGCAGCAACTACTGGTGGGTGCCTTCTTCCACAATACGGCCATTGCGGAATACGATGATCCGATCAGCCCCAACGATGGTAGAGAGGCGGTGAGCGATGATAAAGGCAGTGCGATCTTCCAGCAGACGGTCCAGTGCTTCCTGCACCAAGGCCTCCAGTTCAGCATCCAGGGCCGAAGTAGCCTCATCCAGAATGATAATCGGAGGGTTTTTGAGAATGGCCCGCGCTATGGCGATACGCTGACGCTCGCCTACCGATAAGCGACCGCCTCTTTCACCTACCAGGGTATCATATCCCTTTTCCATTTTCTCAATAAACTGATGTGCATTGGCATGTCTGGCGGCCTGTTCTATTTCTTCCTGACTGGCCCTGGGCAGACCGTAAGCAATATTATTTTTGATGGATTCATTAAAAAGCAGGGCATCCTGCAGTACCACGCCGATCTGCTGCCGCAAAGATTTCTGCCTGATCTCCCTGATATCACGTCCGTCCAGCATGATTTTGCCCTGATCGGGATCATAAAAACGTTGCAGCAGGGCCATCAGGGTAGATTTTCCTGAGCCGCTCGGTCCTACAATGGCCAGGGTTTCGCCTGCTCTTACATGCAGGTCAATTTCTTCCAAAAATGTATTTGAGGATGAGCGGGTCCACACTATTGATGGCAGCGATCAACAGGGTGAGCGACTGGGAAGCTTTTTCTCTCATCGCATGGCGGTGTCTCAATTGCTGGGTGTAATACTCAGCCTGGTAGTCGCTTTTTACCTGGATTACATAGAGCTCAGGTTTGTAGGCTGGCAGCTGGAAAGTTACTCCCTGCTTTTTGGCCTGGGAGCCATATGTGGTACTCTGAACTTATATTTACTGTATCGTACGCCAGAGCTGAAGATGCAAAGCATCAATGATAAAATCTTTGGCCTGCTCAGAAAGCCTTTTCAGCACCTCAACTTCAGGAACCTGATTGTTTACCAGGCCAGCTGGAACTTTGCCGTCAACCTGGCGGCGCCGTTTTTTACTGTTTACCTGCTGCGGCGACTGGATTACAGCCTTACCTACGTGATCGGCTTTACCGTACTTAGCCAGCTGGTCAATATCTTTTTTCTCAGGCTATGGGGAAGATATTCTGACAGTCATGGTTATAAATCGGTACTCAATATCTGCGCACCCCTTTACCTATTCTCCATTCTACTCTGGACGTTCACCACCTTACCGGAAAAGCATGATTTTACACTGCCTCTGCTGGTGCTGATCTATGTGTTGGGCGGCATTGCCACGGCCGGTACCAGCCTGGCTGCCGGCAACATCGGGCTGAAACTCTCCCCCAAAGGAGAAGCTATTGCTTACCTTTCAGTGATGAGCTTCATCAATTCAGTATCAGCTGGTATTACACCCATCATCGGGGGGCTGGGGACAGACTTCTTTCTTAACAAGCAACTCTCTATCAGCATCAGCTGGTTGAACGGGGAGGAGCAGACCCTCTTTAATGCCCTGAGCCTGGAGCAGTGGGATTTCTTTTTTGCCTTCTCCTTCCTGCTGGGCCTCTACGCGGTGCATCGCCTGGCTTACCTGGAAGAAGGAGAGCAGTCAGAAGAAGTCAGCCTCTTGCGTGAGATTCGGCTGGAGATACAACGTGAGATGAGGGGAATGTCCACCGTGACCGGCCTTCGTTCTATGGTTCATCTACCTTTCTCACTCTACCAGGTGCTGAGCAGGAAGAAGTGATGCATTTTGAGGTTTTGGGGGCATGAAAATTCTTTCTACTTCCCCTTTACTTTTTCCTCCAAATTGGACTTCCAATCCTTGCCAATTGCGGAGAGGTATTCGGAGCGGTTCCAGCTTTCAGATGCCCCGGCTTTCGTTTTGCGCCCTATGTAAGTT
This sequence comes from Cyclobacteriaceae bacterium, assembly GCA_046541235.1. Taxonomy (GTDB): domain Bacteria; phylum Bacteroidota; class Bacteroidia; order Cytophagales; family Cyclobacteriaceae; genus Catalinimonas. The sequence continues at coordinate 25,963 of JBKHDR010000043.1, read as the reverse complement.
TCGTCGGCTGGTTCAGAGATGATATCCAGGCCGCAGCTGCGCATCATGGCCAGAACGGCTGCCTTATTAGGTGCCCACCAGTTGGTAGGGTCTCCGTTGAGCTGATTTTCAATGAAGGCCATCTTCGGCCAACCTGCTTTCAGCATTTCATCCCGCTGGTTGATCTGGTAGTCATCATCCGGTTTGACAACCTCCTTACCGGGCATACTCAGCGACTGGAACACAAACCAGTCTTGGCACTTCTGAGCCAGGATATCCATAGCCAGGAGAGGATAGCGCAGGTGATAAAATACCCCCATAAACCAGACCAGGTCGTACTTTTCTTCTTCATGGGCAAGATCATAAACCTGTTGCAGGCTAAACTGAATCCTGTCTTCAAGGCCAAACTGAGCTGCTATCCAGGCAGCCTGTCTCAGGTAATGTGGGTCCAGGTCAATGGCGGTGACCTCAGCACCGCGCCGGGCAAGTTGTATGGAATAGAAACCGGCATTACAGCCCACGTCCAGCACCTTTTTGCCGCTCAGGTCCCAGGGCAGTTCAGGGGCAATTTCTTCCCATTTGAAAGCGGGAAAATCACCCAGGAAGTGATCGGGGGCAGTCTGCGCGCCGTCAGGCAGATGGATGTTATGAAACCAGGGGCTAAGTTCTGTAATTGTTTTTTCTGTTTGTTTATCCATATCAGGCGCTTACGTTCATGAGATCGTGTATAAAGTCCAGCAGCTGTCGCGCTCTTTGCCGGTAGGAATGTGACTGAAGGATTTTTTCCCTGGCCTGTCTGCCGATGGTATGTCTTTGCTGTTCGTCAATTTCAAGCAGGAAAGAAACAGCTTCTTCCGTAGAGCGTGCGATAAGGATTTCTTTATTAAATTCAAAAATACTGTCCAGCCCCTCCCAGTAATCGCTGATAATGGGTGTGGCACAGGCAGCCGCTTCAAACAACCTGACACTGGGGGCATAGCCGGCCTCAATCATGGCTTCACGGGTGACATTGAGCGTAAACCGCTGCTGGTTGTAAAATCGCTTGTGCTTTTCAGGTGGCAGGTGCTCGCTTCGCTCCACATTGACTGGCCACTGAATGTCTTTTGGGTACTGAGGACCGGCTATGATGAATCGCTGATCGGTCAGTTTTAGAGCCGCACTGATCAGCAATTTATCCAGCGTGGGCTGGCGGTCAGGGCTGTAGGTACCCAGGTAGCCCAAATCCCAGATTGCAGGCTGCTCTTCCGGATAGTATAGGTCAGTGTCTACTGAACAATAGAGTGCTTCAGCCCTGGGGGAGCCATAGTTGTTCTGCAGCCTGTCCAGGGTCTTACCGCCGGTAAAGGAGAGGTAAATATCATAGCCCGGTATAAGGTCAGGATGCAGGTATTCGTAATCTTCATTACAAAGTTTTTCCAGTGTCACCGGGGTGTCTATGTCGTAGAAGGCTTTGATGCCTGCGGCCGATTGCTGCACCCATTGGCCTACAGCCACTCCATCTGGTACGTAAGAACCCACTATGACGACATCCGAGCTTTCTACCAGTTGCAGGTGGTTTTCTTTCAGCTTTTCTAAATCTTCATAGAGGTGGATTTTGCAGTAGGGAAACTCAGAAAAATCACGGTGATTCGCATACCAGGGCACATCCCTCTCCAGAAAATGAATATCATGTCCCTCCTGGTGCAGGCCTTTGATGAGGCTGCGGAAAGTAGTAGCGTGCCCGTTGCCCCAGGATGAGGTAATGCTCAGGCCCAGGAAGGTGATTTTGAACTTATCCTCTTTCATAGCTCAGCTTTCTCTGATGGTTTAGCGTGTTGGTAAGTAGTTCTGTCAGTTGGCCTGCCCTGTGCTGGTAGGTATGCTCACTGAGCACGCGCTGCAAAGCATTTTCTCCGATCTGCTGTGCCCGTTCGGGGCTGAGGTTGGCTACTATCTGCGCTACTTCTTCTCCGGTTTGGGCTACCAGCACTTCTTTATCAGGTTCCAGAAACAGTTCTATGCCTTCCCAGTAGTCTGTAATAAGACAGGCCCCGGCCCCGGCAGCTTCAAACACTCTGGTGGCCGGTGAAAAGCCGGTTTTGGCCATGCTCTCCCGGCTGATGTTGAGTACCGCGCGGGGCGAAACACAAAAAGTATTATGCTCACGGGTATATACATGACCAATATAATCCACATTGGCAGGCATGTTTTTATCCTGCCAGCCACTGCCGCCCAGCAGAAACCTTTTCTCAGGCATCAGGGATGCGGCACGCAGGAAGAATTCCTCTACCCTTTTCTCCCGATCTGGCAGTCGGTTGCCCATAAATGAGAGGTCTGCTTTGAATTTATCCGTTGGAGGAACAGGATGATGGGTGTCAGGGTCCAGGGCATTGTAGATGGGCACACATTTCCTGGCCTGGTAAGCATGGTAAGCCTGGACGACAGGCTCACCTCCACCGTAGGTCAGGATCAGGTCATACTCAGGCACCAGCTGCCGGAAAGGGTTCTCCGGGTTTACATCCATGCTGTGCAGGGTCGCCGGGGCATCCACATCCCAGAAAATGACAAGTTGATTTTCTGTTCTTCTCTCTATGACTTCGCGCTCCAGCTCAGCGTCAAATACGCCTACGCCACTGGCTTTGACTACCACATCAAATTCGGGCGTACGACTCAGGGCTTTGTCTAAGCCTTCCCGGCTAGCCGGATAAACTACTACTTCAGCCCAGTCAGGGTCATCCATGTCGCGGTGCTGCTGCCGCTGGTAGGCATCTGGTTCAAAAAAGGTGACACGATGTCCCAGGCGATGTAGCGAACGTACAATTCCTCGATAATAAGTGGCGGCGCCATTCCAGTAGGCAGAGACCAGGCTGGAAGCGTAAAATGCTATTCTGAGTGAGTCTTGTTTCATAGTGATTGAGTGATTTTTCCGTTTCTGACCAGCAGCTCCTGGTAAATAGCTATCAGTTCATCTGCCCGGTGGCGGCAGCTGTGTCTCTGCTGTATGGTTTGTATTCCCCTGGCGATCATTTGCTCTCTGAGTTCTTCGTTCCCCAGTACTTCCTGCATAGCTTCGCGCATCTCTGTGCCATCTTTCACCATCAGGAAGTCCTGCCCGACGCGGAACAGGTTTTCGCTATCCTCCCAAAAAGAAGAAATAAGCGGTATGCCGCAGGACAGTGCCTCAAAAGGGCGAATGGTCGGGATTCCGGGCAGAGCCTCCACATAAGGCCGCCTCGGCACGTGGACCGTCATGCGGTATTGAGCGAGTACTTCGGGTACCAAGTGGGAGGGGAGGTAGCCACCGTAATGTATACCGGCTTTTTCAAGCATCTTTATGGCTTTTTCCGGATAACGAACTCCGTGCATGGTAGCTCTTAAACCCAGTTCCTGCACGGGTTTGATGAGGTATTCAATCAGTTCTTCGGTACGCTCATTGTCTCCCCAGTTGCCAATCCATACCAGGTCGCCTATCTTTTTCTTCTCAGGATGCGGCCTGAAAAGCCGGGTGTCAGCGGCTTCGTGCATAGTCCAGGCCTGTTGGGTCCAGCCATTTTGCAGATAGATGTCTCTGACAATCTCCCCGAAGGCAATTACTCCATCGTAGACACTGAGGTCATAACGGGCCATTTCTTTGCTGGCGGTAATCGAGCGATGGTGGGTATCATGAAAAAGTAGCTGAAAGCCATACTGCTCCTTTAGCTTGCCCATTTGGCTGACAAGTGCAGGGGCGTTCCATTCGTGTACCAGCACCAGGTCTGCCTCTCTGACGATCTCGGCTAAGTTGGTTTTTTCAGGGTGATAAAAATTAGGTTTCCACTCCGGGTACTGACGCTGCAATTGCTCCAGGTAGGCATCCCCTTTCTCTTTTCTGAGGTTTTGAAGGCTCCAGTTGTTTTCTTCTTCCCACACTTCGGCAGAGATGCCCCTTGCCTGAAGTTCTTTCACCAGCCCCCTCAGAAAGTGAGCATTACCATGGTTCCAGTCTGATAATATGGAGTGGTAAAATAATTTAACTTTCATAGGAATGAGTTGAGAGATTAGCTTTAGTTTTTTGAGTATGCATTTTCTGATAGAGAGACAGGTAGTTTTGAGTGGTCTGCTGCAAAGTATATTGCCTGGCCCTTTGTCTTGCCGAAGCAGACAATGAAGTTACGAGAGCAGGTTCCTCTTTGAGCCTGTTGGCAGCCTCCACCAGGGATTGTGCATCGGCAGGATCAAAGTACAGAGCTGCTTCGCCCCAGATCTCGCGGTAAGAGTCAATATCAGAGAGCAGCAGGGCACAACCATGTATGGCTGCTTCCAGGGCTGCCAGTCCGAAGGGTTCGTACAAAGAAGGCGAGACAAATACCGTAGAACTGCTTAGCTGTCGGTTGACTTCTCTACGGTTTATCTTTCCCAGGTAGTTGACTTTCTTTTTTAAATTACCAAGAGCAGGCTCTCCCGTTGGCTTTCCATCTCCTGCTATCACTACCGGCCAGGGGAGACTGGCCGCATTTTGCTCCAGCAGCCGCATGTTTTTACCTTCATCCCAGATCCTTCCCATGCTGAAGAACTGCTCCCTGCGTTCGGCTTTTTGCTGACCATTCTTGCGGTAGCCATTGTAGATGACCTGGCTGTTTTTGAAAGGTCCGTAGTGCTGCTTTAGCTTTTCAAGCATGACATGGCTTACTGAAACCACGCAATCTGCCGACTGTAATCCCTTGCGGACCCGCTGAAGATAGGTCTGCCAGGAAGGAGGCAGGGGTTCTTTGCGAACAGCAGCCCACCAGGAGGCCACGCAGGAATGCCCCACCACCAGGCAGGGCGAATCCCAGGGAAGTTCCCCGAAAACATAGTTGTTGAGGTGCACAAGCTCAGGTTGTATCTCCTGTTCAAGGTAGAGTAGCCACAAACTAGCCTGTTCTATTTCCTCCCAGGGATCATCCATCCACTCCAGTTTGTAGCTGCTTTCATGAAGCACCAGGTTGCGGATGCCAGCCGCTTCCGTTCGCTGGGCATCATCGGGCAGGGGGCCCATGCAGGCCAGGTGGATTTCTATATTGGCAGCCTGAAGGCCTCTGCAAAGATTAAGCGCATAGTGCCATACGCCTCCCACGGCATCGGTAGTCATCAATATCCTGTGCGGACCTGTTGTGGTATTCATTGTTTTCTGTGGTAAATACGGTCTATCGTTTCAGCGACTTTCAGCGTTTTTTTGATCTCCGGGTCAAAGGATTTGCTTTGTGTGAGCCTCTCTGCCCAGTCTACTGCTGCCCGGCCTCCCCACTTATCTGGAGGTTCGCTCAGGCTGTATTTTTGCGTGCCTTTCAAGAGTTCTGTTCTAAAGTCATAAAAGGAGCCGCCCAGGTTTTTCATACTCACACCACCTTTGCTGCCGTAGAAGCTGGCTTCTATCACGGCATCCTGCCCGGCAGGCAGGTTCCAGGAGCACTGCAGAGCGGCGGATAGGCCAGTGTTGAACTGAAGCTGGGCGGCTACAAAATCTTCTACCTGCCCACTACCTGGCTGAAAGGCTAGCCCTTTGCTGTAAAGCGCACTGCATACCTGCTCAGGGACAGGTTTTTCAAAGATCCAGTAAAGCATGTCTACCAGGTGGATGCCCAGGTCTATAAGGCAACCGCCCCCGCTGAGCCGGGGATCATGGTACCAGCCTTTATCAGGACCGTAGGCATTATGAAAAGTCAGGCTGGCTGAAAATACCTCTCCTATTTCTCCTGAATGAATGACTTCTCTGATTTTCCGGCCTGCTTCGGTATAGCGATAAGAATAATCCACCTCCAGCAGGAGGTTTTTCTTTTCTGCCAGCTCAATCACACGCCGGGTTTCTACCAGGTCACGTCCCAGGGGTTTCTGACAAAATACCGCTTTGCCATGTTCCAGGGCTTCTATGCATTGTTGGGCATGCAGCGCACTGGGCGTGGCAATGATGATACCGTCTACTTCACTGGCAAGCAGTTCCTGCCAGCTGGTGCAGCGGGTGGCTTCACCGCATTCTTTTTGAATGGCTTCAGAGAGTTCGGTACTTTCATCATTGACACAGCTGATGATAGCTGTGGTGTCTTTTTGGATAGCCTGCAGGCGGCTTTTGCCTATCCAGCCCAGTCCGCTGAATCCTAGTTTGACTTGTTGAATGGCCAGAGTACTCATATGTTTAATCAAATTTGATGATGGCTTTCATAAATCCTTCAGGCTTTTGCTGTTGCATCTCAAAAGCCTGCTGTATCTGGTCTGCTGCAAAGTAATGAGTCAGCAGGGGCTGGGGATGTAGACGGCCTTTCTGCACGGCAACCATGGCCTTTTGCAATCCGCTTACATAGCGCCTCTGGTCTCTTTCGTGGGCGTTGATCACATCTATGCCCCGCCAGTTCCAGAGCTGCATATTGACCTGACGCATCCCATCCTGGTGGAAACCCGCGATGATCAGCTTGCCTCTCTCGGCAGTAAGTTCGGCTGCCAGGTTGACCGGCCATTCCTTGCCGGTGGCCTCTATGACGCGTTCGCAGAATTTTCCTTCGGTAAGTGCCTTTATTTCTTCAATGATGCGGTAGTGATCATCCATTTTGATGAGATGATCTGCCCCCATTTTTTTGGCTAATTCCAAAGAAGTTTCCCGGCGGGATAGAGCAATGACCTTAGCTCCTGCCCCTTTGGCTAGTTCAGTGAGCAGGCAACCCAGGAAACCGCAACCTACGATGGCTATTGTCATGCCTTCATGGATATCAGCGCGTTCAAAGATATTGAGTGCGCAGGCCAGGGGCTCACCGGGAAAAGGCTGTCCTTTAAGTTCTTCAGGAATCGCCACCAGGTTTTCTGCTTTGGCCAGGTCATAATCAGCGTAAGCATGGTAGCTGATGGCTGCCACATGATCGCCTACCTGCCACTGCTCTACCTCTTCTCCCACTTTATCAATAACACCCCAGGCTTCATGACCCAGGCTGGCGGGAGGCATAGGGTAGTCAAACCAGTCGCGTCCCTCCCAGGGAGGGATGTTTGAAGCACACAGGCCGCAGCCGATTACCCTGAAGCGGACTTCATCTGCCGCTGGTTCAGGGATGGAGCTTTCACTTAATTCAATGAAGCCGGGACGCTGCACCTGGGCGGCACGCATGGTCTGTACATCTGTTTCTTTTTTTTCCAGAAGGCTGTTTTCTTTCTGGTTCATACGGTTAGTAGGTTTTCTTTTTGTAAATGCTGCTGAGCCTGGCTCATCCACTGGTATAATTTGTTAAGTCCCTGGTCTAAGTCTACCTGCCGTTTCCAGCCGGAGGCTTGTTCAAAGGCGCTGGTATCCGAGACATAATAGCGCTGATCGCCGGTACGCCAGGGGTGAAATTCTACTTCAATCTTCTCCTCCAGCTGGTTCTCCAGTTTCCCGATCAGCTCTATCAGGCTGGTGCTGTTTTGTATGCCGCCGCCGATGTTGAAAGCCTGTCCGCTCAGCTTATCTATCTGCTCATAAGCCAGATGAAAGGCCTCCACCAGGTCTCCGACATAAAGCACATCTCTGACCTGCTTGCCATTGCCGTAAATTGAGATTTTCTCACCTTTCATGGCCTGTAGCAGGAAGTGGGCCACCCAGCCCTGGTCTTCGGTGCCCATCTGGTGAGGGCCAAAGATGCAGCTCATCCTGAAGACGACAGCCTTGAGCCCATAGGTACGGGCATAATCCAGGATATAGGCATCGGCCGAACCCTTGGAGCAACCGTAAGGGCTGTGGAAGTCCAGCGGCTGAGATTCGGGAATGCCACCATTTTGATGGTCTGGCAACTCGTAGCGTGAGCCATTCTCGCTGATCTGCATATGATCCAGGTTGCCGTAGACTTTATTGGTAGAAGTAAAAATAATGGGCGGCTGGTGCTCCGACTGGCGGATGGCCTCCAGCAGGTTGATGGTGCCCTGCAGGTTGGTCTGGAAATCCATCACCGGCTGCTCGCAGCTGATGGTCACGGCTACCTGGGCAGCCAGGTGAAACACAAAATGCGACTGATCCACCGCTTTTTTTACCGCATAAGGGTTCCTGATATCGGCTACCTCAACGATCAGTTCATCAGGATAATGCTCCCTGAGCCAGCGCAGGTTTTTCTCCACCCCCGGCCGGTTAAGGTTATCCAGGATGATCACCTTTTTATTCTTTTCTATGAAGTAAGAGGCCAGGTTAGTACCCACAAACCCGGCCCCACCTGTTATGAGAAGGGTCTCTTCTCGCTTGGGCTGCCCCTCAAAAGAATGGGTTAGCCAGGTAAATTCATCCAAATGCTCCTTGCCATAGGCGCTCAGCAAACGATAAAGCAACTTCTCACGACCATTTTCATCTGCCATCCCAAAAGCATATTCTCTTTCGTCATGATGAAAACCATCTACCGTAGCGTAAGAAGATGATAAGTCATTCAGGCTATACCAGTAGACTCTTTCCACGTCTGTATCCAGTACCTGCATAAACTGATGCAGCTGCTTAACTTCATCATGCTGCCAGGTAGAAAAGCCGGTTTCGGTGATCCATACTTTTTGCTGACCCTTATGCGCTTTTATCACTTGGCGTACATTGTGCAGGTTGTGTTCCCAGCCCATCCAGTTGGAGTCGAAAGTGTCGGGAAAGCCATGAATACCCAGGGCATCTACCTGCTCCATCAGCCCGATGCGGTACATATGGCTAAGCCAGTTAGGGTCAATCGGGCTCATACCTCCCAGCAGCACTTTTTTATCAAAAGAATTGGCTTCCTTAGCGGCCCAGCTGATCATTTTTTGAAATACCGACCAGTCGGGGTCCAGGCGATAATCATATTCGCTGGTGTTGTTGGGTTCGTTCCAGAGTTCGATCCATTCAAAATGCTGCCCGTATTTTTTGATGATCGTCTGCACGAAATGCGCATAATATTCCGGGTAGAGTGGGGGAGAGGAGGTTTTGGGCACTAATCCAATTGAGGGAGGCGTGTATAATAAACAGGGTAGTATTTTTACTTTTTCTGCCAGTTTGGGGATGAGCCAGTCGAGCCAGGCTACACCACCTTCTGCGTGAAAGTCGGCCCATGAAATGCCGGTGCGCAGCTCGCGGATACCGATCTCTTCCATCTGATGCAGCACTTTTTCCACATGTTCTTTGTCCTCCTGATGAAACCACTCCAGGATACCCAGCAGTGGTTTTCTGTCAACCTTTTTTGTCATTATCAAAAAAATTAGTCAGTTCAATAAATGGATGTTCAGACGGTAAGCCCACGGTCTGCCAGCTCCTTTTCTGCTTTGTCTACCTGGTCTACAGCGATCTGTTCTGACAGCCAGTCGGTAAGTTCCTGCAGACCTTGATCAAACCCGACTTTCGGCTCATAACCCAGCAGCTGTCGGGCCTTACTGATGTCGGCAAAGCAGTGGCGTATGTCGCCTACCCGGTACTTTTTGTTAATGACCGGCCTGATATGCTCTTTTTGCATGGTGGCGCCTATGCGTTCGGCAATCTCGCTGACTGTGTAGGCATGGCCGCTGCCAATGTTGAAGACCTCGTTACGGGCTTCGTCTTTTTCCATGGCCAGGCGGCAGGCCTGGGCCACGTCTTTGACATGTACAAAATCTCTTTTCTGCTGCCCGTCTTCAAAAATGAGAGGAGGTTTGTCATTCAGGAAGCGCGAGGCAAAAATGGCCAGCACGCCGGTATAAGGATTTGAAAGTGCCTGGCGGGTGCCGTAAACATTAAAAAAACGGAGCGCCACAGTCGGGATGTCGTAGGCCTGTCCGCAGATCAGCGCCAGCCTTTCCTGGTCGTATTTGGACAAGGCATATACTGACTCCAGGGCAGGTTTTTTGCTTTCGGGAGTAGGGATAGGCTGAAGCTCCACCTCTCCCATGCTAAGCTCCCACTGACCGTTTTTTAGCTGATCCAAACTACGCTGCTGGTTGTGATATATCTTGCCAGAGGCATTCTGGTATAAACCTTCACCATAGATACTCATGCTGGAAGCCACCACCAGTTTTTCTACCGGATTTTTGGCCAGCATTTCCAAGAGTACCGCAGTACCGCAGTCGTTTACATCCATGTATTCCTGTATCTGGTACATGCTCTGCCCCACGCCTACCCTGGCAGCCAAATGGTATACCACATCTACCTCATGAAGGGCACGCTTTAGATCTTCACGGCTTCGGACGTCACCTTTGAGCAATTCAGCTTCAGGATGGAGGTAGTCGGGCCAGTCGGCATTTTCGCCATGTACCTGCGGCAGGAGGTTATCCAGTATTCTAACTTCGTAACCATGAGCGATCAGTTCATCTGTCAGATGGGAGCCAATAAAACCGGCTCCACCGCTGATTAATACACGTTTTTTCATCAAAAAATAAAAATTTGTAGTTCAAAAAAAATCACATAGGCTGTGCAACCGGCCTGATAACTATCTCATTAAGCGCCACTTCGTGGGGTTGATTTACAGCTTCAAAAATTGTCTGGGCGACCTTGTCAGGGCTAAGAGCCCCCCATCCTATGCTTTCTGGTGTCTGCTGGCCATCTATCATTTCATTAAAAAATGCAGTATCCACTACCCCGGGAAGTATCCTGCTTACCCTGATATGGGGTTGCTGCTCCAGCCGCAGAGTTTCGGCCAAAACTTCAAGGGCAGCCTTGGTAGCGGCATATACGCCTCCGTAAGGGTAGGGGTGCCTGGCCGATACGGAAGTAACGAAGAAGACATCACCTTGCCCTTTTTCTGCCATGGCTGGAACGAAAGCCCTGATCATTCTCAGGGTACTCAGTACATTGAGCTGGAAAATATATTCCCACTCATCAGGGTCACCTTCGGTAAGCGACTGGTGAATGCCTTTGCCAGCATTCAGGATCAGGATATCGGGCTGAAAATCAGCTTCCTTAAGGGCAGCCTGAATTTTTGCTATGCTTTCCTTTAGGCTCAGGTCGGCTTTTACAAAAATCACCTCTTCAGGCAGTTGAGCCTCCTGCCGATCTACCGTAGCCACCTGGTAATTTGATTTGACAAATCGCTCCACACAGCTTTTGCCGATACCTGAAGAGCCACCCGTAATCAGCACATTTTGGGAATTTGCGAAAGGATCGCTTTGAGGCATAAAAATTAGTATGTTAAAAAATAAAAAATAAGCTTCAGCAGCTTCTTCCTTCACGTAACCAAAGTCTGTTAAAAATGATAAGCATCTTCTACTTAATTGGTTTAATTTACCTATCATTTTAGGGAATAATTAAGATTAATCATTTTAGATGGATCGGCTTTACTACATTTCAGCGCAGGTGTACCGGTAAGATCCAACACAAATTCAGTGGATCAGCTGAATGATTAACAGCTATAAATATTTGAGTTGTCAGATCAGAAGCTCTACTCTACATCATCTCCAGTTCACTGCCTTGGGCAAAGGCCTTGATGGCATCGGCCAGCAGCGGAGTTACATCCAGGACGCTGAGCTTACGTGTCACCTCCGTATTTTGCAGGCGAAAAGGAGGGATGGTATTGCCTACCACCAGTTCATCTATTTCAGGAATGGAAAGATTGTCTCCCGCTGTTTTTACAAAGAGTCCGTGCGTGGCCATGGCAAGGACAGACTTTGCACCGGCTTCCTTACAGCTTCTGGCTGCCTGCGCCAAAGTACCCCCGGTGCTGATCAGATCATCTATAATGATGACCTCTTTGTCTTTCACCTCACCGACCAGCGCATCGCCGCTCACTTTACCCATGCTTCTTTCTTTTTCCATAAAGATCAGGGGGAGCTTTTTCTCTGCTTTTTCTTCAAGCAGGGTTTTGAGGGCATGGGCTCTTTTGATACCCCCGGTATCGGGCGACATCACAGCTATTTTATTCAACGAATAATTCTTCTGGATATACTCTGCAAAAATAGCCTGGGCAGGCAGGTGTACACTTTTGCAGCGGAAAGCATTCTGATAGGCCTGCAGGTTATGCACATCTACCGTCATGACCCTGTCAGTTCCCACCGACTCCAGCAGGCGAGCTACGTATTGCGAATTGAGGGGGTCGCGGCTTTTGGTTTTACGGTCTTTTCGGGCATAGCAGAGGTAGGGAATCACGGCAGTCACCGTGCGGGCGCCCGCATCTTTGAGTGAACCCAGGAAGAAAATCAGCCGGATCAGTTTGTCATTGACGCTGTAATCAAGATCGCTGTAAAGGGAGTGAATGACAAACACATCCTGTCCATTGACACCCTCCATACTGCGTATCTTGTGCTCCCCGTCCTCAAAATCTCTTTCTTTGAGTTCCGATAAAGTCAAGCCCAGATGTTCAGCCACTTTTTTTCCCAGGTCCTCATCTGGTTTCAGGGCGAAAATTTTCAGCTCATCTTTCATGATCTTTGATTTTAAGTTTTCTGAATCGGTTTATAGTGGCTGCCAGTTCCAGCTTTCTGAACCTGGCTAAATCCCCTCGCATTTTGGGAGAAAGTGCATCCAGTCCTTTCGTGTTGAGCAAATCCTCCAGCCGGTCCAGCTGCTGGCTGAGGGAGCCTGCCGGCGGCTGCTTAAACAGGTACACCATTGCCTCAGCTATGCTCTTGAGCTGGCCCTGGTCTGCCAGTTGCTCTACCTGACGTACATCTATCAGCTCACCTCCGTAGCTGATGCTGTCTGTGCCAGATACCTTAATCTTTACAGATTTCTTTCCTCGGGAAGGGTCGAGGCATTGATTGTCAATGATTCTTGCGCCGATCATGCCAAACGTCGCTCCCCCTTCCTGTTTTCGGTGAGTTTGGTATTTTTCGCTGATTGCTTTGGCTTCCCGGCTCAGGTCCTGAGGTTGAAATTCATGCATCGCAATGACGGTATCGGCCACATCAAAATAGTCGCCGCTGCCGCCCATCACCATGATGGTAGAAACGCCATGATCATGGTATAGCTGCTTCACCTTGTCGATGAAAGGCGTGATAGGTTCCTGTTCCTTGCGGATCAGCTCCTGCATACGGTGGTCGCGAATCATAAAATTGGTGGCTGAAGTGTCTTCGTCAATCAGCAGCAGCTCAGCGCCTGCCTCCAGGGCTTCCATGATGTTGGCTGCCTGAGAGGTGCTGCCGCTGGCATTAGGGGTTGAAAAAGCCTCAGTGGATTGCCGGAAGGGCAGGTTATTGATAAAAGGAGATATATTGACCCGGCTCACACTTCTTTCATCCTCCGCCCTGATCTTCATGGCATGCTGCAGGGTGACTACCCTTTCCCGGCCGTCTCCCGGCAGGTGGTTGTACACGCCCAGGCTGATGGCTCTCAGTAGAGTAGATTTACCGTGATAACCTCCCCCAACAACCAGGCTGATGCCTCTGGGCAGGCCCATGCCGCTGATACGCCCGGCATGAGGAGCTTCCAGCTGCACCCGCAGTGAATCAGGAGAGCTGAAAGGAACGGCTTCTTGCTGCATAGGCCGTTGATCCACGCCGCTTCTTCTGGGCAGGATAGCGCCATCAGCCACGAAGCAGGCCAGGTTTTTCTCTGCCAGCTGGCTTCTGAGTGCATCGGCATCTTCAGCCGTTTTGATATGCTGGTAAAGCTGCTCCTGGTCCAGCGCCTCAAAATATAGGTTTTCTCTCACCATGACAGGCAGCTCTTCACAGAGCATCTGCTCTGCCTGCAGGCCCAGTATACTCCTGCCCCGAGCGGGCAGACCTGCATTAAAACGGATTTCCAGGGCATTATCCGGCAGCAAGACCGCATTCCGCTCCAGTATTTCCTGTCCTATAAAGGGCATGGAGAACCTGCCGCTGTCTCCTGTGCCTCTTTTATCAGAATGCTGCCGGCAGGCCCTGGCAAACTGCCTGCTCATAAAGTCACGGAGGGCGATAGCCCGGCTGGGTTGCAGGTAAGTATCTTCAGGCAGGCTGATTTCATCAAAACCGATACGCACCGCCAGCTGGCTGGGGCTGGCAAAAGGGTCTCCCTGCACATAATCTATAAGGACTGTAAATTGCTCAAAATCGTATATTCCCTCCAGCTGTTTATAAGCTTTGTAGCTTTTCTTATCCAGTTGTTGTAAAAGCTTTCGTAAATCTTCCTTTTGTCTCATTCAAAAAAATTTTTACTGCTAAAAAGTATTGAAATTTTAACCAAGCTTCTTCGGGAAGGTTATCTATAGGTAAGTCTGCTGAGCAGACACTTCACACATTTTTTTAACTAAGTATTCATTTTTTAAATTTTGTCAAATGCAGGAGCACGCATACGAACTTGGGCTGGTTTTCTCAGGCGGAGGAGTCAGGTCTATCGCACATCTGGGAGTGTTAAAAGCCCTGGAAGAAATCGGCATGAAACCGGATATCATGAGCGGGGTAAGCACCGGCGCCCTGGTGGCAGCTCTCTATGCCCAGGGTTATACCCCCGATGAGATTTTCAATAACATGCATGATTACCGTTTGCAGGATTTCCTGCTCCCTGGTTTTCCTCGCGGAGGTTTTTTCAGAAGTAAGAGGATCAGCGACAAACTGATGGCCTTGTTTGAAGTAGAGCGGGTAGACGAACTTGCCATTCCCCTGCACATCATCGCTACCAATGTAACGGATATGGAGATGTACGATTTTTATGATGGCCCGCTGGAGGTGGCATTACGTGCTACCATGGCCATGCCTATTATATTCAGGCCGGTAAGATATAATGACAAACTACTGGTAGATGGCGGGCTGATCAGCAACCTGCCCCTGGAGCCGCTGCAAAACTGCTGCCGTACCATTATGGGCGTGCATGTCAATCCGCCGCTCTCCAGGGATGTCAAAGGACTGGGTAACTATGTCATTCGCGTGATCAAAACCGCCCTTTATGCCAATGCCATCAAAAATATGCCGCACTGCGACTACCTGCTTACCCCCGAAGGACTGGAAAAATTTCCACTGCTCAGGCTGGACAGGAACAAGCATGAAATTTTTGAGCTGGGCTATGCTTATGCCAGCCGCTTTTTTGAGAAGCACTCAGATGACCTTGGCAAGCTTGAGTGCCAGCATACCTGATAGCAGAAAGGCACCTGTAAAATAAAGGAGACTGTACTCATCTGTCATAGAGTAGAGAAAAAAGGGAAGGATCATAATGACTAGGGCGAGCAAAAAATAAAGGACTACTTTGAGCCAGTTGTTCATAGAGTTTTACTGAAAGAACATGGACATTTTGTAATTGTTGGTTTAAAGTACCTCTTAAACTCCCGGCGGTATATTTTTTACGCAAAATTTAACCCGACACATCTTAACAATCTGTGCCTGAGCAGACTTCTTTAAATAGTGCTTTTTAAACTTAAAATACAGACCTATGGCTACTTACACCTATCTTTTTGAAGAAATAAACTCAGATAATGTTAATGAAGTGGGAGGCAAGAATGCCTCTTTAGGAGAAATGTACCAGGAGCTCAGCAGCGAGGGCATTCGCGTTCCCAATGGTTTTGCCACCACCGCTGAGGCTTACTGGCATTTTTTGGAAGAAAACGAGTTGAAAAATCCTATTGAGGAAGCGCTGTCTGAACTAGATAGAAAAGAATTTAAAAACCTGAAGGAAGTAGGGAAAAAGATCCGCAAGAAAATCATGGATGCCACCATTCCTGAAGACCTGGCCGAGGCCATCAAAGAGGCTTACCATAAGCTAAATGAAGATGGACAGGACATAGATGTAGCCGTACGCAGTAGTGCCACAGCTGAAGACCTGCCCGAAGCCAGCTTTGCCGGTCAGCATGAGTCGTTTATGAATGTGAGCGGGGAAGAGGAAGTAGTCAGAAACGTGAAGAAGTGTATGGCTTCCCTGTTTACCGACCGAGCCATCAAGTACCGTGAAGACAATGATTTTGACCATATGGAAGTAGCCCTCTCAGCCGGGGTACAGCGCATGGTGCGCTCCGACAAAGGGTGTGCCGGGGTGGCTTTCACCATCGCTCCTGATTCTGGCTTTGAGAAAGTGATTTTTATCAACGGCAGCTGGGGACTGGGCGACAATGTGGTAGGAGGCGTAGTGAGAGGAGATGAGTACTATCTCTATAAAGAAAACCTCAGTAATAACAGGCAAGCCATCATTGATAAAACCCTGGGTGATAAACTACAGACCCTGGTATATGCCGAAGAAGAAAGTGAAAAAGGGCAGAAGACTAAAAATATTGATACGCCAAAAGAGAAACAGCAGCAATTCATACTGAGTGATAAAGAAGTTATACAACTGGCTCAATGGTGCCTGAAGATAGAAGAACACTATGATAAACCCATGGATATAGAGTGGGCCAAGGATGGGGAAACAGATGAAATATTTATCGTACAGGCCCGCCCCGAGACTGTTCATTCTTCCAAAGAAGAAAGGACCTCACTCAAGCAATACCATCTTAAGTCTAAGAGCAATGTGTTGATTACTGGCAATGCCATAGGAGACAAAATTGCTTCTGGTAAAGCCAAGATCCTGCATTCACCTGATGAGTCAGACAAGCTGGAAGAAGGCGATGTGCTGGTTACCGAAATCACCAATCCAGACTGGGACCCCATCATGAAACGGGCCTCGGCCATCATCACCAACGGTGGCGGGCGCACCAGCCATGCGGCTATTGTAGCGCGTGAACTGGGTGCCGTAGCCATCGTAGGAACCGGCAATGCCACCGAAACGCTGGAAGATGGGCAGGAAATTACCGTATCCTGTGCAGAAGGTAATGAAGGCAAAGTCTACGAAGGACAGTTGGAGTGGGAGACCGAAGAGATCAACCTTGACGAAATTGGCGACCCGGATACCGAGGTGATGCTCATCCTGGCAAATCCGAAGATGGCTTTCAAATATGCCTCTTACCCGGTGGATGGGGTAGGACTGATGCGCCTGGAGTTTGCCATTAACAATGCCATCAAGGCCCATCCTCTGGCCCTGAGCCGATTTGATGAGCTGGAGGATGATGAGGCAAAAAAAGAAATTGAGGTACTAACGGCCACTTATCCAGACAAAGAGGCTTACTTTACTGAAAAACTCTCCCAAGCCGTGGGTGCCATGGCCGCTTCTTTTTATCCCCGGGATGTGATCGTCCGCATGAGCGACTTCAAAACCAATGAATATGCCGATCTGCTGGGCGGCAGGCAGTTTGAACCTAAGGAAGAAAACCCTATGGTGGGTTTCCGAGGGGCATCAAGATACTACAACGACCGCTATAAGGATGGTTTCAAACTGGAGTGCGAAGCCATGCGTATCGTACGAGAAGACATGGGCCTGGATAATGTCAAGCTGATGATCCCCTTCTGCCGTACGGTAGAGGAGGGGAAAAAAGTGATCAAAGTGATGGAAGAGAACGGCCTGAAGCAGGGTAAGGACGGCCTTGAAATTTACGTCATGTGCGAGATACCCAGCAATGTGATACAGGGAGATGAATTTGCCCAAATATTTGACGGCTTTTCCATAGGCTCCAACGACCTCACTCAGCTGACGCTGGGCATAGACCGGGATTCAGAAATTGTAAGTGAGCTCTTTGATGAGCGTAATGAAGCAGCCAAGCGTATGATAGCCATGGCCATCCGAAATGCTAAAGAAACTAATAAGAAGATTGGCTTATGCGGCCAGGCTCCTTCTGATTTTCCGGAGATCGCCCGCTTCCTGGTCAAGCAGGGGATTGATAGTATTTCGTTTAATCCGGATGCCGTGGCGCAGGGGTTAAAGAACATTCTAAAGGCAGAGGAGAAGGAAAAGGTTAGCTAAAGGTGTGTAACTAAAAATTCAATGCCTGCCGGGATCAGGCGTATTCGTGGGTACGCACCTTTTTCCGGCAGGCATTTTTACTGGCTTTCTTCTTCTTATCGGTAGTGAGCGTAGGTTTGGGGCTATTGCCCGCTGTCCAGCGCATGGATTTTCGTGAGCTTTTGAGCAGCTCTTTTTGGGTGATTTTCATTAAACACTTAAAATTTAAATGTGGAATGATGATTTTGATAACTTTTTAAAGGCTTGAATTTCAATTATTATCTGATCATATACACTAAACCCTTAAATAACCAGAGAAGTTTATATAAATGCTTAGAATCCGTGATCTCTACCAATAATCATCATAGCTAATATCACCAATCAAATGTATCTTTTATTCCCATTTCAAACTTTTTTACAGGTAGAATTTTTGTCAAATATGATTATTTGTGAATAGCATTTAAAAAACCAATTATAGTACTTAAGTAAAATGAATAGTCATCCTTTTTATGTAACTAAAAAATAGGACAATATATTAGGCGTCTTTTGAATTAGTTATGTAACATTTTAAATTTTTTTGCTGCATTTTAAAATGATAGGGTCAGTCTGTCATCTTCAGAAGATATTATGTAATTAGTCAAAATTGACTTTTTCTAAGATTTGACCTTTCATGAAATCAATGAGTATCTAAAATTAGTGTCCAAATTTTATTACTTATTCAATTCTTAATTTATATTTGAAAAAAAATCAGTGTAATTTTTTTAAAAATTTTTTTATAAAAAAACTTTTTAACCGTCAAAAGCTTGTGAAAATAGTAAAACTGACTGCCTTTTTGCTATCAGTATGCCTTTCTTCCTGTATTTCTAATCGCAATGTGGTGTATTTTCCTGACCCTGATTTTAATACCGGTACACCTGTCGATATCGTAAACGAAAGACAGGTTTATAGATTACAGCCCAGGGACGTAGTATCAGTAAGAATCAAAACGGTTGATGTTGAGTCTGCCAACTACTTCAATATACAGCCTGAAACCGGATTTCAGCAATTTAACGATGTGGCACTGTACCTGAACGGTTATTCCCTTAACGAAGAAGGTTATATCCAATTACCTGAGGTTGGTAAAGTGCTGCTAAGTGGCCTTACATTACAGGAGGCGCAACAAAAAGTACAACAGGCCTTTTCGGATTATATTAACAATGCGACCATTATGGTAAAACTGGTGAGTTTCAAAATTACAGTATTGGGCGAGGTAAATCGGCCGGGCTATTATTATATCTATAACGACCAGGCAAATTTACTGGAAGGCATTGGAATTGCCGGCGACCTGACAGATTTTGGCAACAGAGAAAATATTACACTCATCAGGCAAACACAGGCTGGCTCTGAGGCAATCCTGCTAAACCTTAAAGATCCTGGCTTGTTATCTTCAGATTACTATTTTCTTCAGCCGAATGATGTGCTTTATGTTCAGCCATTGCAGGAAAAAAATACGCGCGACAACCTGGGCACACTTCCGATTCTGAGTATATTGTTTGGAGCTGTATCCTCTACCATTTTACTGTTGGGTTACGTTAACCGATAAAATCATGAAAGAAATCTATAAAGAGGAAGAATTCATAGATATCAGAAAAATACGTCATCTCATTTTTTCCAAGTGGTGGTACTTTCTGCTCAGCCTTCTGCTATGCCTGGGTCTGGCTATATTTTACTACAAGACCTCACCCAAATTATACGATGTCAGGGCTTCCCTTCAGCTCAAAGACCAGACGCTTAGCGATAAAGGCGTCGGTCAGGAGAAATTTATCAATGGACTTGAGCTTTTAGCGGCTACTTCTGACCTGGAAGATGAGATCAATATTCTTTCCTCATTTTCTTTGGTGAGACAAACCATTGAGCAGCTTGATTTTGAGGTATCATATTATACTTTTCCCTCAGAATTGCCTATGGGTACATTACTTCATGAAGAAATTTACCAGGATGCCTTCCAGGTAAAGATTAATGATAGCCTTCCGCAACTGGTCAATGTTCCGATATATATCAGTTTTCCTGATTCTGCCCATTACCTGGTCAAAATTGAAGCGGAGGATGCTGCTCTGTTTGATATAAGTACCCAAAGTCTGCTACAGAAAAATATCCATGCCGATGTGGAAATGGTGCTACCCCTTTCTCAACCTTTCCGCGGAAAACTGTGCAGTTTTGAGTTGAATCTGGATGAGCATTTTGTGGTTCCTGAAGACCGGGCGTACTTTTTCAAAATTCATAGTTTGCAATCGCTGAGTGAAACTTATAAAAATAAGCTCAGCATAGCACCTCTTTCTGAAGAATCCAACATTGTTGAGCTTAAGCTTGAAGGCAGTGTGCCTGCCAAAGAAGAAGCATTTCTTAATGTCCTGGCAAACACCTACATACAAAACGACCTGCAGAAAAAAAACCAGCTGGGACTTAAAGCCATAGAGTTTATTGACAGTCAACTAGCGGGTGTTTATGACTCCCTGCAGCAGGTAGAAGGTAACCTTCAACAATTCAGAGCTTCCCGGCAAATTATAAATGTAAGCAAAACATCTGAAGAGCTCATGCAGCAGATGCGTTTGCTGGAAAAAGAACAGGCTGAGCTCAAAGTCCAACAGGGATATTTTCGCCATACATCCGAATACTTAAAAAATAACCAGGAGGTAGCTGAAGTAGTGGCGCCATCTTCTGTGGGTATTAGTGACCGCCTGTTGGAAAGCCTTTTGGTAGAACTTGCCGATCTGAGTCGTAACAAAATTGCCAAGTCATACAGCTCCAGCAATAACAACCCTGTGGTTAGGGTGCTGGATGATAAAATCAGGAATACCAAAGCGGCGCTTATAGAGAATATGGATAACCTGATCTCTTCTAACAGCATTGCGCTTGAAGAAAATCAACGAAGAATTGAGCGATTGAAGCAGGATTTTAACCTTCTGCCTTCCAGTGAAAGAAACCTGATTGGGATTGAGCGACAATTTGCACTCAATGACAATATTTATAACTACCTATTGGAAAAAAGAGCAGAAGCCGGGCTTGCACTTGCCTCCAATTTGCCAACCAAAAGCCTGGTAGATGAGGCAAGAAGTGTCAGCTCCCAGCCGGTAAGTCCAAACCTGAAGAAAATTTTGTTGCTTGCCTTTATGGCAGGTATGGTGTTGCCACTGGGATTTATCTGGCTGCATTATCACTCCAATAACAAGGTGATAGAAAAGGATGATATTGAAGAGGTTATATCCTTTCCCCTCCTCGGAATTATTCCCGTATCATCCAAAGACAAAGGTCTTGCCGTGGCTAATCTGCCGCAATCTCAGATTGATGAGGCTTTTCATTTCTGGCGCAATGCCCTGAATCGCCAGTTTGTTCTGCCCGCCGGCACTACTCGCATCATCGGGATCACTTCCAGCCAGCAGGGAGATGGTAAAACTTTTTGTGCGGCTAATCTCTCTGTGTCTTACTCCCGCAGCAGAAAAAAAACGCTGGTAATTTCTGCCGATCTGCGCAAACCCAAGCTATACCAATACTTTGGCTTGAAGAACATTGGTATGGTAGAGTATCTTGAGCAGGGAGCAAAATTATTTGAAGTAATTCAGCCAACGCAAGTTAAAAATCTCTACTTTTTGGGAGCAGGCTGGCTTAGTGGTGATTTGCAGTCTATGCTGGAGTCTGACAGGATGGGACAATTGTTTGAAGAATTAAAAGCCCAGTTTGACGTGATCATCGTAGATACTCCCCCGATTGGATTAGTAGCTGATTACTACAGTCTGTGTCCTTATTTTACCCAGCATGTTTTTGTCATAAGGCAGGGCGCTACTGATACCCAATTACTTAAAGGGATTTATCAGCGTATCAAAGGATACGAAGATTTCAGCCTGGTAGTCAATTCTGCCAAATCCTACATGGCCCAGGAATATGGTCTACATACCAGTCACTCCTATTACTACAAGGCGAGATAATATGACGACTTTACGAAAGAAAGCGGCAGTTATCATGCAGTCAGGTGGGTTTCGTAAGTATTTTGCAAATACCGGCTGGATGATGTTCAACCAGGTATTTAACCTGGCCATGGCTTTCTTTGTAGGGGTTTACGTAGCCAGGTATCTAGGGCCTACCAGCTATGGTATTCTGAGTTTTTCTTTGAGTATTATCGGTTTTGTCAACGTATTCTCTGCTCTAGGCTTAAAGCAGATCATTAAACGCAACCTTGTAAGAGAACCACATAACCAAACTAATATCCTGGGTTCTGCTTTTTTTATGCAAATTTTAGCGTCCATTCTAGCGATGGTAGTGCTAGCCATTTGCCTTCCCTGGATAAGCGATGATGAAATTACCAACCTGGTCATACTGATACTTTCAACAAAAATATTGCTACAGGCTTTTGAGGTTATTACACCTCATTTTGAAAGTAAGGTTCAATCAAAAAAACTGGTGCCAATTTCTTTGGCCAAAACAGCAATAGCTGCTTCCATTAAGCTTTATCTTATATTTGTAGCAGCCAGTCTGGAATATTTCGCGCTGGTCTACGTGATAGAAACCCTGGTAAGTGTCGTAGGATTGATCATAGTTTATCAGCATTCCGGGGGAGATGTGTTCAGATGGCGACTTAACAAGTCTTATGCCAAGCAGCTCCTCAAAGATTCATGGCCTCTGGTATTATCGGGCTTTGTAGTAGTGGTTTACATGCAGATTGACCAGGTGATGATCAAATATTTATTAGATGATGCGGCAGTAGGTGTTTATGCAGTTGCTGTTAAATTCACCAGTATCTGGTATTTTGTGGGTGGAATAGTTTGTAGTTCACTCATGCCCGCCATCATAAGGGCAAAAGAAAAAAATGCAACATTGTACCAAAACAGAACCCAAAACCTGCTGAGCCTGATGGTGTTTTTGGGTGTGGGCATTGCTTTACCTTTATCGCTTATATCAAAACCTCTCATTTTATTTTTGTACGGTCCGGATTTTATTGGGGCGTCAAATGTTATGATTATCCATATTTGGTCACTGATTTTTGTATTTTTGGGAGTGGCCAGCAATCAGTGGTTAATCGCCGAAAATCTGCAGGTGCTTAATTTGAGCAGAACAATGCTAAGTGCTGTAGCCAATATTTCGCTTAACCTGTTTTTGATACCAAATTACGGGATTCAGGGGGCAGCTTTCGCTACTTTTTTAGCACACATGATCTCTTCGTACCTGGGTTATACGGTTTCCCGAAAAACCATCGGTATGTTTAAAATGCAAACTAAGGCTCTGCTGATTTATCCGATTTTATATCAGTTTTACCTTCAATCCAAAAGCCGGATATGAGTTTTTCAACTCCCATATTATTTATAATTTTCAACAGGCCTCACCATACGCAAAAAGTTTTTGAGGCGATCAAAGGTATCCGGCCCCAAAAGTTATATGTAGCCGCTGATGGTCCCCGCAACAAGGATGAGGAACATATCTGTGAGCAAACTAAGGCAATCCTTCATCAAGTGGATTGGGACTGTGATGTAAAAACCTTGTATAGAACAGAAAACATTGGCTGTGGCCTGGGGCCCAAAACCGCTATTGACTGGCTATTTGAGCATGAAGAAGAAGGGATTATACTGGAAGATGACTGTGTGCCCTCTCAAAGCTTTTTCCGATACTGTGCTGAACTGCTCGATAGGTACCGCCATGATACCCGGATTATGCACATAGGAGGTTCTAATTTCCAGGAAGGATATGTTCCTGATCTTGATTATTCCTACTACTTTTCATACTTCAGCCATGAATGGGGCTGGGCTACCTGGCGAAGGGCCTGGAAACTGTATGATTTCAACATAGCTACCTATCCTGAGATTCAGGACAAGGGATACCTGGAAGAATTCTTTTCAGGTTATCTGGAAAAGAAGTACCGCCTGAGCAAAACAAATAAAACCCTGAAATCAGCATCCATTAGCTGGTGGGACTATCAATGGGATTATGCTAAATTTATTAATGCGGGTTTGTCTATTATCCCTAACAAAAATTTGATCACTAACATAGGTTTTGGAGATGATGCAACCCATACCAAAAGTAGTAATGATGTAAGAAAAAAAAACATGGCAGAGGAACTTGATTTTCCTCTACGCCATCCGCCTTTTATGATAAGAAATGCTAAGGCTGACAAAAGGTATTTCAGGCGTTTTTTCTGGCGGGTAATTCTGTTGAGGAAAATAGCTGGTTTGCTGGGGATCAAAGGCTACTCTGCCGGAGGTTGATAATATGATTTGCAGATGATAAATGAAGATAAAGCAGTCAATCATATCCTTTTTTTTACCAGGATATGTCCTTTTCCTCCCTATGGAGGAGAAAAAATAAGGTCTATTGAACTCATTAAGCTCTTATCAAAAGTAGCACAGCGGGTAAGCGTACTTATGCCTCAGCGCCCAGATAGTGCAGCTTATCATTTTGATGAGAACATTCACTTTGTTCTTATTCCGGAAAAAGAGAGAAATAAATTAGAGACTATAGTTCATAACAGAACAAGCATTTTTATCAAAGAGCCAGCCCTTTTAAAAAAAATTGAGGAAATCCATGCCCAGAACAGGATTCAAATTGCGGTGATTGATTACGGCTTTCTGGGTCAGTATATATCATTCTTCAAAAGACTGGGCATTCCGAAAGTGATTTATGGAACTCATAATGCGCAATCTGCGCTGACTTTACAGCATAAAAAGGCCTCCATATTTGGTAATTTAGACCAGTTTATCAAATTCTGCTTACAAAATATACATGAAAGGAAGTACTTTAAACTGTCAGACCATTTGTTGTGTGTGTCAGAAGAGGATGCTGCTTTTCATGCCAGTCTAATTGATCCATTCAAAATTATGGTGCTGCCCAACTTTATTGATGAAGACGTTTATGATTTTGGACCACTGCCTAAAAGCCAAAGGAAGAAAACTTTTATCATGACCGCTAATTTTCTCTCTTTTCAGAATAGCGAGGGAGCAAAATGGTTTATCAGGGAGGTATGGGATCAAAGTTTAAGCGATGAGTATCAGCTTTTACTGATCGGTCTGGGTTCTAAAGAGTTTTTAAAAAATTTTAGTGATAAAGATTTTGAGCCTCAAAACTGCCAGGCTAAAGGAGAAATATCTGACCTGAAACCCTTGCTTGCAGAGAGTATATGCGCTGTAGTGCCTTTACTGCATGGCTCTGGATCAAGATTAAAAGTACTGGAGGCAATGGCCCTAGGTACTCCACTGGTTTCTACAAATGTGGGTGCTGAAGGTATTGAGCACAATGGCTATATTCATACGGCCGATCAGGCCGTTACTTTCAGAAGGCAGATGCATGAAGTTGTTCAGCTTAATGAAGAGCAATATTCTATGCTTTGCACTTCGCTCAAAACAGCTTACTTAAACAAATATAGTCATCAGGCAAATCTTAAGCTTTTCAAAAATTTAATTCAAAAAGATGAAAAAGCTAAGCTCAAAGCATCCTCTTGATAAAATGGAGGCTTCACTGAAAAGGTTTATAAAAGAATCAATCAACAGGATTCCGGCAGCTTATCGTTACTTTCAGGGGAAAGAAAAGAATATACTTCTTTTTTCTAGCAGAAGAGGAGGCTCATCAATTTTAGCTCAACTTCTGTCAGCTAATCCTTTTATAAGGGAAATTGATCAACCCTTTGATATAAACCTCAAAAATGACGTGGAAAGCTCCACTAAGATCAAACGGCTGCCCTCTAAAATGCATAGCCAGTTTTTATCTTTAAATGAAGAAGAAAAGCAGATTGTTGAGAATTATATAAGCAGATTGTTAAAGGGTGAAATTCCTGAAATAAAAAAGTATATCATTGCCAACAGGACAGTTTTGAAAATAGTCAATGCTTTTCCTTTGATGGATTACCTGGCCGACCTTACTAAAGCAGATATTATTTATTTGAGTAGGCACCCTGTTGCGCAAAGCCTGTCAGTTATTCAAAATAAATGGGAATTCACTTCAGAAGCATTTTTAGCTGATCCTGTTTTTGCAGGAAATTATCTGACACAACTACAAATTGATCTTGGTCATGACGTAATCAGGCAGGGTACTTTACTGGAAAAAGGCGTTCTCAACTGGTGTCTGGAAAATCTGTATCCGCTCAAATTTTGTAAGTCAGAAATGCTACATATTACTTATGAAGATCTGATCCTAAATAAAGAACCCGTGCTGCAGATGATGAATGAAAAACTTCGTATTAGCAAGGTTGAGAAACTACATCGTATACTGAGCAAACCTTCCAGGTCAAGTTACCTGAGTGATAAATCTTCTGTAGAAGCCATCAGCAAGGGTAACAGTAATGCATTGGTGCAAAAGTGGATACCCCGCTTACATGAAAATGAAAAAAAAGCTGTACAGAAAATACTGGATGTGTTTGAGATCAATCTTTATAATGCTTATGATGCCTTGCCA